>NZ_LMLX01000001.1:0-1053027 GCF_001422695.1 Agreia sp. Leaf244 | reverse complement strand
ACCGAACCGCGGTCCTGGTCGACACCAGCACAGCCCTCGTTGACCGGCTCCCGGCAACCCTGGCGGCGGTGGCTGCGGGTTCGGTGTCGTGGGAGCACGCGGAGGTCATCGCGAAGCACGCGGACGGGTTAGAGGGCGAGGCGCTTTCTCTSTATGACACCCGCCTGGCGGTGCTCGCGGCGGAGGTGAATCCGAAGCAGCTCGAGAAGAAGGCCCGCCACGAGGTCGAACTCGCCCAACCCGCCACCGCGGTCCAGCGGGCAGAGAAAGCGGCGGGGACACGACGCATCTATATCGACCCAGCAGCGGATGGCATGGCTCAACTCACCCTGTTGGCCCCGGCGCCGGAGATCCACGCGATCGCAGACCGCGCCGTGCGCCTTGCTGCGGGGCTCAAGACTGCTGGTGACCCGCGGAGCATGGGGCACCTGAAGGTCGATGTCCTCACCGACCTGCTCCTCAACGCAGAACTGTCGGTCCCTGGGGCCACCCGCGGAATCCGCGGACGGGTGCACGTCATGGTTCCCGTCACCCTCGACATCCTGGCGAAAGACCANCATGGGGCACCTGAAGGTCGATGTCCTCACCGACCTGCTCCTCAACGCAGAACTGTCGGTCCCTGGGGCCACCCGCGGAATCCGCGGACGGGTGCACGTTATGGTTCCCGCGATGACACTCCTCGGTGTGGGTGAGGAGGCGGCGATCCTTCGCGGGTACGGTCCCATCGACCCGGCCACAGCCGCCCAGTTGACCGCGGACGCGACGTCGTGGCGGCGCATCCTGACCGACCCGATCACGGGGCGGATCCTGGCTACCGACCCGCGGGACTACCGGCCGACCGCGGCGATGATCGATCACGCCCGGCTGGTGCACCCGGAGTGCGTGTTTCCGGGGTGCACGGTCCCGTCGGAGCAGGCAGACATGGACCACACCGAGGACCACGCCTACGGCGGAGGCACCATCCCAGAGAATCTGGCACCACTCAGCCCAGGCCACCACCGGGCGAAGCATCACACGAGGTGGCAGTTCGTCCAGAACGGAGACGACACCCTCACCGCCACCTCACCCGCAGGGCACATCTACACAGTCCAGCCGGAAGGGCGCATGCGGCCAGCACCCCGCGCGCTTGTCAAAGCCGCCACACAGAACATGACGACACTGGAGGAGGACCTCGCCGACTGCCCCTTCTAACCACCACACCCGGGGTCTCGATACGGCCGCAAGCGGCCTACTCAACCAACGCAGGGGACACGAGAACCGCCGCCTCGTTCCCTGAGCCTGTCAAAGGGCAAAGCCTCGTCGACCAACGCAAGGGAAACGAGAACAACCGCCCCGTTCCCCGAGCCTGTCGAAGGGCCAAACCTCGTCGACCAACGAAAAGGAGACGTGAACATCGGCACCGTTCCCTGAGCCTGTCGAAGGGCGTCTAACTCGGCCGATGCAAGGTCGAAGAGAGCGCCTCCGCCGAGCGTCGGCAATGCAGCGCGCCCGGATTCCACACAGTGCTGCCCGAGGAGCTGCCGCGACCACCCCTGCGCCGATCGAGTGGCGGCGCGAGGAACGAGCACCGCGTATCGAGATCACCGCGGAGACCCATCCGAGTGCTCGAGTGGGCGCGCTCCGGGCTTTCGCGCGCCCAAGAAGCCCCCTTCCCCCCGATCAGTATGTGAACACAGCCCGACGTCAGCGGTGCAGCGCGCCGATGACGGCGAGCGCGCAACCGAGCACCGAGACCGTGCAGACGCAGGCCGCGAGCAGCGCCAGTGCGGGCCAAGGGTGTTGGCCGCGAGCGCCGGCAGACATCCGGGACCGGACGACGGTATGAAGCGAGGCCACCACGATTCCGCCCGCGACCAGTGCGGCCACGACGGCCACCAGCAGAACGCCCGCGCGCACCGCGGTGATCGAGCAGACCAGCGCCACCCCGGCCGCCGCCAGTGCGCTGCGCCGCCAGGCGAGAGCGGTTCGCTCCGGCTGCAGGCCCGGGTCTCTCACCGGCTCGCGCCCCTCCGGTTCACCTCTCACCGGCTCTTCCATTCACCTGCTCACCCGGCCATCCATTCACCTGCTCAGCCCCTCGAACACCGCATATCCGGCGAAGACGAGAGCGAGCACGAGAATGCCCACACCGACTCCGGTGAGGATCCGCGGAGCCGGCAAGGGCAGAGACAGCCGCATGGCGCGCTCCACCCGGCGCCAGCCGATGAGGGCGGAGACCGCGAGCAGGCCGCCACTCAGGCAGACGAGGGCGGCCATGATGTCGACGAAGACGGAGAGATCCGCGACGACGGCCAGCGTCGTCAACGCGACGCCGCCCGCGACGAGGGCCAGGCCCGTGCGCATCCACGCGAGCGCCGTGCGTTCGTTCGCCAGCGAGAATCGCGCATCCGGCTCGTCGCCGACGCCGTAGACGGACTTCGGACGACGGTCGTCGTTGGTCACGAGGCACTCCTTACAGTCAGTGTGCGCGAGACAGTCAGTGCGCGCGAGCGCTCCTGCAGCACGGTGACGGCGATCATCGCCGCGGCAGGGTCATGACCCACAGCCTAGAGGCGCGTCAGGGAAGCAGGATGACCTTGCCGTTCAGCGTGCGCGACTCGGCCAGGCGCAGCGCGGCGACCACCTCGACCAGAGGAAAGCGGGCCGCGATGTTGGCGCTGATGGTGCCGTCTTCGAGGAGGGCGAGAACGCGGCCGAGATCCGACTCGAGGTGTCGCCGGAATGTCGCGGGGCGCATGCGGTGGCCGGCCCACAGGTCGTAGAAGGTCGCGCTGCGACCGTTCGGCAGCGCGCTCCAGAGCAGGGCCTGGCCGATCGCCTTGACGAACGGCAGCATCAGGGGACCGTCGCCGCTCACAGCCGTGATGATCGAGTAGGTCACCAGCTTTCCGCCACGGGCGAGAAGGGAGAAGGCGGTCTTCGTCATCTCGCCGCCCACGTTGTCGAACACCGCATCGACGCCGTGGGGCGCGAGCTCGCGCACGCGCGCCGCCAGCTCCGGGTCGGCGTAGTCCACCGGCGCCACGCCCTCGGCGCGGAGTGCCTCATGATGCCGGGGTGACGCCGCCCCGATGACGTGCACGCCGTGCAGCCGCGCGAGCTGGATCAGGATTCCTCCGACACCGCCGTTCGCGCCGAAGACCAGGATCGTCTGGCCGGACTTCACGCGGGCCGAGCGATGCAGCATCTGCCAGGCCGTGACCCCGTTGACGACCACCGTCTCGGCATCCTCCGACGTCACCCCGTCGGGAACGGGGATGCTGTCGCGCGCCTCGACGACGGCGTGCGCGGCCCAGGCTCCGGTCTTCGTCATGGTGGCCACCCGCCGACCGAGCATGGCCGTGTCGCCGCCCGGCCCGACCTCGATCACGCGGCCGACCAAGTCGTATCCGGGCGTGAACGGAAATTCGGGCTGGCCGAAGTATCGGCCCCGGCGCATCGACTGCTCTGCGAACGAGACGCCTGTGGCCTCGACGGCGACCAGCAACTGGCCTCGACCGGGTGCGGCGAGGGGGTGCGTGCCGACCTCGAGTCCGTCGGGTTCGACGAGTCCAGGAAGAACAACCCGGGTCGTCGTGGCCGGGCGAGCTGTGGCGAATGTGTTCATGGCGGTCATCCCTACGTTGTGTGAATAGAATTTGTTATGTGAATACCCTTCACACTAAGTAGGACCTGTTACGGTGTCAATACAATTCACAGAATGGATGCGCCATGAGCGAGCAGGGCCCCAGACCCACACGGCGGCAGGAGCGACGCTCCCAGACAGTTCAGGAGATCAAGACGCTCGCCATGCAGCAGGTCAGCGAACGCGGTCCCGACGCCGTCACGCTCAGCGGGATCGTTCGCGAGATGGCGATGTCGCCGGCCGCGCTCTATCGCTACTTCGCGAGCCGCGACGCTCTGCTGGCCGACCTCGTGGTCGACGCCTACGACGACTTCGCCGACTCCGTTCTCGACGCCGCCCAGGATCGCAGCGACGCGGGGCAGCACCTGACCGACGTGCTCAACGGTGCCCGCGACTGGGCTCTCGCCAACCCGAACGCCTACCGCCTGATCTTTCAGACCAGCATCGGCTCGGGTCAGGAGCTCGCTCCCGAGAGGACGATTCCCGCCGCATCCCGAAGCATGACGACGATCGTCGAGGCCATCGCGGCCGTGGCCGACGCGGCTACGGCGACGGCAGCGGCGACCGAGACGGCAACCGTGGCGCAGCCCGATCCCACTCTCGACACCGCCCTCCAGGCGTGGGCCGAGCGGTCGCAGCTGACGCAGTATCCGCGTTCTGTCCTGCTGCTGGGCCTCACCGCCTGGACCAGACTGCACGGCATCATGAGCCTCGAACTCGGCGGCCACCTGCCCGCCACCGGAATCGACGCGGGGCTGCTCTACGCGGCCGAGGTCGACTCGATCCGCGAGCAGGCAGAGCGAGCGCGCTAGCGGGCGGGCGCGCTAGTCAGCGGGGCAGCCGCCTCTCCGCTATCCCGCGAGCACCCAGCGTCCGTGCCCGTTCGTGCCCTTCGACGGCGCCTCGAAGGCGAAGCGGTAGGCGCCCCGTCGTGTGGTGATACCCGCCGCGGCGGCAGCCTGGGTCAGCCTGTCGGTGAGGTTCGTCCACTTCGGCAGCTCCTGCGGCGAATCCCAGTACTCGCGCATCGAGGTGACGAGCAGTTCCGACCCTCCGTCGACATTCCGCAGCTCGACGATCACATCGTCGCGCTCCACGTACTTGAGTCCCCAGACGCCCGGCCGGAGGCTGACGAGCTTGTTCTTCGGGATCGCCTCGATGAGGGCGGTCACCGTTGCGGCATCGGCCGAGAGCACGACCGATCGGCCGAACTCGGCCAGGGCCTCGCCGGTGACCGTGATCTTCCGCTCCGTGTTGATGGTGCGTAGCTTGCGACGCGTCCAGTACTTGAAGGCGTTCATCGCAATGATGAGAACGACGATTCCTATGCCAATGAGTGCGAGCAGGCCGGTGTCCATGAGGTCCAATCGGTCGGGCGACGGAAGTCGGTGCGGCTTCCCAGTCTAGGAAGGTGCCGCTGCGGCCCTCCGGATGCGACGATTCGAGGAGCGGTGCCGACCCGTGCCGCATTACGGTGGGCGTGTGACGACAGAGCCCAGCGCATCCAACCCCGTTCTCACCGAGGAGCAGCTGTCGAGGCTGCGATCGTACGGTCGTGCCGTCACAGTCGAGGTGGGCGACACCCTGTTCCGAGTCGGAGACCGCGGCTACGACCTCGTGCTGATCGACAGCAGCACGATCGACATCGTTCGAGAGGCCACGCGGGATTCTCCCGAGCTCATTGTCGCGCAGCACGGGCCGGGGCGGTTCCTGGGCGAACTCAACCTGCTCACGGGCCAGACCGTCTTCCTCACCGCCCGCGTCACCTCGCCCGGGGTGATGCATCGCATCTCGCCCGACAGCTTTCGCCGCATCATGTCGGAGGACCCGGAGCTGTCGAGCATCCTCCTGCGCTCGCTCCAGGCTCGGCGAACCCTGCTTCAGGGAACCGCGTCGCGCAGCATCGAGATCATCGGCAGCCCGCTCTCGTCGGCTTCGCTCGCCCTGCGCACCTACGCGGCACGGCTGGAGCTCGCCCACCACTGGTTCGACGCCGACGGAGCCGCCGGAATCGCCCTGATGCAATCAGCCGGCGTCGAGGCATCCGAGTTGCCCGTCGTGCTGCTCGGCACCGAGGTGCTCACCCGGGCGACACCCGGGCACCTCGCAGAGCGGATCGGCCTCTCGTACGCGCGGCCCTCGGGCGAGCAGGTCGACCTCACGGTCATCGGAGCCGGACCGGCGGGCCTCGCCGCCGCCGTCTACGGCGCATCCGAAGGTCTCGACACGGTTCTTCTGGATGCTACGGGGCCGGGCGGGCAGGCGGCGGCCAGTTCCCGAATCGAGAACTACCTCGGCTTTCCGAACGGCGTGAGCGGCTCGGAGCTCACCGGGCTCGCGTCGGTGCAGGCGCTCAAGTTCGGCGCCCGCATCTACAGCCCCTGCACGGTCGCCACACTCGACTCCCGATGCGAACGCCTGCGCGTGGTTCTCGAAGACGGAACCGAGATCCACTCCCGGGCCGTCGTGATCGCCACCGGCGCGCGGTACAGGGCGCTTCCCCTGCCACGCTGGTCCGACTTCGAGGGGGCCGGCATCTACTACGCGGCCACCAAGATCGAGGCTCGAGCGGTGGCAGGACAACCGGTGACCGTCGTCGGGGGAGCGAACTCGGCCGGCCAGGCCACACTGTTCCTCGCCGAGCGGGGGAGCCCGGTGTGTCTCGTGATCCGGGGAGCCGACATCCGCGCCGAGATGTCGAGCTATCTCGTCGACCGGCTGCTCGCCGACCCGCGCGTCACCGTGCACACGCGCACCGAGGTGACCGCCATCGACGGTGGCGACTCGCTCGAGTCGATCACGCTCACGAACCGCGCGACGGGCGTCAGTTCGGCCCTGCCGAACACGGGGCTGTTCTGCTTCATCGGCGCCACCCCCGCGACCGAGTGGCTCACCGGAGTCGAATCCGACGAGAACGGCTTCCTGCTCACCGACACGCGGCTCGATGCCGCGGCGCTCGGAGACACCTTCGCCTCACTCGGCCGCGCGCCACTCCCATTCGAGACCAGCGTTCCCGGGCTCTTCGCCGCGGGGGATGTTCGGCACGGCTCCATGAAGCGGGTCGCCGCCGCCGTGGGGGAGGGAGCGAGCGCCGTCGCATCCGTTCACCGGGCGATCGGCGTTCACCCCTGAGCCGCTGAGTCCCTGAGCCGCTGATCCGCTGAGCGCGCTCAGCGCCCGTGCGTCGCCATGATCTGATCGACATCGATGCGCTTCAGCAGCTCATCCCAATCGATGTCGCGTGCGGCCGCCGCGACCTCGGGCTCGGCGAACGCCTTGCCGTTGCGGTGAACGACCACGCCCTTCGGAACGAGGCGGTTGAGTTCGGCGAGCACTGCGTCGTCGACGGCTTCGCTGTTGAAATCGGCCCCGACCTCTGCGAAATAGTCGGCCGAAACGGTGTACGAGACTGTTGCCACTTCTACTGCGGTCATGTTCGACTCCCTGCCTGTTGATTACGCTGTCACGCATGACTCTTCCACGCCTCGACACACTTGTCAGCTATCCGGCAGGCGCTCTCACCTCGAGCGGAACCGTGCTGCACACCGAGGCCGTGGCCGATGGGCGACGCGTGGTGCTGCTCGACAACTCGGCCTGCCACCCCGTCGACTCCGCCTGGCCCGACCAGCCCGCAGACCGGGCGACGATCACCGTGAACGGCACCGTTCTCGACGTGCTCGACTGCGTCGTCGGGGCCACCGACGGCACCGCATTATTCCTCGGCGCCGAGGTGCCGGTGCGCAAGGGAACCGAGGGCTGGGCCTTCGTGACGGCCCACCTCGTCGACGACGCCCTCGCCACCGAGGCCGGCCTGGTCGAGGGGGCCGAGGCATCCCTCGCCGTCGATGCCGACTACCGCCACGCACTCTCGGTGGGCCACACGGCCTGCCACCTGGCCTCGCTCGCTCTCAACGCCGAGCTCGCAGGGTCGTGGAGCAAGCCCGCGTCGACCGACGCCCTCGACCAGCCCAACTTCGACGCCCTGGCCATCGAGACCTCGCGCATCGAGGAGCGCGGCTCGGTCGACGTGTACCGCGTCGGAAAGTCGCTGCGCAAGAAGGGCTTCGCGCCGGCTCGGCTGGTCGACGACCTCGGCGAGGTCGAGACGGGCGTGGATGCGCGCCTGTCGGCGTGGGTCGCCTCGGGCGCGGCGGCCTCCATCGAGCGAGACGGCGACCGTCTCACCGACCGCCGCTACTGGACCACGACGCTCGACGGCCACGCCGTGAGCATCCCGTGCGGAGGCACGCACGTGGCGAGCCTCGCGGAGCTCAGCGCACCCCAGGTGACACTGCACGCGCAGCAGTCCGAGTCTGCCCTCGAGCTGCGCATGACGACGCGCGCGTAGGCGGCCGCCGAGCGAGGATCCGCGAGCTACGCCTGCGGCATGTCCGCGAAGCGGGAGAAGTGTCCGAGGAAGCTGGCCGTGATGGTGGCGGTGGGGCCGTTGCGGTGCTTGGCCACGATGAAGTCGGCCTCGCCCGCACGCGGGTTGTCTTTCTCGTAGGCGCCCTCGCGGTGCAGCAGGATGACCATGTCGGCGTCCTGCTCCAGCGATCCGGATTCGCGGAGGTCGCTGATCGCGGGCTTCTTGTCTGCGCGCTGCTCGGGACCACGGTTGAGCTGCGACAGCGCGATGACGGGAACCTGAAGTTCTTTGGCCATGAGCTTGAGGGCACGAGAGAACTCCGACACCTCCTGCTGGCGGCTCTCGACCTTCTTACCGCTGGTCATGAGCTGCAGGTAGTCGATGACCACGAGCTTCAGGCCGACCTTCTGCTTGAGACGGCGGCACTTGGCCCGGATCTCGACCAGCGTCATGTTGGGGCTGTCGTCGATGTAGAAGGGCGCATCGTTGATGGTCGATCGGGTCGACGCGATCTTGGTCCAGTCCTGACCGTTGACCTGGCCCTTGCGCATGATCTGCAGGGGCACGGACGCCTCGGCCGAGAGCAGACGCATGGCGATCTCGGCCCGGCCCATTTCGAGCGAGAAGAAGATGGCCGGCATATCGTGCTTGATGGATGCGGCCCGGCAGAAGTCGAGCGCGAGCGTCGACTTTCCGAGGGCGGGACGGGCCGCGACGATGATGAGCTGGCCGGGGTGGAAGCCGTTGGTGAGGTTGTCGAGGTCGGTGAACCCCGACGGCACTCCGGTCATCTGGCCGTCTTTGCCCGCCGCCGCCTCGATCTCGTCGGTGGCCGCCGTGAGGGCGATCGTGAGGGGCACGTAGTCTTCGGTCTCGACGTTGCCGTTCACGGCATAGATCTCGGCCTGGGCGTTGTTCACCAGGTCCATGACTTCGCCCTCGCTGGCGTAGCCCATCTGCACGATGCGGGTTCCAGCCTCGACGAGGCGGCGCAGCACGGCCTTCTCGGAGACGATGTTGGCGTAGTAGCCCGCGTTGGCCGCGGTCGGCACGAGGCCCGTGAGCGTGTGCAGGTATTCCGCGCCGCCGGCGCGGCTCAGCTCGCCGATCTTCGTGAGCTCGTCGGTGACGGCGATCACGTCGGTGGGCTCACCGTGCGAGTAGAGGGTGAGTACGGCGTCGAAGATGATCTCGTGCTTGGGAATGTAGAAGTCGGCGCCGCGCACGACCTCGACGACATCGGCCACGGCGTCTTTGCTGAGCAGCATTCCGCCGAGGGCGCTCTGCTCGGCCAGAAGGTCGTGGGGAGGGGTGCGATCGCCGCGTGAGTCGGCCCGCCACTCGCTCGAAGAGCCGCCGGCGGCGTTGCCGCCCCGTTGGCCGTCGTTCGGGCCGGACAGTCCGAGATGGGCTATCGACACGGGTCCTCCTTCGTCTGCATTCGCACGCAGAATCGTTCTTGCACAGTTCTACTCGCAGCGTCGGACATCCCAAACAGGGCCTGTGGATAACCTTGTGGAAAGTGTGGGAGAAACGCCGGAAGGTCTGGGGTAAAACTGTGGAAAGCGTTGTGGAAACTCAAACCGGAATGTGGGCGTAAAAGCCACTTGACCAGTGATTAGTCAGATTCCACAACCGTGGATAAATACATCCCTCCAGCAGAGCTTGAGGGTTTGGATTTGACATTTGGCCTGTGCATAAAATCGAGCGATTCTTACCCCCGAAGTGGGTCTGGTCTTGCCGATCGCACAGGCTTTTTCAACGACGAATGGCGGTGGAATAATCCACCGCCATTCGTTTGTGCACTCGTCGAGTGCGGGTGACGCTACTTGGCAGCGACCACGTTCAACGTGATCGTCGCGACCAGGTCGTCGCGCAGCTTGACCGTGGCCTCGTGGGTTCCGGTGAGCTTGATCGCCTGGCTGATCTCGATCTTCTTCTTGTCGAGCGAGCCGAGACCCTGAGCCGAGACCGCGTCAGCGATGTCGGCGGTCTTGACCGAGCCGAACAGGCGTCCGCCTTCGCCGGCCTTGACGGTCAGCTTGACGACGGCGGCCTCGAGAACCTGCTTGAGGTGCTGGGCCTCTTCGATCGTGGCGTGCTCGCGCGAAACGCGGGCGGCCTTGATCTGCTCGACCTGCTTCTCGCCACCGCGGCTCCACGAGACTGCGAAGCCCTGGGGGATCAGGTAGTTGCGAGCGAAGCCGTTCTTGACCTCGACCACGTCACCCGCTGAACCGAGGCCGGAGACCTCGTGCGTGAGAATGAGTTTTGACATGTCGGTTCCTTACCTGCCCGAGCCGGCGTAGGGCAGGAGAGCCATTTCGCGGGCGTTCTTGACGGCACGGGCGATGAGGCGCTGCTCCTGGACGGAGACTCCCGTGATGCGGCGAGCGCGGATCTTTCCACGCTCGGAGATGAACTTGCGGAGAGTTGCGACATCTTTGTAGTCGATGACGCCCACGCGAATGGACTTCGCGGGAGCTGCGTTCTTGGCGCCCTTGGCACCGCGCAGCGGCTTGCGGCGGTCGCCGCTTGACTTTCCAGCCATTTTTATCTGCTTTCAGATGAGTTCTAGTAAAGAACGAAGTTGTTAGAAGGGGGTGTCGTCGCTGAAGTTGCCCGGCGTGTTCCACACGTCGGCTCCAGCTCCGGCAGCCGGCTGCGCGGGCGCCGAAGCGGCCCACGGCTCGTCGTTTCCACCGCTCGGTCCGCCGACCTGGCCGCCGCCCTGGCGTGCTCCCCCGGCTGCCCGGGTGACACTCGCCGTGGCGTAGCGCAGGCTGGGGCCGATCTCGTCGACCTCGAGTTCGATGGAGGTGCGCTTCTCGCCCTCTTTCGTCTCGTAGGAGCGCTGGCGCAGGCGGCCGGTCGCGATGACGCGGCTTCCCTTGGTCAGCGATCCGGCGACGTGCTCGGCGAATTCACGCCAGACGCTCGCGCGCAGGAACAGAGCCTCGCCGTCTTTCCAGTCGTTCGCGGCACGATCGAACGTGCGCGGCGTGGAAGCGATGGTGAAGTTGGCAACCGCCAGCCCGTTCTGCGTGTAGCGCAGTTCGGGATCGCTGGTGAGGTTGCCCACCACGGTGATTACGGTTTCGCCAGCCATGATCGACTACTTGGCGGACTCGTCGGCGGCGGCCGGCTCGGCGGCAGCCTTCGGAGCCTTGGCGGCAGCAGCGACCTTCGACGCGGCGCTCGGCGCGGCCTTCGCGGCAGCAGGAGCGGCGGCGGGGGTCTCGGCGGGCGCGGCAGCGGCCTTCGGGTTGGCAGCCTTGCGGGCGGCCTTCTCGGCGGCGAGCTTGTCGGCGGTGGCGACCATCGCGATGGCCTCCTCGGCACGCAGCACCTTGGTGCGCATGACGGCCTCCGACAGCTTCAGCTGGCGGTCGAGCTCTTTGGTCGAGTCTGCGCTGGCGGTCAGGTTGACCACCGCGTAGATGCCTTCGGTCTTCTTGTTGATCTCGTAGGCCAGGCGACGGCGTCCCCAGATGTCGACGTTGTCGACGGTGCCGCCATCCTTGCGGATGACGTTGAGGAATTTGTCGAGACTGGGGGCCACGGTGCGCTCATCGATTTCAGGATCGAGGATCACCATGAGTTCGTACTGATGCGTCACAAACCCACCTCCTTCGGACTAGTTCGGTCACAGACGGTCTGTGACAGGAGGGTGTATCTGCATCGGCCCGCCGCCGCGTAGGAGATTCCCACTGGCAACGGACAACCTTGGAAGCTTAGCAGAAGGCCCTCTTCAGTGGTGAGAAGCCTTCCAGTACCCGCAGAACATGATGTTGTCCTTGGGCACCCCCGTGGCGATCCAGTGCCTGCGCGCGCCCGCGACGAGGCCCGACTCGCCCACGGTCCAGGCGAAGCAGCGCTCGCCCAAGGCGGGCAGCGCCTGGGTCGCTTTCAGAACGGCGACGCCCGGGGTGTCACGCGCATCCGGTCGCACGACGAACCGCACGTCGACGCCGACCGGGCCGCCGAGATTCTGGATGTCGTCGGTCGCCCCGACCTCGACCAGCGCGATGCCGACGGTGTCGGCCGGCAGCGAGGCCAGGATGCCCGCGACGGCGGGCAGGCCCGTCTCGTCTGCGACGAGCAGCACGCTGTTCGTGCCGGCGGGCTGCACGAATCCGATGCCCTCGTCGAAGATCGCCACCGCGTCGCCCGGCACGCAACGGGCGGCCCAGCTCGCGGCGGGGCCGGCGGTGCCCGATTCCTCGTCGCCGTGCAGCACGAAGTCGACGTCGAGTTCGGGGCCGGAGGGGCCGTCTTCTCTGTAGGCGCGCACCGTGTAGTTGCGCAGCACAGGACGATGCGTCTTCGAGATGGTCAGGTACTTGGCGTAGGCGAGAGCGTTCAGCTTCTGCGGCAGCCGCGAGAGCGAGTCGTTGTCGGCCACGGGAATGAAGAGGCGGAACCACTGGTCGAACCCCATCGGCACGAACTTCGCGATATCGCCCTGCCCGAGCGTGACCCGGGCCATGGAGGGCGTGATCTGCTCGCGCCGGATCACATGCAGTGTCAGCAGCTCGGTGATACCGGGTTTGATCCTGCGCGCCTGGGCCGTCGTCCGTGCCATGTTTTCGTCTCCTCGACTCCTAAGTAAGGTTACCCTAACAAATCGTCTCGACTCAACGACGACGAAGGGCCCGTCACGCCTCAACTACTGCGTGACGGGCCCTTCGGGAGGCGACTCGCGCTACTCGGCGTGCTGCCGGCGGCGGTGACGCACGACCAGCAGCACCAGTCCCGCCACCGCCAGAGACAGCGACAGCAGCGCGATGAACACCGCGCCAGACCCCGTGTGCGCCAGATCGACGATCGGGTTGCCGGTACCGCCCTTGCCCGCGGCCGGGAAGGTGTTCTTCACCGTGACCGACCGCACGTTGTCGGCGCCCGCGGAGGCGGTCGTCAGCACGATCGACTTCGCGTTGTCTGCTGCGGCCGAGCCCTCGACCGTGTAGGTGGTCGAGACGGCGTCCTGGGCATCGGACTCGGTGACGTCGCAGCTCGTGCCGACCGGAAGGCCGTCGATGAGCTGGGTCGCGCCGGCGGCGAGGTCGAAGCGGCTGGCCGGGTTCATGAACGTGGCCACGAGACCCGAGCGGCCGGTGAGCTCGAGAGTGGCTCCCTCGAAGGTGCAGAGCACCAGGAAGGTGTACTGCGCTCCCGCCGGTGCCGCACCGGTGACGGTCTTGGTGACTTCGAGCGCCGTGGACGCGTAGTTGTTCTCGACAGTGGCCGTCGTGCTGCCAGTGCCGAGCACGAACTCGGCCGAGGTTCCCTCGGTGTCCGTTCCGTCTGCGTCGCCATTCGCGATGGTGACGACCGTCGAGGTGGCCCCGTCGGCATCCGTCTCTGTGACGATGCAGTCGCTGCCCACCAGCACGCCCTCGAGCGTGGCGTGCTCGCCGTTCGCGAGTTCGTACGTCTCGCTCACGACGGTGTCGCCGTAGGTGCAGGTGACCTCGATGGTGAACGTGAGGGCGGCGATCTGCTCGTCGGTGAGGACGGTGTCGTTCGACACGACCTTCTCGACGGTCAGGTCGGCCTCGTAGTAGTTCGTGGCCTGCACAGCGACGTCGGTTCCGGCCTCGGTGATCTCGTAGGGACCCTCGACGTCGTAGACGACTCGGCTCTGGCCGCTGTCCTGCTCCACGACGGTGCACTCGGCACCGACGGGGATGCCGGTGACGGTGCCCGAGGCGCCGTTCTGCACGACGACGTCTTCGGAGATCGTCTGGTCGAACCAGGTGCAGGTCACGGCGAAGGTGAAGTCGACCGCGTCGGTGTCACCCTCGACGACCTTGTTCACCGTGAGGGCGCCGGTGTCGTAGCTGTTCTCGACGACCACCTGGATGGTCTGTCCGAGCCCGGTCTCATCGAAGACGATCGTTCCGTCCGCCGACTCCACGCCGTTCACGAAGATCTTCGTGGAGTGAGCGTGCTTGTTGCCCGGGGCGGGCTCGGAGACGGTGCACTCCGTGCCGTTCGCGATGTCGGTGAGCGTCTGCGAGCCGCCGTCGGCGAGCGTGAGGGTCTGGGTCGACTCCCCGTTCACCGGGTCGGAGCAGACGACCGTGATCGAGAAGTCGCCCAAAACGATGTCGCTCGCGAGGGTTCCCTTCACGTCTTTTGCGACCGTCAGGGCGTTGGTGCCGAAGTTGTTCGTGATCGTCACCTGGTCGCCTCCATCGGGGATGGTGACGGTGATGCCGTCTCCGACCTGGGTGCCACCGTTCTGGTCACTGATCGTGACCGTCTGGGCGCCGCCGCTGTTCGTCTCGGTCACCACGCACTCCGTGCCGATGGGCAGGCCGTCGATGACGATCCGGCCACCCGCCGCGGGCAGCGAGTAGTCGGGTCCGTCGGCGAGCGCGAGCTCCTCGCCGGCGAACGTGCAGACCACGGTGTAGTCGAACTCTGCGTCTGACGGAACCTCGCCGGCGACGCTCTTGGCGATTGTCAGGCTCTGCGCCGCAATCGGGTTGGTGAGCGTCGAGGCGGTCGAACCGAACGCCGTCGCGAGCACCAGCTGGTAGCCCGCCGTCGTTATGTCGGCATCCGGGGTCGACCATGAGAAGTTCGCCGGGGCGTTCTGCTCGGTCAGGGTGCAGACACTGCCGGTGGGCAGTCCGAGCGCGGTGCCCGTCTCTCCATCGGAGAGGACGAACGATCCGGTGATCACGGCACCCGAGGATCCTGCCGGCGGAGCGCAGGAGTAGTCGACCGTGAAGTCTCCGAACGCCGCGGTCGGCGCGATGGTGTCGTTGGCGACCGACTTGGTCACGGAGAGCAGCGCGCTGTCGAACAGTGCCGCGGCCTTCGTGCTCTCGTTGCGGTAGACCTCGCCCGAGTCGATCTCGTGCACGCTGAAGCCGAAGCTGTTCCACTCGATCAGTCGACCGTCGGGGGCGGGCTGGCCGTTCGCGTCGGAGGAGTCGGTGGCACCCGTGAGGTTCTCGGGAGCCGTCTCGTCCCACGTGACCGTGATGCGGTCGCCGGCCGCGAACACCGGGTTCGAGCCCACGCCGTAGTCCGCGGCGATGCGCAGCGCCTGGGCATCGGCCGGAATGACCGCGCCGGCGGCAAGAACCACCCAATCGCCGCACTTCGCGGCACCCGTGGCGACCTCGCCCGTGCAGGTGGTCAGGTCGCCGCCCGCGGGCAGGTATTCGTAGCCGACGGTCACGCCGGCAGGCACACCGGATGCGACGGGTGCGGTCAGCGGAGTTCCGCGCCATTCCGTTCCACGCGACACGTTCAGGTACGCGCCGGTGTCACCGACGGCCGGCAGGCGGTCGATCACGACGAGGTCGCGCATGGTCGAGTTGCCCGCGTTCTGGAGGTCGAGCTTCCAGGTGTAGGTGCTGCCCGCAGGGGTGAGGGCCGCGCAGGGGTTGGAGACGAAGCCGGTCATCGACTCGCACGTCGTGTTCGGGCCGGCCGCGCCGGTGTTCGATGCGCCGTCGATGGACTTGGTGGCTCGGATGGCGCCGCCCGCGTTCACGTTCAGCACGGCTGTCGAGACGCAGTAGTCATCGCCCTGCTGAACCGTTCCGGGTGCACAGGTGATCTCGCCGTGGGTGGGAACCGCCGCCGTATTGGTGATGGTGGTTCCCGTCGGCAGCGCCGCGGCCACATCGAGGCTCACCGCGATGACCACCGATTCGCCCGGGGCGAGGTGCTGGCCGGCGGGCCAGGCCCACACGACCGTCTGACCGACGACGGTCGCCGTGGGCGATCCCGCCAGCGTCGAGTCGACGGGTGCCGTGGCGGGCAGGGTGATCACGGGGTTGGCCGTGGCGACGTTGTAGCTCAGCGTGCTGGGTAGCAGATCGTCGATCTCGAACGCGCTGCCGTGCGATCCGAGGTTCTGGGTTCCCGTGTTGGTCACCGTGATCGAGTAGCGCTGCGTCGTTCCCGCGCTGTCGCTCGCGGTCGGCTGGCCGGTGAGGGCGAAGAGCTTCGACACCGACACCTGCGGGGTTCCGGATGTCGGGGTGACGGTCGCGCACGACGGGCTGAGGTGCGAGAGCTCCGCACCCGTCGAGTACGCCGACTCGGCGCAGTTCGTCAGGGCGGCCTCGGCCTCGGCCTGACCGTTCAGCGAGACGCCGAACGCGAGTTCTCCGAACTCGCCGTTGGCGATGGAGGTTCCCGCGGTACTGAGGTAGCTGACGCGCAGGCCCTCGACGGTCACGCCGTCGAGAACGGCGTTCAGGGCCGCGATGTCGATGGATGCGGCGGGGTAGCTCGCCGCTGCGGCCCACGTCGTGCCGTCGAAGTACTCGACGTCCACCGTCTCCGCACTGGCTGGTGGGGTGATCGAGATCACGCCGACGAAGTCGGAATCGGCCCAGAAGTCACCGTCGGTATTGGTCGGCAGAGTCGTTCCGGCGGGGTAGTCGGAGGGCGTCAGGATGTCGTCGTCTTCGGAGACGATGGTCGTGAGGCCGAGCTCCCCCGAGTTGGTGGTGCGCACGGTCGCGTTCACCACCGGATGCGAGTCGATGTCGGTCGAGGAGCCGGGGGCGAAGGTGAGCGCCTTGCTCGTGTCGACCTTCGTTCCGGGCTTGCGCACGGTGATCGTGGCGCTGTCGTCGCTCGGAAGCGAGTCGGCGAACGGGCTGACCGCGGTCACGGTCGCGGTGTTGATCACCTGCGTCTCGGCGGTCACCGAACTCCGCAGGCGTACCTGCAGCGCGATCGTCGCCGTTCCTGTCGTCGGAATCGCTCCGACCACGTGCGCCGCGATGCCGTCGATCGCGGAGAGGTTGGTGATCGCGGCCGCGTCCACGCCGGTCAGAGCCGGCGTTCCGTCGGAGTAGGTGACGTCGTAGGTGACGGTCGATCCGGCGGGTGTGATCGGAGCCGATACCGACAGCAGCTCGAATGTCGCCCAGAAGTCGGCGTCGGCGTCGACGATGTCGAGGCCGCGAACGGGGTTGCCCGAGATGTTGTCGGCCTTCAGGTTGACCGTGCGCTCCTGCAGCGTGCCGAGCGGCACCCCGGTCTCGGGAAGCGGCACCGACGCATCCGGTGCGACCGACTTGGTCAGCTTGGCGTTGGCGATGCTGTTGGTGATGCGGAAGACCTGCTGGGAGTACAGGTTGGTCTCGCCGCGCTCCGAGGTGTCGCCGTCGGCATTCGGGGCGACGTAGGTCGCGACCGCTTCGGCGTTGTTCAGAATCCACCCGCCGTCGTTGATGTTGTCGAGGTCGTTGTTGAACCCGTTCTCGTCGAACGGCCCGTGGTCGAGCTGGCAGTCCACCGCGTTGTCGGGGTTGCCGTCGGGGCCTTCCGAAAGCGTGCTGTCGTCTTCGGTGTAGCAGACGTTGTTGCGCACGAGGCTGCCCGCCGCGTGGCCGCCGACCGCGTCGCGGAAGGTGTCGCGCAGGGTGTAGTCGACCCCGAGCTTGAGCGCGAGGTCGAACGTGGCGGCCTCGATTCCGGTGTCGATTCCGGGGTCGGCCGGGTTCTCCTCGAGAACGAAGCGGAAGCCGGCGTAGCTCGGGTCGCCGGTGGCGGTGAGAACTCCTCCGCCTGTGACGGTCGCGCTCGAGGCGATGACCGCGCCCGAGGCGTCGAGCCAGTCGATGCGCGCCTGCTCGTACTGCGGAACGGTGTAGGGGCCGACCTTGGTGATGTTCGTGACGGCCGCGAAGGTCTGCGAATAGGTGTCCCCGGGCAGCGGGTCGGCGATCACCAGGGTGGCCGTGTCTTCAGAGGGTCGGCTGCTCAGCTGGAGGTCGGCGTGCATCGGCGCGCCGGATCCCTCTGTTCCGGAGTCGGTGCCATCGGTGCCGTGCAGCACCTTGGTGATTCCGACGGTGCCGCTGTTGCGGCGCTGCTCCGTCTTGATCTCCGGGCACTCGTTGCCGGCGAGCGAGTCTGTCGAGGCGGGTGCCGTGGCGCCGGCCAGGTAGGCGGATGCGGCGGAGCAGTTGCCGGGGCTCGTGAAGACCCGGGTCGGGTCGTCGTCGGTGAGCGGGGGCGTGAGGGTGAGAACAGGCGCTCCGGTCTCGCGGTTGGCCGCCCTCATCTTCACGACGAGCTCGGGCTGGAACGTGCGTCCCGGCTGGATGCCGCTCGGGTTCGAGTACGTGAACCGCACGCCCTGGGCGTCAGGATCGGTGATGGCGATGGGCGTGCTCGCGCAGGCGTCGCTCGTCACGGTGACCCAGGCGCTTCCGTTGTAGATCTCGACGAGCAGGCTGTCTCCGGCGCTGCAGTTCGCGCTCTTGATGCTCGTGAGGTCGAACTCGTCGAAGAAGTCGTCGACTCCCGCGGTCGGCAGTGAGACCGGGTCCTGGATGACGACCTTCTCGGCGTTCACGTTCGTTCCCGATCCGGTGGGACCGTAGACGGTGCGCAGCTGCACGACGTTCGACTGGGTGGGGGAGCCGAGCACCACGGTCGGACGCGTGAATGCCTTCGTCGTCTGGATCTCGGCATGCGGCGTGGCGACGGTGAAGTCGACGGTGGGCGAGACGGTCTCGCCCGACGAGTTGCCCGATGCGCTGTCGACGTCGACCTCGGCGTTGTTCTTGTAGACGTCGTTGGTGACACCGGCGGCGAGCGTCGAGCCCGCGGTGATCGTACCCATGAACGTGGAGTCGATCGGAGTGCCGGAGGTCGACGCGAACTCGACCGAGAAGCCGGTGAGGGTGGCGAGGTCGACGCCGGCCGGCAGGGTGAACGTGGTCGTGGGGTTGACGATCGTGGCCGTCGACCCGTCGGAGAGAGTGAGCGTGGCCTCCTCGGCGCCTGCGGGCCAGGCCACGGTGAAGGTTCCGTTCAGCACCAGCGTGCTCGGGAACGGCGTCACGCCGCCCGCGGTGGCGGGGTCGGAGATGACGACCGTCTTGGCGCCTCCCTGTCCGGCGCCGGTCGTGGAGATCGTGGTGTCGATCGTTCCGGAGTATCCCTGGATGACGCTGGCGGGGCTGAAGGTCTTCGTCACGCTCGGAGCGGAGACGACCTCGCCTGCAACGGTGACGACGGCCGACGCGGTGAGCGAGCGGTCGAGGGCGCTGTCGGCGTAGTGCACGTCGACGTCGACGTCGTTCGTGTAGGCGGTGGATCCACCCGAGACGACCTGGGCGCCGTTGGAGACGAGGCTGTCGCGCAGGGTGGCCGTGTAGTTCAGGGTTCCCGTGCTGCCGGCGGCAGCTCCGTCGAAGGTCACTCGAATGCCCTGGATGTGTGCGGCCGGGGTGTAGGGAGTCGTCACGGTCGTCCAGGTGGTTCCGTCGGTCGAGACCTCGACGACGGCCGAGGTGGCGCCGGCCGGAAGGGTGGGCGCGTCGATCGAGGCGACATCGAACGCATCGAAGAACGCCGGATCGAGGTCGGTGATGCCGATGCTCGACGCGGCGGTCGTTCCGGCGTTGGTGCCGGTGACGGAGAACGCGACCGGCTGACCGGTGAACTCGCCCACCGTGTCGGGCGTCGCGGTCTTGTGCGCATCCGCACCACCGACGGGCTTGACCCGACCCGTGGCCGGAACGGTCTGCGAGACGGCCGTCTTGGCCACGCCGGCGACCGTGCCGCTGATGTCGGCGGTGTTGTTCACGGTGACGGTGTCGTTCGCGGCGAGCGTCGGGTCGGTGGTGAAGCGCACGGGGATGGAGACGGTGCCGTTGCCCGGGGGGATCGTGCCGAGGTTGATCGTGACGTCGGTGCCGACGACGGTCCAGTTGCTGGGAATGTCGCCGACGACCTCGAGGCCGGCGGGCAGGGCGTCGTGGATGAGCACGCTCGTACAGCCGGCCGGGTCGAAGGTGCTGCACGAGTACGCGAGCTGATAGGTGAAGCCCTCGCCGTCGACTCCGGCGACATTCGAGATGCCGATGTCGGACGTATCGGGGGCGATGACCGACTTCGTGAGTGTGAAGCCCTCGTCTGCCGCGTTCGCGGCCGTGGCGCCGATCGCGACTCCGGAGACTCCGAGAAGGACGACCGCGAGTGACGCGACGACCGTTCTCAGACGGTGGAAGGCCAGCGGCCTCTGCGCGTATCGTGCTCGTGAATGTGCCACGGTCTCCCCGATCGTCATTGACCCAACTAGGCGATGTGTGTCGCTTGAGTCGAGGTGCATTAAATGTTCTCTCTCAACTAAGAGAGGGGCCAGGCGCTCGGTTATGACGGGACTTTCTGAAAATTCTTTGACCTCCGTATGGCGGCTAGCATTGTGGGGTTTGCCGTTCCCGAAGTGAAAGACGTGTCACATGAGCATCAGAGTCGCCATCGCCGGAGTCGGAAACTGCGCCAACTCGCTGATCCAGGGCGTGACGTTCTATCGCGACGCCGCTGACGACGAGGTGGTGCCCGGGCTCATGCACGTGCGCTTCGGTCCGCACCATGTGCGCGATCTCGAGTTCGTCGCGGCGTTCGACGTCGACGCGGCCAAGGTCGGCGAAGACCTGGCCGACGCCATCTGGGCCAGCGAGAACAACACCCTGCGCTTCGCCGACGTCGAACAGACCGGCCTCACGGTGCTGCGCGGGCCGACCTTCGACGGCCTCGGCGAGTACTACTCGGAGATGGTCGAGGAGTCCGAGGCGGAACCCGTCGACGTGGCTCAGGCCCTCCGCGACAGCGGTGCCGAGGTTCTCGTCTGCTACCTTCCCGTCGGATCGGAGGAGGCGGCCAAGCACTACGCGCAGGCGGCGCTCGATGCCGGGGTCGCATTCGTCAACGCCATCCCGGTGTTCATCGCGAGCGACCCGGTTTGGGCCGCGAAGTTCGTCGAGGCCGGCCTGCCGATCGTCGGCGACGACATCAAGAGTCAGCTCGGCGCCACGATCACCCACCGGGTGCTCGCCCGCCTGTTCGAGAGCCGCGGCCTCACCATCGACCGCACCTACCAGCTCAACGTGGGCGGCAACATGGACTTCAAGAACATGCTCGAGCGCAAGCGCCTCGCGTCGAAGAAGATCTCGAAGACCCAGGCCGTCACGAGCAACATCGACATCGACCTGCCGGAGCGCGACATCCACATCGGCCCGAGCGACCACGTGCCGTGGCTCGACGACCGCAAGTTCGCCTACGTGCGCATCGAGGGCCACGGATTCGGCAATGCCCCCGTGAGCCTGGAGTACAAGCTCGAGGTGTGGGACTCTCCGAACTCGGCCGGCGTGATCATCGACGCCGTGCGCGCGGCGAAGATCGCCCTCGATGCCGGCCTGTCAGGGCAGGTCGAGTCGGCCAGCGCCTACTTCATGAAGTCGCCGGCCGTGCAGCTGCCCGACGACGAGGCTCGCGCCAGACTGGAATCTTTCATCCAGAAGAACGGCTAGCCCACCACTCGAGCAGACGGCGGGTCGCCTCCTCTTCTCCGAGGGGCCCGTCGTCGAGGCGCATCTCGAGCAGAAAACGGTAGGCCTCGCCCACCTCGCGGCCGGGCCGGATGCCGAGGATCGCCATGATCTGCTCGCCGTCGAGGTCGGGTCGCACGGCCTGCATCTCCTCGAGTTCGGCGAGCTCGGCCACGCGGGTCTCGAGGTCGTCGTAGGCGAACGACAGCATGTGCGACTTGCGCTTGTTGCGCGTGGTCACGTCGGCCCGGGTGAGGATGTGCAGCCGCTCGAGCAGCGGTCCGGCATCCCGAACGTAGCGGCGCACGGCAGAGTCGGTCCACGCGCCCTCGGTGTAGCCGAAGAAGCGCAGGTGCAGCTCGATCAGCCGGGCCACGTCGTTGATGGTGTCGTTGTCGAAGCGCAGCTCGCGCAGACGCTTCTTGGCGATCTTCGAGCCCACGACGTCGTGGTGATAGAAGGTCACGACGCCGCCCGGCTCGAGCCGACGCGTGGCCGGCTTTCCGATGTCGTGCATCAGAGCGGCGAGGCGCAGCACCAGATCCGGTCCCTCGAACGAGCCGCGCGACTCCTCGAGTTCGATGGCCTGGTCGAGCACGGTGAGGCTGTGCTGGTAGACGTCTTTGTGGTGGTGGTGCTCGTCGCGCTCCAGGCGCAGCGCGGGGATCTCCGGCATCACGAGCTCGGCGAGGCCCGTCTCGACGAGCAGCTCGATTCCCCGGCGCGGCGCGGGCGTGAGCAGCAGCTTCGAGAACTCGTCGCGAATGCGCTCGGCCGAGATGATCGTGAGCGATTCGCCCATCGTCCTCAGGGCATCCATCGTCTCAGCGTCGAGATCGAACCCGAGCTGCGCCGAGAACCGGATGGCGCGCAGCATGCGCAGGGGATCGTCGCCGAACGAGATGGCCGGCGTCGACGGCGTGCGCAGGATGCCCTCGAGCAGGTCTTCGACGCCGCCCGATGGATCGACGAGAACGAGTTCGGGCAGCCGCAGGGCGAGGGCGTTCACGGTGAAGTCGCGGCGCGACAGGTCGACCTCGAGGCTGTCGCCGAACTCGACGATCGGCTTGCGGGTCTGCTGGTCGTAGCTGTCGGAGCGGTAGGTGGTGATCTCGACCTGTTCGCCGTCGATCAGGGCACCGATCGTGCCGAAGTCCCGGCCGATGTCCCAGGTGCTCTTCGTGAGCTTCTTCAGCACCGCGAGGATCTCGTCGGGGGTGGCGTTCGACGTGAAGTCCAGATCTTTGGCCGGTCGCCCGAGGAAGGCGTCTCGAACCGGGCCGCCGACGAGGGCGAGTTCGAAGCCCGCCGCGTTGAAGGCGGCGGCCAGCGGGGCGACGGGCGACGACTCGCTGAGAGAGCGCAGCCGAACCATGGATTCCTGGACAGTTCGCTGCATTCCGACAGTTTACCGAGGAGCGCCGGGCGGCACGGGCAGAGCGGCCTCCCGTGCTTCCCAGCCTGTGCGACCTAGAATCTACGCGAGGCCGCATCCCACGCTGCCTCGACGAAAGCCCCTATGAACCTGCCTCCTCCTCGACGCCTGCGCGCCATCCCCGCCCTCCTGGGCCTGGGAGTGGTGGCGTCGTCGATGCTGGGCATCGTGCCCGTGACGGCTGCCGCGAACGCCGCGGAGGAGCCCGTGCAGGTCGTTCTGGCCCCGGCCAACGGGGGAGTGGCGCAGCCCGGCGCAGACCTCACAGTCACCGCCTCTCTCACCAACTCCGGCTCGACCACGATCGACGGGGCCTCGTTGCAGGTCGCGGTCGATCGAGAGTTCATCTCCACCCGCGCAGACCTGGCGGAGTGGCTCTCACCCGCCGACGACAGCTCGACGGTCGATTCCGACGCCATCATCACCAGCGTCGCCGTTCCCGCCCTGAAGCCCGGCGAGGAACACGTCGTGCAGGCCACGATTCCCGCCGCCTCTGTGCCGTTCGAGGACTGGGGCGTGCACGGCATCACCGGCACCCTCGAACAGGGCGACGGCACCGAGACGGTCGCGCACACGTCGGTCGTGTTCAACGGCGCCGACGCTCCCGCACCCACCCGGGTCGCGGTCGCCGTTCCCCTCACCACGCAGCCCGGGCAGACGGGTCTCATTCCCGAGGCCACGCTCGCCACCATCACGGCCGACGACGGCCTGCTCACTCGCGAACTCGACGCGGTGATCGGCCGGCCCGTCGGCATCCTCATCGACCCGCGCATCATCGTGTCGATCCGCGCCCTGGGAAGCACGGCACCCTCTAGCGCGATCTCGTGGCTCGAGCGGCTCCAGGGCGCATCCAATCCCATCTATCCTCTGAGCTACGCCGACGCCGACGTCGCCGCGATGAGCCAGGCCGGCTCCGCCCAGCTGCTCACCCCCACCTCGTTCGACTACGCGCTCGACGAGGCCGACTTCGTCGACCTGGCTCCGCCCACCACCAGCCCGTCGCCCACAACCGGCGCCGCCGCCGTCTCTCCCGGTGGCGAGGCCACCGAGACGCCGACGCCCACGCCCAGCCCGACACCGGATGCCGTGCCCGACACGAGCGCGCTTCTCCAGTGGGATTACACGGGCACCTCGATCGCCTGGCCGAGAGACGACACCGTCACCGCCGGCGATCTGCCGTACTTCGCGGCGAACGGCCTCACGACCACGATCGTCTCGTCGTCGAATGTGTCGACCCCGTCGTCTGCGGTGGGCGGCGTCGTTCGCGCAGGAGACAACACGGTGCTCGTCTCCGACGACACGGTATCGACGCCGCTTCGAGAGGCAGCGGGCGCACTCACCGCGACGGAACGACAGAAGTCGCTCTCCGACCTCGCGTCGAGCCTCGCCGTCGTGGCCAATGAAGACGACAGCAGCCCGCGCACGATCCTCGCCACTCTCGACCGGTCGGCGCCCTCCGACGGAACCGCGCTCTCCGACGCCTTGAATTCGCTCGACGCACTCTCGTGGTCGTCGACCACCGCGTTCGACGGCTTCGCCGCCCAGGCCCCCGCGGCAGACGCCACGGTCGTCGATCAGCCGGAGCCCGCCGAACGCACCGGCCAGGTCGCCGCACTCCTCGCATCCGAGAACCAGGTCGCCGCGTTCTCGAGCATCATCGCCGACCCCACGAACCTGCTCGGCGAGAACCGCGCCAATATCCTCTCGCTGCTGGCCAATTCTTGGGCCTCGAACTCGGGCGGCTGGAACGTGGCCATGCAGGCGCAGGCCGACCGCTCGACCCAGACACTGGGAGCCGTCTCGATCGTCGCGGGCTCGCCCATCAACCTGGTGAGCAATACCGGCGACATGCCCGTGCTCGTCGAGAACAAGCTCCCGTATCCGGTGACCCTCACCGTGCGGCTCTCGCCCTCGAACTTCCGGCTCGTCGTTCAGAGAGAGGTCTCGATCACCGTCGAGGCGTCCTCGAGCAAGCAGGCGAAGGTGCCGATCACGGCCGGAGTCGCCAACGGAGACACCATCGTGCGCGCCGAGCTCGTCAGCCCCACCGGCATCCTCATCTCGGCGCAGCCCACCTTCATTCCCGTGAACGTCTCCGCCGACTGGGAGGTCGCGGGCTCGTGGCTCGTGGGCGGGGTCGTCGGCGCGCTGCTCATCTTCGCCGCGATCCGCCTGTTCTTGAAGCGGCGCCACAACCGTGCCGCGGAGAACACCGCCGAGACGGCCGCCGAGACCGCTGGCGATCCAGACGATGATCCGGATGCGGCTGCGCGGACCGCTTCCGCCGCTGAATCCGATACCGAGGAGCCGCGTGGCTGACACCTCCGCCAAACCTGCGCCCAACCTCGGACGCGCGAGCGCGATCCTTGCCTCGGGCACGACCGTGTCGCGCATCCTGGGCTTCGTCAAGGCGTTCGTCCTCATCCAGACCATCGGCACGATCGGCCTGGGAACGGACGCGTTCACGATCGCCAACCAGCTGCCGAACACGATCTTCGTGATCGTGGCGGGCGGCATGCTCAACGCCATCCTCGTTCCGCAGATCGTGCGAGCGGCACGGCACGCCGACGGGGGAGCGGGCTACATCAACAAGCTCGTGACCGTGGCGTTCGTGGTGCTCGGCGCTGCCACCCTCATTGCCACTCTGCTCGCACCGATGCTCATCACGATCGTGGCCGACCCCTCGTCGAGCGGTCAGTTCGCCCTGGCGACCGCATTCGCCTACTGGTGCCTGCCGCAGATCTTCTTCTACGGCGTCTACTCCGTGCTCAGCGAGGTTCTGAACGCCCGGAACTCGTTCGGCCCATTCACCTGGACGCCCGTGCTAAACAACATCGTCGCGATTCTCGGCCTGGTCGCCTTCAACGTCGCCTTCAGCCCCTCCGCGTTGAATGTGGGCGACCTCGACTGGTGGACGCCCGACAAGGTGGCCGTTCTCGCGGGAACAGCCACGCTCGGCGTCGCGGTGCAGGCCCTCGTGCTCTTCTTCTTCTGGCGACGGGTCGGTCTGCGCTATCGTCCCGATTTCCGGTGGCGGGGAGTGGGTCTCGGCACGGCGGGCAAGCTCGCGGGCTGGACCTTCGCCATGCTCATGGTCACCCAGCTGGCCGGAATCGTGGAGACGCGCGTCGTCATCACCGCCTCGGGCGACGACGCATCGACGACGGTGCTGTCGACGGCCTGGCTCATCTTCATGCTTCCTCATTCGATCGTCGCCGTGTCGATCGCTACGGCCTATTTCACCCGCATGAGTGAGCACGCCGCCGAGGGAGACCTCGCGAAGGTCCGCCGCGACCTGTCGGCCTCCATTCGTGTCATCTCTCTGATCATGATGCTGGCCACAGTGGTGCTGATCGTCGTCGCCTATCCCTTCAGCGGTCTCTTCAACAAGTTCGACTACCCGACCACGGTGGCCATGGGTAACGTTCTCATCGCGTTCCTGGTCGGCCTCCCCGCCTTCAGCATCCTGTTCGTCATCCTCAGGGCGTTCTACGCGCTCGGCGACACCCGTACTCCGTTCTTCATCACGCTGTTCCAGGCCGTACTCTTCTCCATCGGCGCCCTCCTCGTGCTCGTCCTCGTTCCGAAGGAGTTCATCGGCGTCGGTGTGGCACTCGCACTGTCGGCCGCCGGCATCCTCCAGGCGGTCCTCGCGGCCGTCCTCATCCGCCGCCGACTCGGCGGGCTGGGCGGCGCCACGGTGGCCCGGAGCCTGGCACGCGACCTCGGCGCACTCGTACCCGCCGCAGCTGCCGGCATCGCACTCGCCGTCGTCTTCGGCTTCGCGAACGACGGAGGCTACGGCGTGAGCGGCTACGTCGGCGTTCTGTTGTCGATGATCGTTATCGGTCTCGTCTTGTCGGTCCTCTATATCGGCGCGCTCCGCCTGCTGAAGTCGCCCGAACTGAACGACGCGCTCACACCCCTGCTCGCGCGCGTCACGCGCCGTTCCTCCTAGTTTCCGACCAGGTGCCCGCTGTCCCCTGACGGCGGAATATCCGCGGAATAGGATGTGTTGTACCAGGCAAGTGAGGCGCCCTTCCGGGCGACCTCGCGACACCCTTTCAAGGAGCTGACACGCACGTGCGCGACATCATCATCATCGGATCCGGTCCTGCCGGATACACAGCGGCCATCTACGCTGCGCGGGCGGGGCTCAACCCGCTCCTGATCGCCTCGAGTGTCGAGGCCGGCGGCGAACTGATGAAGACCACCGACGTCGAGAACTTCCCCGGCTTCCCCGAAGGCATCCAGGGCCCCGAGCTCATGGGCAAGCTTCAGGAGCAGGCCGAGAAGTTCGGCACCGAGGTGCTGCTCGACGACGTCACCAGCGTCGACCTCACCGGCGACATCAAGAAGGTCAGCACCGGCTACAGCGGCGACCAGGAGGCCCTGTCGGTCATCTTCGCCACCGGATCCGCGTACCGCAAACTCGGCATCGAAGACGAAGAGCGCCTGAGCGGCCGCGGCGTCTCGTGGTGCGCCACCTGCGACGGCTTCTTCTTCAAGACCAAGACCATCGCCGTCATCGGCGGCGGCGACTCGGCCATGGAGGAGGCGACGTTCCTCACCCGCTTCGCCGACAAGGTCTACCTGGTTCACCGCAAAGACACGCTCCGCGCATCGAAGATCATGCAGCAGCGTGCCTTCGACAACCCCAAGATCGAGTTCGTCTGGAACTCCGAGGTCGTCGGCATCTCCGGTGAGAACACGGTCGAGGCTCTCACGCTGCGCAACACCGTGTCGGGAGAGCAGAGCGAGCTGCCCGTGCAGGGCCTGTTCGTCGCGATCGGCAACGACCCGCGGGTGCACCTCGTTCACGGCCAGCTCGAGCTCACGGCATCCGGAACCATCGCCGTCGACGGCCGCAGCTCGAAGACCAACCTCACCGGCGTCTTCGCGGCCGGCGACGTCGTCGACGACACCTACCGCCAGGCCGTCACGGCCGCCGCGTCGGGAACCGTCGCGGCCCTCGACGCGGAGCACTACCTCGCGGGTTTAGCGCAGGCGGCGCACGTCGCTCCTGACGCAGCCGCCGAAGACCTCATCCCCGTCAACTAGTTTTCCCCTTTCAACGAAAGAAGCAATCATGTCCAACGCCAAGGCAGTCACCGACGCCAGCTTCGATGCCGACGTCCTCCAGTCCGACAAGCCGATCCTGGTCGACTTCTGGGCAGAGTGGTGCGGCCCGTGTCGCGCCGTCGGCCCCATCCTCGACCAGATCGCCGACGAGCACGGCGACAAGATCGAGATCGTCAAGCTCAACGTCGATGACAACCCGCAGACCGCTGCGAAGTACATGATCACGTCGATCCCCGCGCTCAAGGTCTACAAGGGCGGCGAGGTCGTGAAGACCATCATCGGCGCCAAGCCCAAGGCTGCGCTCGAGAAGGACCTCGCAGACTTCCTCGCGTAGATCGCTCGACTCGACAGGCCTCCCGCTCATCGCGGGGGGCCTGTCGGCGTTAAGGGCCAGTCGGATGCCTGTGGCCCCGGATGCGTTCCGCCCGGCATTCGACACGCCCGGGGCTGGTTAGTATGGAATTTCGGTCTGGAATCAGGCGATCTGAAACCAGAATGACCCACTGTCAGGACATGCGCGTGAACGACAACACTCGAAGTGGCACAGGAAACAACCTCGACCCCTGGTACGGCAACTACGCCGCCCGGGCGGCAGGCCTGGCGGCCTCCGAGGTGCGTGCACTCTTCGCTGTCGCCTCCCGCCCCGAGGTGGTCTCGCTCGCCGGAGGCATGCCCTTCGTCTCGGGTCTTCCCCAAGACCTCGTCATCGACGCGATGAATCGTGTCATGACCGGCAACGGTGCGGCTGCACTCCAGTACGGATCGGGCCAGGGCGTTCCCGCTCTTCGTGAGCAGATCCTCGACGTCATGGCGCTCGAGGGCATCAAGGCGGGCGTCGACGATGTCGTCGTCACCACGGGCTCGCAGCACGCGCTCGAACTCGTCAGCAAGCTCTTCCTCGACCCGGGCGACGTCGTTCTCTCCGAGGGCCCCAGCTACGTCACCGCCGTGGTCATCTTCAAGTCGTATCAGGCCGAGATCGAGCACGTCCCGATGGACGAGCACGGGCTCATCCCCGAGGCTCTGCGCGAGCATATCGCCGGCCTCAAGCGCGCGGGCAAGCGCATCAAGTTCCTCTACACGATCCCCACCTTCCACAACCCGGCCGGCGTCACGCTCAGCTGGGAACGCCGCGTCGAGATCCTCGAAATCTGCCGGTCAGAGGGCATTCTCGTTCTCGAGGACAACCCCTACGGCCTGCTCTACTTCGAAGAGAAGCCGCCCGCCGCCATCCGGTCGCTCGAAACCGACGGCGTCATCTACCTGGGCACCTTCTCGAAGACCCTCGCGCCGGGCTTCCGAGTGGGCTGGGCCCTCGCGCCCCACGCCATCCGCGAGAAACTGATCCTCGCCAACGAGGCCGCCGTGCTCAGCCCGAGTTCGTTCAGCCAGCTCATCATCAGCCAATACCTCGACACGGCCGACTGGAAGGGCCAGATCGACACCTTCCGTGGCATCTACAAGGAGCGCAAAGAGACCATGCTCTCAGCGCTCACCGAATACCTGCCAGACCTGAGTTGGACCAACCCCAACGGCGGCTTCTACGTCTGGCTCACGCTGCCCGACTATCTCGACTCGAAGCAGATGCTGCCCCGTGCGGTGACCGAACTCGTGGCCTACACGCCCGGAACCGCGTTCTTCGCCGACGGGCAGGGCCGCAACAACATTCGACTCTCGTTCTGCTATCCCGCACCGGAGCAGATCAAGCTCGGCATCCGACGCCTCACCAGCGTCATCAATGCCGAGCGCGACCTGCTCGAGTCATTCTCGGCCACAGGGCCCCTCACCGCCGTCCGTCGTGACGACAACTACACAGCACCGCCGCCCAACACCAATTAGGGATGAATACCGTGACCTCTCGTACCGTCGTCGTTCTGGCCGGAGGCATCTCGCACGAGCGCGACGTCTCACTTCGATCGGGTCGGCGCGTGGCCGACGGCCTGCTCGACCGTGGGCACACCGTGATTCTGCGCGAACCGGATGCGTCGCTGCTGTCCTATCTCGAGACGAACCGTCCCGACGTGGTCTGGCCCGCCCTGCACGGGGCCAGCGGTGAGGACGGCGCCCTGCGCGCACTGCTGGATGCTCTCGACATCACCTACGTCGGGTCGCAGCCGGGATCCAGTCGGCTGGCCTGGCACAAGCCCACAGCCAAGGTCATCGTGGCGCGTGCCGGGTTCTCCACGCCGGAGTCGATCACCCTTCCTCGCGACACGTTCCGGGAGCTCGGTTCGGCTCAGGTCCTCGATCGCGTGGCCAGCCAGTTCGGCACGGACCTCGTCGTGAAGCCGGCCATGGGTGGGTCGGCACAGGGCGTCACGATGGTCGCCGATACTGATGACCTTCGGAGGGGCGTCGTCGAGGCCTACACGTACGGTGATGTCGCACTCATCGAGCGTCGCGTCTCGGGCACCGAGATCTCGGTCGGCGTTATTGACACCGGCGATGGCCCCTACGCGCTGCCCGCCGTCGAGATCGAGCCACGCCTCGGCGTCTACGGCTACGACGCTCGATACAACGCGGGGGAGACCCGCTTCTTCACGCCCGCTCGCCTGTCGAGTGACATCACCGAGCTGGCCCAGTCCACGGCACTCTCGATTCACAACACGCTGGCACTTCGCCACATCTCTCGCGTCGACCTGATCGTCGACGATGACGGCATCGTCTGGTTCCTCGAGGCGAACGTTCTGCCCGGCCTCACGGAGACCTCCCTCGTCCCACAGGCCATCCAGGCTGCAGGGCTCAACCTCGGACAGGTGTACGAGGCTCTGGGCGAGAAGGCGATCGCAGACGCCTCAGCCTGACCTGCAGCCGGAATGTTTCACGTGAAACATGCCCTCCCTGGTCTTTAACGACGCAACCCCGATGTTTCACGTGAAACATCGGGGTTGTTGCGTTGAGGGGAGTGGGAGCGGCTTAGGGGCGACCGAAGCCTTTGTCGCCCAGTTCCGCGAGGATGCGATTGAGGTCACCGATGGTCGCGAAGTCGATGACGATCTGGCCCTTGGTCCTGCCGAGGCTGACCTTCACACGAGTGTCGAGGCGATCGCCCAGTCGATCAGCGATCTCATCGAGGTGACCCCGCTTCGTGCCCGCGGCCGTCTTGGCCTTCGCCGGCTTCGGCACGGCTGTCGCCGCCGCCTCGGCAGCGCGAACCGAGAGGTCCTCGTTCACGATCTTGTCGGCCAGGCGGGTCATCGCCTCGGCATCGCCGGCAGAGAGCACGGCCCGCGCGTGGCCCGCGCTCAGAACTCCCGCCGCAACGCGCTTCTGTACTGCGGCCGGTAGGCGAAGCAGGCGAATCGTGTTGGTGATCTGGGGGCGCGACCGGCCGATGCGCGTAGCCAGCTCGTCTTGAGTGATGCCGAAGTCGCTCAGCAGCTGCTGGTAGGCCGACGCCTCTTCGAGCGGGTTGAGCTCTGAGCGGTGGAGGTTCTCGAGCAGAGCATCGCGCAGCATGTTCTCGTCTGCGGTGTCCTTGACGATCGCCGGGATCGTGTCGAGGCCGACCTGACGGGTGGCCCGCAGACGACGCTCGCCCATGACCAACTCGTACTTGGGCCTCTCGCCATCCACGACGGGAAGAGGCCTCACGACGACAGGCTGCAGCACACCGATCTCGCGAATCGACACCACGAGCTCGGCCAGATCGTCCTCCTTGAAGACGGCACGAGGCTGCTTCGCGTTGGGAACGATGTCGGCAGGGTTCAGGTGCGCTAGCCGCGCACCCGGTACCTCGACCAGCTCCGTCTCGGTCCGACTCGCCTGCGGCAGTGACGACACCGTCGCATCGCCGCGATCCGCGAAGAAGACATCGACGGGCCGGGCTCCAGGCCGACCGTCGGCGTCGACCGCATCGTTCGTGGGAATGAGGGCACCGATTCCGCGGCCCAGGCCTGTTCTCTTTTTAGTTGCCATCGGTGGGCGCTCCTCTGTCTGCGATCTCGGCTGCGGCCTCGAAATACGAGAGCGCGCCGGGGGAATTGGGGTCGAAGCTGATCACGGTCTGACCATAGCTGGGAGCCTCCGACACTCTCACCGACCGCGGAATGACGGCGGTGAGCGTCTGGTCGGGGAAGTGGCTGCGCACATCCTCAGCGACCTGGAATGCCAAGCGTGTGCGTCCGTCGTACATGGTGAGCAGGATCGTCGACACGGCCAGAGTGGGATTCAGGTGACGCTCGATCAGCTGGATGTTCTTGAGCAGTTGACTCAGACCCTCGAGTGCGTAGTACTCGCACTGGATGGGGATGAGAACTTCGTGGGCTGCGACGAACGCGTTGATGGTGAGCAGGCCCAACGAGGGAGGGCAATCGATGAAGACGTAGTGGTAGGCGACGCCGGCGTCGAATGACTCCTGCAGGTAGGTGTCGACGCTGCTGCGCAGCCGCTGCTCGCGGGCGACCATGGGAACGAGTTCGATCTCGGCACCTGCCAGGTCGATGGTCGCCGGCACACAGAACAGGGTGTCGAACTCGGGGCTCTTCTGCACGAGATCCGACATGGGCTCGTCTCGGATCAGAGCGTCGTAGACGCTCGGCGTCTCAGCGCGGTGTTCGACTCCCAATGCTGTCGACGCATTGCCCTGTGGGTCGAGGTCGATGACGAGTACTCGAGCTCCGCTCCTCGCGAGGGCGGCGGCAAGGTTGACCGTCGTCGTGGTCTTACCGACGCCCCCCTTCTGATTCGCGACCGTGAACACCCTCGTGGTCTCCGGCAGCGGCACAACACGTTTGGCAAAATTGCGTCGCCGGTTCGAGAGGTCGGCCAGTTCACGAGCCAGGGGCGTCGACGCATCGAATGATGCTGCTCCGCCGATTGCTTCCGTTGACATCCACAAATCCTGACTTGCTGAGTTCCGTTGTCGACCTGTTGAGACCCGAGGTCGAGGGAGGGGGATGGGAGACATCGATCGACCACTGAAGCGACCAGATGTCGAAACGATATCGTCCCTAGACCAAAGTACCTGTCGCCGCTGGAAACTCTAAGTTGAGACCAGAATCGGTCGAATCTGGTCCCGATTTCGGGTATTTTCGCCGAGCCGAAAATCGCTTAGGATCCGTTTCAGCGAACGAAAAGTTTGGCGCGCGTCTTGACTCGTGGCCACGGAATCGAGTAGGAGATTTGAGGACGAGCGATTGTGGAATATGGTCGAGCAGATCCTGCCCGAGTCACAGGTCTTCCCGCTGACGCGTCGCGTTAGGAGTGGTCGACATACTCAGTCAATGTTTCACGTGAAACAAGGACATCCAAACCTGTCGGCCAGCCGGATCTCATCCCTCCGCGCCGATTGAGTAGCCGAGCGAGGAACGAGCCGACGTATCGAAATCACCCAACGGTGGCCTCGATATACCTGCGGCCCGCCTGCTAGGCCGGAGCACTTCGTCCGCCAGAGACCCCGCCACGGACAGTTCGGACCCGACGGCCAACCCAGCCGGGTCGACTAAGCGGAGGGACACCGACTAAACAAACGAACGCGCCGATTGAGTAGCCGCACGAGGAACGAGCCGGCGTATTGAAATAGCCTGACAGCGGCCTCGACATAACAGGGGCCCGCCGATCCACCGGAGCACTTCGTCTGCCTCAGTCCCCCCACGAACAGTTCTGGTCCGTCGACTGAACACGGCGCAGCAGAAACCACTCTCCCGCCGCGAGACAACCCGGCCGAGAAGACTGACCGGCAGGGGATTACTCATAGACCATCCTGATGGCCGAATCGAGCAGCTACACGAGGATCGAGCAGACAGATCGATATCACTTGACCGTGGCCCCGACAAAACTGCAGGCTGATTACTCCGAACGCGCACCTGGTGGCCGATGGTTGCATGTTTCACGTGAAACATGGACGCCCACAGTGGGCGGGAAGGTCTATCTAACCTTTCGCCCCGACTGGGTAGCCGCGGCACGAACGAGCGGGCGTATCGAGGTCACTTCACAGTGGCATCGACACGACCACGGACGGCCTACTCGACCGGCGCACTTCATCGGCCAGTATCCCCGCCACGGACAGCACGGGTCGGCCACCCAAACGAATCGACTAAGCAGAGCGCGGCGCCGACTGAACACGCGAATGCGCCGATCAAGTAGCCGGCGAGGAACCAACCGGCGTATCGAAATCACCCTGTAGCGGCCTCGATACGGCCGCGGGCGGCCTACTCGGCCGGCACAGGTCGTCGCCGATAGTCGCATGTTTCACGTGAAACATAGGTGCCTAAAATGGTCGGCAAATCCGCCTCATCTTTCGCGCGGACAAAGTAGCCACGTGACGAACGCGTCAGCCTATCGAAATTACCCGACGGTGAGTGGCCTCGATACGGCCGCGGGCGGCCTACTCGACCGGCGCACCTTGTCGGCACAACCTCCCGCTGCGACCAGAACGACCGGCGCATCGGAATCGACTGTCCCGCCCGGGCACTGTCCGTCCGGGAAGCTTGCCCGGCCGGGGGAGTACTCAGAGGCCATACTGATGCCCAGAGTCACTACACGAGGGTCGAGCACGCGTATCGACATCACCTGGCCGTGGCCTCGATACGGCCGCAAGCGGCCTACTCGACCGGCGGGCTCTCTCCTCCAGTAGTAGTCTCCACGTCGAGCAGAAGGAACCAGCGCACCGAAATCCATTGTTCGACCGAGGGACTACTGACTGAACATCGGAACGCGCCAATTGAGTAGCCGCTAGGAACGAGCACGGCATATCGAAATCACCCCGGCGACCTCAAAATGGACGCGGGGGGTCTCCTCGGCCGCTCGAACACAAGCGTATTCTGGCCACCTCAGGCCCGACGCCGCTGGCCCGATAGTGCATTCGAGCTCATCGCGGCCCGCGCACCGACAGGGGTACCTCGCCCACGACCATACGGTTGTTTGGCTGCCACCCGGAGCATAACGCCCTCATCCATCTCTGCGAGGACCGACGTAGGGGAGGGGTTCCGGGAACCCCCAGCCCGAATCTCGATGACCCCAGCCGCCGCGGAGAACACGCTCGCGGCCCGACGACCCACAATGCGTCGAGCACCAGTGAGCTCCCGCACAGAATTCGCTTGACGAGATTGTCTCCAACTCTCCTCTGAGCCAGAACGGCATCTGCCGGAGGCGGTGTCACCAAGAGCCACTGATCCGGACGTCAAGTCGCGACCCCCACCAAGACGAGGGTCCGCTTCACCTCGTCCCAACGCCAGTTCTCACCGCAGTCGGAACAACCGACCCGTCTGTTGGGCTCTTCGTCTGTTCCTGCAGTCCAGCAAATGACCGGTCGCCACGGTCGTACAGGAAGCCACCCGTAGTCAGCCCGCGCATCGATGTTTCACGTGAAACATCGATGTCTTTTAGGAGACCGTGGCTCTGATCACCCGGGTGGTCTCGGGCAGCGTTCCCTCACCCAGCTCGATGACCTCAACGTCGTGGAGCTTGAAGCGGCGGATCTGCTTCTCGGCGGCCTCGATCTCCTTGGCCGCGTTGATGCCCTTCATCAGAATGAATTCGCCACCCGGAACAACCAGGGGAGCGCACATGGGGATGAGTTTCGAGAAGGCGCTCACGGCCCTGGCAGTCAGCTGATCGAAGCCCTCGGGCAGACGCACATCCTCGGCTCGATCACGAAGAACCACGACGTTGTCGAGCTCGAGTTCGTGCACCTGATCGTTCAGCCACTTCACCCGACGCTCCATCGGCTCGATGAGGGTGAAGTGAACGTCGGGTCGGGCGATCGCCAGAACAATGCCCGGCAGGCCCGCTCCACTGCCGATGTCTCCGACCGTGCCTCCGCGCAGCAGCGGCGCCACGATCGCACAGTTGAGGATGTGCCGTGTCCACAGGCGCGGCAGCTCGAGCGGTCCGATCAACCCGTACTCCTCGCCGTGGGTGGCGAGGGCGTTCGTGAATCGACGAGCGAGCTCGATGCGGTCTCCGAAGAGCTCAGCCGCGACGGCGGGCTCGGCTTCGGTATTCTCAGGGATGCTCACTGCGTTGCCCGGGGTAGTGGGGGAGTGGGTCAGGCGCGCGTGATGACGGTGTGACGGTCGCGGCCGTCGCCCTCCGACGCCGACGCGAAGCCGCGCTCGGCCACGATGTCGTGAACCAGCTTGCGCTCGTACGACGACATGGGCTCCAGCGCGGCCGACTCGTCGCCGGCCTCGATCTTCGCAACAGCGGCGTCGACGAGACGACCCAGCTCGGCCTGGCGAGCCTCACGGCTTCCGCCGACATCGAGAATTAGGCGGCTGAAGGCGCCGGTCTTGGTCTGAACGGCAAGGCGGGTGAGTTCCTGGAGAGCGTTCACCGTGTCGGGCTTCGACAGCACACGAATGTTGCTGTCGCCGGAAGCGTTGACCGAGATGTAGGCACGGCCGCCGCGAGTGTCGATGTCGATGTCGCCGTCGAGATCGCAGATGTCGAGAAGCTCTTCGATGTAGTCGGCTGCGATATCGCCCTCGTCATCGAGGTTCGCCTCGGGGGTCGACTCCGACGATTCGACAGGATCGGTGCCGATGGCGGCCTCGTCGACGACCTCGACGACCACATCTGTCTCGTCGTTCGACACGGTTGCGGCGTCTGTTGTCACGTCACTCACTTGGATCCACCCTGCTTCTTGGCTCGGTTCTTGCTCACGGGCTGCTGCCGCTGCGTCGTCTTCGGGGTCTGGTCTTCGACGACCTCGTCGCTCAGAGGACCGTCCTTGATAACGAGTTTGCCCCGCTTCGCGAGTCGTGCCTCGCGCGCCGCGGCGGCCTCGCTGCCCGGTGTGGGCATGTTTCGGATGACCAGGAACTGCTGCCCCATCGTCCAGAAGTTGGAGGTGAGCCAGTAGAACATCACGCCCAGCGGGAAGGCCACGCCGGAGAAGATGAAGACCACGGGAAGGATGTAGAGCAGGATGCGCTGCTGCTTGAACATCGGGCTGTTCTTGGCCTCGGGCGACTGGTTCTTCGACATGATCTGCAGCTGCGTGATGAACTGCGAAGCCGTCATCAGGGCGATCATCGTGACCGCGAAGACGATGACGAGAACACTGCCCTCGTTGTTCGCGAGAGTCGCCTTGAGCGGTGCGCCGAACAGATCGGACTCTCCGAACGACTTGGCGAGTGCCTCATTGAGGAGGCCGACGCCACCACCGGCCTTCTCGTGCTGCGCGTCATTGAGAACGGAGAAGAGCGAGAAGAAGATTGGCATCTGCAGAAGCAGCGGCAGGCACGAACTCAGGGGATTGGTGCCCGTGCGCTTGTAGAGCTCCATGGTCTCGCGCGACATCGCCTCGCGGGAGAACTGGTCTTTCTTACCCTTGTACTTGTCTTGGATCTTCTTCAGCTGAGGCGCGACCTCGAGCATCTTGCGCTGGCTCTTGATCTGCCGCACGAAGATGGGGATGAGGGCGGCGCGGATCACCAACACCAGGCCGACGATCGACAGCACCCAGGTGAGGCCGTCGTCGGGGTTGAGTCCTACCCACGTCCAGACGTAGTGGAATGCGACCAGGATGAGTTCGACGACCCATTTGATCGGCCAAAGTATGGTGCCGAGGAGATCCAAAGCGTCTAGCCCTTTCCGTGGCTACGTGGAACAACGAATCCGAACGGCGTCAGCGCGTATCGGGGGTTTTTGGCGGGTCTCACATCGTCGACACCGCCGGCCGCCCAGGGGTGACACCGCGCGATACGCAGGATGCCGAGACCGGTTCCCACAGACAACCCGCGTTGCTGGATTGCCTGGAGGGTGTACGACGAACAAGAGGGGTAATACCTGCAGACATCTCCGTATAAAGGAGAGATCACTGCTCTGTACCCGCGGAGGAGGAGGACCGCCGCGTTGCGGGGGAGCAGGAATACGCTGATCAGCACGTACTTCGCCGAGATGGAGGAAACCGGAACCGTCGTCATACGAGTGCGGATCCCTTCCGGAGCGATGCGGCCAACTCCTGGCAGAGTACGCCGTAAGGCTGAGATGCAGCCCCGGGAAGAGCCCGGACCACGACATCGGTTCCTGGCTTCACCTGGTCGAGCATGCTGTAGCTGGCGGCCTTCAGCCGACGGCGAACCCTATTGCGGATCACGGCCACGCCCACAGACTTGGCCACGATGAAGCCGAACCGTGGAGCACCGGCAGCGGACTCGTCGTTTTTGGGTGCACGAAGGTACGTCACGGCATTCGGGGACACGAAACGTGTTCCCCGCCGGACCACACCGCGATAGTCATCCGCGGTGGTGATCCGGTTGGCGTGAGCCAACACAGCGAAACGAGGTCGGCTGCTGCTACGCGGAGAGCTCGGTGCGACCCTTGCGGCGACGAGCGCCGAGGATGGCGCGGCCGGCGCGCGTGCGCATGCGCAGACGGAATCCGTGCACCTTGGCGCGACGGCGGTTGTTCGGCTGGAAAGTTCTCTTGCTCATGGTGTGTTCTCCGTGGCCCGGACCTCATCGCGTGTGCACGACAGGGAACCGGGAAAGTAAGTGCGGGCCGATTGGCCACAAGTCAACTGATTAAACCTACGACCTCGAATGCCAATGGTCAAACTTCACGGGCACAAAGAATCAATTATCCACAGACTGTGGAAACTGCCTGTGCATGACACGCGTAGAGTCAATACAGTGAGCTTGCCCTGCCGCATGGCAGCAACTAGCTTAGTTATCCAGCCCGCTGGCGCTCGGGGACGCTCAGCACGCCGGCTCTAACTGCCTTCGTTTTCCACAGGCAGAATTGTTTTTTCATATTGTTCGACGGGAGTTCCATGGCTGAGGATGACACCTCGACGGAGGGCCAGTGGCGTTCCGTACTTCAGGCACTGTCCCGTGACGAACGAATCACACCGCAACTCCGCGGCTTCCTCGGTCTGGTGGTGCCCAAAGGCATCATGGCCGGATCCTTCTACCTCGAAGTTCCCAACGACTTCACCCGAGACATGCTCGAGTTGAGAGTGCGCCCGTCACTGCTGACGGCGATCGGCCAGCTCGACTCCGGCCTCGACGTCACCAACTTCTCTGTGGTGGTCAATCCCGAGATCAGCGGATCCGAAATGGCCGGCCAGGCCGAGGCATCCGAACCCGTCTACATCGAGACGCCGCCGGTTCAGCAGCAGCCGACGCCCGCACAGGAGACCGTCGGGCCGCCGCGCAACAACGACACCCGGCTCAACCCGAAGTACAGCTTCGACAACTTCGTTATCGGCGGCTCGAACCGCTTCGCCCACGCTGCGGCGGTGGCCGTGGCCGAGGCGCCGGCCAAGGCCTACAACCCGCTCTTCATCTATGGAGACTCCGGGCTCGGCAAGACCCACCTCCTGCACGCCATCGGTCACTACGCCATGAGCCTCTATCCCGGGGTGCGCGTTCGCTACGTGTCGAGCGAGGAATTCACCAACGACTTCATCAACTCGATCGCGAACAACAGGGGAGCGGCCTTCCACTCCCGCTACCGCGACATCGATCTGCTCCTCATCGACGACATCCAGTTCCTGCAGGGCAAGGCCGAGACCCAGGAAGCCTTCTTCCATACCTTCAACACCCTGCACGACCACAACAAGCAGGTCGTCATCACCTCCGACCTTCCGCCGAAGGCCCTGACCGGATTCGAAGACCGCATGCGAACGCGGTTCGAATGGGGTCTCATCACAGACGTGCAGACGCCCGACCTCGAGACGCGCATCGCCATCCTCCGCAAGAAAGCGCAGAGCGAGAAGCTGCGCGTTCCCGATGACATCCTCGAATACATGGCCACCAAGGTCTCGTCCAATGTGCGCGAGCTCGAGGGAACCCTCATCCGGGTCACGGCGTTCGCCAGCCTCAATCGCACGCCCGTCGACATGCAGCTCGTGCAGACCGTGCTCAAAGACCTCATCACCCTCGATGAAGACAACATCATCGCGCCGGTCGACATCATCAACCACACGGCCGAGTACTTCAAGCTGTCGGTCGACGATCTCTACGGCTCGTCGAGATCGCAGGCGATCGCGACCGCACGACAGATCGCCATGTACCTGTGCCGCGAGATGACGAGTCTCTCGCTGCCGAAGATCGGCCAACTGTTCGGTGGCCGGGACCACACCACGGTGATGTACGCGAACAACAAGATCGGCAAGCTCATGACCGAGAAGCGGTCGATCTACAACCAGGTCACCGAAGTGAGCAATCGCATCAAGCACAACCAGCGTTACAAGGACGTCTGATCGCGCCTCCCACCGTCCCATCACACAGCACTTTCCACAGCTTGTGCAGAAGCTGTGGATAACGGCTCGGAATGTGTGAGCAGATGGCCCCGAGTTGTGGAGTCGTTAATCCCACGTTCGTCGCGGGGTCGAGTTGTGGATGCGCGCCGCACACGATTTCTACATCTCACACTCGTGTAGTTCCCTACGCACGACTGCAATCCACAGAAGTTATCCACATATCCACAGCGGTTAAGACCATTAACGTTTAATTCAATTAATCCAGCCCCCGACAACCTTTCCGACGGCGTCGCCCTCGAATCACAAAAACCGTCGACGGTGTCGTCACCCGCTAGCATTGAGGCCAATCAGCAACCCATCTCAACTGGCCGATCTCGTATGGAGTGCCTTCGTGAAGTTCCAAGCCAACAGAGACGTCTTCAGCGAAGCCGTCTCCTTCGCCGTCAAGCTGTTGCCTCAGCGAACCACTCTGCCGATCCTCTCCGGAATCCTCATCAAGGCCGATGAAGACGGACTCACACTGTCGTCGTTCGACTACGAAGTCTCGGCCCAGACGCAGATCGCGGCAGACGTCGAAGAGCCCGGCACCGTCCTGGTCTCAGGCCGCCTGCTGTCCGACATCGCGAGCAAGCTCCCCAACGCTCCCGTGCGCTTCGCCTCAGAAGACTCCCGCATCACCGTCTCGAGCGGGTCAGCCAAGTTCACCCTGCTGAGCATGCCGGTCGAGGAGTACCCGAGCCTTCCGCAGATCGGCGAGGAATCGGGCATCCTGCCCGCCGACAAGTTCGCCGCCGCCGTGGCCCAGGTCGCGGTGGCTGCATCCCGAGACGACGTCACCCCCGTCATCACCGGTGTGCAGCTCGAGGTCTCCGACAACACGCTCTCGCTCGTCGCCACCGACCGCTATCGCGTCGCCGTGCGCAACATCGACTGGGATTCGGGCGACGCCGGAGTCACCACGGCAAGCGCGCTCGTTCCCGCGAAGACGCTGCAGGAGGTCGGCAAGACGTTCGGCAACGCCGGCACGATCTCGGTCTCGATCACCAACACCGACGACCGCGAACTGATCGCCTTCCGCGCCGACAAGAAGACCGTCACGTCGCTGCTCATCAAGGGCAACTTCCCTCCCGTGAAGCGCCTGTTCCCCGAGACCGTCGACAACTACGCGGTCATCAACACGGCCGAACTCATCGAGTCGACCCGCCGTGTCAGCCTTGTTCTCGAGCGCGAGGCCGCGCTCCGCTTCTCGTTCACGATCGACGGTGTCACCCTCGAGGCAATCGGCTCCGAGCAGGCCCAGGCATCCGAATCGATCGACGCACTTCTCACCGGCTCCGACACCGTCGTCTCGCTGAAACCACAGTTCCTGCTTGATGGTCTGAGTGCTGTGCACTCGGAATTCGTTCGGATCTCGTTCACCAAGACCGACAACCCCAACAAGCCGGGCCCCGTGCTCATCACGAGCCAGTCGTCCAAAGACCAGCCCGGCACAGACGACTACAAATACCTGCTGCAGCCGAACCTGTTGCTGCGGTAATTCACCGGATGCCGGTGGCCGGGATCCCGGGCGCCATCACCCACGTATTTCGTCAAGGAGATTTCGTAATGCACATTGGACTCGTCGGTCTCGGCAAGATGGGCAACAACATGCGTGCGCGACTGCGCAACGCCGGTCACGAGGTGACGGGATACGACAACAACCCGGCCGTCTCAGACGTCGCCGATCTCGCCGCCCTCGCAGCCGCCCTGCCGAGCCCCCGCATCGTGTGGGTCATGGTTCCCGCCGGCAAGATCACCGATTCGGTCATCACCGAGCTCGGCACGGTCCTGTCCGACGGCGACCTGGTCATCGACGGAGGAAACTCGCGCTTCACGGAGGACTTCAAGCACGCCGCGGAGCTCGAGCCCAAGGGCATCGGCTATGTGGATGCCGGTGTCTCGGGCGGCATCTGGGGCCTCGAGAACGGCTACGGCCTGATGGTCGGCGGCACCAAGGCGAACGTCGAGCTGCTCATGCCGATCTTCGACGCGCTCCGCCCCGAAGGCCCCCGCGAGGAGGGCTTCGTGCACGTGGGCGAGGTCGGCGCAGGCCACTACGCCAAGATGGTGCACAACGGCATCGAATACGCGCTGATGCAGGCCTACGCCGAGGGCTACGAGCTGCTCGACACCCGCAAAGACATCATCAAAGACGTCACGGGAACCTTCAAAGCCTGGCAGCGCGGAACCGTCGTTCGCTCCTGGCTGCTCGAGCTCCTCGTTCAGGCTCTCGAGCAGGACCCGGAGTTCGAAGAGATCGAGGGCTACGTCGAGGACTCGGGTGAAGGCCGCTGGACGATTGAGGAGGCCATCGCGAACGCCGTTCCGGTGCCCACGATCTCCGCGTCGATCTTCGCCCGCTTCGTCTCCCGCCAGGAGGACTCGCCGTCGATGAAGGCCGTCGCCGCACTGCGCAACCAGTTCGGTGGCCACGCGGTCAAGAAGGCCGAAGACTAGAAGTGATGTCGTTCCCTGAGCTTGTCGAAGGGCCCCCCTTCGACAAGCTCAGGGAACAGAACATGCGGAAGACAGGAGAGGACCCGTGCTCGTTCGGCATCTCTCCCTCGTCGACTTCCGCAACTACGTCACCGCGGAGGTCGGCCTCGAACCGGGGCCGAACCTCTTCGTGGGCAGCAACGGCCAGGGCAAGACCAACCTCGTCGAGTCACTCGGTTATCTGAGCAGCCTGGGGTCTCACCGCGTCTCGGTCGATCACGCGATGATCCGGGCCGGCCAGAACGCAGCCATCGTGCGGGCCAGGCTCGAGCACGATGCCCGTGAGCTGCTGGTCGAGGTGCAGATCAACCGCTCGAGCGCCAACAGGGCCCAGATCAACAGATCGGTCATCAAGCCTCGCGAGCTGCCGCGGTATTTCTCGTCGGTTCTCTTCGCCCCCGAAGACCTGGCTCTGATCCGGGGCGAACCGTCTGGACGACGCCGATTCCTCGATCAGTTGCTCGTCGCGCGCACTCCTCGGCTCGCCGGTGTGCAGTCCGACTACGAGAGAGTGCTGAAGCAGCGCAACACGCTGCTCAAGTCCGCACGCGCCCAGGGCCTGCGCGGCGCGAATCTGTCCACGCTCGACATCTGGGACGAGCGCCTGGTCGAACTCGGCAGCGAGCTGATCGCCGAACGGGTCGCTCTGGTCGGCAGGCTGCACCCCCTCGTGGTCGACGCGTACCGTTCCATCGCGGGAGCCGATCACCGGCCGGCGCTCGGCAATCGGCTCAGCGTGCTGTCCGCGCATCCGGATGCCGATGAGCAGGGCGACGACGGATTCGCCGTTCCCGAGGGCACCACGAAAGACGCGCTGACGCGCGAGGTCATCGCGGGCCTGTTCCGTGAGGGCCTCGCCCGCGTGCGGCGACAGGAGCTCGACCGTGGACTCACCCTCATCGGGCCGCACCGCGACGATCTCGTCTTCGAGCTCAACGGACTGCCGGCGAAGGGATACGCCAGCCATGGGGAGTCGTGGTCGTATGCGCTCTCGCTCAAACTCTCCGCCGCTACGCTCCTGCGCATAGAGTCGCCCACCGGTGACCCCGTGGTGATCCTCGACGACGTGTTCGCCGAGCTCGACGAGGCGAGGCGGCAACGACTCGCCGTCGCTGTCGCCGACTACGAACAGGTGCTGATCACGGCCGCGGTCTACGACGATGTGCCTCCGTCGCTCACCCCGCACACGGTGCGCATCAGTGCGGGAACGATCGTCGACCCGAGCGTGCCGTTCCCTGAGCCCGACCCGGCGCCGTTCCCTGAGCCGGCGCCGTTCCCTGAGCCTGTCGAAGGGGACACGCCGTGAGCGACGCCGGCCCTTCGACAAGCTCAGGGAACGAAAGCTCAGGGACCGAGACCTCCGGGAACGAACCGAACCTCTCCTCCTCGGTGTACCTGAGGTTCAAAGAGGTGTTGGGCGATGCGTCGAGCCGCAGATACGGAACCCGCAAGCGCCGCATCCGGGAGCCCGTCGCGGAGAGCGAGGCCTACGGCCGGGGACGAGACCCCAAGGGCATCTCCGACGTGATGACCGCGATGACGAGCGAGCTCGGCTGGGCCACCCCGCTGGCGAAGTCCGACCTGCTTCTCGCGTGGACCGAGATCGCGGGCGCCGACACCGCGGAGCACAGCTTCCCCCTCGACGTCACCGACTCCGTTCTCACCGTTCAATGCGACTCCACCGCCTGGGCCACGCAGCTGAGGCACATGCGCACGATGATCATGACGCGCATCGCCCAGTCGTACCCCGACGCGGGCATCGAGACCGTTCGCTTTCAGGCACCCCACGCACCGTCCTGGAAAAAGGGCTCCAGATCAATTCCAGGGCGTGGTCCTCGCGATACCTACGGTTGACGTGGCAAATACGGTCACCCGGTCAGAATAAGCGGCTCAGATCGCCGTAGAGCCGTTTAAAACACGTTGGCTTTGCTAGAATTAAGGGTCGCCTTCCTGACTGACATCGAGGCGGCACTGAGGAGCCCATTTCTATATGTCTGAATCAGACAAAGTGAACCCCGACAGCGAGTACGGCGCCGACCAGATCCAGGTGCTCGAAGGCCTTGAAGCGGTTCGCAAACGTCCGGGTATGTACATCGGATCGACCGGACCCCGCGGACTGCATCACCTGGTCTACGAGATCGTCGACAACTCGGTCGACGAGTCTCTGGCAGGGTATGCAGACACCATCTCCGTGGTCATGCGACGCGACGGCGGCATCCAGGTCACCGACAACGGCCGTGGCATCCCCGTCGACATGCACCCCGTCGAGAAGAAGTCCACCGTCGAGGTCGTGCTCACGATCCTTCACGCCGGTGGCAAGTTCGGCGGCGGCGGCTATGCCGTGTCCGGCGGACTCCACGGTGTGGGCAGCTCGGTTGTCAACGCCCTGTCGAGCGAACTCGAGGTCGAGGTGCGTCGCCAGGGCAACGTCTACCGCCAGAGCTATCGCAACGGCGTTCCCGAGGCGCCGCTCTCGAAAGACGAGTCCACCACCGAGACCGGCACGCGCATCACCTTCTGGCCGAGTGCCGAGACGTTCGAGTCGATCGAATTCGACTACGAGACTCTCCGTGCCCGGTTCCAGCAGATGGCCTTCCTCAACAAGGGCCTCAGCATCAGTCTCACCGATGAGCGCGCGACTGCCGGCGACGACGGCGAGCCCGTCGCGGTGACCTACCTCTACGAGAAGGGGCTCCAAGACTATGTGGAGTACCTGAACCGGGCGAAGAAGAACGACCTCGTCAACGAGGAGATCATCTCGTTCGAGCAGGAGGACACGGTGCGCAAGATCGCACTCGAGGTCGCCATGCAGTGGACCACCGGGTACACCGAGAGCGTGCACACCTACGCCAACACGATCAACACGCATGAGGGCGGCACTCACGAAGAGGGCTTCCGAGCCGCTCTCACCACTCTCGTCAACAAGTACGCGCGCGAGAAGGGCATCATCAAAGAGAAAGATGACAACCTCTCGGGCGACGACGTGCGTGAAGGGCTGACCGCGGTCATCTCTATCAAGCTGGCAGAGCCGCAGTTCGAGGGCCAGACGAAGACCAAGCTCGGCAACACCGAGGCCAAGGCCTTCGTTCAGCGTGTCGTGGGTGTCGAGCTCACCGACTGGTTCGACCGCAACCCCACGCAGGCGCGCGACATCATCCGCAAGGCGATCCAGGCATCCCAGGCCCGCCTTGCCGCCCGCAAGGCGCGCGAGCAGACCCGTCGCAAGGGACTGCTCGAGGGCGGTGGCATGCCCGGAAAACTCAAGGACTGCTCGAGCCGCGACCCCGAGAAGAGCGAGATCTTCATCGTCGAGGGAGACTCGGCCGGCGGTTCCGCCATCCAGGGCCGCAACCCCGAGACCCAGGCCATCCTGCCGCTGCGCGGCAAGATCCTGAACGTCGAGAAGGCTCGCCTCGACCGAGCCCTCGGCAACAACGAGGTTCAGGCCATGATCACCGCGTTCGGCGCGGGCATCGGCGAGGACTTCAACCCCGACAAGGCGCGCTACCACAAGATCGTGCTCATGGCCGATGCCGACGTCGACGGCCAGCACATCACGACGCTGCTGCTCACCCTCGTGTTCCGCTACATGCGCCCGCTCATCGAGCTCGGCTACGTCTACCTCGCCATGCCGCCGCTCTACCGTCTCAAGTGGACGAATGCGGCCCACGAGTACGTGTACTCCGATGTCGAGCGCGACGCCCTGCTCGTAAGCGGCCAGGCAGCGGGCAAGCGCATTCCGAAAGAGAACGGAATCCAGCGCTACAAGGGTCTCGGTGAGATGGACTACCGCGAGCTGTGGGACACCACCATGGACCCCGACACGCGTACCCTCCGCCAGATCACGCTCGACGATGCCGCCGCCGCCGATGAGATCTTCTCGACCCTCATGGGCGAAGACGTCGAGTCGCGACGAAACTTCATCCAGAAGAACGCCAAAGACGTTCGCTTTCTCGACATCTGACGCTCGACATCCAGTCCGCCCAGCCATATCCGTTCCCTGAGCCTGTCGAAGGGCTCCGTGGCACACAGGCCAGCGACAAAGGCCAGCGACCAAGGAAAAGAAGTAGAAGTACATGACTGACGACACCACGGGCGACATCCCCCAGGCCCCCGACTCCTCCGGTGCGACGACCGACCGCATCGAACAGGTCGACCTGCAGCTCGAGATGCAGCGCTCCTACCTCGACTACGCCATGAGCGTCATCGTTGGTCGGGCGCTTCCCGACGTGCGCGACGGGCTCAAGCCGGTGCACCGCCGGGTCATCTATGCCATGTACGACGGTGGCTACCGCCCCGACCGCGCGTTCTCCAAGTCGGCCCGTGTGGTCGGCGAGGTCATGGGTCAGTTCCACCCCCACGGCGACACGTCGATCTACGACGCGCTCGTGCGTCTCATCCAGCCCTGGAGCCTGCGTTACCCGCTCGCCCTCGGCCAGGGCAACTTCGGCTCGGCCGGCAACGACGGCGCCGCCGCCCCTCGATACACCGAGACCAAGATGGCCCCGCTCGCGCTCGAGATGGTGCGCGACATCCAGGAAGAGACCGTCGACTTCCAGGACAACTACGACGGCCGCACGCTCGAGCCCGTCGTCCTCCCCGCGCGCTTCCCGAACCTGCTGGTCAACGGCTCCGTGGGAATCGCGGTCGGCATGGCCACCAACATCCCGCCGCACAACCTGCGCGAGGTCGCGGCAGGCGCCGTGTGGGCGCTCGAGAACCCGGATGCGTCGCGCGAAGAACTGCAGGACGCGCTGATCCAGCGCATCAAGGGCCCCGATTTCCCCACGGGCGCGCAGATCCTCGGAACCAAGGGCATCCACGATGCCTACCGCACGGGCCGCGGATCGATCACGATGCGGGCCGTCGTCAACGTGGAGGAGCTGCAGGGTCGCACCTGCCTGGTCGTCACCGAGCTGCCCTACCAGGTCAACCCCGACAACCTGGCGATCAAGATCGCCGACCTCGTCAAAGACGGCAAGGTCGGCGGCATCGCCGACATCCGCGACGAGACCTCGGGTCGCACCGGCCAGCGCCTCGTCATCGTGCTCAAGCGCGACGCCGTGGCCAAGGTCGTTCTCAACAACCTCTACAAGCACACCTCTCTTCAAGAGAACTTCGGCGCCAACATGCTGGCGATCGTCGACGGCATTCCGCGCACGCTCTCGATCGACGGCTTCATCAGCGAGTGGGTCTCGCACCAGATCGACGTCATCGTGCGTCGCACGATGTTCCGCCTGCGCGAGGCGCAGGAGCGCATGCACATCCTGCAGGGCTACCTCAAGGCCCTCGACGCGCTCGACGAGGTCATCGCCCTCATCCGCCGCTCCAACACGGTCGAGGACGCCCGCGACGGTCTGATGCAGCTGCTCGACATCGACGAGCTGCAGTCGCGTGCCATCCTCGAGATGCAGCTCCGCCGCCTGGCCGCCCTCGAGCGCCAGAAGATCATGGACGAGGCCGACGCGCTGCAGGTCAAGATCGACGAGTACAACGTCATCCTGGGCTCGCCCGCCCGCCAGCGCGAGATCATCGTCGAGGAGCTCGGCGAGATCGTCGACAAGTACGGCGACGACCGGCGCACCGAGATCGTCTTCGGCTTCGACGGCGACATGAACATGGAAGACCTCATTCCCGAAGAGGAGATGGTGGTCACGGTCACGCGTGGCGGCTACATCAAGCGCACGCGCAGCGACAACTACCGCAGCCAGCACCGCGGCGGCAAGGGAGTCAAGGGCGCACAGCTGCGCGCCGACGACGTCGTGGAGCACTTCTTCGTGACGACCACGCACCACTGGCTGCTGTTCTTCACGAACAGGGGTCGGGTCTACCGCGCCAAGGCGTACGAACTGCAAGAGGCCGGACGCGACGCCAAGGGCCAGCATGTCGCCAACCTGCTCGCCATGGCTCCCGACGAGCAGATCGCACAGGTCCTCGACATCCGCGACTACGAGGCGGCCAAGTACCTCGTGCTCGCCACCCGAGGGGGTCTCCTCAAGAAGACCGCGCTCGACGAGTACGACACCAACCGCACGGGTGGAATCATCGCGATCAACCTGCGCGAGGGCGACGAGCTCGTGTCGGCTCTTCTGGTCGAAGAAGACAGCGACGTGCTGCTCGTCTCGAAGAAGGGAATGTCGATCCGCTTCACGGCGTCGAACGACTCGCTTCGCCCTATGGGTCGCAGCACGGCCGGTGTCATCGGCATGAAGTTCCGCAGCGACGACTATCTGCTCGCGGCATCGGTCGTCTCGGAGGAGGGCTACGTCTTCGTGGTCACCGAGGGCGGCTTCGCCAAACGCACCCACGTCGAGCAGTATCGCGTGCAGGGTCGCGGCGGACTCGGCATCAAGGTGGCCAAGCTGCAGGAGGCCCGAGGCGATCTCGCGGGCTCGCTGATCGTCGAGGAGGACGACGAGGTGCTTGTGGTTCTTGCCAGCGGCAAGGTGGTACGCTCTGCCGTGGCCGAAGTACCCGCCAAGGGCCGTGACACCATGGGTGTCGTCTTCGCCCGTTTCGCAGACGAAGACAGAATCATCGCTCTCGCAAAGAACACAGAACGAAACCTCGACGCCGAAGCGGCGTCGGATAGTGTTCCAGAAAGCGCCGCCGCCGCACAGGGCGAATCAGAGCCCGACGGAAAGGAAGAATCGACGAATGAGTAATGTCGCCGAGAAACTCGCGAAGAAGTCGTCGCGCCCCGCAGCCACCAAGCAGGTGCGGCTCAAGCTGGTCTACGTCGACTTCTGGTCGATTCTCAAGCTGTCGTTCCTCTTCGCGGTGATTCTCGGAATCATCACGATCGTCGTGTCGTTCCTCGTCTGGTCGCTGCTCAACCAGACCGGCGTCTTCGACCAGGTCAACGGTCTCCTGAAAGACATCGCCGGCCAGGACAACTTCGACCTCTTCGACTTCGCATCGCTCTCGCAGGTCATGGGCTTCGCGGTGATCGTGGCGATCCTGAACGTGATCGTCGTGACCGCGCTCGGCGCCATCAGCGCCGTTCTGTACAACCTCGCGACCAAGATCACGGGCGGAATCCTGCTCGGCTTCACCAACAAGTAAGACACAGACTTCCCATCCGAGTCCGCTCGGTTTGGGGAAACGGGTGCAGGTGGGATAACCTACTATCTGCCCATCCGGGGGTATAGCTCAGGCGGTTAGAGCGCTTCGCTGATAACGAAGAGGTCCGTGGTTCAAGTCCACGTACCCCCACGAGAGGCTTTCACAAGAAGTCTTCTCACCCGGGGCCTTAGCTCAATTGGCAGAGCACCTGCTTTGCAAGCAGGGGGTTAGGAGTTCGATTCTCCTAGGCTCCACAGTGTTATCGAAACACAAAGCGTTACTGAAATACACAGCACTACCTGGAAACACAGCAGTTCTCGAAACTGGTGGATCGAAATGGCCTTGAGGCGAAAATCCGATCGGAAGCGAAAGCGGCCGAAGGATTCGCCCGAGGCCATTTCCGTTTCCGAAGAGGCCGTGCAGCGCGCCGTCGACGAGGGCCTCCTCATCGCCCGCTTCGCCGTGGTCATGGATGTGAAGAACCACATCATCGTGAGTGCTCTCCGGCACGACGAGCCCTTCGACGCCGACGCGACGGGCCGCGAGGTGCGGCAGTCGCTCGTGCGCCTCGCCGCCGAGCAGTCGGACTACGCCGATCGCGTCACCGACGTGCTGCGCGAGCGGGCCGCCAGGGCCCGCGGCAGCGTGAAGCACGAACACGACTATCACCCCGAAGACCTCGCAAGCCTCGACCTGCGCCACGCCGTGTACTCGCGGGTGGCCACAGAGCTCAAGCGACTCTCAGACGACGACGACTACGTCGGCGAGATCGTCGAGACGGCGAGACAGGATGCGTGGGGCGAGCTGGGCGGCGCCGTCGAGTCCCGACTCGACAGGCTCCCCAAGCCGCTGCTGAGAAACGCCGACTACGAGCGCAACCGCACCCGTCGCATCCGCACCCTGATCGACGTCGACCTGGCGGCCCTCAAGAAGCAGATGGACGACATCTGACTCAGCGGGCAGCGAAGGGCCCGGGTCGCTCCGCGGAACCGCGGGGGATGAGCCTCGTGGCGAGCTGCACGCGCTGCACGGGCGATGTGTCGCCGGTGATCCGGCGGAACAGCAGCTCGGCGGCGATGCGGCCTACCGCGGAGGCGTCCTGGGCGATGACGGTGATGCCGGGGTTCAAGACGTCGCTCAGTTCGAAGTCGTCGAAGCCGAGGAACGCGAGGCGGTCGCTCCGGTCGCGCAGGGCGCGGAGCAGCCGAACGCTCCAGCGGTTGTTGCCGCTGAACAGGGCCGTCGGCGCGTCGGGGCCCGCGAGCACTCGATCGAGCAGTTCGCTCGTCGGCGCGGTGGAGGGCACCGTCATCACGACCAGTCGGTCGTCGAACGGGATGCCGGCGGCCTCGAGGGCGGCCCGGTACCCGGCGCGGCGCTCCGTGGCGGTGTAGACCGATTCGTCGTCGCCGAAGAAGGCGATGCGTCGGTGTCCGTGCCCGATCAGATGTTCCGTGCCGCGCTGGGCGCCCTCGCGGCTGTCGACGAGCACGGTGTCGGCGTCGATGCCGGAGACGGGGCGGTCGACGAACACCATGGAGCTGCCGGCGTCGAGTTCGCTTCGCAGGTAGCCGGCATCTATTCCACCGGCCGGCGCCACGATGAGACCGTCGACACCTCGAGCGCCGAACGACTCGATGAGCGCCCGGGCGCGAAGGGGATCCTCGGCGCTCGACGCGGCGAGGACGACGTGGTTCCGTTCGAAGGCGACGTCTTCGACGGCCCGGGTGAGAAGGGAGTAGAACGGATCGGCGACATCTTCGAGAACCAGGCCGATGGTCGCCGTCGTTCCCTGGCGCAGCTGGCGTGCGTACTCGTTGCGGCGGAATCCCAGGGTCTCGATGGCGCGGGTGACCCTCTCGAACTTGTCGGGGCGCACATGGTCGAGTCCGTTGACGACCCGGGAGACGGTCTTGAGGCTGACCCCTGCGTGGGCCGCGACGTCGTTCATCGTCGGCCGCGATCGGCGGGGTGAGGAGACATCGTCCATGCCGTACAGGTTAGGGCACGCGGGTGATCGGGCAAGAGAAATGACAGCGTTGTCACAATTAAGACCAAATCGGCTATCAGATCTGCCCCAGAGTGAGATCCAAAGAGTGATAAATACTCGGAAAAGCCCGGAAAGATGCCGATCACGCAGGGGCCGGAAAAAAGACAACGTTGACAACGAGGGAACGAGAACATAGGTTTCGATGAGCGACCGGGTCTCGAGCCCGTGCGCATCGAAGAGATTCCTCTGCCATTCATCGTCGAAAGGCCGTTATGCCGGCGCAGCACCACCCCCGTCGTCCTGGGACCAGCTCCCACTCGCTTCGCCGATCGGTCTCTCTGACCGTGGCCGCCGCATTGCTGGGGGCCGGTCTCGTACCGCTGGCGGTCGCCGCTCCCGCGTACGCGGCAGGAGTTGAGGACTTCTCCACGTCTTTCGAACCGACCGAGCAGGCGAAGCCCTACTCCGACAGGGTCGAGCTCGGCGCAGACGACGCTCCGCTCCAACTGAACGTGGCGGGCGAGGCACCGGGCAGCGTGCTGCCGAGCGTCAGCACCGTCTCAGCCAGCGCGCAGAACGCGCCGAACGAGGCGGCGATCTTCGCCGCCGACGGCGACCAGGGCACGAAGTGGCTCGCCTTCGCGAACAAGGCCTGGCTGCAGTACGACCTCTCGCAGAGCCTCACGGCCGTCACCTACAGCCTCGTGTCGGGTGGAGACGCACCCGAGCGCGATCCGCGCGACTGGCGCGTGCTCGGCTCGAACAATGGAACGGACTGGACCGTCGTCGACGCCCAGACCGGACAGTCGTGGGCTGCGGGTGACCGCGGTGTGCGCAAGAGCTACACGGTCGCGACGCCGGCGGCCTTCAGCACCTACCGCCTCGACATCTCGTCGAATCAGTCGGGCGGGCTCATCCAGCTGGCCGACTGGGACCTGATCTCGAGCGAGAACGCGGGTGAGGGCGACGCGCCCATCACCACCACGATCGGCACCGGGCCGAGTTCGGGGTACAACATGAAGGCCCGCATGGGCTTCACGGGCGCCCACTCGCTCAAGTACTCGGGTCACCACACGAACGCGGGCGAGGGCTACGCCACGAACCGACTCTTCGACGTCTCGATTCCGGTGGCGGAATCCACCCGTCTGTCCTACAAGATCTTCCCCGAGTTCACGGGCAACGATCTGCAGTACCCGTCGACGTACACGGCCGTGAGCCTGCACTTCACCGACGGCTCCAGCCTGTCTGACGTCGCTCCTGTCGACTCCTACGGCGTCGGTGCGACGGCGCTCGGCCAGGGTCAGGGCAAGATCCTCTACACGAATCAGTGGAACAGCGTGCAGATCGACGTGGGGGCCGTCGCGGCGGGCCGCACGATCGATGCCATCCAGCTCTCTTACGACAACGATGGGGCCGAGGCCGACACCGCCTTCCAGGGCTGGATCGACGACATCGACATCGAGGCCGAGCCCGTCGCCATCGACGGGTCGAGCCTGACGCACTACGTCGACACCCGGCGCGGCACCAACTCCTCCGGCTCCTTCTCGCGTGGATCGAACGAGGTCATCACCGCGGTGCCCAACGCCTTCAACTTCCTCGTTCCGGTGACCAACGCCGAGGCGACCTCCCGCGAGTACTCGTATCAGCAGGAGAACGACGACTCAAACCGTACGCGCTTCGAGGGCCTCGGCGTCTCGCACGAGCCCAGCCCCTGGATGGGAGACCGCAATCAGTTCTCGGTCATGCCGGTCGCCGGCGCATCCGCCCCGAACGGCAACTGGCACGCCCGAGGCGCCACCTTCAGCCACGACAACGAGACGGCGCAGCCCGACTACTACGGCGTGACTCTCGATAACGACGTGCGCGCAGAGATGACTCCCACCAACCGCGGCATGGTCATGCAGTTCACCTTCCCCGGCGGCTCGGGCAGCGCTATCCTCGACTCGCCCACCGGAGACGGCTCCTTCACGATCGACGCGGCCACCGGCTCCGTGACCGGCTGGATCGACCACGGATCAGGATTCATCGCGGGACAGAGCCGCATGTTCGTCTCGGGCTCGTTCGACCAGAAGCCCACGACCACCGGCACGGCGGACGGCGGCCGCGCACTCACGAAGTACGCCACCTTCGACACGTCGGCGAACAAGACGGTGACGCTGCGTCTCGCCACGTCGCTCATCAGCCTCGATCAGGCGGCCAAGAACCTGGCCCAGGAAGTCGGCGACCAGTCCTTCGACGCCGTGCGGGCATCCGCGCAGCAGGTCTGGAACGACCGGCTCGGTGTCGTCACGGTAGAGGGAGCATCCGAGACCGAGCTGACGACCCTGTACAGCAATCTGTACCGCCTCAACGTGTACCCGAACGCGCAGTTCGAGAACACGGGAACCGTCGAGGCTCCCGACTACAAGTACGCGAGCCCGGTGAGCGCGCCCTCGGGTTCGAGCTCGGCCACCACGACCGGCGCCAAGGTCGTCTCCGGAAAGATGTACGTCAACAACGGCTTCTGGGACACCTATCGCACCGTGTGGCCCGCCTACTCGCTTCTGTATCCGGATGTCGCCGCCGAGCTCGTCGACGGATTCACCGACCAGTACCGCGACGGCGGCTGGATCGCCCGGTGGTCGTCGCCCGGCTACGCCAACATCATGACCGGCACCAGCTCCGACGTGTCGTTCGCCGACGCCTACCTGCGCGGCGTGAGGCTGCCGGATGCGCTCGCCACCTATGACGCCGCCCTCAAGAACGCGTCGACGCCGTCGTCGAACGACAACGTGGGGCGCAAGAGCCTGCGCACCTCGACCTTCCTCGGCTTCACCCCCGCGTCGCAGGGCGAGAGCGTGTCGTGGGCGACGGAGGGCTACATCAACGACTTCGGCATCGGCAACATGGCCGCGGCCCTCGCCGCCGACCCAAACACCCCGGAGGAGCGCCGACAGGAGCTGCTGGAGCAGAGCGAGTACTACCTCGACCGCGCCACGAATTACGTGAACCTGTTCGACTCGTCGATCGGCGGCTTCTTCCAGGCCCGCAATGCCGACGGAACGTTCTCTGTCGCCCCCGGCGACTACGACCCGACCACCTGGTGGGGGCCGTACACCGAGACCAACGGCTGGAACTTCGCGTTCCACGCGCCGCAGGACCCGAACGGGCTCGCCAATCTCTATGGCGGAAAGGCCGGCATGGAGGCGAAGCTCGACGAGTTCTTCGGCACTCCGGAGACATCGCTCGGAGGCATCCACGAAGAGGCCGAGGCCCGCGACGGCCGCTATGGCCAGTGGGGCGTGAGCAACCAGGTGAGCCACCACATCCCGTTCATGTACAACGAGGTCGGCGCCCCCTACAAGGCGCAGGCCATCACCCGTGAGGCTCTGAAGCGCTCGTTCACCGGCAGCGACATCGGCCAGGGCTACCCGGGCGACGAGGACAACGGCGAGATGTCGGCCTGGTACATCTTCAACGCGCTCGGCCTCTACCCGATGCAGACAGGATCGACCGATCTCGTGATCGGATCGCCGCTGTTCACCAAGGCGACGGTGGCCCTGAAAGACGGCAAGTCGCTGGTGATCAACGCCCCGGAGAACAGCACGCAGAACGTCTACGTGCAGTCGGTCAGCCTGAACGGCGAGCCGCAGACCAGCCCCTCCATCGACTCGAACATCCTGTCTCAGGGTGGCACCCTCGACTTCTCGATGGGCGCAGAGCCGTCGTCGTGGGGTGCGGATGGCGAGGGCCTGCCGTCGCTCACCACGGGCGACGCGGTCGCCACACCGCGGGTCGACACGACCGACGCCGGCATCGCCGCGTCGTCGAGCGTCGACGGCGAGAACGTCGCCGCCCTGGTCGACAACTCGTCGGCCACGCAGGTCACGTTCCAGAAGTCCACACCCCAGGTGACCGTCGCGTACTCGGGGGCACGGCAGAGGCCCACCTTCTACACCCTCACCTCGGGAGCGGCGAAGGCGGATCCGTCGTCGTGGACCCTCGAGGGAAGCAACGACGGGGTGACCTGGACGACCGTCGACAGCCGCTCCGGCCAGACGTTCGCCAACCGCAACGAGACCGTGCCGTTCAAGATCGCGGCGCCGGGCACCTTCCAGCAGTTCCGGCTCCAGGTCACAGCGGGGGATGCCACGGTGTCGCTCGCCGAGATCGAGCTGCTCACGAACGGCTCGGGCGCCGAGGCGGGCAGCCTGGCGTTCAGCCCGGCTGACGGTCTCACCGCCTCATCGGGAGTGGAGAAGGACTTCGCCCTCGGCATCCTGTCGGGCGGCACCTCGGGCGACTACGCGGCCACGGTCGACTGGGGCGACGGCACCACGTCCGACGCGACGATCGGCGAGGAGAAGGTCGGCAACGTGCCGGTCTCGGCGACGCATGTCTACGCCAAGCCGGGCACCTACCGCGCCACGGTGTCGGCCGTGCGGGGCGAGACCGAGTCGGTGACGGCATCCGTCGTCATCACCGTGGACTATCTCGAGCCCGGCGCGCTGACTGGCGCATTCGACAGCATCTGCATCGCCGACGACGGCGTGGGCGGAAACTGCGACGCGAAGGGCATCTCGTACCCGAGGCAGGGTCTGAAGGACGGCGGCCTCGAGCAGGGCGTCGAGCACGGGGTGCCGGGAACGGACCTCACCTTCACCCTTCCCGTGGTGCCCGCCGGCCAGCCCGACAACGCGACCGGCAACGGCCAGGTGATCGTTCCCGAGCTGGGCGTCGGGGCGACCGCGTTCTCGTTCATCGGCTCCGCGACGGAGAAGAACCAGGACACGACGGCCACCGTCGCATTCACCGACGGAACGACGGTCGAGACGCCGCTGCAGTTCTCCGACTGGACCAAGGGAGGAAACGCGGGCGCCACGGCGCCCTACGGCAACATCGAGGTCGTGAAGTCGAACTACAGGCTGGTCGGGGCGAACCCGTCGCAGACGGCCTCGTATTTCTTCTCGACGGTGCCGTTCGAGATTCCGGATGGCAAGACGGTCGCATCGATCACGCTGCCGGTGCAGCCGGGTGAGCCCGGGGTCACCGGTCGCGTGCACATCTTCGCGATCGCCAGCAACGGCGTCGTGCCCGACCTGTCGTTCACCGCGACGGCCGGAGCAGACCTGGCCGGCCTGACGGGCGAGGCCATCCAGGCCCGTCTCGGAACGGTCGCCGTGACCGACGCCGCGACGCCCGCCCCTGGAGCCCGGGTTCAATGGGGCGACGCGTCGGCCACGGAGGACGTGACGGTCACGGCGGGTGCCGACGGGGGCTATGTGCTCGATGGAACGCACGCCTATGCGGCGCCCGGCGAGTACACGGTGAACGTCACGGTCTACAACGCCAGCGGCACGACGCGGCTCACCCTGAAGGCGGTCGTCACGGCGCCCGAGGTGTACACGCCGACGATCCAGGTGTCGCCGACAGACGACGTCGAGGCCGGAACGGAGCTCACCGTCACCGGATCGGGCTTCGCTCCCGACGAAGACGTGGTGGTCGAGCTGAAGACCCTGCCGAACGGAGCCTCCACCACGGTGCGTTCGAACGGATCGGGCGAGATCACCGCCACGATCTCGGTTCCGGATGACGCGGTTCCCGCGCTCTACTCGCTCACCGCCACGGGCGAGACGTCGAAGAACCCCGCCGACAGCACCGTGGTCGTGAACGAACCGCCGGCCCCGCCGGTGGTCTACACGCCGCGCGTGATCGCGAACTCCACGGCGGGCCGCCCCGGAGACGTCGTGGGCCTCGACGGCTCGGGCTTCGCCCCCGGCGAGCAGGTGAAGGTGGAGTTCCGCTCGGCACCGGTGACGGTGGCGACCGTCACGACCGACCGCAACGGGATCATGGCCGCGAGCTTCTCGGTTCCCGCCGACGCCGAGGTGGGAGACCACACGATCGTCATCACCGGGGCCGCGTCGAACGCGCCCGTGGAGATCGCCTTCGCCGTGCTGCCGCCCTTCCTTCCGGGCGACGGAAGCACGGGTGCCGGCGGACCGACCGACCCGGCGGCCATCGGGCATCTGTCGAACACCGGACTCGGCATCCAGCCGCTTGTGGTGCTCGGTGCTCTCGCCCTGGCCGGCATGCTCGCGGGCGGCCTGCTGCTGGTGCTGCGTCGTCGTCGGCGCACCGCCGAGTAGGCCTGGAGCGAATCACCTGCCCGGCGCGTCCTGACGCGCCGGGTAGGTTGGCTCCTATGGATAATATCCGCGTCGCCGCCTACGCCGTCATCGTTCAGGACGGCCGGATTCTTCTGGCTCACTGGAGCCAGGGCGGTTACTCGGGATGGACTCTGCCGGGCGGCGGCATCGACCCCGGCGAGGACCCGGCCGATGCGGCCGTGCGGGAGATCACCGAGGAGACGGGATACCGTGCGGAGCTCGGCGAGCTGATCGGCGTCGACTCGAAGGTCATCCCCGCCGAGAATCGACTCAGCGGATCCGGGGTGCCGCTGCACGCCCTGAGGATCGTCTACACGGCGGCGATCGTGGGCGGCGAGCTCACGAACGAGCTCGACGGCAGCACCGACGAGGCGGCCTGGTTCGCGCTCGACGACGTCGCGTCGATCGATCGCGTCGACCTCGTCGACGTGGGTCTGCGGATGCGCTCCGCCGCCGAAGCGCGCGTTACGTAGTACAGACGACGAGAGCGGCACCCCGTGTGGGATGCCGCTCTCGACGATGCGTGGGTGTGCTGCCTAGCCGGCGGGCGTCTCCGAGACGGCCTCGTCGTCGGCGATCCACAGCTCGTCATCGGCACGCAGCGTCTGCCACAGGGCGTAGCCGACGCCTGCTGCAGCCACGACGCCGAGCACGATCGCGACGATGCCGCCGACCGGTGCCTTCTTCGGCTGCGTCTTGGCGATGGCGCGCTTGACGGAGGGGTTGTTGGCCACGTGCAGCACGGTCGCGGCGGAGCCGAGGGCGGTGCCGACAGACGGGAGGACGTCGTGCGCGAAGCGGCTGCGCACTTCTTGGGCCGCGAGCTTGGCCCCGGCGACGTTGCGGCCGATGACCGGGCCGATGGAGTCGACGGCGCCGCGAACGCGCGGCACGACCTCTTCGCGGGTCAGGTCGGATGCGTGACCTGCGGCGACACGGGCGATCTGGTTCGCGCGATCAAGGATCTCTTGCTGGTCGAGCCAGAGCTCTTCAGCACTGCCCTTCAACTTCTTGAGCGCCTTGCGACGCTTGCGAGTAAGACTCATTGAAAACCTCCATCAGCGGAACGAGCGCGGTTCCCCCCAATCTTGCCACGCGCACCACTCGCCGCGCACGGCTTGCCCTGATGATCGCCCGCACATACCCTGTGCCTCGTCTGGATGCATGGGCGGGTATGGGAGAATCTATCCATGCCCGCACACACGCACGTCGCAACGTTCACCACCAACCACGGCGCCATCAAGGTCAACCTTTTCGGCAACCAGGCACCGAAGACGGTCGCCAACTTCGTCGGACTCGCCACCGGCGAGATCGAGTGGACCCACCCGCAGACCGGCAAGGTCTCGAAGGACAAGCTCTACGACGGCACGATCTTCCACCGCATCATCCCCGGATTCATGATCCAGGGCGGCGACCCCATCGGCCAGGGAACCGGCGGACCCGGCTATGCCTTCGACGACGAGATCAGCCCCGAACTCAACTTCACGCAGCCCTACGTTCTGGCCATGGCCAACGCCGGCCAGCGCGGCGGTCACGGCACCAACGGATCGCAGTTCTTCATCACCACCGGTCCGACGACCTGGCTCCAGGCCAAGCACTCGATCTTCGGCGAGGTCGCCGACGACGAGTCGAAGCGCATCGTCGAGAAGATCGGCGCCGTCGCGACCGACGCGGGCGACCGCCCGCTCGACAGCGTGGTCGTCGAGAGCGTCACCATCGAGGCCGCCTAGGTCTCTCCAACACGATAGAGACGAGCGCGGGTGTCCCAGGCTCCGGTGGATGCCGATAACTACTGTTACCGGCATCCCGGTCGACAGAGTTTCGTGCTGTGTCAGCGTTGCGGCAAGACCGTCTGCCCCGAGTGTCAGGTGCAGGCGGCCGTGGGAGTGCACTGTGTCGACTGCGCTCGCCAGAATCGACCCGCACGCCCGAAGCCGCGCTTCGTCACGGCCTTCCGCAGCACGTCGACCCAGCCGGTCGTCACCTATTCGCTGATCGGCCTGGCGGCGTTCTTCTTCGTTCTGCAGAGCGTTCCGGGCATCGGCTCGTCGGTGACCCAGGCCCTGCAGTACGCCGGTGCGTACACGCAGCCCGGTCTCGGGGCGCCGCTCGAGCCCTGGCGCATGATCACGTCGATCTTCATGCACGGCAGCATCTTCCATCTGCTGTTCAACATGTACGCCCTGTTCATCTTCGGGCAGCTGCTCGAGCACACGCTCGGTCGCGCGCGCTATCTCACGCTCTTCCTGCTGTCGGGCCTGGGCGGCTCGGTGGCCGTCGACCTGATCGCGTCGCCGTTCCAGGGCGTCGTCGGCGCCTCGGGCGCGATCTTCGGACTGATGGGCGCCTACTTCGTCATCCAGCGGCATCTGGGAGGCACGAACATCCAGCTGCTGGTGCTCGTCGGCATCAACCTGGTCATCGGGTTCATTCCCGGCCTCGGCATCGCGTGGCAGGCGCACCTCGGCGGTCTGGCCGCGGGCGCTCTGATGGGCCTGATCTTCACGAAGACGCGCAATGTGCGGCAGAAGAACACGCAGATTCTGCTGCTCGTCGCCACCGGTGTGGCGCTCGTGGGGCTGACCGTGGCGAGGGCCCTCGTCTAGCTCACAGAGTTATTAACAGGCTTATACACAGCTGGGGATAATTACACGGGTGTAATTAGGAGTTATCCACAGGCTAGTAAGGCCGTTGATAACGGGGTCAGCGCCACCGCGTGGTCATCAGGAAGCCGATGAAGGCGATTCCGAACCCGATGAGGATGTTGCCGCCGCCCAGGTCGGCGATGGGGAACTTGGCCTGGCTCACGTAGAACGTGATGATCCAGGCGAGACCGACGAGCATGAAGCCGAACATGACCGGCTTGAACCACACCGGGTTGGGCTTGGTCGACTCATCACCGCTTCGGGTAGCAGTCTTGGCGACTTCGGAACGGGGTGAATGGGTCTTCTCGCGGGCCATAGGGGAGATTCTAGCCCGGAATGCCTGAGAACGACTCGGCTCTCAAGGCAAAGGCCAGCATGCACCGCTTACAATACGACAATGACCGAATACCAGCCGGGGGATATTCAGCCGAGTTCCGGTCCTGCGCCGATGTCACGGCGTGAGGCCCGGAAGGCCGAGGCCGACGCGCTCAAGAGCCCGACGTCGTCATCCGCGACGCCCGAGTCCGAGCAGACGCCTGAGCCAGAGCAGACGCCCGTGCCCGAGCCGGTGTCTGCGGTGACCCCCGTGTCCGAGTCCGAGTCCGAGCCCACGCAGCAGCTCGGCATCCTCGCCTCCGAGCCGCCCGCGCACGGCGACGGTCCCGATGAGGCCGCCGGCGCAGCCGCATCCGGTCGCGCCGCGAAGAAGGCCCGCGCCGCCTCGGTCGCCGAGCGCACGCCGGTGAAGCGCAGCATGGCCACCAAGGTCGTCGGGGTCTTCGGAGAACTGCTCATCACGGCCGGTGTGTTCGTTCTCCTCTTCCTGGGCTGGCAGCTGTGGTGGAACAGCATCGTGCTCACCAACGAGCAGACTTCGGATGCCTCGTCGCTGGCCGACGACTGGAAACTGCCGGTCGTCACGGGCACGACGCCCACATCCACGCCGACTCCGACGTCGACCGATACGGCGGCACCGGCCAACTACGGCGACCCCGCGGTCATGGGGGCGCCGTCGACGGGAACCGACTTCGCCATCATCTACGTTCCCCGCTTCGGCGCGGACTTCAAGCGCACGATCGCCGAGGGCGTCGACCCCCACACCGTGCTCAACAAGGGCGGCGCAGGCCACTACGAAGACACGCAGATGCCCGGCGAGGTCGGCAACTTCGCGATCGCGGCCCACCGCGACGGCTGGGGCAGCGCGTTCATCAAGATCAACGAGCTGCAGATCGGCGATCCCATCTACGTCGAGACCCAGGACGGCTGGTACACCTACCGGTACCGCGACACCGAGTACGTGACCCCCTACGGCGTGGGCGTCATCGATCCCGTTCCTCAGGTCGAGGGTGCCACGCCGGTCGACCGACTCATCACGCTTACCAGCTGCAATCCGCTGTACATCGCGTCGGAACGCATCATCGCCTACGGCGCCTTCGAATCGTGGCAGCCGCGCTCGGCCGGGCCGCCCGCCGAGATCGCATCCGTCGTCGGATCGGGGAACTGATATGTACGCCGCCCTCTGGAGAGTTCTGCCCGGGCCGGTCTGGCTTCGCGTCATTCTGGTTCTGATTCTTGTCGCCGCGGTCGTCTTCGCCCTCGCCGCCTGGGTCTTTCCGTGGATCGACGTGTTGATCACCCCCGCACAGGAAGTGACCGTCGACCGATGACGCGCGTTCTCGTCATCGACAACTACGACAGCTTCGTCTACACGCTCAACGGATACCTGCTCCAACTGGGTGCCGAGACCGAGGTCGTGCGCAACGACGACTTCACGGCCGCCGACGCGTCGGCACGAATCGCCGACTACGACGCCGTGCTCATCTCTCCCGGTCCGGGAACGCCTCACGACGCGGGCGTGTCCATTCCCGTCGTGCACGCGGCGCTCGCCGCCTCCACGCCACTCCTCGGTGTCTGCCTCGGTCATCAGGCCATCGGTGAGGCGCTCGGGGCCACGGTCACGCATGCCGACGAGCTGATGCACGGCAAGACCAGCCTCATCGAGCACGACGGCAGTGCCTTCTACGCGGGCGTGCCCGATCCGTTCACGGCCACCAGGTATCACTCGCTCGCCGTGGTCGACGGCACCGTGCCCGACGAGCTTCTCGTGACCAGCCGCACTCGCGGCGGCGTCATCATGGGCCTGCGACACATCGAGGCGCCGGTTTTCGGCGTGCAGTTCCACCCGGAGTCGGTTCTCACCGAGGGCGGCTACCGCATGCTGGGCAACTGGCTCGCCGCAGCCGGGCTCACTGGCGCGCCCGAGGCTGCGCAGCACCTCAGCCCGCTCATGCGCACGAGCTAGGCGTCACGCCCCGGTGCAGTACCGGATGGCGATGGCCGACTTCTGCGGCGCATCACCCGCTGCGATCGACTGGCTCGACACCGGGTTGCCCGCGACGGTCTTGCAGCCGGGATCGCCTTCGACGCTCACCTGCAGCGCGAGGCCCTGCAGGGTCGTGCTCGCCACGTCGAGCGGCTGACCCGACACATCGGGAACGCTCACGAGGCCGGAAGAGATGACGAGGTTGATCGAGTCTCCGACGAAACTCGCCGTGCCCGCGGCCGGGTCTGTGCGAATGACGGCGTCGGTCGGAGCCGTGGCGGAGTTCTCTTTGGTCGTGGTGCCGACCGTCAATCCGAGCGTCGTGAGGGCTGTCGTGGCATCAGCGGCGGGCTGCCCCCCGACATCCGGAATCGAGACGGTCTGCTTGCCGAGTGACACGTAGACGTCGATCATCAGATCGGAGCCCTGATTCAGCACTGTGCCGGGCTCCGGATCGGTCCGGATCACTCGACCCTCGGGAACATCGGGGTCGAACACGTCTTGCCTGGCCGTGACCAGGCCCACCTGTTGCAGTGTGCTGTCTGCCGAATCGAAGGTCTGACCGGCCACGCTGGGCACGGTGATCGAGTTGTCGGGCACGATCGTGGTCGGCTGCAGGGTGAAGATCCAGAAGACGATGGCGATGATGATGACGGCGACGCTCGCGATGCCGGCCCAGATCCACACGACCGGCGGCCTGGACTGCGTGCGCACCGCGTAGTCGTCATCGCCGGCCAGCTGGGTGAGCGCCGAATCAGAGGTGGCCGTGAGGCTCGGTGGAGCGCCGAAGAGCGACGACTGGAAGTCTTCGACAGGGGGTCGCTTCGACGGGATCTTGCCGGCGCCCGCGATCTGCAGGTCGGTGCGGAACTCGGCCGACGACTGGAAGCGGGAGAAGCGGTCTTTGGTGAGCGCGTGCAGAACGACCCGGTCGATCGCCGGGGAGATGTTGTGGTTGATCGACGAGGGAACCGGAGGGGTCTCGCTGACGTGCTGGTAGGCGACGGCGACGGGCGTGTCTCCTCGGAAGGGAGCCTGACCGGTGAGCAGCTCGAACAGCACGACGCCGGTGGAGTACAGGTCGGTGCGCGCGTCGACGGATTCGCCGCGGGCCTGCTCGGGAGAGAAGTACTGTGCGGTTCCCAGAATCGCGGTGGTCTGGGCGACAGTCGCCGACGAGTCGGAGATCGCTCGGGCGATTCCGAAGTCCATGACCTTCACCTGACCCGACGTGGTCAGCATGATGTTTCCGGGCTTGATGTCGCGGTGAACGACGCCGGCCCGGTGCGAGTATTCGAGAGCGGTGAGGATGCCCTCGGTGATGCGGATGGCCTCCGCGGGAGCGACGGGACCCTCTTTGATGATGTCCTTCAGGAGCCGTCCTTCGACGTACTCCATCACGATGAACGGAACGACACCCTCGAATCCACCGGGCTCGCGCACCTTCTCTTCGCCCGCGTCGAACACGCGCACGATCGTGGGATGCGCCATGCGCGAGGCCGCCTGGGCCTCCTGCTTGAAGCGGGTGCGGAAGACGGGATCGCTCGCCAGGGACGAACGCAGCAGCTTGATCGCCACCTGGCGCCCGAGGCGCTCGTCTCGTCCTGAGTAGACATTGGCCATTCCCCCACGGCCGATGACTTCTCCGATTCGATACCGCCCGGCAAGCAGGCGATGTTCATCGGTCACAGTGGTACTCCATGGTCGGTGTAAGGGGGGTTCTCAGTCTAGGTGCATGGGAATCGCGGATCGTCAGCCGTTCGCTCCCGGGGCCGGGGTCGAACCGCCCACGGCGACGGCGGTGAGGCTGAGGGCCGGAGAGGCGGGAGACGCGATGCCCGAGCAGGTGACGGTGTAGGCGACGGTGACCGGGCCCGCGGCGGTGGCCTGCAGCGTGGCCTGAGTGCCGATGCCCGGCTCCGCGAGGACCGTCGCATTGGTGGCGACGATCGAGTACGCGTCGAGGCTCGTGCCCGAGGGGCAGCTGTACGCGTTCCACGAGACGGTGAACGAACCGGTGGCTGCCGGAACCTGATTGTTCGGCAGTGGCGACGGAGCGTCGACGCTGTCGAGCTTGGGCGCCGTGGCGGGTGCGTTCACCACGGGCAGGGGACCGTAGACCGTGAGTTCGATCGTGGTGCCGCGCTGCACGTTGCCGACGGGGTTGACCTTGTAGACCGTTCCCACCTGCTCGGCGGTCGTCGCAGCGGTGCCCGTCACGTTGGACGCGCCGAGGTCGAATTGCAGCGCGACGAGGACGGCGGCTGCGTCGTCGAACGACTTGCCGAGGAGCTCGCTTTCAGGGATGGCGACCGTGGTGGCCGGCGGCGTCGTGGTGGGTGTCACTGAGGGCGTGGGAGTCTTCGACGGCGTGGAGGCCGGCGTGGACGCGGTGGTGACCGGCACGTCGTTCGAGCCGTTCTGGCCGATCACGAGTGCGGTGATCGTGCCGCCGAGCACCAGTACGAGGATCGCGATGAGAACGATGAGCGGCCAGGTCCAGGGACTGCGCTTCTTCTTCTTGTCGCCGGGCTGCTCTGTGCCGTCGTCGATCGGGGGCAGCAGCGCATCGCCCGCGCCGGCCGCGCCGATCACGGTGGTGGCCTGCGTGGCCCCATAGGGAACGGTGCTGGCGGTGGGCATCAGGCTGGTGGCCTGCGTCTGCGGGGCAGGACGGCCGCCGAGGATGGCGGGAACCGCCGCGGCCGCGGCCGCGATGTCTCCGCGGCGCAGCGCCGTTGCGGCGCGCGCGAGGTTGGCCGTCGACGACGGACGGTCTTCGGGCTTCTTGGCGATGCACGAGAGAACGAGGTTGCGCACCGGCTCTGCGACGGTGATAGGCAGGTCGGGCGGAGTCTCGTTGATCTGGGCCATGGCGATCGCGACCTGCGACTCGCCCGTGAACGGACGCTTGCCCGCGAGGCACTCGTAGGCGACGATTCCGAGCGAGTAGACGTCGGTGGTCGGCGAAGCCGACTGGCCGGACGCCTGCTCGGGTGACAGGTACTGCACGGTTCCCATGACCTGGCCGGTGGCCGTGAGCGGAACCTGGTCGGCGATGCGCGCGATTCCGAAGTCGGTGATCTTGACCCGGCCGTCGGGCGTGATCAGCAGGTTGCCCGGCTTGATGTCGCGATGCACGAGGCCGGCAGCGTGGGCGGCCTGAAGGGCCGACGCGGTCTGCGCGACGATGTCGAGAACGCGGTCGGTCGAGAGCACGTGCTCTCGCTCGAGAATGGTGGAGAGGGCTTCGCCGGGAACGAGTTCCATGACGAGGTAGGCGCTGCCCTCTTCTTCTCCGTAGTCGAAGACGTTGGCGATGCCCTCGTGGTTCACGAGTGCGGCGTGGCGCGCCTCTGCTCGGAAGCGCTCGAGGAAGCCCGGGTCTCCGAGGTATTCGTCTTTGAGGATCTTGATGGCGACGGTTCGACCGATGACCAGGTCGGTGGCCTGCCAGACCTCGCCCATGCCCCCGATCGCAATGCGGCTGGACAGTTCGTAGCGTCCCCCGAAGGTGAGCCCTGCTGTGGGTCTCATTTACTCAGCACCGCCTCAAGTACTCGTTTTGCTATCGGCGCGGCGATGGAGTTCCCCGAGCCGGATTGGTCTTCGCCTCCGCCGTCCTCCACCACTACCGCGATGGCCACCCGAGGGTTGTCGGCGGGGGCGAAACCGGTGAACCAGAGAGTGTACGGATCGTCTTCACCGTTCTCTGCCGTGCCTGTTTTACCGGCCACGCTGACCCCGTCTATTCTTGCATTAGTAGCCGCGCCATTCTCGACGGCGGACACCATGAACTGCGAAAGTGTCGAAGATGTTGCAGAGCTGATCGGCTCGGCGAACACCTCGGGTTCGAACTGCTGCAGCACCGTCAGATCGGGCGCCGTGATGGAGTCGACCAGGTTCGGTTTCATGATGGTTCCTTTGTTGGCGACGGCGGCGGAGAACATCGCGACCTGCAGGGGCGTGACCCTGTCTTCGTCTTGACCGAACGAAGCCAGCGCGAGCTTGTCATCGGTCATGGGCGAACGGATGGTGCTGGGCTGCACGGCCATGGGGATCTCGAGTTGCTTGTCGAATCCGAAGGCCTTCGCCTTGTCGACGAGGGTGCTGTCGCCCATCTGCACGCCGAACTCGGCCATGGGGATGTTGCACGAGAGAACGAAGGCCGTCTCGAGGGAGACCGTGTCGCCGCCGCCGCAGGTTCCGCCGCCGGCGTTCGAGACGGTGTTGGTCGAACCGGGCAGGGGGAAGCGCGAGAGGTTCGGCTGGGTCGATGTGGCCGAGATGCCGCTCTCGAGGGCGGCCGACGAGGTGACGATCTTGAACGTCGATCCCGGCGGGTAGAGGTTGCCGTCGATCGAGCGGTTGATGAGGGGGTCGCCCGGAGCGTCGATCAGCGAGTTGTACGCGTCGATCACCGCCTGGGTGTCGTGCACGGCGAGAGTGTTGGGGTCGAAGGTGGGCTTCGAGACCATGGCGAGGATGCGCCCGGTCGACGGCTCGACCGCGACGACCGTTCCCTTGTAGTCGCCCAGCGCATCCCAGGCCGCCTGCTGAACCACGGGATCGATCGTGAGCTCCACCGACGCGCCCTTGGGCTTCTGCCCCGTGATGATGCTGTTGATGCGCGCGAGGAACTGCGAGTCGGCCGTGCCCGAGAGGTAGTCGCCCAGGGACTGCTCGATTCCCGTCGATCCCTGGCCGAGCGTGTAGTAGCCGGTGACCTGGCTGTAGAGCGGCCCGTTCGGGTAGGTGCGCTGGAACTTGTAGTCGTCGTCGGACGGAACCGACATGGCGATCGGCTGGCCGCCGACCAGAATCGGCCCGCGCTCCGCGTCGTAGCTGGCGTAGAGGGCGCGCGTGTTGCGGGTGTCGGCGGCGAGGGCATCCGTCTGAAAGAACTGGATGCTCGTGGTCGCCACGAAGAGTGCGGCGAACATCAGCAGAACGACGATCGCGACGCGTTTGAGTTCTTTGCTCATCGGACTAGATCACCAGCCTTGGCTGGTTGCGGACTGTGTCCGACAGGCGCAGGAGCAGCGCGACGATGATCCAGTTGGCCATGAGCGACGATCCGCCCGAGGCCAGGAACGGCGTCGTGAGGCCGGTCAGCGGGATCACCCGGGTGACTCCGCCGATGACGACGAAGCACTGCAGGGCGATCACGAACGACAGGCCGACGCCGAGCAGCCGGCCGAAGTCGTCGTGGCCCGCGAAGCTGATCCGCAGTCCGCGCGCGATGAGGAGCAGGTACAGGCAGAGGATCGCGAACAGGCCGGCGAGTCCCAGCTCTTCTCCGATCGCCGAGATGATGAAGTCGCTCTGAGCCAGGGGCGTGATGTCGGGTCGACCACGGCCGAGCCCGGTGCCGACGAGGCCGCCGTTGGCGAGCCCGAAGATGCCCTGCACGAGCTGGAAGCTGCCGCCGACATCGTCGTAGTTCTTCTGGCTGAAGGGGTCGAGCCAGGCATTGAAGCGATCGTTGACGTAGGTGAGGGTCTGGCTCGCGACCACGGCACCGGCGAGGAAGAGCCCGCCGCCGAGCAGGATCCAGCTCGTGCGGCCGGTCGCGACGTAGAGCATCACCACGAAGAGCCCGAAGTAGAGCAGGGCCGTGCCGAGGTCCCGTTGGAACACGATGACCGACATCGACAGCGCCCAGATCACGATGATGGGCCCCAGGTCGCGTGCCCGCGGGAACCGCACGCCCAGCACCTTGCGGCCCACGAGCGACAGGGTGTCGCGACGCTGCACGAGGAATCCGGCGAAGAAGATGGCGAGCAGGATCTTGGCGATCTCACCGGGCTGGAAGGAGAACGGACCGATGTGGATCCAGACGCGGGCGCCGAAGATCTCCTGCCCGATGCCGGGAAGCATGGGGAGCAGCAGCAGAACGAATGCCGCGAACATGAAGACGTAGGTATAGCGCTGCAGCACGCGGTGGTTGCGGATGATGACGACGACCGCGATCGCGCAAACCAGGGCGATCGCGCTCCAGACGACCTGCCTGATGGCGGTCGAATCCCAGCCCGTGTCGCCGTTGATGAGGTCGACGTGATAGATCACGGCGATGCCGATTCCGTTGAGGATCGCGGCGACGGGCAGGATGAACGGATCGGCGTTCGGGGCGACGTAGCGCAGGGCGATGTGCATCGCGATCACAAGGACCGAGAGGCTGGCGCCGAGCGTGATCACCGTGGAGTCGACGGTGCCGATTGCGCCGAGCTGGACGAGCACGACCGCGGACGCGTTGATTCCGCAGGCGATGACCAGCAGGAACAGTTCGAGGTTGCGGAGTTTCTGGGGCACGCGGATTCGACGGATGCCGCGCCCGGCATCCGGAACGATCGGCGACGACTCGATCACGGGGCTCGACGCATTGAGATCAGCCAACGGGGGCCGCCGGGGCGTCGGGCGTCGATGAGGGGGACGGCGTGGGTGTGGGGGTCGGCGTCGAGCTCGACTCGGGCTCGACCGCGGCGCCGAGGCGCTTGACGATCTCGAGCGCGGCCTTCACCGAGTCGGCGCTGATGGTGTCGCGCACCTGCTCCTGCGTGTAGACGGGCAGGTCGTCGAGCTGGATGTCGGTGGTCTGGTAGACCTCGGACAGCGCGATCGGGCCGATGGTCTGCTGCACGCCGTGGAAGATCGCGACCTGGCCGTCGACATCGCCGACGTAGTAGCGCGTCTGCGTCCATCGGTAGCCGGCGAAGGCGCCCGCCGCGAGGGCGAGAACGATGACGAGGGCGCCGGCGAGCCAGGCCGTCTTTCGGCGGCGGGAGCGGCGGCGGTTCTCTTCGATGAGCTCGTCGAGGTAGTCCTCGGACTCGGGTTCGAAGTGGCTGGGGTCGGCCGGGCCTCGCGGGTGCAGGCGCAGGCCGGGCAGCCGCGAGGTGCGGCGCCCCAGCGTGCCCTCGAAGGCCACGGGCTTGGATGCGGAGCCGACGGTGACGGGTTCGACGCCGTGCTCGTCGAACGAGGAGCTGATGTCGACCACCACGATGGTGACGTTGTCGGGCGCCCCTCCATCGAGTGCCTGCTTCACGAGTTCGGAGACGACGTCGGCGGGCGACATCTCGCTGGCGAGGGCCTCGGAGATGTGATCGTTGTCGACCACGCCCGTGAGGCCGTCGGAGCAGATCAGCCATCTGTCGCCGGGACGGGTGTCCATGACCTGCAGGTCGACATCCGGTGTCGAATCGACGTCGCCCAGCACCCGCATCAGAACCGATCGGCGCGGGTGCGTCTTCGCTTCTTCTGCCGTGATGCGGCCCGAGTCGACGAGCCGCTGCACGAAGGTGTGGTCCGCGGTGATCTGGGTGAGGGTGCCGTCGCGAAAACGGTAGACGCGCGAGTCGCCGATGTGGGCGAGGGCGACGCTCTGGCCCACGCGCACGAGGGCGGAGAGCGTGGTGCCCATTCCGGTGAGCTCGGGATGCTCGAACACGGTCTCGGCGAGGATCGCGTTGGCCGCGACGATCGCCTCCTGCAGGGCGAACTCGGCGTCGACGGCGGAGCCGTACTCGCCATCGATCTCACGCAGCCGCGTGATGGCCAGGGCGGATGCGACATCGCCGCCCGCGTGGCCGCCCATGCCGTCGGCCACCGCGAACAGGGACTGCCCGGCGAACCCTGAGTCCTGATTGTTCGAGCGGATCTTGCCGACATGGGAGATGGCGGCGCTCGATGTGACGAGGGCCATCCCCTAGCGCCGCAACTCGAAGCTGGTCGCGCCGATCTTGATGGGCGTATTGAGGGGGACGTTCACCGGGGAGGTGACGCGTTTGCCGTCGAGGAAGGTTCCGTTCGTGGAGTCGAGGTCCTGCAGCATCCACTCCTCGTTCCACACCATGAGCCGGGCGTGGTGCGTGGAGGTGTAGTCGTCGCGGATGACGACGCTCGAGTCTGTGGAGCGGCCGATGGTGAGAGGCATGGTTCCGAGGGGGATCTCCGTGCCGCTCTTCGTGCCCGTGGTGATGACGAGACGGGCGGCGTTGCCGGTCGTGGCGCGGGGGTGGGTTCCGGCTGAGGACCCCTCGAGGGGGGTGAAGGTCGGCACCTTCGATTGGGGAACAGGGGCCTGCTGGCGGGGAGGGGTGTTGGTGCTGACGGCGGAGGCGGCGGCCGGGGCCGCACTGGGGAAGCCGCCGGCGCTCGCGGCCTGCGCATCCGGCAGTTTCTTGACCCGGCGACCGAAGAGGTCGCTGCGCATGGCGTAGACCACCACGAAGACGAAGATCCAGAGCAGGGCGAGGAACGCGAACTGCAGGATCAGAAGGGTGAGTTCACTCAACTCTGGTCCCTCCAGAAACCGCCCGGGTCGTGGCGGGGGCGGTCGGGGCGGGGTGGCAGCGGTCGCTGCTCGCGGAACTGCTCTGGGGGGCGGGTCTGGCGCTGCGTGCGCAGGTCGGAGTACTGGTCGACGCTGGCGGACTGCGCGAGAACTCGGAACACGATGCGCGTGCGGCCGATCTGGATGACCGACTCGGGCTCGAGCGGGGCCTTCGAGACCGCGACGCCGTTGAGCTGCGATCCGTTGGTGGAGCCGAGGTCTTTGACCAGGGCTCGCTTGCCGTCCCACAGGATCTCGACGTGTTTGCGGGAGGTGCCGGGATCGTCGATGGTGATGTCGGCATCCGACCCACGGCCGATGACGGTGCGCGACGAGGTGATGGGGTAGCGCTTGCCGGCCACGTCGAGCACTGGTGTCCAGGTGACCTCGCCGGCCGCGTTGGCCGACTCGATCTGCACCAGACCGTCGGTGAGGCGGGCGTTCTGCACGAGCTCCATCGAGATGCCGCCGGCGAACTGATAGCCCTGCTGCTTCGCGTGGGTCTGCACGAACTGGATGAGGTCGTCGTTGAGCGTGGGGCCGAGGGCCATCATGCGCTGGTAGTCGTTCGGGCCCACGATGACGCGGAACGAGTTGGGCACGAGGATGCGATCGCGCGAGATGACGGCGGCCTTGGTGTCGAGCTCGCGACGCAGGGCGGAGGTGATCTCGACCGGTGCCAGCCCCGAGCGGAAGGTCTTGGCGAAGGCACCGTTGACGGCGCGCTCGAGACCCTTCTCGAAGTTGTCCAGCAGTCCCACGTGTCTCCCAATTTCTGCGCGCGCGCCACGGCCCGGGCGGCGTGGCTCAGGTAGATGTTACTTGTGTTGCGTGAAAATCCACCCAGTGCGCCGTCTATGTGTGTTCAAGCGTGATTCTCGTACCTCTTAACCATGGCGCCCCCGTTCCCTGAGCCTGTCGAAGGGAATGGGCGGAGATTTCGACATCCGACCCCGTATTCGGCTCGGATGTGCACATCTCCGCCCGTTCCATCGATCCGTCGCCCCGAATTCCCCCGCGCCGCCCCTTCGTGCTAATCTCTCTAAGTTCGCGCGAGTGGCGGAATTGGCAGACGCGCTGGCTTCAGGTGCCAGTGCTCGAAAGGGCGTGGGGGTTCAAGTCCCCCCTCGCGCACGCGAACGAGTGAAGGCCGGATCGGGAGAAATCCCGGTCCGGCCTTCGTCGTTGAATCCGCTCGTTAGAATTCGACGACATCGAAGGTCTGGGGGGTGCCTGGTGAGCCGCATGTCCGCGTGGGTGGCGCGGCGGTCGATTCCGCCGTTCGCCTGGGTCACATCGGCGGCCGGCGCGGTCATCGCCGCCAGCGGCCTGCTCGATGCCGTCACCTCGACCGGGGATTCGCTCGGCGGAGCATGGACCTGGTTCTGGATCGCGGTGACCATCGTGCTCGCGGGCACGCCGATCGCCCTCGGTATGCGATTCGTGAACGGAGTCGGCCTCGTGGGGGCCTGCATCTTCTTCGTCGTCACGTCGCTGCAGCTGTCGGTATCGACCGCACCCATCGCATCCGTCAACAACGTTCTGCTCTATCCGATGCTGGCCTGCTACCTGGGCTGGTTCTATCGGCGGTGGATCGCGCGCTCGGCCACCGCGGGTGGGTTCGTTCTGTCGGGCATCGCTCTTGTCGTGAACCCCCTGGACGAGGTGCTGCTGCCGTGGATCAACATCGCGCTGGTGTCGACTTTCTGTCTCGAAGCCGCGGGCTACCTGCGCAGCAGACTCGACCAGGAGATCACCACCGACCCGCTCACCGGCGTTCTGAATCGCTCCGGACTCGACGCGCGGATCGAGACGGAGCTGGCGCGCTCGACGAGGACCGGTCAGGCGCTGGTGCTCGTGATCATCGACCTCGACGACTTCAAGCGCATCAATGACGAGCAGGGGCACGCCGCCGGCGACCACCTGCTCGTGCAGTATGCGGCCGCTCTCAGGTCGGTGACCCGGCCCTACGACTCTGTGGCGCGCATCGGGGGCGACGAGTTCCTTCTTGTGCTGCCCGCCACGACGGAGCAGCAGGCGCTCGACCTGATCGATCGGCTGCGTGCGTCGACGCCCGAGCAGTGGTCGTTCGGGCTGACGGAAGCGCGATCCGACGACACCGCGCATACGATCAGGGAACGCGCGGACCAGCGCCTCTACCTGCACAAGGCGTCGCGCAAGGGGAGGACCGGTACGTGACCGGCTTGCCGGGCAGAGCCGAGTGCCCCGTGGATGAGCTCGATCGCATTCGTCGGGAGATCACGGAGCACCCGTCGAACGCCTGGGCCACGGACCTGGGGTGGGAGCCCCTGTTCGCCGGATCGGCTCGCGCTCGCGTGCTGGTGATCGGACAGGCGCCCGGCCGGGTCGCGCAGGAGACGGGGCAGCCGTGGAGCGACGTCAGCGGGCGGTTGCTGCGATCGTGGCTCGGCGTGACGGAGGCCACGTTCTACGACCCCGACCAGTTCGCGCTGCTGCCCATGGACTTCTACTATCCCGGCAAAGGTTCCAGTGGCGACCTGCCCCCTCGGCCTGACGTCGCGCCGCTGTGGCATCCGCGCATTCTCAGCGCTCTGACCGAGGTGCGCCTGACGGTGCTGGTGGGTGCCTACTCTCAGCGGTACTACCTTCGCGGGCAGAAGCGGCAGTCCGTGACCGAGACCGTGCGGGCGGCCGAGTCGTTTCTGCCCTTCTTTCCGCTCGTGCATCCGTCGCCCTTGGCGCGAGGCTGGCGCTCCCGCAATCCGTGGTTCGAACAGACGACCGTTCCGCGGCTCAGGCAGGAGGTGCAGCGGGCGCTGTCTGTCGACTGACGAATCGGGTGCGGGTCAGCGGAGGAACCCGGAGGCGCGGAACGCGCGCTCGTAGATCTCGAGGATCACGGTCTGCTTGCGAGCGTTGTAGTCCATGACCGCGTCGTGCTCCTGCTGGGCACCGGCGGCCGCACGTTTCGCGTCGGCATACAGCTTTCGATCGCTCTCGCTCGAGCGCAGCCAGTTGCGGAAGACGAGGTGCTTGATGAGCTCCGGGCTGTCGGGTCCGAAGACATGGATGTTCGTGGCCGGCCCACCGTCGGTCGGCGCGACACGATCGTCGGCGCGTCGGCCGCCACGGAACAGGCGGTGCTCGTGCCACCACGGCTCGCGCACGGTGAGAACGAATCCGGCGTCCTGCAGCGTGCTCACATAGCCCGCCTCGTCAGTGGAGTCGGCCACCGTGAGATCGATGTCGATGACCGGTTTGGCGGGCAGGCCCTCGACGGCGGTCGATCCGACGTGATCGATGCGGATCGCCCGGAGGCCCAGCAGTTCACTGAGCCGCTCGCGGATCTCGCGGGCCTGCGTCGGCCATTCCGGGTCGTATTCGACCAGCTCGATCGTCGTGGGCAGGGGCTCGACGACCCAGGGGTTTCCGGCGGCCGGTTCATCGGAGAACTCGGTGATCTGGCGCGTGGAGGGCATCGCTTCAACGTATCAGGGGCTGGGGCTCGACTTCGCTGTGATGCCTCTCATCCCTCAGGTCTCACCCTCGGGTCGTCTCGCGGCGGATTGCTTCGAGTGCCGCCTGCAGCTCGAGATCGGTCGCCGCTCCGTAGCCGAACACGATTCCCTCGCGCGCTCGCGGGGTCGGGGCGACGTAGTGCCTGGCCAGGCCGCTGACGAAGACTCCGTGTCGCTGCAGCCGCTCGGCCAGGTCGGCGTTTCCGGCTTCGACGCGCGACGAGAGCACCGCGTGCAGCCCTCCGTCGACCGCGCTCAGCTCGAGCGACGAACCGACCCGCTCGCCGAGCGCATCCAGAACGAGCGCGCGTTTGTGCGCGTAGGCACGACGGGTTCGAGCGAGGTGCCGACTGAGTCCGCCGCTCTCGAGGTAGTGCGCCAGCGCTTGCTGCGGGATGCCCGACACGGTTTCGCCGATGTCGGCCCGCGCATCCAGGATCTGGGCCCGCACCTCGGGATCGCGCGCGACCACGTAGCCGCAGCGCAGCCAGGGCGTGATCACCTTCGAGTAGCTGCCGACGTGAACGACGCGGCCGGACTCGTCGAGCGAGGCGATAGACGGCAGCGCCCTGCGACCATGCCGGAATTCGCTGTCGTAGTCGTCTTCGATGATGATCGCGTTCGTTCGCTCGGCCCACTCGAGCAGCTGTAGCCGCCGCCCCACGTCGAGACTGCCGCCGAGGGGATACTGGTGACTCGGTGTGACGAGCAGCGCCGAAATGGTCGAGTTCTGCACCGAAGCGAAGTCGACCCCTCCGTCGACGACCTCGATCGGCACGATCTCGGCGCCGAGACGACCGAGCACCGCGCGGCTGCCCACATGACCCGGGTTCTCGCATCCGACCCGCAACCGCTCGCCGAGCCGAGCCGAAAGGCCGAGCGCGACCAGGGCCAGGCCCTCGCGCGCCCCAGAGGTGACGATCACGTCGTCGGGGTCGCAGGCGAGGCCGCGCGAGTGGAACAGGTGCCGCGCGATCTGCTCGCGCAGGGCCGGCAGACCCGCGGGTGGCGGGTAGACGGCGGCCGGTTCGCCCGCGGTCGCCCGACGCCAGGCCGAGGCCCAGTCGCCGCGCGCGATCGACGCGGTCGAGGGGATGCCTGGGCGCAGCTCGATGGATCGGCCGGGGGAGCGAGACGGATCGATCGTGCCGTGGACCTTCGGAGCCTCGTCGGAGGGCCCTGCGCCGTCATGCGGTGTGCGCACGGGCACGCTTGTCGACACGAAGGTGCCCGACCCCGCGACGGTCTCGAGGTATCCCTCTCCCGACAGCTCGTCGTAGATGCGCACGACGGTGCCCCTCGCGACACCGACGGCGGATGCGACGGCGCGGCTCGACGGCACCGCGTCGCCCGGCCGCATGCGCCCGCTGAGAATGGCCGCCCGGAGCCCCGCCGACAGTCGTTCGCGCGAGCTGCCGGGGCCGTCGGCGGCGATCAGCTCTGCGATGTCGATGGCGCGCGCGTGCCGCATGATGCTCCTCAAAACTGGTCTCATCGTTTCGGCCAATAGTGGCATAGTCGATGAACCACTGTGGCGGGCAGACTCGATCGCATGACACTCGCGATCACCCCTGTCACCCTGTCGGGAACCCACGTCGTTCTGGAGCCGCTCAGCCACGATCACCACGACGGACTCGCCGATGCCGTGCGCGACGGTGAGCTCTGGAAGCTCTGGTACACGACGGTGCCATCGCCCGAGGGCATGCGCGCCGAGATCGATCGACGACTCGGGCTGCAGCAGGAGGGCTCGATGCTTCCGTTCGTCACCCGCCTGCGTGAGCGCGAGACGGGAGAGCCGGGACGCGTGATCGGCATGACCACCTACATGGACATCGACCACACGACGCCTCGGCTCGAGATCGGCTTCACCTGGAACGCCGCGTCGGTGCATGGAACAGGCACGAACCCGGACTCGAAGCTGCTGCTGCTCGGGCACGCCTTCGAGGCGCTCGGATGCGTGGCCGTCGAGTTCCGCACGAACTGGATGAACCAGCAGTCACGCGAGGCGATCGCCAGACTCGGCGCGAAGCAGGACGGGGTGCTGCGCAGCCACACCCGCACGGCAGACGGAACCCTGCGCGACACGGTCGTGTTCTCGATTGTGGAGAGCGAGTGGCCGTCGGTGCGTGCGGGTCTGCGCCGCCGCGTCGAGAAGGTGCGGGGCTGAGCGAAGCCGGCCCGTCGCATCCGACGACGGGCCGGCCGTGATCTCAGTCGATCAGGCGGCGACGGTCTCGTCAGAGTCGGCAACGGCGGTGTCGTTCACGGCGACCGCGGCGTGCAGCGGCTCGAGCGCCTTCGACCAGGCCACGACCTGGTCGAGCATGGTGTCGACCTGGGGCAGCAGGTAGTCGCTGGGCGTGAAGACCGAGAAGTTCTCGAACTCGGTCATGAGCGAGATCGCGACCTGGGCGCGCACAGTGGCCAGCTGCAGCTCGGATGCGATGAGACGCAGGTGCTCGACCGCACGTGCGCCGCCGACACCGCCGTAGCTCACGAAGGCTGCGGCCTTGTTGTTCCACTCCTTATAGAGGTAGTCGAGGGCGTTCTTCAGAACACCGGAGGTCGAGTGGTTGTACTCGGGGGTCACGAAGACGAAGCCGTCGAACTCGGCGATTTTGGCCGACCATGCCTTGGTGTGCTCGTTCTGGTAGTTGCCCCACGCAGCCGAGCCGGGCTCGTCGAGGTGGGGGAGCGGGAAGTCGGCCAGGTCGACGAGCTCGAAGGTCGCGTCGTCGCGCTGCACGGCGATGTCGCGCACCCACTTCGCCACGGCCTCTCCGTTGCGTCCGGGGCGCGTGCTGCCGAGAATGATTGCGATCTTGGTCATCTGGATTCTCTCCTTAGGAACTTTTCGTGCCTAACGCACGTTGTCAGTCATACGAAGAGGTCGAGCGCGCGTTTTAGTCCCGCCTCTCACCGCGCACTTTGGAGTGCGTCACGCACACGAAGGGAAGTAATCCGAGATGGCGGCATTGTCTATCGCGACCGCTGTGGAATCGATTGCGGGGGTGGAGAAGGCGTGCGAAGTTCCGGGCACCCGAAACCTCGTTCGCGACATCTTCACCATGACGGGCGACCGCTGGTCGATGCCCGTCATTCGAGCCCTCGACGACGGCCCGATGCGGTTCACGGCTCTGATGAACACGGTCGAGGGCATCTCGCACCGGATGCTCACCCGCACGCTTCGCTCGCTCGAGAGAGACGGCCTGGTCAGCCGGACCAGCTACCCGGAATCGCCGCCGCGCGTCGAGTACGAGCTCACCGAACTCGGCGAGACGCTGAGCGAGCCGGTGCGCGCGTTTATTCGGTGGACCCAGCAGCACCAGTCCGAGATCGAGGAAAGCCGGCGTCGCTTCGACGGCTGACGCCTAGAGGGCTCCCCGGCAACTCTCAGCGGACGCTCATACCGTGGAGAAAAGCAACCGGAAGGAACGAACTCATGGGTTTTCTCGAGAACGCCAAAGACGCTGCACAGGCCACCGGTAAGAAGATCGGCGAGGCGGTCGACGACGCGAAGGACCGCATCGGCGACAAGGTCGACGAGGTCCGTGCGGACGCCGAGGTCAAGCGCGCGGAGGGCGACGTGAAGCGGGCCGAAGCCGAGCGTGACGCGACCGAAGCGAAGAACGACTACAAAGAGAAGCTGCGCGACTAGCAGCAGCCGATCGATCGAGGGCCCCGGGTGATGAACCCGGGGCCTTCGTCGTGTAGAGGAGTCGTTCCCTGAGCGTGTCGAAGGGCGGCTGGCCGACTCGCCCGGTGTGCGGGAGCTCCCTTCGACAGGCTCAGGGAACGGGCGCTGGCGTATCGAAATCTGCCACGGTGGCCTCGATACGGCCGCAGGCGGCCTACTCGACCAGCGCAATGGGCGGAGCTGAGCACATCCGACGCGAATAGTGCGTTGGTTTGGCGTATCTCCGCCCATTCGCCCGGTTGGGCGGAGGTTTCGAGGTACCGGCCGCCTATGCGTGCCGGTGGGCGGGAATCTCCGCCCGGGTGGTCACTCGGGGAACGGAAGCTCCCTTCGACAAGCTCAGGGAACGGGGGCTCAGGGAACCGGGGCTCAGGGAACGGCGCCGGCGTATCGAGACCGTATGGATGCGCGGGGCGCCCGTTAGGGATCCGTTAGGGCCCGGAAACACAGGCCAAAGCAGGTATCTACTCGGATGTGCGACCCCGACCGGGGCGCGTTATGCCACATCATCCGATGGAGTTCTCCGTGCTCGACCTCGTCTACGTCCTCGGCATCTTCGCCGCGTTCGCACTCGTCGGCCTCATCGCCTGGGGGGTGTCGAAGCTGTGATCGTCTTCGACGTGCTCTCGGCCGTGCTGGCCGTCGCCACCCTCGCCTACCTCGTGTACGCACTCGTGAAGCCGGAGAAGTTCTAGACATGGACTCCTCTCTTCTCGCGATTCTGCAGGTCGGCGCGCTGGTTCTCATCCTCGTGGCGATCCACCGTCCGCTGGGCGACTACATGGCCCGCATCTACTCGTCGTCGAAAGACCTTCGGGTCGAGCGCGGCTTCTACAGGCTGATCGGGGTGGATGCCCGGGGCGAGCAGACCTGGATGGCCTACCTCCGCAGCGTGCTCGCCTTCTCGCTCGTCGGCGTGCTGCTGGTCTACGCCTTGCAGCGAGCGCAGGCGATCCTGCCTTACTCGCTCGGCTTCCCGGCCGTTCCCGAGGGCTTGTCGTTCAACACAGCCGTATCCTTCGTGACGAACACCAACTGGCAGAGCTACTCGCCCGACGTCACCATGGGCTACACGGTGCAGCTCGCCGGCCTCGCGGTGCAGAACTTCGTCTCGGCCGCCGTCGGCATCGCCGTGGCGATCGCCCTCGTGCGCGGATTCGCCCGCACTCGCCAGGGCACCCTCGGCAACTTCTGGGTCGACCTCACCCGCGGAACGCTGCGCCTGCTGCTGCCGATCGCGGTGCTGGCCGCGATCGTGCTGATCGCGGGAGGCGTCATCCAGAACTTCGCCGGCTTCACCGACGTAACGACGCTGACCGGCGGCACCCAGAGCATCCCGGGCGGGCCCGTCGCCAGCCAAGAGGCCATCAAGATGCTCGGCACCAACGGTGGCGGCTTCTTCAATGCGAACTCGTCGCACCCCTTCGAGAACCCCACCGGCTTCACGAACCTGCTGCAGATCGTGCTCATGCTCGCTGTTCCGTTCAGCCTGCCACGCACCTTCGGTGTGATGGTCGGCGACAAGCGCCAGGGCTTCGCGATCCTCGCCGCGATGGCCGCCATCTTCGTGGTCTCGCTCACCGCGCTGACGCTGTTCGAACTGGGCGGCGCGGGCACGGCCCCGCAGCTCGCGGGCGGAGCGATGGAGGGCAAGGAGACCCGCTTCGGAATCGCCACCTCCACACTGTTCGGCTCGGCCTCGACGCTCACCTCGACGGGTGCCGTCAACTCGATGCACGACTCGTTCACCTCGCTCGGCGGCATGATGCCGCTCATCAACATGATGCTCGGCGAGGTCGCGCCGGGCGGCGTGGGCTCGGGTCTCTACGGCATGCTGATCCTCGCCGTGATCGCCGTCTTCATCGCCGGCCTGCTCGTCGGACGCACCCCCGAGTACCTGGGCAAGAAGCTCGGTCCGCGGGAGATCAAGCTGGCCAGCCTCTACATCCTGGTCACCCCGACGCTGGTGCTCGCCGGAACGGCGCTGAGCTTCGCGATTCCCGCGATCCGCGACGACGTCGAGAGCACGTCGATCTGGAACCCCGGACTGCACGGGCTCACCGAGGTGCTCTACGCGTTCACCTCGGCGGCCAACAACAACGGGTCGGCCTTCGCGGGACTCACGGCGAACACCCCGTGGTTCAACACGGCGCTCGGCATGGCCATGCTGTTCGGTCGGTTCATTCCGATCGTTCTGGTGCTCGCGCTCGCGGGCTCCCTGGCCGCCCAGCCGAAGATCCCCTCCACGGCAGGCACCCTGCCGACGCATCGCCCGCAGTTCGTGGGCCTGCTCGTGGGCGTCACGATCATCGTCTCGGCCCTCACCTATTTCCCCGTTCTCGCACTCGCACCGCTCGCTGAAGGGCTGCAGTAACACTCATGTCCACCCTCACCACGACTTTCGTTCCCGCGCTCCCCGGCGCGTTCCGCAAGCTCGATCCACGCCAGATGTGGCACAACCCCGTGATGTTCGTCGTCGAGGTCGGCGCCGTGCTTACGACCCTGCTGGCCGTCGCCGAGCCGTTTCTCGGCGGGCCGGCCTCATCCGGTGGCGGGGCCGTGCCGGTCACCTTCACGGCGGGCATCGCCGTATGGCTCTGGCTCACCGTCATCTTCGCGAACCTCGCCGAGTCGGTGGCCGAGGGCCGCGGCAAGGCCCAGGCCGACAGCCTGCGCCAGACCCGCACCTCGACCACCGCGAACGTGATCGCGTCATACGACGCCGAGACGGATGCCGGTGGCCTGCGTGCGCAGACCCGTCCCGTCTCGAGCGCCGACCTCACCCTCGGCGACCACGTCGTGGTCGAGGCGGGGGAGCTGATCCCCGGCGATGGCGACATCGTGTGGGGCATCGCCTCGGTCGACGAGTCGGCCATCACCGGCGAGTCCGCGCCCGTCGTGCGGGAGTCGGGCGGAGACCGCAGCGCCGTCACCGGAGGCACCCGCGTGCTCTCCGACCGCATCGTCGTGCGCATCACGTCGAAGCCCGGCGAGACGTTCGTCGACCGCATGATCGCGCTCGTCGAGGGGGCCGCCCGGCAGAAGACGCCGAACGAGATCGCGCTCAACATCCTGCTCGCCAGCCTGTCGGTGATCTTCGTCGTGGTCGTGCTGACCCTCAACCCGATCGCCGGATACTCGGCCGCGTCGGTCAGCGTTCCGGTGCTCGTGGCGCTGCTCGTCTGCCTGATCCCGACCACCATCGGCGCGCTGCTCTCGGCCATCGGCATCGCGGGCATGGACCGCCTGGTGCAGCACAATGTGCTGGCCATGTCGGGCCGTGCCGTCGAGGCCGCGGGCGACGTGACCACGCTGCTCATGGACAAGACCGGAACCATCACCTACGGCAACCGGCAGGCGGCCGAGTTCACGGCCCTCGACGGCGTCGCGCCGCTGGAACTCATCCAGGCCGCCGCCACGTCGTCGCTCGCCGACCCCACGCCGGAGGGCAAGTCGATCGTGACGCTCGCAGAGACGAAGGGCTTCGACCGGCCCGTCGACATCGACGGAGTGATCGTGCCGTTCACCGCGCAGACCCGGATGTCGGGGCTCGACCTGCCCGACGGGTCGCAGATCCGCAAGGGCGCCGGTTCTGCCGTGCTCGCCTGGGTGGAGGAGTCCGGAAGGGCGGCGTCGTCGACGATCGCGCAGCTCGACGAGCACGTCGAGCGCATCTCGAACGCGGGCGGCACGCCCCTGGTAGTCGCCACCAAGGCGGCGCCCGTCGGGGAGCAGCCGGGCGAAGCCCGCATCCTGGGTGTCGTCTACCTGAAGGACATCGTGAAGGAGGGCATCGCCGAGCGATTCGCGGAGCTGCGGGCCATGGGCATCCGCACCGTGATGGTCACGGGTGACAACCCCCTCACGGCGGCGGCGATCGCGGCCGAGGCCGGGGTCGACGACTTCCTCGCCGAGGCGACGCCGGAGCAGAAGCTCGAGCTGATCAAGCGCGAGCAGGAGGGCGGCAACCTCGTCGCCATGACCGGAGACGGTACGAACGACGCGCCCGCCCTTGCCCAGGCAGACGTGGGCGTGGCGATGAACACGGGCACGTCGGCCGCGAAGGAGGCCGGCAACATGGTCGACCTCGACAGCGACCCGACCAAGCTCATCGACATCGTGCGCATCGGCAAGCAGCTGCTCATCACCCGCGGGGCGCTCACCACGTTCTCGATCGCGAACGACGTGGCCAAGTACTTCGCGATCATCCCGGCCATGTTCGCGGGGGTGTTCCCAGGGCTCGCGCTGCTGAACATCATGCAGCTGCACTCGCCGGCGTCGGCGATCCTGTCGGCGATCATCTTCAACGCGGTCATCATCGTGGTGCTCGTGCCGCTGGCCCTTCGCGGCGTGAAGTACCGGGCGCTGTCGGCCTCGCGCATCCTGGGCCGCAACCTGCTGGTCTACGGACTCGGCGGGGTGGTCGCGCCGTTCATCGGCATCAAGCTGGTCGACCTCGTCGTCAGTCTGATCCCCGGGTTCTAGGCATTTTCCCTTCGACAGGCTCAGGGAACGGACGTCGTTCCCTGAGGTTGTCGAAGGGCCGCATTCATACAGAGAGAAGCTAAGAAAATGAGTTCACGTTCACGGTCCGGCCGCCAGTACTGGGTGGCGATCCGCGCCATGGTGGTCCTCACCGCCGTGCTCGGCGTCGGGTACACCGCCGTCATCACGGGCGTCGGCCAGCTGGCGATGCCGGCGCAGGCCAACGGCCAGCTGGTTCAGGATGCCGACGGCCAGACGGTCGGTTCGGCCCTCATCGGCCAGTCGTTCACCGACGCCGACGGGGCGGCCCAGCCCGAGTGGTTCCAGTCACGCCCGTCTGCTGCCGGTGACGGGTACGACGCCTCCGCCTCGAGCGGCAGCAACTACGGGCCCGAGAACCCCGATCTCATCGCCGCCATCGGCGACCGACTGGCCTCGGTCGCTAAACTGGAGGGCGTGTCGGAGTCCGAGGTTCCCGCAGATGCCGTGACCGCATCCGCATCCGGTCTCGACCCCCAGATCAGCCCGGAGTACGCGCGCCTTCAGGTGCCGCGCATCGCCGAGGCCCGAGATCTCCCCGAAGACGAGGTGGCAGAGCTCGTCGAGAATCACATACAGGCACGCGACCTCGGCATTCTCGGTGACCCCACCGTGAACGTGCTCGAACTCAACCTCGCGCTCGCCGCGCTGGCCGACTGACGATGTCGCGGGGTCGGCTGCGCGTGCTGCTCGGCGCCGCGCCCGGCGTGGGCAAGACCTACACGATGCTCGAAGAGGGCTCGCGTCTTGCGGCCGAGGGGCGCGACGTCGTGGTCGCTGTGGTCGAAACCCACGGCCGCGAGGCCACCGCCCGCATGGTGGCCGGCCTCGAGGTCGTGCCGCGCGTCGCTGTGACCCACCGCGGGGTGACGCTGAGCGAGATGGATCTGGATGCGGTGCTCGAGCGGCATCCGGACGTCGCGCTCGTCGACGAGCTCGCCCACAGCAACGCGCCGGGCTCCCGCAACCCGAAGCGCTGGAACGACGTCGAGGCACTGCTCGACGCCGGCATCGACGTGATGACGACCGTGAACATCCAGCACCTCGAGTCGCTCGGCGACGTCGTGGAGCAGATCACGGGTGCCAGGCAGCAGGAGACCGTGCCCGATCGGGTCGTGCGCGCGGCCGACCAGCTCGAGGTCGTCGACTTGGCGCCCCAGGCCCTGCGCGACCGGCTGGCCGACGGGCGGGTCTATCCGGCCGAGCGCATCGATGCCGCGCTCTCGAACTACTTCCGGCTCGGCAACCTCACCGCCCTTCGTGAGCTCGCCCTGCTCTGGCTGGCCGACGAGGTCGACTCGGCGCTCACGTCGTATCGCGCCGACCACGGCATCGCGAGCAAGTGGGAGGCCAGGGAGCGCGTGGTCGTCGCCCTGACCGGCGGACCCGAGGGGGAGACGCTGCTGAAGCGCGGCGCCCGCATCGCAGCCCGGTCGGCCGGCGGCACGCTGGTGGCCGTTCACGTCACCAGCCAGGACGGCCTGCGCGCGGCGCATCCCGGCGCACTCGCGGCCCAGCGCTCGCTCGTGGAATCGCTCGGCGGAACCTTCCATCAGGTGGTCGGCGACGACATCCCGGCCGCCCTCGTCGACTACGCCCGCGGCGTGAACGCGACCCAGCTCGTGATCGGCGTGAGCCGTCGCAGCCGACTCAGCGCGGCCCTGTCGGGGCCGGGCATCGGCGCGACCGTGATCCGCGCATCCGGTGACATCGACGTGCACATCGTGACGCACGCGGCGGCCGGAGGGCGGCTCTCTCTTCCTCGTTTCACCGGATCGCTGACCGTGCGCCGTCGCGTGCTCGGATTCGTGCTCGCCCTCGGCGGTGGGCCGCTGGTGACCTGGCTGCTCGTCTCACTGAGGTCGGACGAGTCGATCACCTCGGACGTGCTGACCTTCCAGCTGCTGGTCGTTCTGGTGGCGTTGGTCGGCGGCATCTGGCCTGCCCTGTTCGCCGCGCTGCTCTCGGGTCTCACGCTCGACTTCTTCTTCGTCGATCCGCTCTACACGGTCTCGGTCGGCGAGCCGCTGCACCTGCTTGCGCTCGGCCTGTATGTCGTGAACGCCGTGCTCGTGAGCGTTGTTGTCGACAGGGCGGCGCGGCGTGCTCGTCAAGCGCGACGAGCGGCCGCCGAGTCGGAGCTGCTCGCGACCGTGGCCGGCAGCGTGCTGCGTGGGCAGGATGCGCTTCAGGCTCTCGTCGACAGGACGCGGGAGGCCTTCAGTCTGAGCGAGGTGCGCCTCAAGGGCGACGACGGCACTGTGCTGGCCGTGTCGACTGCGCCGTTCCCTGAGCCTGTCGAAGGGAAAGCCGTCTCGACAGGCTCGACGAACGGGACAGGCTCGACGAACGGGACAGGCTCGACGAACGGGCGTGGCTCGACGAACGGGCGTGACTCGATCGTTCCCGTCGGCGACCGCGCCACGCTCGAGCTGTGCGGCCCCGACCTCGCGGCATCCGAGCGTCGGCTGCTCGCGGTTATCACCGCCCAGATGGAGCAGGCTCTCGAGCACAGGGACCTGGCCGCAACGGCCAGCGAAGTTGGACCGCTCGCCGTGGCGGATCGTATGCGCAGCGCACTCCTCGCAGCAGTCGGCCACGACCTGCGGCGCCCGCTGACGGCGGCGACGGCTGCGGTCAGCGGGTTGCGCTCGACCGAGGTGCAGCTCAGTTCGGATGATCGAGCGGAACTGCTCGACACCGCCCAGGAGAGCCTCGACGCCCTCGCCACCCTCGTGACCGACCTGCTCGACGTGAGCCGGGTCGAGGCGGGCGTGCTGGCGGTCTCGGTGCACCCGATCGACGTCGAAGACGTGATCGTTCCCGCCCTCGACGAGTTGGAGCTCGGCCCCGATCGCGTGGAGCTCTCGCTCGGCGGCGACGTGCTGCCCCCCGTGCTGGCCGACGAGATCCTGCTGCAGCGCGTTCTGGTGAACCTGCTGTCGAACGCCGTGCGGTTCTCACCGGATGGCGCGAGGGTGCGTCTGTCGGCCAGCGACTTCCGCGGTCGCGTCGAGCTGCGGGTCGTCGACAGTGGGCCGGGCGTGCCGGGCGAGAGACGAGACGAGATCTTCGTTCCGTTCCAGCGCCTCGGCGACACCGACAACTCGACCGGCCTGGGGCTGGGCCTCGCCCTGTCGAAGGGCTTCGTCGAGGGCATGGGCGGAACCATCGAGGCAGAGGACACCCCCGGAGGCGGGCTGACCATGGTCGTCTCGCTGCCCACGGCGCCACATGAACGGTCGGCCGACGATCTCGAGGAGCAGCAATGAAGATTCTCATCGCCGACGACGACCCCCAGATCCTGCGCGCCCTCTCGGTGACGCTCCGGGCTCGCGGCTACGACGTGGTAGTGGCCCGCGACGGAGCCGAGGCTCTCAACGCGGCGATCGACGAGCATCCGGATCTGGTCATGCTCGATCTCGGCATGCCGAAGCTGACGGGCATCGAGGTCATCGAGGGTCTGCGCGGCTGGTCGCAGGTGCCTATTCTCGTGGTCTCGGGCCGAACCGACGGCGCGGAGAAGGTGCTCGCGCTCGACGCGGGCGCCGACGACTACGTCACCAAGCCGTTCGCCATCGACGAGCTGCTCGCGCGCATCCGGGCCCTCACCCGACGTGTTCCGTCGGCCGGCGACGAGGCGCTGATCGCCTTCGGCGACGTCACCGTCGACCTCTCGGCCAAGCGGGTCACCAAGCGATCGGATGCCGGTGGCGACGAGACCGTGAGGCTCACGCCGACGGAATGGATCATTCTCGAGACCCTGGTGCGGAGCCCCGGTCGACTCGTCACGCGGGCGGCGCTGCTCACCGCGGTGTGGGGGCCGAACCACACGAACGACTCGGGCTACCTGCGCGTGTATCTCGCCCAGCTGCGCAAGAAGCTCGAGCGCGAACCGGCGCGGCCACGGCATCTGTTGACCGAGGCCGGCATGGGCTACCGCTTCGTGGTCTGAGTCTGAGCCGGCTCTAGTTGGCGATGCTCGACGTGAGGACCCCGGCGTTGGTCAGCGCCGTGCCGACCGCGTGCGAGGTCGCCTCGAATGCGGTCGCGGTCTTCGATGCTCCGAGCGCGCCGCCCTTGAGTGCGCTCGTGCCCAGATCGCGAACGAGGCGGGCGACGAGCTGCCCCTGATTGTCGACGAAGAACTGGGTGTCGAATGCCATGTGCAGCTTCTTGCCCGCGAGGCCTCCCCAGAGAACCGTGGCGGCGGTGCTGCCGCGAACGGCGTGGAAGCCGCCGTCGGTGTTCATCGAGATGGTGAACCCCTCGGCCGTCAGCGCGTCGCCGATGAGGGTCTTCGCCGCGTTGTGGTCGCCGGAGATGAAGAAGTCGTAACTGGATGCCATGCACCGACCCTAGCGGCAGGTGCGTCAGGGCTAGCGCGCGGCGCCCTGGAGGGTTCCCGTGGTCTTCACGTTCTCCTCATAGATGTAGCAGAGCACCTCGCGGTCGCCCTGCTCGGTCCAGCTGTCCTCGGTGGGCAGCAGGTAGCCCAAGTACAGGGTCGAGTCGTCGTAGCCGACGCCGTTGAACTCGGCGAAGGCGGGGGTGCAGCCGTCGCCGGCCTGCTGGGTCACCGCATCGTCTCCCGGAAAATCATCGCCTGCGAGGTCGAATGCGCTGTACGCCTCGAAGTCGTGCGGCTGGTCGCAGGGAACGACGGGAACCTCGCTGATCTCCTCACTGCTCACGTCGTTGAAGCAGTCGCCCACCGCGACCGTGAACACGTCGGCCTGCCCGGCCTCGGTGACCTCGCTGGTCTCGTCGTCGCGCACGGCCTCGTCTTTCGGTGTGACCGAGTCGATGACGCTGCAGCCCGTGAGGGCGAAGAGCCCGATCATCAGGGATAAGGCGGCGAGTGGCGTGAAGGTGCGCTGGGCGATCGTGGGCATGAGCTGGCGGAGCCTTTCGTAGATGACGGGGTCGAATCCTCATCGTGGCATCCCTCCGGCCTGGCCCGTGGGCGCGTGGTCAGACGTGAGCAGCCCAGCGGCAGGATCTGAGCAACGAAAGTCTGTGACTGAGTAGCTTCCGCTATTCGTCGATGGTCAGGTCCGCGCGAATCCGGTCGCGAGTCCAGGCCTGGGTGGCGACTTGCACGGCGTCCCAGGGGGAGCCGAGCGGGGGCGTGTAGGAGAGATCGAGGTCACTCATCGCCTCGACGGTCATGCCGTGGTGCAGGGCGGTGGCGTAGGTGTCGACGCGCTTGGCGATTTCTGCGCCGCGGGCTCCGACGAGTTGCGCTCCGAGCAGGAGCCCGTTGTTCGTGTCGCCGGTGATGCGGATGCTCAGGGGTTTCGCGCCAGGGTAGTACGCCTTGTGGTCGTCCGCGATCGCGGTGCCGCTGAAGGGTGTGAAGTCGGCAGCAATGGCTTCGTGGTCGCGCAGGCCGGTGCGGGCGGCGACGAGGTCGAAGACCTTCACCACCTGAGTACCGAGACTGCCAGCGAACCGGGCATCGCCGCCGATCGCATTCTCTCCGGCGACTCGGCCCTGCTTGTGTGCGGTGGTGCCGAGCGGGAGGTACGTGATGCCGAGAAGGCGGTGGTGCGTGACCACGCCATCTCCGGCAGCCCACACGTGGGGCAGGCCCGTCCTCATGTGATGGTCGACGACGACCGCGCCGCCGGGGCCGGTGGATGCGCCGGCGTCGGTGAGCAGGCTCGTGTTCGGGCGCACACCAACGACCAACAACACGACGTCTGCAGTGCGGGCGTAGCCCAGACCGTTTTCGGAGCCGGTCACGGTGAGGCGCCCGTCGCTTCGAGTGATGGCTTCGACGCGGGCGTTTGTGACGACATCGACGCCGTGGCGGGTGAGTTCGTCGTGCACGAGAGAGCCCAGCTCGGGGTCGAGGGTGGAGAGCACTTCGGGGCCGCGCTGCAGTTGGGTCACCGTGAGGCCGCGGAGGGTGAGGGCCTCGGCCATCTCGAGGCCGACGTAGCCGGCTCCGACGATGATGGCGGTTTCGGGCTGGTGTTCGTCGAGGTAGCGCTCGAGTGCGAATGTGTGGCCCATCGAGTGCAGCACGTGCACGCCGTCGTCCGGGCCGAGTCCGTCAGGACCGACGCCGGAGATGCCGGCGGTCGAGGGGGATGCTCCGGTGCCGACCATGAGCGCGTCGTAGGCGATCGTCGATTCCTGCCCGGTCGCATCCCGCACGGTGAGGTGCTTGCCGGCGACGTCGATGCTCGTGGCTAGGGTATCGAGCCGGAGCCGCATTCCGGTCGCTTCGAGATCGGCGTGGGTGCGGTGGGCGAGCGACTGCCACGGTTTCACCTCCCGGGAGAAGTAATACGGGATCCCGCAAATGGAGAAGTTCGGATAGGAGTCCGCGACGACAACGGTGACGTCGACGCTGGGGTCGAGTTCGCAGGCGCGGAGCGCGGTGGAGATTCCGGCGTCGCTTCCGCCGATCGCTACAAGATGCATGAGGATGTGCCTTTCAGTGGGCTTCGACAGGATGGGGAACGACGACTTCGTGCGCCGTGACGTGGCCTTGTTATGTCGCCCTCATCTTGACGGCACGCAGGTACTTCAGTCAATATTGAGACAATGAACATTGAGCGAAGTGACGAAATCGAGCTGAGGGCGGCGAAGCACGCCGCGCTCAGCGACCCTGCGCGCCTGCGGATTGTCGACCTGCTGACTGTCGGCGAGCTGGCTCCGTCGGAGATCAGCGATGCATTGGACATGCGCTCGAACCTCGTCACCCATCATCTGAACGTGCTCGAATCGGTGGGGATGCTCACCCGGCACCGATCCGAGGCCGACAAGCGTCGCTCATATGTGCGACTCACCGACACCGCTCTCGACGGTCTCGTGCCGGGCGCCGCGGGTTCCGCGCGGCGGGTGTTGTTCGTGTGCACCGCCAACTCGGCCCGTTCGCAGCTCGCGGTCGCCCTGTGGAACAGGGTCAGCAGCATCCCCGCCGACTCGGCCGGAACGCATCCCGCCGACCAGATCGCGTCTGGTGCGATCGCAGCAGCCGCCCGGCATGAGTTGACTCTGCCCGGCGTGCACCCCCGCGCCCTGACCGAGGTGATCGAGGTCGGCGATTTCGTGGTGACGGTGTGCGACAACGCGCATGAAGAACTGGGCGTGCGCGACGGGGCCCATTGGTCGATCCCCGACCCGGTTCGGATCGGTACGGATGCCGCGTTCGATGCCGCCCTCGACGACCTACAGCACCGAATCGACGACCTCGCACCCCGCCTGGTCGCATCCTGACCCGAAAGAACTCATGAGCACCACACCCACTGTCTTGTTCATCTGCCAGCACAACGCCGGCCGCTCTCAGCTCGGAGCCGCCCTCCTCGGCCACCTCGCCGGCGACCGATTCACGGCCATGTCAGCGGGACTCTCGCCGGCCGATGTCGTGAACCCCGCCGTGGCCGCGACGGTCGCGGAGCTCGGAGTGGATATCTCGAGCAATGTGCCCCGCGCGGTGACCGCGGCCGACCTCGACGAGGCCGACATCGTGGTGCTGATGAAGCCAGGCCTGGCGCTGCCGTCGACACCCCGCGGAGAGGTACTGGAATGGTCTTTCCCGAACCCCGAAAGCTGGGATGCCGACGCCGTTCGACCGATGCGTGACGCGGTCGCAGCCCGCATCGAAGCGGAGCTGCTGACCCGCTAGACAGACGCCGGAGCGCGGCCGAGCTGGATCAGCTGCTTCTCCGGAAGGGCACAACAGCTGCCGCCGATCCCCGTGCCCGTCGAGTCGAACAAGCCGGCCCCACCGCATACCCCGGTATCGGGCAGCTGCAGCTCGACCCTGGCAGCAGCCTCGTGGTCTCCGGCGAGTTCTGCCACGACGGAGCGCACCTGCTCGTACCCGGTCATCGCCAGGAACGTCGGTGCTCGCCCGTAGGACTTCGCGCCGACCAGATAGAAGTCGGGCTCGGGCTGGGCAAGATCCCGGGCACCGGTCGCCGCGACCGATCCGCACGAGTGCAGATTGGGGTCGATCTCCGCCGCGATACGGATCGGCGCCTGCAGTGTTGCATCCAGCTCGAGGCGCAGCTCTGACAGGAACGACAGGTCGGGTCGGAACCCGGTGAGCACCGCGACGTGGTCGGCCGGGGCAAGACTGCGACCGTCCTCGCTGGTGAGCACCACCCGGCCATCGTCACGGGTGATCTTCTCGACGCGGAAGCCGGTGACCAGGTCGATCAAACCCGCGTCGACGAACTCTTTGGCCGTGACTCCGAGCTGTCCTCGGGCGGGCAACTCGTCGGCCTCCCCGCCGCCAAAGGTGTTCCCGATCGCACCACGGCGCAGCACCCAGGTGACCTTCGTCGCCGGGTCACGGCGGGCGATCCGGCCGAGCGCGATCACCGCGGTGACCGCCGAGTGTCCAGAGCCCACAACGACGCTGTGCCGGCCCTCATATCTCGTGCGCTTCCGGTAGTCCGGGATGCGGTAATCGAGCAACTCAGCGGCCGCCTTCTCCCCGAGAGCAGGCAAGCCGTCGGCGCCAGCAGGGTTCGGGCTCGACCAGGTGCCGGACGCGTCGATCACGGCACGCGCATCCACTCGGTACTCGCGACCATCGAGTGTCTCGACGTGAATGGTGAAAGGCTGCTCGGCCCGACCAGCGTCGACCAGGCGGTCGCGACCGCGACGGGACACGCCGACGACGCGGGCGCCGAACCGGATCCGGTCACCCAGCGCCGCTGCCAGCGGTGCCAGATACCCGCTGACCCACTGTGCACCGGTGGGGTAACCCATCGTCGGCGCCTGCCATGCTGTGGGCTCGAGCAGGCGGGCCGCAGCGGCGTCGACAAGCTCTCCCCATTCCGAGAACAGGCGCACGTGCCCCCACTCGGACACCGCCGCGGCCGCCCTCGCGCCGGCTTCGAAGACCACCACGGGCTGATCGCGATCGACCAGATGCGCAGCGGCAGCGAGACCCTGCGGCCCGGCCCCGATCACGACGACGGGCAGCTCATTCTTCTGCATGACAACTCCTGATGGATCGACGAGGTTCGATGTATCGAGGTTGATCGATGTATCGACAGATGTCAATACGACATGAGAAGATCAGACCATGACCATGGCTCTCCCTCTTCTCACGACCGATGCCGCCGCTGCCTGCTGCAGCCCCGTGACGGGCGGGGTGCTCAGTGTGGAAGAAGCCGAAAATATGGCTCGCGCGTTCAAGGCTCTGGGCGACCCGACCCGACTTCGCCTCCTGTCCCTTATCGCGGCAAGCGAAGGCGGCGAAGCGTGCATCTGCGACCTCACCGAACCGGTCGGGCTCTCGCAACCGACCGTGTCACACCACATGAAGCAGCTCGTCGACGCCAGCCTGGCCGTGCGTGAACAACGCGGTCGCTGGGCCTACTTCCGCGTCGTTGACGACGCTCTCGACCGGGCCGCACAAGCGCTCCGGCCCGGAGCGCTACGGTGACTATCCGCCCTCCGCGCCTCACAGCTCCCTAGCCCGCTACCTCCACCAGGAGTCGGTGGGGCCGACCGGGAGTGAACGCTTGTGCTCGGTCGCGGCGTAGCGCGCGATGATCGCGTCGGCCACGCTGTCGGCGACCTCTTTGCCCTCGAGGAAGTCGTCGATGTCGGCGTAGGTGAGCCCGAGGTTCGCCTCGTCGGTCTGGCCGGGGGTGTCGTCGAGCAGGTCCGCTGTCGGGGCCTTGAGGTAGAGCCGCTCGGGCGCATCCAGGGCTTCGAGCAGCGCGCGGCCCTGCCGCTTGGTGAGACCCGACAGTGGCAGGATGTCGGCCCCGCCGTCGCCGAACTTGGTGAAGAAGCCCGTCACCGCCTCGGCGGCGTGGTCGGTTCCCACGACCAGCAGGCCCTCGTCGCCGGCGATGGCGTACTGGGCGACCATGCGGGCACGGGCCTTGACGTTGCCCTTGTTGAAGTCGGAGATGGGCCGCCCGACAGCGTCGACGAACTCCGCGGCGATGCCGTCGACCCCGCGCTTGATGTCGAAGGTGATCACGCGCTCGGGCTTGATGAACGTCAGCGCGAGCTGGGCGTCGTCTTCGTCGGCCTGAACGCCGTACGGCAGACGCACGGCGATGAAGGTCGCCTGCACACCCTCGCCCTGGAGGCGCTCGACGGCCAGCTGGCAGAGCCGACCCGCGAGCGACGAGTCCTGGCCGCCGCTGATGCCGAGCACGAGGCCCTTGGCCCCGGTGCGGCGCAGGTAGTCGACGAGAAAAGAGGTGCGGCGTTCGATCTCGGCGTGAGCGTCGATCGTCGGCAAAACGGTGAGGGCATCGATGATGTGGGCCTGTTCTTCGCGCATGAGTACAAAGCTACGCCGAACAGCGCCCCGACGCGCCTAAAGCTGGGTGGGAGGAGTCTGATCCGCCTGCGCGGGTGCCGGTGCGGACGCCGCGGACTCGACGATGTACGCCGACTGTCCCGTCGCCCCGGCCTCTCCGCGACCCAACGGGATGACATAGACGGCCGTGCCGTAGGCGCAGACCTCGGTCCAGTTTGTGCCCATCTCCGAGGTGTCGAACCGCATGGCGACGATCGCGTTCGCGCCCTTTGCCTCGGCCTCGAGGACCATGCGGTGCATGACCTCCTGCCGGCTCTCGTACAGGGCCTTGGTCATCTCGGGCAGTTCGCCGCCGCCGAGCGCGCGGAAACTGGCCGTGAACTGGGCGCCGATGTCGCGCGATCTCACGGTGAGGCCCATGACCTCGCCGAAGACGGCATCGATGCGGTGGCCGGCGATTTCATTGGTTGTCACAACGATCATGGCTCGATGCTAGCGGCGGCGACGCCGTCATGCGGGTACCTTTCTCGGTATGAGTTCGTCGCGCCCCGTGCTGTTCCTTGTCTCTGCCGAAGCCGGATGCGTGCGGGCCGATCCCGACACTCCTCACGTGTCGGTCATGGACCTCGGGGTGACCCGGGGCGATGGCATCTTCGAGACGATCAGCGTCTGCGACGGTCGGGCGCAGGCGTTAGAGCCTCATCTCGCCCGCTTCGCACGCTCGGCGCGCCTGCTCGACCTGCCCGAGCCCGATCTCGACCTCTACAGGAGGGCCGTGCTCGCGGCCATCGAGGCGCACGACGACGTCGCCGAGCTCTACGTCAAGACGGTCATGACCCGGGGCATCGAGGGAACGGGCGTTCCGACGGGGTGGGCGTATGCAGCTGAGGCGGGCGACTTCGCGCGGGCCCGCACCGAGGGCATCCGGGCCGTGACCCTCGACCGGGGCCTCAGGCACGACGTCGCTCAGACCTCGCCCTGGCTGCTCCAGGGCGCCAAGACCCTCTCCTACGCCGTGAATCGGGCGGCGCTGCGGGAGGCCGAGCGCCGCGATGCCGACGACGTGATCTTCACGTCGAGCGACGGCTACGTTCTCGAGGGCCCGACGGCCAACGTCATCCTGCGTCGGGGCGACACCCTGGTCACGCCCCGCACCGACCAGGGGATCCTGGCCGGAACGACGCAGGCGAGCGTGTTCGACTTCGCGCACTCGATCGGCCTGGCGACGGAGTACGCGGTGGTTCCCGTGGCCGAGCTCGCCTCGGCCGACGCGCTCTGGTTGGTGTCGAGCGTGCGGCAGGCCGTTCCGATCAACAGCCTCGACGGTGTCGAGCGGGAGATCGACGCCGAACTCAGCGCTCGCATGACGGCGTACCTGCTGGGTCGGCGCGAGTAGGCGCGAGCAGGGCGAGCGGTGCTCGAGGTCAGTGCTCGAGCGCGGACCGGATCCACGACTCGACGCCGCCGATGTGCAGCGTGAGGGCGGCTCGGGCCATCTCGGGATCGTGGTTCTGAAGGGCCTGCAGAATGGCGGCGTGCTCCGCGAGGGTGCGTGCAGAGGAGCCCTCCTGCGTGATGCCCCGCCAGATGCGGGCCCGGATCGTCTCGCCGGACATGCTGTCGAGCAGGCTCGCGAGGTAGCCGTTGCCTCCGGCCTCGCTGATCAGCCGATGGAACTCCAGGTCGTGCGTGACGAGGTCCTCCACCGAGGTGGTGAGCGACACGGCGTCGAGCGACACGCGCAGTCGCACCAGCTCCTCGTCGGTGATGCGGGTGGCCGCGAGGGCGGCTGCGTGCGGTTCGAGCACTCGCCTCACATCGAAGATCTCGACGATCGACTGGTCCTGGTGCAGGTCGACGACGAATGCCATCGCCTCGAGGAGAAGCCGGGGCTCGAGGCTCGTGACGTACGTGCCGTCGCCGCGGCGGACATCCAGCACCCGGATGATCTCAAGCGACTTCACCGCCTCGCGCAGTGAATTGCGAGACAGGCCGAGCGTCTCGCTCAGCTCCTTCTCCGGCGGGAGCCGCTGCCCGGGCTTCAGCTCGCCCGAGACGATCATCGCCTTGATCGTCGAGATCGCGTCATCCGTCACTGCCACCGGGTCAGCCTAGCCGGGGAGAAAAAAGGAACCGTTCGACAGTCTCGTCGAGCATCTGCGCGCCCGACCCCGGCTGCTGCGGTGCACGGTATCGCCCGTTGCGAAGAGTGACGGGCTCGACGAAGTGCTCGTGCAGGTGATCGACGAATTCGATGAGACGCCCCTCTGTTGTGCCCGAGATCGCGATCGAATCGAACATCGCGAGGTGCTGCACCAGTTCGCACAGGCCGACGCCGCCGGCGTGCGGGCAGACCGGCACGCCGAACTTGGCCGCGAGCAGCAGGATCGCGATGTTCTCGTTGACGCCCGCCACGCGGGTCGCGTCGATCTGGAGGATCTGCAGCGCATCCGCCTGCAGGAACTGCTTGAACATCACCCGGTTGGCGCCGTGTTCGCCCGTGGCAACCGGGGTGGGGGCGATCGCACGTGAGATGGCGGCGTGCGCCAGCACGTCGTCGGGATTCGTGGGCTCCTCGACCCAAGCGAGGTCGAAGGGCGCGAGCAGCGAGATCCACTCGATCGCCTCGTCGCGGTCCCAGCGCTGGTTCGCGTCGACGGCGATGCGCACATCGGGCCCGACCGTGTCGCGGGCGATTCCCAGGCGCCGGATGTCGTCGGCCCGGTCTGCGCCGACCTTCAGCTTGATCTGGGTGAAGCCGTCGGAGACCGCCTCGGAGCACAGCCGCGCCAGCTTCTCGTCGGAATAGCCGAGCCACCCCGGCGTGGTCGTGTAGGCGGGATAGCCGTGCTCGATCAGCGACGCCTCGCGCCCCTCCCGACCGTCCTGCGCGGCACGCAGGATCTGCAGCGCGTCGTCACGGGTGAGGGCGTCGGAGAGGTAGCGGAAGTCGACCAGGTCGACGATCTCGTCGGGGGTCAGACGCGAGAGAAGCTGCCAGAGGGGCAGTCCTTCGCGCTTGGCCCGCAGATCCCACAGCGCGTTCACGGCGGCGCCGATGGCCATGTGCATCACGCCCTTCTCCGGCCCGAGCCAGCGCAGCTGCGAGTCGTAGACGAGTTCTCGCCACGTGCCGCCCATGTCGGCGAGCAGCGGTTCGACCTCGCGGCCCACGAAGTAGGGCTCGAGCGAGCGGATCGCCTCGACCTCGACGTCGTTGCCCCGGCCGATGGTGAAGACGAAGCCATGACCCTCGTGGCCATCGGATGCGTCGGTGGCGATCACCAGGTAGGCGGCCGAATAGTCGGGGTCGGGGTTCATCGCGTCGGAGCCGTCGAGCGACAGCGACGTGGGAAATCGCACATCGCTGAGGCGGAACTCGGTGATCTTGCTCATTGCGCTCCTTCGGGCTACGGTGGTGCCGAGCCTAAACATAGGATGTCTGTACTGTCAAACACGGCGTCCGTCACGACCACTTCGAAGAGGAAGCATCGATGAAATTCGCCAGACTGGGCCCGGTGGGCCACGAGATCCCCGTACTGATCGATGGAGACCGCCATCTCGACCTGCGCGGCGTCGTGACCGATCTCGACGGCGCACACCTCGCATCCACGGTGTTCGACCGCATCGCTGCGGCGCGCGACGCCGGAGAGCTGCCCGAGCTCGAGGGGGCGGCCGAGCTGCGAGTCGGTGCGCCCATCGCCAGGCCGGGGGCGATCCTGTGCATCGGCATGAACTACGCGGCGCACGCCGCCGAGTCGGGCTCGGCACCGCCGGAGATCCCGATCCTGTTCCTCAAGACCACCAACACGGTGGGCGGGCCCTTCGACGAGGTCGACATTCCGAAGCGCAGCGTGAAGACCGATTGGGAGGTCGAACTCGGCGTCGTGATCGGCGAGCGCGCCCTCTACCTCGACTCGCCCGCCGACGCCGCGCGGCACATCGCGGGCTATCTGACCGCGAACGACCTGTCGGAGCGCGACTTCCAGCTCGCCGAGTCCGGCGGCCAATGGAGCAAGGGCAAGTCGGCGCCGGGCTTCACGCCCCTCGGCCCCTGGCTTGTCACGGCCGACGAGGTCGACCCGGGCGATCTGCGCCTGCGCAGCTGGGTGAACGGCGAACCGCGTCAGGACTCGTCGACCGCCGACCTCATCTTCGACGTGAATCACATCGTGTGGCACCTCAGCCAGTACCTCGCGCTCGACCCCGGCGACGTGATCCTCACGGGAACGCCGGAGGGAGTCGCGCTCTCGGGCCGATTCCCCTACATCGTCGAGGGCGACGTCGTCGAGATCGAGATCGAGGGGCTCGGCCGCCAGCGCCAGCTCTTCGGCCAGGCATAGGAGGAGAAGCCATGGCACAGGAATTCGACGGACTCGTGGCCGTCGTCACGGGCGGGGCGTCGGGAATCGGCGCCGCCGTCGTGACCGAACTCATCGAGCGCGGCGCCCGGGTGGCCGTGCTCGATCTGCGGATCGACGGCGCGCATCCCGACGCCTTCGCCGTGGCGGCCGACGTCGGCGACGACGCCTCGGTGCGCAGCGCGGTGGATGCCGTGGTCGCCGAATACGGATCGCTCGACATCGTGATCAACAACGCCGGCATCGGAGCCCAGGGAACCGTGGAGGACAACCCCGACGATGAGTGGACCCGTGTGCTCGACGTGAACGTGGTCGGCCTCGCCCGCGTGAGCCGAGCTGCCCTCCCGCACCTGCGGCGGTCGTCGGCCGCCGCCATCGTGAACACCTGCTCGATCGTGGCCACGGCCGGACTTCCGCAGCGCGCTCTCTACAGCGCGTCGAAGGGCGCCGTGCTCTCGCTCACGCGGGCGATGGCGGCCGATCACCTGCGCGAGGGCGTGCGCGTGAACTGCGTCATCCCGGGCACGGCCGACACGCCCTGGGTGGGACGCCTACTCGAGCGAGCCGACGATCCCGCAGCCGAACGCGCGGCCCTCGAGGCGCGTCAGCCGCACGGCCGCCTGGTCGCGCCATCCGAGATCGCCGACGCCGTCTGCTACCTCGCCAGCCCGCGCAGCCGCTCGACCACCGGCACGAGCATCGCGGTCGACGGAGGAATGCAGGAGCTGCGCCTGCGCCCCGCCGAGCCACGAGCCGACTCGTGATCCTCGACTCCCACGCGCACCTCTGGCGGAAGGAGCGCACGCCGCAGCCGTGGATCGACGGCGCCTCCATGGCGCCGATCGACCGCGACTTCTGGCTCGACGACCTGCATGAGGCACAGCGCGAGGCGGGTATTGACGGCACGATCCTCGTGCAGTCGGCGAACAGCGCTTCGGAGACCATCGACCTGCTGGCGCTTGCTGCCGACCCAGGCGTTCGCGGCGTCGTCGGCTGGATCGACCTGACAGCCGACGTGGCATCCCAGCTGGAGCGCGTGCGCCAGGCTCCCGGGGGCGACCACCTCGTGGGAATCCGGCACCTGGCCCACCAGGATCCCGACGACCACTGGCTGCGCCGCACCGACGTGGGCACGGGCCTCGAGGCGCTGGCCGAGGCGGGACTCGTGTTCGACCTCGTGGTGCGGCCCGACCAACTGGCCGACGCGGCGGCGGTCGTGGCCGAGCATCCGGCGGTCGCCTTCGTTCTCGATCACCTCGGCAAGCCGCCGATCGCCGGCGGCGACCTCGCCGACTGGGCCGCGGGCCTGAGGGGGGTCGCGTCCTCGCCCAACGTCCACACGAAGCTCTCGGGGCTGGTGATCGAGGCCGACTGGTCGTCGTGGTCGATCGACGAGCTGCGCGAACCCGTCGAGCTCGCCCTCGAGGTGTTCGGGCCGAGTCGCCTGATGTTCGGCAGCGACTGGCCGCTCACGCAGGTGACCGGCGGGCTGGCGAGCTGGACGGATGCTGCCCACCACCTGACGTCGGGGCTCTCCCAAAGCGAGCGCGACGACATCTTCGGCCGCACGGCCGCCGCTGTCTATAACCCCCTCTCCGCACCCCGAAAGGACTGACCCATGCGCGTCGCCCTGCACTCTCTCGTTCGCGAAGGCCTCGAAGACGACTACGACAGCACCCACGCGACGGTTCCCGCCGATCTGGTCGAGAGCTTCGCGCGCGTCGGAATCCATGACTGGACGATCTGGCGCAGCGGCCGTGACCTCTTCCACGTGGTCGACTGCGACGACTTCGCGGCCGCCCTGACGGCCCTCGACTCGGACCCGGCGAACGCCCGCTGGCAGGACATGATCGGGCCGTTCGTCGACCACTTCGAAACAGTAGGCCCGGGTTACACCGGCATGATCGTGCCGCGGGTGTGGAGGCTCAGCGAACAGGACTAGCGATGAGGATCCGGGTCAGACATCCGACGTCTGTGGGGCGCCCGGGCCGCTGGCGCCGATAGCCGAGGCGATGCGCACATACGAGTGCGAGATGTGCTCGATCATCGCACTCTCGGCCGCAGCGGCGTCTCCGCTGCGCAGCGCCTCGAGAACAGCCTCGTGCTCACCCGACGTCTCGTCGGCGACCCCGTGCTTGAAGAACAGGCGGTAGTGGTGCATGTGGGAACGCAACCGCACGATGGCGTCGGAGAGCAGCGCATTTCCCGAGTGCTCGGCGATGAGCTTGTGGAACTGCGCATCCTGGTTCATGAAGTCTTTGTAGTCCTGAAAGCGGTCGTCGCCCGACTGCGACGCCTCGCCGCTGCGGTGCATCTCGATCGCCAGGCGCTCGAGCTCGGCCAGGGCCTCGGGGGTGAGCCGCTCCACGGCGAGACGAGTGGCCGTGGGCTCGAGCAGCCTGCGCATCTCGAACAGCTGGCGAAGTCCGTCGTCGTCGAGCAACGGTGCGGCCGTGTAGCCCTTGAGTGCCTGCTTGAGAACGAGCCCCTCCGACTCGAGGCGGGCCAGGGCCTCGCGCACCGGCGTGGGCGACACATTCAGCTGGCGGGCGATGCCGTCGATGCTCGCTCGCGACCCGGGTTCGATCACCTGGTCCATGAGCAGCTCGAGCACGGCGTCGTAGACATCGTCGGCGAGCGCACGGCGCGCGGGAAGAAACCTCGACCCGTCGTCGGCGCTCATGCTCATGTGGCCCATGTTATTGCGTTGTCTCACGATGGACGGGAGATGAGGCCCGCCTCGGCCAGCTCCGACCAGATCTCGTCTGGAATGGCCCGCGCGAGGAGGCCTGCGTTGCGCTCGGTCTGCCGCGCATCGCGGGCGCCCAGCACGACCGTCGAGACCGCCGGATGTCGCAGGGGGAACTGGGCCGCCAGCTCGGGAACCGTGAAGCCGTGCGCCTCGACGATGTCGGCGATGGCGTCGACCTTCGCGACGAGATCGCCGGATGCCGCGGCGTAGTCGTAGTGCGCGCCAGGCGTCGGGCGATCGGTCGCGAGGATGCCGGAGTTGAAGACCCCGGCCGCGGCGATGGAGACCCCGCGGGCGAGCGCAGCGGGCAGGAGGTCGGCGAGCCCGCTCTGATCGAGCAGGCTGAAGCGTCCGGCCAGCATCACGATGTCGAGGTCGGTGTTCTCGACGAAACGCGTCAGCATCGCCGACTGGTTCATTCCGGCGCCGTACGAGCGGATGACGCCCTGCGACCTCAGCTCGTCGAGTGCGGGGAAGGCGCCGTCGAGCGCCTCGCGGTAGTGCGCGTCGGGATCGTGCACGAACAGCACGTCGATGCGGTCGACCCCCAGCCGTTCGAGGCTGCCCTCCACCGAGCGAAGAACGCCGTCGCGGGAGTAGTCGACGACGCGCTCCCGGTCGGCCGGCACATCGAACAGGTTCGCCATGTCGTTCGCGCCCTCGGGGTTCTCGCGCGGCACGATGATTCGGCCCACCTTCGTCGACAGCACGTACTCGTCGCGGGGCAGGCCGGCAAGCGACTCGCCCAGGCGCTGCTCTGCTAGTCCCAGACCGTAGTGCGGCGCCACGTCGAAATACCGGATGCCCGACTCCCAGGCCGCGGGAACGCATCCGGGCCACACGTCGTCGGGGACGGCGGCATAGAGGTTGCCGAGCCCTGCGGCGCCGAAGCCCACCGGCCCAACGCGCAGGCCGCCGCGGCCGAACGGGCGCGTAGCCGTTCCGGGGGTGAGCGTCGTCTCGTTCACCGGTTCACCGTACTTTCACTGTGTCGAGGGCGTCGAGGTTCCAGTCGATGCCGATGCCGGGTTCTCCTGGCGCCTGAGCGCGCCCGTCGACGATCGAGAGCTCCTGATGGGTGACCGCTCGTAGCTGGGGGATGTGCTCGAGGTAGAGCGCGTTGGGAATCGCGCACGTCAACGACACGTGCAGTTCCATGAGGAAGTGCGGGGCGACCTTCACATTGAATGCCTCGGCCAGGTGCGCCACCTTCAGCCAGGGCGTGATGCCGCCGATTCGAGCGACGTCGACCTGAACGATGGAGGCGGCACCGGCCTGGAGGTACTCGCGGAAGTGGCCGATCGAGTACATGCTCTCGCCCACGGCGACCGGGATGCTCGTGGAGCGCGCCAGGGCGAGATGGCCCTGCACATCTTCGGCGGGCAGCGGCTCCTCGAACCAGAAGATGTCGAGGGGCTCGAACAGCCGCGCCCGCCGGATGGCCTCGGCCGCAGTCATCGACTGGTTGGCGTCGATCATGATGTCCATGCCCGGGCCGACCGCGTCGCGCACCGCGGAGAGGCGCTCGGCATCCTCATGGGCTCGGGGCCTGCCGACCTTGATCTTGACGCCGTTCATGCCGCGTCTCTGCGACTCGACCGCCTGGCTCACGAGCTCGTCGGTCGTGAAGTGCAGCCATCCGCCCTCCGTGTCGTACACGGGAACCGACGGGCTCGAGCCGCCTGCCTCGATCCACAGGGGCAGGCCGGCGGCCTTGCTCCGGGCATCCCAAACGGCTGTGTCGACGGCCGCCAGGGCGAGCGCCGTGATCGGGCCCACCGTGGTGGCGCGGGTCGAGTTGAAGAGGGCCGTGTAGATCTCCTCGGTGCGCGTCGCGTCCATGCCCACGAGAACCTGCAGCAGGCTCGTACGCAGCAGGCTGAGGACCGCCGGTCCGCCGGTGCCGATCGTATAGCTGTAGCCGATCCCCTCGATCCCGGCCGAGGTGCGGATGCGCACGAAGATGGTCTCCTGCTTGAGGAACGACTGCATGGCGTCTGTGCGCACGGTCTCGACGGCGATGTCGCAGAGCCAGGCATCGGCATCCACGATCGTGTGGGCACCCATCAGCGGCCCCCGAATCCGCCGAGGGCGACGCCCTTGATGAGCTGCCGCTGCAGTAGCGCCACGATGATGAGCGACGGGATGACCGCGAGGGTCGCGGCCGCCATCATCAGGCTCCACTGGGTGCCGCGTTCGCCCGTGAACATCGAGAGGCCGAGGGGCACCGTGGCCAGGTCCTGGCTGTTGATCACGATGAGCGGCCACAAGTAGGAGTTGTAGTAGCCGATGAATGAGAACACGGCCAGCACCGACAGCGGCGCCGTGAGCTGGGGGAGCAGCACCGACCACAGGGTGCGGAACCGCGAGGCGCCGTCGATCAGGGCCGCCTCCTCGTACTCGAGGGGGATCGTGAGGAAGAACTGCCGCATGAGGAACGTGCCGAAGGCGGTGAACGCAAACGGCACGATGAGGGCGGCGTAGGTGTCGACGAGTCCGAGCTTGTTCATCATGATGAACAGCGGAACGACCAGCACCTCCTGGGGCAGCACGAGCGTGAGCACGTAGAGCAGGAAGAGACGGTCGCGGAACTTGAAGCGCAGTCGCGAGAACGCGTAGGCCGACAACACGGCCACGATGATCGACAGCAGCGCGCCGAGGATCGAGACGAAGAAGCCGTTGAAGATGAAGCGGCCGAACGGAACGAGGGTCCAGGCGTCGCTGAAGTTCTGCCAGCGCACCTCCGATCCGACGAACGTGGGGCTGCTCGAGAAGACCTCGTCCTCCGGCTTGAGCGCGGTGAAGAACATCCAGATGAACGGGAAGGTGAAGACCAGCGCGACGACGGCGATGGCGGCCGTGTTCGCCCACGTCTTGACGGCCGTTCGGCGCTGGGCCGGACGCATCCGGGTCTTGGCCCTGCGGGGACGGGTCACGGTGTCACTTGTCATAGTTGACCCACTTCTTCTGGCCCGCGAACTGCAGGGCGGTGATGAGCATCACGACGATGAACAGGATCCAGGCGAGCGCGGAGGCGTAGCCGAGCTTGTCGAACACGAAGCCGTTGCGATACAGGTAGAGCACGAACGTGTTGGTCGATTCGCCGGGGCCGCCCTGGGTGAGGATCTGGGGCTGCACGAACACCTGGAATGCGCCGATCATGGTCATCGTCATCGTGAAGAAGAGCGACGGCGAGATCATCGGAAGGATGATGAAGCGCAGGCGGTTCCACGCGCTCGTGCCGTCGACGCGCGAGGCCTCGAGAATCTCCTTCGGGATGCCGCCGAGCCCGGCCGAGAGCACGATCACGTTGTAGCCGAACGACTGCCAGACCGACATCGTGATGACGGCGAGCAGGGCGAAGCGCGAGTCGGACAGCCACGAGGCGCCCTCGATGCCGAACGTGCCCAGCAGCGAGTTGAGCAGCCCGTCCTGCGAGAGCATCAGGCGCCAGATGAGGGCGTTGGCGACCATGGGGGTGATGGCCGGCAGAAAGAAGATGACCCGCCAGAAGCCGGAGAACTTGAGCTTGGTCGTGAGCCAGAGCGAGACGCCGAGCGCCAGGGCCAGGTTCACCGCGGTGTAGACGAACGCGAAGATGACGGTGTTCAGCAGCACCGTATAGAAGGTCGGGTCGCCGAAGAGCTTCTCGTAGTTGGCGAAGCCGATGAAGGTGGGGGAGCCGAAGAGCGGCCACTCGAAGAGACTGATGACGAGCGAGCCGATGAGCGGAACCACGATGAAGAACACGAATCCGGTGAACCCGGGTGCCAGGTACGCGAGGGCTACGAGTCCGTCGCCCTTCTTCTTCTTGCCGGCCGGGGTGGGGATGCGCACGGCCGGCTGGTCGGCGGCGGGTGCCACCGCCTCCGAAGAGGCGATGACACCCGGGCTGGTGGAGATGGCCATGCGGCTACTCGCCCACCGAGTTCTGGATGGTGTCCATGATCTCGTCTGCCGTCTTCTCACCGCGGTAGCCCTCGACGCCGTACTGGCTCATCAGCGTCTCCACCTGGTTCCAGGTGGGGGTCGTGATGTAGGCGCTCGCGTTCTCGAGCAGCGCGTTCACGGCCGCGGCGGCTTCGGGCGACTTGCCCTCCGCCCAGGCCGGAACCGCCTCGGGGCGGGAGGGGACGATGCCGCGGGACTGCGCCTGCGCCTCGAGCACGGGGGTGGTCGTCATGGCGAGGATCGCCTTGAATGCCGCGTCGGGGTCGGAGCAGTTCTTGGCGATGCCGAAGCCGGAGCCCTGCGTCATGCCGTGCGCCTCGCCGGATGTGCTCGGAACGATGGTCACGCCCATCGTGAAGTCCGCGGCCTCGTCGAAGGTTCCGTACATCCACGGGCCCTCGAGCAGCATGGCCGCGTCGCCGCTGGTGAACGCGGCCTGCGAGACGTCGGAGGAGTCGGCTGCCTCGGGGGCGTTGGCCACCTGGTCGACCGACACGAGGTCGAAGAAGCTCTGGATCTCGTCGACGAAGTCGGAGTTGGTGAGGTCGAGCGTGCCGTCCTCATCCACCCCGCTGTAGCCGTCGGCCGTAGCCCAGGCGGTGGGGATGGAGATGCCGGGCGCGATGGCCAGACCCTTCTTGTCACCGCTGGTGAGCGCCTTGGCGTCGCTGATGAACTGGTCACGGGTGTACGTGGCGCCCGGCGGGGTGAGGCCTGCGGCGGTGAACGCGTCGACGTTGTAGAACAGCACGATCGGCTCTGCGTCGTAGGGGATGGCGCGGATCGTGCCGTCGACCGTCATACCGTCGAGCATCGACGCGTCGTAGTCCGAGGTGTCGACGTCGTTCGACTTGATCAGATCGTCGAGCGGCAGCAGCAGTCCTTCGAGCTCCTGTGCCCGGGCCGCCTGTGTCGTGAGGATGCAGGGCGGGTTGCTGCCGGAGAGGCGTGTCTTCACCTTGGTCCAGTAGTCGTTGAAGTTCGGCCCGTCGATCGTGATCTTGAGGTCGGGGTCCTCTTTCTGGGCGAGCGAGACGAACGACTCCCACTGGTCGCGGTCGCTCTGGCTGCTGACCCAGGTGTACATCGAGAGGGTTCCGTCGGCCGCGGCCGATCCTCCGCTCGAGCACCCGGCGAGGGCGGTCATGGCTCCGGCCATGAGAACGGCTGTTCCGAGCGTTGCGGCCCGTCTGCGGCGATTGTTGCGTGTCACTGTGTGTGCCTCCTTCATTGGATTCATCATGTGATTGCCTACGCGAGACCCCGTTCGCGGCCGATCGGGCGACGGTCATTGTCGGGACCGATCGGGAGCTAAATCCTATAGGGTCTTTGATATAGGGATATTCGGACTATAGGTCGGCGCCGAACCGGCGTCAAGGTCTGTCAGCGAAAGTCGACGGCGATGACGTCGATGAGAGCGCCGGATGCCCGGGGTGCGGGAATGCGGATCTCGCCGCTGGGCTCGGAGTCGTGCGAGACCTGCTCGTGCACCTCGAAGCTGACCGAGTGATCGAGCGCCTCGCCTGTCTCGAGAAGCCGGATGCCGCTGATGCGCCGAACCGGCAGCCCGCGAACCACCACCTCCTCGACGGGTGTCATCACGAGGTGGAGATAGAGCGTGCCGGGCCGCGCCGTGCTCGGGCCATAGAAGTCCACTCCCGCGGTCGGCTGCACGTCGATCACGCTCTCCGCGTGCCGCTCCATCCAGGAGCCGATGTCTTGCAGCCGCTCGATCTGCACCGGGTTGAGGCTGCCGTCGCCCTTGGGCCCGATGTTCAGCAGCAGATTGCCGCCGCGGCTCGTCACCTCGACGAGTGTGGTCACCAGCGATCGGGGGGACTTGTCGGCCGTGTCATCCGGCCTGTAGGCCCAGTTGTCGCCGATGGTCAGGCACAGCTCCCACGGGCCCGTCGGCGCCTCGATCGGGAAGGCCTGCTCGGGGGTCTTGTAGTCGCCCTGGCCGAGGAGGCGCTCGTTGATCACGACGTCGGGCTGCAGGCTCTTGATGAGCTCGCGGAGCCCGGCGCTGTTCCACTCGTCTTCGTTGCGCTCCCACTCGCCGTCGAACCAGAGCAGATCGATGGTGCCGTAGTTGCTGAGCAGTTCGGTGAGCTGGCCGCGCAGGTACTGCTGGAACCTCGCCCACTGCTCGGGGCTCGAGCGGCGGTGCCGGTCTGCGGCGATGGGCTTGTCGGCGTTCTCGGGCAGGCCGGCGGCGGGCCAGTGCTCTTCGGCGTAGGGCAGGTCCGAGGGCTGGAAGGCCGGGTAGTCGGGGTGATTCCAGTCGGGAAGGCTGTAGTAGATGCCGACCCGGATGCCCTCGGCGCGGATCGCCTCGACGAACTCCTTCGTGACGTCGCGTCCGAACGGCGAGTTCTGGACTCCGAAGTCGGAGTGCTCGGTGTGGAACATCGAGTAGCCGGCGTGATGGCGCGCGGTGAAGACCACGTACTGGGCGCCGGCGCGCCTGGCGAGGCGGGCGAGTTCTGTCGCGTTCCATTCGACGGGGTTGAACGTCGCCGCACTCGATTGGTATTCGTCGACCGTGACCGGGTCTTCCGCCTGGGCGACGCCGGGAATGATGGAGCGGCCGACGAGGGGCCACGAGATCTCGATGCCCTGCTGGCTGGCGTGATCCCAGTGCACGAAGAGTCCGAAGCCGGCTCCGATGAACCATTCCCCGCCCGGCAGTGTGAAATCGTCGGGTCTGATGAAGCTGTCTGGCAGATGCGCCATGGATGAACTCTCCCTTGAGTCGGCCCTGTGAGTCAGTGGCTATTTCCTATAGGATAAGAGCGATCATCGTCGCTCTGCAAGGGTGCGCGCGACGAATGATGTTCGACCGGCACCCAGCCCACGATGCAGAGAGGCATACGAAGCCCATGGCCATGTTCACAGACGGAGCGACCCGCCCGGCGGACTACGAGAAGTTCGTCACCCCGACACCGCAGTGGTATTCCGACGCGAAGCTCGGCATCTTCGTGCACTGGGGGCCGTTCTCGGTTCCCGCCTGGGCCGAGCCCATCGGCGCCCTCGGAACCATCGAGAAAGAGCACTGGTTCCGGCACAACCCGTATGCCGAGTGGTACTACAACACCATCCGCATCGAGGGCAGTCCGGCGCAGCAGCACCAGCTCGAGACCTACGGGGGCGCTCCCTACGACGACTTCATCGACATGTGGACGGCCGAGAAGTTCGACGCCGATGCGGTGCTCGCCCTCGTGGCGAGCACGGGCGCGCGCTACTTCGTGCCCACCACCAAGCACCACGACGGCGTCACGCTGTGGGATGCGCCGGGAACGGGCGACCGCAACACCGTGCGTCGCGGCCCGAAGCGCGACCTCGTCGCCGAGTTCCAGCGGGCGACGGTCGACGCGGGCCTGCGCTTCGGCGTCTACTACTCGGGCGGCCTCGACTGGTTCTTCGGCAAGAACCCGCCGATCGTGCGCGACGACATGCCCCGACCGGTCGACCAGGCCTACGCCGACTACGCCTTCGACCACGTGAGCGATCTGATCGCGAAGTACACCCCCGATGTGCTGTGGGGCGACATCGAGTGGCCGGATGCCGGCAAGACGCCTGGTGCGAAGAGCCTCATCACGATGTTCGAGCAGTTCTATGCCGCCGCTCCCGACGGGGTCGTGAACGACCGCTGGGGCGAGACCCACTGGGACTTCCGCACGAGCGAGTACGAGCAGGGGCTGGGCGTCGAGGCCGAGGCCACCTGGGAGAACTGCCGCGGCATCGGCTACTCCTTCGGCTACAACCGCCTCGAAGACGAGAGCAACTCGCTCGACGGGGCCGCTGCCATCCATCACTTCGTCGACGTGGTGTCGCGCGGCGGCAACCTTCTGCTCAACATCGGCCTCACGGGCGAGGGGCTCGTGCCCGAGCTGCAGCGACGCACGCTCGAGCAGATCGGTGCGTGGAACGAGGTGAACGGATCGTCGATCTTCGGCTCCCGTCCGCTCGATCCCTCCATCGCGACGGCCTCCGACGAACCCTGGGTGCGCTGGACCCGCACCGGAGACACTGCCCACGCCTTCGTCGAGACGACCGAGCCCACGGTGCTGTTGCAGCTCGACGCGTCGCGGCTCATCGCCTCGAGCGCGCGCACGGCGAACGGCGAGCCCGTCTCCGTCTCGGAGGGCAACGGCGGAATCGTCGCGAGCCTGCCGGCCGCCACGATCGCCGGGCCCGTTCAGCTGACCTTCGACATCGTCTGACTCGGATGCACGACACCAACCACATCATCGAGGGTCGGCTCGAGCGGTTCCTGCGCGATCGCATCCGACCCCACGCCAGCATCGTTCTCGCCGAACTGCAGCTGACCGCCTGGCACGTCGACGGCGGCCAGGGAGAGCCGGTCGAGCCGGCCGTCGCCCTCTCAGACGAGACCGCGGCGCTCTACGAGCCGTTCGAGGTGGGCGACGCGTGGGGCCCCGCCTGGGGAACCACGTGGTTCCGGGTGCGGGGGCGCGTTCCCTCGGGCGCGGCCGGTCGCCGCATCGAGCTGCTCGTCGACCTCGGCTGGCACGGCGACTCGTCGGGCTTCCAGGCGGAGGGCCTCGTCTACACGCCCGACGGGCGCGCGGTGAAGGGCCTCAACCCCAAGAACCAGTGGATTCCGATCGTCGCGGAGAGCGCCGAGGGAGCAGACATCGACCTCTACATAGAGGCCGCCGCCAATCCGCAGGTCTTCGACCGGCACGACCGGCCCTTCACCCCCACGCCGCTCGGAGAGAAGGCGACCGCCGGCATCCGGCCCCGCTATCGCGTGAACCGCGCCGACATCGTGGCCGTCGACGAGGAGGTGACCGCGCTCGTCGCCGATCTCGAGTTTCTCGGGGCGCTGGCCGCCACGCTCGGCGCCCAGGATGCGCGGCGCTGGCGCATCCTCGAGGCCGTCGACCGTGCGCTCGACCTCGTCGATCCGGCCGACGTGCCCGGCAGCGCCCCGGCCGCGCGCGCGGCGCTGCGACCGGTTCTGGATGCGCCGGCCGTCGCATCCGCCCACCGGGTGAGCGCGATCGGCCACGCGCACATCGACTCGGCCTGGCTGTGGCCGACGCGCGAGACGGTGCGCAAGGTGGCCCGCACGGCGGCGAACGTGCTCCAGCTCATGGACGATCGCCCCGAGTTGAAGTTCGTGATGTCGAGCGCCCAGCAGTGGGTCTGGCTGCGCGACGATCGGCCCGAACTCTATGCTCGCGTGCTCGAGAGGGTGCGCGAGGGTCGGTTCATTCCGGTGGGCGGAATGTGGGTCGAGTCGGACACGAACATGGTGGGCGGCGAGGCCATGGTGAGACAGTTCGTTGCCGGATCCCGCTTCTTTCACGACGAGCTCGGCATCGACAGTCGCGTGGTGTGGCTGCCCGACAGCTTCGGCTACTCGGCCGCGCTGCCGCAGATCGTGCGGCTTGCGGGGTTCGACTACTTTCTGACCCAGAAGATCTCGTGGAACCAGGTCAACACCTTTCCGCACCACACCTTCGACTGGGTGGGCATCGACGGCACGACGGTCTTCACCCACTTTCCGGCCGCCGACACCTACAACGGCGACCTCACTCCCGCCGAGCTGGCGCACACGGCTCGCAACTTCGCCGACAAGGCCCGCGCGTCGCGGTCGCTGATTCCGTTCGGATTCGGAGACGGCGGTGGCGGGCCCGTGCGGGAGATGCTCGACAGGGCCGAGCGCGCCGCGGACATCGAGGGGCTGCCGCGCGTGGCCATCGAGTCGCCCGAGGAGTTCTTCGATGCCGCCCGGGCGGAATACGATCCGGCCCCGCAGTGGTTCGGCGAGCTCTACCTCGAGCTGCACCGCGGCACCTACACGAGCCAGTCCGAGATGAAGGCCGGCAACCGACGCAGCGAGCATCTGCTGCGCGAGGCCGAGCTGTGGGCCACGACCGCCGCCGTGCGCGGCGTCGCCGACTATCCCGTCTCAGAGCTCGCCGAGGCGTGGCGGCTGGTGCTGCTCCAGCAGTTCCACGACATCCTGCCCGGATCGTCGATCGCCTGGGTGCACCGAGAGGCGCGCGAGAGGTACGCGCTGGTGCGGGAGACGCTCGAACGGCTCATCGGGGCGGCGCAGGAGGCGCTGGCGGGTGCTGCGCCGGGCTCGGGCGCGGGCCGGGCTCCGGATGCCGCACGGCTGGTCTTCAACGCGAGGCCGCACGCGGTCGACGGGGTGCCCGCGGGCGGGGCGGGCGCGATCGCGCGACCCGTCGCATCCGCTGACGCCGTTCGTGTCTCGCCCGACGGTGACGGATTCGTGCTGTCGAACGACGCCGTGACCGTGCGCCTCGACGGCGCGGGAACGATCGTGTCGATCGTGACCGACGCCGACGGGCGCGAGGCCGTGGCGCCCGGGCAGCGGGCGAACCTGCTGCAGCTGCACGACGACAAGCCCGTGATGTGGGACGCGTGGGACATCGACGGCTACTACCGCAATGCGGTCACGGACCTGGTCGACGTCGACGGCATCGAGCTGGTGCCCGGGGGAGTACTGGTGCGGCGCGGCTTCGGCGCGTCGACCATCGAACAGCGCATCACGCTCGACCACACATCGTCGACCGTGCACTGCGCTACCCGGGTCGACTGGCACGAGACCGAGAAGCTGCTCAAGCTCAGCTACCCCGTCGACGTGCACGCCGAGCGCGCCCGGTTCGAGACGCAGTTCGGGCACCTGTCGCGGCCGATCCACGAGAACACGTCGTGGGATGCCGCGCGCTTCGAGGTCTGCGCGCACCGCTGGGTGCATGTGGGCGAGGGCGAGGGAGTCGCCATCGCGAACGACTCGAGCTACGGGCACGAGGTTCGACGGGTCGCCCGCCAGGGAGGCGGCATGAACACGATCGTGCGGGTCTCGCTGCTGCGCGCGCCGACCTACCCCGATCCCGATACCGACCACGGGGTGCACGAGTTCCACACGGCGATCGTTCCCTCGGCGAGCGTCGGAGACGCCGTGCGGGTCGGGTACGAGCTCAACATTCCGCTTCGCGAGGGCGTCGGGATGCCGGTGGAACCGCTCGTGGCCGTGGTGGGTGACGGTGTGTCGGGCGACGGGATGTCGGGCGTCGTCGTCGAGGCGGTGAAGCTCGCAGAGGACGGGTCGGGCGATGTGATCGTGCGGCTCTACGAGTCGCTCGGTCAGACATCCGTGGCCCGGGTGACGGCGAGCTTCGACGTGTCAGAGCTTCGCGAGGTCGATCTGCTGGAGCGGCCGATGGGGCAGCTCGGACTGCAGCGCGACCCCGTTCTCTCGGGCGACATCGTGACGCTTCGTGCGTTCGAGATCGCGACGCTGCGCTTCGTGCGGTAGGGCGCCAACCCCTATTCCCGGGTCGGTGAAGATACCCCCGGGGGAGTGGGCGAGGTGTATCCCGCGGGCGGATTCGGTTCGCGGTCGATCGGAGGAGTATCTACTACAGCAGCCAGAACGGCTGCCTCCCCGGCCCGGCACGAACGCCCTTCCGGGGCACATGATCCCCAGAATGGAACAGCACATGACTCACAATTTCGATGAGGGCTACGAGCCCGACACGGAGAACACCGACAACTCCGAGCGACGCGGCTTCGGTCGCGGACAGCGCCCCGGCTTCGGCCCGGGCTTCCCGTTCGGCGGCCCGGGCTTCGGCCCCGGCTTCCCCGGTTTCGCCGCACGCGGCGGCCATGGCGGCCACTTCGGACCCCGCGGCTTCCGCGGTGGGCGAGGGCTCGGCGGCCACCTCGGCGAGGTCGTTCTCGCCGAGCGCTTCGCCCGTGGCGAGATCGACGCGACCGAGTACCGGGAGCGCGTCGCCGTGCTCCGCGAGGTGCAGGCCGAAGGACGGGCGGCCCACGAGGCTGCCCGCGAGGCCCGCTCCAAGAACGGCAAGCCCAGCGACGCGTAACGCGACGTTGAACTGAACACCGGATGCCCGGACCGCACACGCGGCCCGGGCATCCGTGCGTGCGGCTGCCGTTCCCTGAGCCCGTTCCGCCCGTTCCCTGAGCTTGTCGAAGGGCTGCCGAATCGACAGCGCAGGACGGCTGGTCCGAGGCTCCGCATCCCCGCCCCACACTCACGCCGGTGAGATGTCACAGGTGGCGGCTTGTCGCCTGTGGGAACCGACCATCTTCGCCACCTCACCGTCGACACGACGCGCCTGGTGAAGTCGAGATCTCGCACATGGTGGGTTTCGCCCGCAGGAGGCCGCCATCTGTGACACCTCAGTGTCGCAGTACGGGTCGCGCCGACGGGTGGTCTCGATGCGCTCGTTCCCTGAGGTTGTCGAAGGGAATCTCTTCGCGCTGGTTGTCGCCCTTCGACAGGCTCAGGGAACGGGCCCTCAGGGAACGGGTGGCTCAGGGAACGGCGAGCTGCGCCGCCACCGTGGCCATCGCGCCCGCGAACTGCTCCGGCCGAGCTCCCGAGTAGTTGAGCCGGATGAACGACCCGGTCGGCTCCGCCGGAAACCAGTCCGCGCCCGGCGCGACCATCACGCCCGCCGCGCGACTGCGCGCGACCAGCCCCGCGACATCCACGTTGTCGGCCAGCCGAACCCACAGATTGAGCCCGCCCCGGGGCAGAAACGTGAGCGCGCCGGCGCCCAGATGCGCCTCGACCTGCCGGGCCAGTTCGTCGCGGCGATCGCGCAGCTGCACCCGCAGCCGCCCGAGGTGGCTGCGCCATCCCGGGTCGCGCACCACGTCGAGGGCCGCCGACTGCAACACCCCGCTCACGTAGAGATCGTCGACCGTGCGATCAGCCTGGATGCGCGCGAGCGCGGGCCCGCGCGCGATCACCGCGCCCACCCGCAGCGAGGGGCTGAGACTCTTGGTGAGCGAGCGGATGTAGACCACGTGACCGTCGGCGTCGTCGGCCACCAGCGGATGCACGTCGCCCTCGATGGCGAAGTCGTGCGCCCAATCGTCTTCGATGAGATACGCCCCGCGTGCCCGAACGACGTCCAGGATCTCCCGGCGCTCGTCGCGGCTCCACTGGGCGCCCGTGGGGTTCGCGAAGTGAGGTTGGGCGTAGAACAGGCGGGCTCCGCTCGAGGCGAAGGCGTCGTCGAGCTCGGTCGCTGAGGGCGCATGCGACCCGCGGGCCACAGGGATGACGCGGAGACCGGCCTGCCGAGCCGCCGCGATCGCGCCCCAGTACGTGGGCGATTCCATGATCACCGCGTCGCCCTGCGCCGCCAGCGCGCGGAAGATCGACGAGAGCGCACTCTGCCCGCCCGGAGTGATCATCACGTCGTCGCTCGAGACGGGCGCGGATGCTCCGACCGGCGCGATCTCGCCGGCGAACCACGAGCGCAGCTCGGGCTGGCCGTCGACCGGGCCGCGGGCGAGGGCGGATGCGCCGCGCGCCGCCCGAGACAGGGCCGCGCGAACGAGGCGGCCGGGAAGCAGTTCTTCTGTGGGGTAGCCCGAGTGCATCGTGATGACCGACGGCGCGACCGACGCCATGGCCGTGCCCACGGCGGACGCATCGGCGCGCGCTTCGCCGAGGGCCGTGGTCTGCCACGCGAAGTCGGCGTGCCGCACGGCCCGGGGGCGCGCAACGAAGCTGCCCGCTCCGGGGCGGGTCTCGATGAGTCCCTCGCCGACCAGGCGCTGCACGGCGCGCTGCACCGTAAGAGGGCTGGCTGAGTGCTCAGTGACGAGCGCGCGAGTGGAGGGCAGGCGCGAGCCTGCCGGGCGGGACTCGACCAGGAGTCGGAGGTGACGCTCGATCGCGGAAGTGCTATCGTCGCTCATGAAAGATGACAGTAGCGCTATCGGGTCTACGGCGCCAGCGCTATCATCCGAGGGTGGTCTCGATACGCCGACTCCTTCGTCGCATGGCAACCCGACCGGCGCAGCTCCGCGAAACGCAGGCCGCCCTTCGACAGGCTCAGGGAACGCCGCGGCCGTATCGAGACCACCCGGCGGTGCGCGAATGAGTCGCGGCGGGCTCGTCTTCGGGTTCCTCGGAGTGCTCGCCTTCTCGTTCACGCTGCCGTTCACCCGCATCGCCGTCGAACAGATCGACCCCCTCTTCATCGGGGCCGGGCGCGCGGTCGTGGCCGCTGTGCTCGCCCTAGTGGTGCTGGCCGTCAGCCGGCAGCGCCTTCCCCGAGGCACCCAATGGATGCGGCTCGCGGTCGTCGCGGTCGGCGTCGTAGCAGGCTTCCCGCTGCTCACGAGCTTCGCGCTGCAGACCGTTCCCGCGGCGCACGGCGCCGTGGTCATCGGCCTGCTGCCGGCCGCGACGGCCATCGCGGCGGTGATCCGCGCGAAGGAGCGGCCATCCATCGCCTTCTGGATCGCCTCGGGCGCCGGCGTTCTGGCCGTGATCGCGTTCATCGCGCTCACGGGCGGCGGCCTCGAGGGGCTGCACCCGAGCGACCTGCTGCTGCTCGGGGCGGTCGTGCTCGCGGCGATCGGCTACGCCGAGGGTGCACTGCTCTCTCGCGAGCTCGGCTCGTGGCAGACGATCTGCTGGGCGCTCGTGGTGGGCCTGCCGATCATGATCCCGCTGACGGCCGTCTCGGTGTCGACGGGCGGCTGGCCCCAGGCCGACAGCGCGCACTGGCTGGCCTTCGGGTACCTGGCCCTCGTGAGCATGTTCCTGGGATTCTTCGCCTGGTACCGCGGTCTCGCCATCGGGCCGATCGCGCAGGTGAGCCAGATCCAGCTCGTGCAGCCGGTGCTCACGATCGTGTGGTCAGCCCTGATCGTGGGCGAGCGCCTCGACCTGCTGGTCTGGTTGGGGGCCCTGGTGGTCGTGGCGTGCGCGGCGACCGCGGTGCGCGCCCGCGTCGCGTCCGCCAGCATCCGCGCCCGCTAGGTGCATCGGCGCCCGGCCGACCGGCGGCGGATGCGCCGAGGAGGCGCGGATGTTCAGCCGGTAGGGTCGGGCACATGTGGGGTCGCATCGTTCTGCTCGTCGTGTGCGCCCTCGCGGCGCTTCTCGTCAGCGCGCCCGGACTGTTCGGGCTGCAGCGACAGCTCGTCTTCGCGCAGCTGATCGCGTTCCGCGGGCTGCTCGCCGTGGGCTTCGTCGCGCTGGCCGTGGTCGGCGCGGTGCTGCTCTGGATGCTCCGGGGCCGGGCCCGTAAGGCACATCCGGTCGTCGCCGGCTTGGCCGTGATCGCCCTGCTCGCGGCGGGCGGAAACGTTGCCGTGCAGGCCGGGCGCGGCTTCGGATCGGACGCGCCGCCCGAGCCCGCCGCCGCCTCCGCTACCGATTCCGCCGACCCGACCACGAGCATCCGGCTTCTCAGCTGGAACACCTACGACACCGTCACCGCCGACGAGATCGCTCGTGTGGCCCTCGCCCGCAATTCCTCGGTGATCACCCTCCCCGAGACGACGCGCGAGACGGCCGAGGCCGTCGGTCGTGCCATGGATGCCGCGGGTCGGCCCATGCAGGTCTTCACCGCCGAGCGCGGCGATCCCGCCGAGACGCCTCCGACGTCGCTGCTCGTGGCGCAGGACCTCGGCAGCTACGAGATCACAGCCGAGCTCGGCGACACCGGCATGCTGCCCAGCGTCGTCGCGCGACCCGCCGACGGCAGCGGCCCCGTGATCGTCGCGGCGCATCCGATGCCCCCGCTGCCGTCGATCATGTCGTCATGGCGCAGCGACGTCGACTGGGTGCTGTCGCTGTGCGACGAGCCCGACCTGATTCTGGGCGGCGACCTCAACGCGACGCTCGACCACCTCGGCCCGCTGGGCGGATGCTCCGACGCGCTCGCCGAGGCGGGCTCGGCCGACGTGGGCACCTGGCCCACGAGCCTGCCGCCACTCGTCGCCGCGCCGATCGACCACGTGCTGACCACGGGCGACTGGCGCGCCGACGCGGCCGAGGTCGTCACGACCGAGGACTCCGCGGGCAGCGACCACCGCCCGATCGCCGCGACCCTGAGCATCCGCGCCCGTTAGGCGCAGTGGCGCCCGGTCGGCCGGCAGCGGATGTGCCGAAAGGGCGCGGACAGTGCAGCCCTAGACGAGCAGCGCCCGCAGCTGCTCCATCGAGTGCACCACGTGGATCGCGCCGGCCGCCTCGGCGGGGGAGCCGTAGCCCCACTCGACCATGATCGTGGGGATGCCGTGCTCGGCCGCGCCCTCGATGTCGTGGTGCCGGTCGCCCACGAGAACCATGTTCGAGAGGTCGACGTCGGCGGCGCGCAGGCGGACGAGCGCCTCGGCCACGACGTCGGCTTTGGCGCTGCGGGTCTCGTCTTCGCTCGAGCCCGTGATGGTGGCGAAGAGGTCGGCGATGCCGAGGTGCTGAAGAATGCGCACGGCCTGCACCTCCGACTTCGACGTCGTGATGGCGAGCGGCACACCGGCGGCGTGGATGTCGCGCAGCACCCCGAGGATTCCCGGGTACACGACGCTGTCGCCCTCGGGCCCGTCTGATGCGGCGAGCCCGCGATAGACGACGAGCGCCTCCTGCGCGCCCCCGGCATCCATGTCGGCGACCGCGCGGAAGCCGTCGAGAATGGGCGGACCCACGAACTTGACCAGTTCGCTGGGCGGCGGAACGGGGTGTCCGAGGATCTCAAGCGTGCGTGCCAACCGGTGCAGGATGCCCGGGGCCGAGTCGGTGATCGTGCCGTCGAGATCGAACAGAATCGTCGACCAGGGCTTGGTGGGGGCGTGGCTAGTCATCGCAGACATCCTATGGGGACGAGGTGGCGCACCTCTCGTGCAGTCACCGGATGGGGTGTCCCGGATTGGAGGCGTCGTAGCGGTGCCGTGCCGCGGCGATGGCGGGTCGCTGCTCGATCGACCAGTCTGCCAACGCCTTGACCAGGTGGGTCAGGCTCCTGCCCGAGTCGGTGAGTTCGTAGGTCACCTGCGGTGGCACCGTCGGGTAGACCGTGCGCTCCACGAGGCCATCGCGTTCGAGGCGGCGGAGCGTGAGTGTCAGCATGCGCTGTGAGATCCCGTCGATGGCACGCTGCAGTTCGCGGAACCTGCGGGTACCGGAGGCGAGCTCGACCACGACGAGAACCGACCATTTATCACCCACCCGGTCGAGAACGTCGCGAATGCCGCAATCCGGATGCTCGTCCTTTCCGCAGGGCTCGAGCTCGGCGGTTACTTCGGTGTTCGTGAGTGACATAAGAGTGCCTTCTTGTGACGGGTCGAGCGACCGGAACACAATCAGCCTAGTTACCGAAAAGAACCACGAAAGGCGATCACGTGATCCTCGTCACCGGCAGCACGGGCAAGCTCGGCCACGCCATCCTCACCCACCTCGTCGACCGCGGTGCGCCCGTGGTCGCGAGCAGCCGAAGCGGCGCCGGCGGATCCCGCCCGCTCGACTTCGACCGGCCTGACAGCATTTCACTGGTGGGCGTCGACACCCTGGTTCTCGTGTCGGCTGGCGAGGCCGAGGACGACGTGGTGATCGCGCGGCACGAGTCCGTCATTGCCGCTGCCGAGCGCGATGGCGTGTCGCATGTGGTCTACACGAGCCTCGTCGGCGAGGGCGATCATCTCGCATTCGCGCTGGCTCATCGGTGGACGGAGCGTCGACTGCAGCGGAGTGCGCTGTCGTGGACGATCATGCGGAACGGGTTGTATGCCGAGCTGTTCGGATCCCTCATGCAGTGGTCAGGGTCGCAGCTGACGTCGGCCTTCGGCGAAGGCGCCCTGGCCGCCGTCTCACGGGACGACCTGGCGGAGGCCGCCGCCGTGGTCGCAGAGTCGCCTCCCGCGCACTCGGGGCAGACCTACGAGCTCGTCGGCCCGCCGATCACCGCTCATCAGGTCGCTGCACTCGTCGGCGCGGTGCCGGTGGACATCACCCTTCAGGTGCGGCGGAAGCAGCTGGACGTGGCCGGGCTGAAGCCCTTCCAGCCGGCCATGCTCATGTCGATCCACACCGCTGTCAGGCACGGTTTTCTTGCTCGCACCTCGGGTGACCTCGCGCGGCTGCTCGGTCGTGAGCCGAGCGATGCCGCCGCCGTCGCGGCCGAGTCGATTCGCGCATCCGGTGTCGCGTCATAGTCTTCGGCGCATCGACATCTTCGGCGCATCGACGCTCGGTGTGCTCGGAGGCGGCACCCCTAGGCTCCATTCATGGTGCACCCATGAAGCGGGCAGTTCTGATCACCGGCGGCGTCGTTGTTGCCGCTGCCCTCGTTGTCGGGCTGGTCGTCTTCAAACCGTGGCTGCTCTTCACCGATGTGCGGGTCGACGAGGTGCTGCCGACGGTGCAGAGCTCTCAGCCCGCCGTGACGCCGGTGCCGGTCGCAACTCCTGACCCCGGCTCGTCCCCGATGCCGACGCCCACGCCCGACCCGGTGCCGGTGGCACTCGCATCCGGCACGTTCGTGAGCCAGGAGCATTCGACCACGGGCACGGCCACGATCATCCAGAACCCTGACGGCACGCGGGTGCTTGCGATCGAGAACCTCGACACCACCAACGGTCCGGATGTCCATGTCTGGCTGAGTGCGGCGGATGCGGTCGAGGGGTACGACGGCTGGTTCCTGGCCGGTGGTGCCGCGTACGTCGACCTCGGCGTGATCAAGGGCAATCAGGGCAACCAGCTCTACGAGATTCCCGCGGATGTCGACCTGAGCGCCTATCGCAGCGTGTCGCTGTGGTGCGTGCAGTTCAGCGTCGGCTTCGGGGCTGCTCAGCTCGGGTGATCGGGCGCCGATCAGCTCGATGAGACGACGTGCACGTCGACCCTCATCGACGAGTCCAGGCCCTCCCGACTCTCCAACATATCGAAGATGCGCTGGTGGGGCTCGTCGAGCGACGGGTCGGCGTAGTGCCGGTCGAACGACTCCTGGTCGCGGTAGAACTCGAACGCCCACATCACATCGGGGTTCTCATCGTCTCGGCTGAGCATCCAGTCGACCGGGCCATCGGGATCGCCGGTGTAGTGCAGGTCGGTGACGTAGTTGAACAGGGCGTCTCCCTGGCCCTCCTTCGCCTGGAATCGCAGGACCACGCCGGGCTGGTTCTTCTTCATGACTTCCTTCTCTCGTTGTTGGAATGTAGTTCCAAAAGCGATTATGGAATGCTATTCCATTCTGTGTCAAGATGGGTGAGTGACATCCCCGACACCTGCTCGCCGGTCGCGGCGAACCGACGCGCTATCGGCGGCCGCCATCATCGACGCCGCGATCGCGGTGCTCGACGCGGAGGGTGAGGAGGCGCTGACCTTCCGCACTCTGTCGATTGCGCTCGAGACCGGACCGGGCGCGATCTACCACCACCTCGCGAGCAAGCAGGAGATCCTCGCCGCGGCGGCAAAAAGGCTCGTGGTTCACGCGCTTGCTGACGTGCCATCGGACCTCGACGCTGAGAACGGAATCCGCGAGGTGATGCTCGCCTTCTTCGACCTGTTCGACGCGCATCCCTGGGTCGGCACGCAGCTCTCGCGCGAACCCTGGCAGGCCGCATTGCTGGAGATGTTCGAGGCCATCGGTGCCCATCTCGACGGACTGGGCGTCGACGAGCGATATCAGTTCACCGCCGCCTCGAGCCTGCTCAACTTCGTGCTCGGCGTCGCCGGGCAGCACGCGTCGGCAACACGCCTCGCGCGCGATCTCGATCGCAGCACTTTTCTCCGAGACATCGCCGAAGGCTGGAAAGACGAGGCGACCGCCGCGTCGCACCCGTTCTCCCGCCGGATGGCGGACCAGCTCGCCGAACACGACGACCGGCAGCAGTACATCGACGGAGTCGACTTCATCCTCGCCGGCATCAGTGCGGTCGCAGCCGGAGGCGGGTTTCGATGAAGCGTCCACCGACCATGCCTGATGTCCCAGCCTTCATCCTTGCAATCGTCCGGGGATTGGCCCTGTACCTGTTGATTCCGCTCGCGTTCGTTTTTTGGATCGTGGCTTTTCTGTGGTTATTCAGGTATTCGAAGTCCCTTCCACAGTTCATTACATGGGTCGACTACAACTTCTGTGTCTCGCTGATTCGGGGACCTCTGCGTCCACTCATTCCCGAGCCCCGTGCGGAATGGCTCCCACTGCGCCGAATCAAAGAAATGACGGATCGAACCAAACTGGTTGACTTGCTCTAGCCTTCCTATGTCTCGAGTCCTGCGCCCTGTTGTCACCAATCGAGTCACCGTGGACGCATAGTGATGGTCGGCCTAGCGGTGGGGGATTGGAACGGAGAAGGAACGTATGGAGAGAAAACAAGCGTCTCGTCGACAACGCTTGGCAATTTTCGGGTTCGTCCTGTCACTCGTGACATTCATCGGGGCGTCCGTATCCATCATGCTTATCCACATTCTGGCGGCCCCCTATACGGGCCCCGCCATAGACGACTGGGACGCAAGTGAACTCGACGCATCCGGGCTAGAAGTGCTCGGGCGATATGCGGCAGCCGTCCTCTGGATCAACATCGCCGGAACGGTTCTCGGGGTGGCAGCCTTGGTGATCGCAATACGAAGTCGAAAATCGGGCTTGCTTTGGATTCCGACAATAGTCCTCGCCCTTCTAGCTCCGGTTGTGTGCTTCATTCCGTCGATCTGGATGTTCGGTGCGGCGTATTAGATCACACGACGTGAGGGTGGGACCGTCTAGCTGAGTGTGACCTCCCTGTCAGCAACTGCGCCATAGAATCACCTTCATAGAACAGCACCCCACGGCCGCACAGGATCCCGCCTCCTCTGCCGAGCCCCCCAGTCGCCGCGGACTCGTTGTCGTCGTCTCGCTCCTGGCGGCCTCGTTCGTGGTGATCGCCACGGGCATCCTGCCGTGGCGCGACACCCTCGTGCTCGCCGATCGCGTTGTGCCGGTTCTTGGCTTCGTGGCCGCGATCACGATCGTCACCGAACTCGCCGCCGAGGCGGGAGTCTTCACCGCGCTCGCGGGCCGGCTGGCGCGCTGGGGCCGCGGTCGACGCATCCTGCTCTGGCTGTTCGTGCTGGCGCTCGCGGTGGTCTCGACCATCTTCCTGTCGCTCGACACGACCGCCGTACTCGTGACGCCGGTGGTCGTGCTGCTCGCCCTGCACGCGGGCCTGCCGCCCCTGCCGTTCGCGCTCGCCACGGTGTGGCTGGCGAACACCGCCTCCCTGCTGCTGCCGGTGTCGAACCTCACCAACCTGCTCGCCGAAGGGCGAATGGATGTCGGTGGTCCGGCCGGATTCGCGGCGCTCGTCGCCGCTCCTGCCGCGGTCGGCATCCTCGTGCCGGTCATCGTGCTCAGCCTGATGTTCCGCAAGGAGCTGCGCGGACGCTACTCCGCGCCCGCCGTAGAGAAGGCGCCCGACCGCACCCTCCTCCTCGTGAGCGCGATCGTGGTCGCAGCCCTGCTGCCGCTGCTCGTCTCCGGCCTGCCCGTCTGGATTCCGGCCACCGTCGCCGCCGTGGTGATCGTGGTGCTGTTCGGCATCCGGCGCCCCGGCGCCCTGAGCCTGAAGCTCGTGCCCTGGCAGCCGCTCGGCATCGCGGTGGGGCTGTTCGTGCTCGTCGAGACGGCCCACGCACGCGGACTCACCGCCTTCATCTCGAACATCGGCGGATCGGGCACCGACCTGCTGAGCCTGCTGCAGCTCTCGGCTCTCGGCACGGTCTCGTCGAACGCCATCAACAACCTGCCCGCCTACCTCGTGCTCGAGCCGATCGGCCACTCGCCGGTGCGCCTCGCCGCCCTGCTCATCGGGGTGAACCTCGGGCCGCTGATCACCCCGTGGGCCTCGCTCGCGACGCTGCTCTGGCACCAGAAGATCACCGGCCTCGGAGTGGCCCTGTCGTGGCCGAAGTTCATGCTGGCCGGCCTCGGCGTGGTGCTGCTGACGGTGCCGCTCGCGACCGTGGCGCTGTGGCTGACGAGCGGCGCCCGTTAGGAATCCGTTAGGACTGCAGTGCTGCGGCGGCATCCGGTCACCGGCATAGCCGCGCGGGGGCCAAGCTGTACTCATGACGACTTCCACAGTGCGCCGGCGCGGCCTGGGCGCGTGGCTTCTGGATGGCCTGACCGACGACGCAGGCTCTCATCAGGGCCCGCACGCCGCGAAGGTCGAGAAGACGAACTCGTGGTGGCGGGTGATGTGCCTCACCGGCGTCGACTACTTCTCGACCCTCGGCTACCAGCCCGCGATCGCCGCCGTCGCCGCGGGGCTGCTCTCGCCCTTCGCCACGGTCGTGCTCGTGCTGCTGACCCTCTTCGGGGCGCTGCCCGTCTACCGCCGCGTCGCCCGCGAGAGCTTTCGCGGAGAGGGCTCGATCGCCATGCTCGAGCGCCTGCTTCCATGGTGGGGCGGCAAGCTGTTCGTGCTCGTGCTGCTGGGCTTCGCGGTCACCGACTTCATGATCACCATCACCCTGTCGGCGGCGGATGCGACGGCGCACGCCGTCGAGAATCCGTTCGCCCCGAGTTGGTTCCACGGCAACGAGGTCGTGATCACGCTCGTGCTCGTGGCCCTGCTGGCCGCGGTGTTCCTGCGCGGATTCAAGGAGGCCATCAACATCGCCGTGGTGCTCGTGGCCGTGTTCCTCGTTCTCAACGCGATCGTGATCGTCGTGTCGATCGGGCACGTCGCCGAGAACGCGGTCGTCGTCACCGACTGGTGGGCCGCGCTCACCGCCCAGCACGGCAACCCCGTGGTGATGGTCGGCATCGCCCTCATCGTCTTCCCCAAGCTCGCACTGGGACTCTCCGGCTTCGAGACGGGCGTGGCGGTCATGCCGCAGATCTCAGGAAAGCCCGGCGACACCGAGGCCAACCCGGCCGGACGCATCCGGGGCGCGCAGCGGCTGCTCACGACCGCGGCGATCATCATGTCGACGTTCCTCATCACGTCGAGCATCGTGACCACGTTCCTCATTCCGCAGGAGGAGTTCAAGTCGGGCGGCGAGGCCAACGGGCGCGCCCTCGCCTACCTCGCGCACGAATACCTGGGGCCTGCATTCGGAACGATCTACGACATCAGCACCATCTGCATCCTGTGGTTCGCCGGCGCCTCGGCCATGGCCGGCCTGCTCAACCTGGTGCCCCGCTACCTGCCGCGCTACGGAATGGCGCCGCAGTGGGCGCGGGCCGTGCGGCCGCTCGTGATCGTGTTCTCGCTGATCGCGTTCGTGATCACGATCGTGTTCCAGGCCGACGTGGATGCCCAGGGCGGCGCGTACGCGACCGGCGTGCTGGTGCTGATCACCTCGGCATCCGTGGCCGTGACGCTCTCGGCCCTGCACAAGAAGCAGCGCAAGCGCACGGTCGGATTCGGGTTGATCGCGATCGTCTTCGTGTACACGACCATCACGAACGTGTTCGAGCGGCCAGACGGCGTGCGGATCGCGGCGCTGTTCATCCTCGGCATTCTCGTGGTGTCGATCGTGTCGCGGGTGCAGCGCTCGTTCCAGTTGCGCGCTACTTCGGTCACGTTGGATGCGGCGGCGCAGGACTTCGTGCTGGCCGACGCGGATGCCTACGACCAGGTTCTCATCGTCGCCAACGAGCCCGACGACGGCAGCGCGAGCGAATACAAGCAGAAGATCTCCGAAGAGCGCCGAGACAGCGGAATCCCGTCGCGACGGCCGGTGATCTTCCTCGAGGTCTACCCCACCGACTCGTCGAACTTCGAGGAGGATCTCGAGGTGCGGGGCGTCGTGCGGCACGGCAACCGGGTGCTGCAGGTGACGAGCGGCAACATCCCGAACACGATCGCCACGGTGCTGCTCGCTATTCGCGACCTCACGGGCACGGTGCCCGACATCTACTTCGAGTGGACCGAGGGCAACCCCATCTCGAACATGTTCAAGTACCTGATCACGGGCGGCGGCGAGGTCGCGCCGGTGACGCGCGAGGTGCTGCGCCGGGCCGAGTCTCAGCGCACGAGGCGCCCCGACGTGCACGTGAGCTAGCACTCGCCGAGCGCGGTGTCCAGGCTCAGGCGAGGCCGAGCAGAGTCAGCGGGAAGCCGCCGAAAAGGAAGAGCGGGATCGGGAGCACGACTGCGGCGATTCCTCCGATGAGGCTTCGGCGCGCGGCTCGGGCGCCCAGTCCGGTGGCTCCCGCGGCATCCGCAGTCGCAGCCCAGCGCAGGCCGCGGCGCGCGAAGACGATCGCGCGGATCGCGAAGTACCAGATCACGGGGATGCAGATGAACACGAAGGGCGCGAGCACCAGCTGGCCGTCGGCGCGCAGCAGGTAGAGCGGCGCCCAGAGAACGACGAATCCGATCACCGTGAGGACGCCCGCCAGCGTGGCGCTCACCGTGGCGGTGCGGGCGGCGCTGTTGACGAGGGGTTTCGGAAGCAGCTTGAGCGCGCTCTTGTCTGGTTCCATGGGGGCGAGTTTAGTTGCCGAGCGCTTCGTCGACGAGGGCGCGCTTCACGATCACCTGTCGACTTCCCGGGTCGAACTGCACGGCCACGATGTCGGCGCTCTGCACGATCGCGAGGGCATCGCGGCCCGCGAGGATCGTTCCCTGCACGTCGGCGCGTTCGGCCTCGGGCACGGCGAGTCCCAGCTCGGAGAGCGACGTGAACAGGGGCAGCACCAGCTGGCCGTCTGTGGAGGTGAGTGTGCGCACACGCGGGCCGGACTCGGGGGTCGACCCCGTGACATCCACGACCAGCCCGCCCGTGGTCGCGAGCGACAAGACCTTCTGGATGCCGGCCACGCTCGGCTCGGCCTCGAACGCGGCGAGGGCGTCGCGCACGGCGGTGTTCACGTACGAGCGGGGAAAGGGAACGGGGCGCTTGGCCATGGGGGCTCCTAGAAGAGTCGGGAGTCGCTGTCGTCGAGGCCGCGCATGGCGTCGTAGTCGAGCACTACGCAGCGGATGCCGCGGTCCTGCGCGAGCATGCGGGCCTGCGGCTTGATCTCTTGAGCGGCGAAGATGCCTTGCACGGGCGAGAGGTGCGGGTCGCGGTTCATGAGCTCGAGGTAGCGGGTGAGCTGCTCGACGCCGTCGATGTCGCCGCGTCGCTTGATCTCGATGGCCACGGCCGCGCCGCCCGAATCGCGGGCCAGGATGTCGACGGGCCCGATGGCGGTCATGTACTCGCGGCGAACGAGCGTGTGCCCGTCGCCCAGCAGGGTGATCTGCTCGGCCAGAAGCTTCTGCAGGTGCGCCTCGACTCCGTCTTTCTGGAGGCCGGGGTCGATGCCGAGCTCGTGCGACGAGTCGTGAAGCACGTCGTAGATGCTGACCACGAGAACGTCGTCGGTCTTCTTCTGGGTGACCTTCCAGAGCTGGGTGATGCCGGCATCCTTTTGCACGTCGTCGGGCTCGTCGAAGGTGATGTAGCAGGGCGGGCTCATCCAGTTGAGCGGCTTGTACGAGCCGCCGTCGGAGTGCACCAGGATCGACCCGTCGCTCTTGAGCATGAGGAGTCGGGTGGCCAGAGGCAGGTGCGCCGAGAGGCGGCCTGCGTAGTCGACGGAACAGTTCGCAATGACGAGACGCACCGTGCGAGTTTACTCGGCTCCGCCCTCACCTCGCGTAGCGAGCAGGTCCTCGAGCAGGGCGGCCAGCGCTCGGTCGTGCCTCTCCGTCGCGGCGAAGACGCCGTCGGCGACGTGCTCCGACACCCACGCGATCTCGACGTTCGTGCTCAGGCAGCGCATGCCGAGGTTCACCATGACGGGCTGCAGGGCGACAACCGCGCGGGTGCCGCCCGAGAGGCCGCCGTAACTCACGATGCCCACGGGCATGCCGGCCCACTCTGCGTGCAGGTAGTCGATCGCGTTCTTCAGGGGAGCAGAGAAGCTGTGGTTGTACTCCGGCATCACGAAGATCACAGCGTCGGCCGCAGCCACCCGCGCACTCCATCGTTTCGCCGGCTCGCCGACGTAGTTGCCCAGCTTCGGATGATGCGGCTCGTCGTGCAGGGGCAGGCGCAACTCCCGCAGATCGACGAGATCGACGTCGATCGCCCCGGCATCCGGATGCGGCGCATGCGCGCCGGCCGCCGCGACCACCCAGTCGCCGACGGCGCGGCCCACCCGCGTCTCGCGGACGCTCGCGACGAGCACGAGGAGCCTCACAGCGTCACGTCTGCCCGCTCCGACTCCTTCTGATGAGTCGAGGCGTCTTTGTACTCGGTGTAGGTGTAAGGGTTGTCGAGCATCTTGGCCTCGGGGGCGTCGGGGTTCATGCCCTGCCTCCAGGCCGGTTCGCCGAGCTCGCTCTGCAGGTAGTCGACGGTCGACTCGACCTCCTTCTTCACCGAGGCGAGGTCGTCGCCCAGCAGCCTGCCGTCGTACTTGGCGATCGCGCCGTCGACCATCACCGTGTGCACGTCGCCGCGGCCGGCCTGCAGGGCGATGTGTCCGTTCGGATTGAGGATCGGATACATCGTGGGCGAGTGATCGTTCTTGATGAGAACGATGTCGGCGCGCTTGCCCACCTCGAGCGACCCCACCAGGTTCTGCATGCCGAGGCTCGCTGCTCCGCCCCGCGTGGCCCAGTCGACGACGTGCTCTGCCCGCAGGTGCGAGTGGGTGACGGTGTCGCCGTGGTCGTGGGCCTTGGTGTGCTCCCACCCGCGATCCGCGCCGAGCGTCGACCGCATGGCCGAGAACAGGTCGCTCGAGAACCAGACGCTGGTGTCGACCGACAAGGACACCGGGATGCCGTGCTGGCGCAGGATCCACGACGGCGGATAGCCCTGGCCGCAGCTCAGCTCGCTCTCGGTCGAGAGGGAGACGGATCCGCCGGTCGCGGCAATGCGCTGGTAGGAGTCGTCGCTGAGCGTGGCCGCGTGCACGTAGACCGTCTCGGGCGCCATGAACCCGTTCTCGTGCATGAGCCGGATGCCGTCGTCGTTGGTCGCGCCCCAGACTCCCGCGTGAGTGGTGACCGGCAGGCCGAGCTCGCGGGCCGCCTCGAACGCGGCGCGCTCGGGGAAGGCGGGGTCGCCGGTCACGTCGAACGCCAGCTGGAACCTCAGGTCGTCGGCGCCCGTGTTGTTCTTCGCGAGGAAGGCGAGCACGTCGGGGTCGGCAGACCATTCCCAGGGGCCGGCGAAGATGTTGCCGTAGGCCAGAACGAACCGCCCGGTGGATGCGCGGAGGGCTTCGAGGGCCGCCTCGCCGTGCTCGATGGTGCGAAGCCCGTGCGACCAGTCGACGGTCGTCGTGACACCGGCATCGATCGCGTCGAGCGCTGAGAGGCGGTTGCCCGCGTGCACGTCTTCGGGGCGGAAGCTCTTGCCGTGCTCGAGGTAGTACCAGACGAAGTACTGAGTGAGGGTCCAGTCGGCGCCGTACCCGCGCATGGCGGTCTGCCACATGTGCCGGTGGGTGTCGATCATGCCGGGCATCAGGATGCCGTCGGTCGCGTCGATCTCGAAGGTGCCGTCGGGCACGGCCAGCCGTTCGCCGATGGCCGCGATGCTGTTTCCGATCACGAGCACATCGGCGTTGTTCAGGACCCGACGCTGATCGTCGACGGTCACGACCGTTCCGTTTCGGAAGACGACCGGCCTGCCGTCGGTGGGCGGTTCGGGGGTGTTCGGGTTCTGCGACATGATTCGACTCCTTCGGCGATGTCTGCGGTCGTGCTGGGTGATGCGGGGAGGGGGCGTGACGTGGGGTGTTCGGATGGCTCAGAGTGCGACGGTCGGGTAGTCCTTGCCGAGCCAGTGGGCGAGCTTGACGGCGTACTCCCGCTGGAACGCCAGCGGACCGGACTTCGTCTCGTAGTCGTCGTTGTAGAGGGCGATGAAGATCGTGAGGGTGAGAAAGAAGTGGGCGCCGAGCTCGAAGAGTCGCGTGTAGTCGTGTTCCACGAGAGCGCGGCGCTCCTCGTCGGTGAACGAGAGCCAACTGGTCTTCTCGACCCGGTTCCCCGTGCCGAGCCACCGGCCGTACTCTGCCTCCCACCGCTCGACCAGGCCATCCGGATCGGCCTTGTATGAGGCCAGCAGCTCGGGGTCGCGATCGACCTGGTAGAGGAACTTGTTGACGTAATACCTGCTCATCGCGGGTCTCCTCCCGGGTACCAGGTCATGTACATCTCGCGGGTGTGGAAGAGGTCGAGCTCGTCGACGTAGGAAGCGGGAATAGAGCCCGCGATGCCCATCATGAGGATGAGGTCCATAAAGCCGTGCGTGGCATTGCCCGCGCCCGCCATCGACTCGTGCGTGACGTTCTCGAGGATCGCGTCGATGTCGCCGGAGGCCAGCCAGTCGATCGCCTTGCGGTCGAAGGCAGGGTCGGGGCCGGTCTCGCCGAACTGCCTCGGGCCACCGAGTTCGAGCGAGAGGTGCCCGCTGCCGACGGCGGCGATGCGCAGGTCTGAGGGGTACTCGTCGATGATGCTGCGGATGGCCCTGCCCAGCTGCCAGAAGCGCTTCGGGCTGGGTAGGGGCGGGGCGAAGATGTTCGTGTAGATGGGCACGACGGGTAGATCGGCGTCGGGCCTGGTCGTGATGATCGGGCAGATGATGGAGTGGTCGAGCTTCAGTTCGTGGCTGACCGAGAAGTCGAATCCGCGGTCGAGCAGACCCTGCAGCATAAAGCCCGAGAGCTCTTCGTGGCCGTCGAGCACATAGGGCGGGATGCCGAACTCCCGCTCCTCGTTATAGAAGATCGCGTCGTAGGTGGGCTGCTTGCCGATGAGGAAAGCGGGGTAGTTGTCGGAGAAGAACTGGTGGAAATGGTCGGCGCCCACCATCACGAGGATGTCGGGTTTGGCGGCGGTCAGCGTCTCGCGGTAGGCCTCGACCTTGCGCTTCCATTCGTCGGCCTGGGGCATCCGGTTCTCGGGCGGCGCCGTGGTGGCCTTCAGATAGAAGGGGTGGTGTGTGGTCGCCAGAACGGCGCTCAGTTCTGCCATCGTCAGGCTCCTTCGCCGGAGTGGTCGGGGGTGGGCGGAACGACGGGGGGCGGCACATACGTCGCGTTGCGGTCGACCGAGTAGTAGACGTCGGGGCCGATCGGGCTGACCTGCTCCTCCCTGATGTGGCCGAGCAGCCCGGCCGTGCGGGCGAGAAGGGCGAAGCCGCGCAGCATCGTGACGGGCAGCCCCAAGTCTGCGAGGGCCGCGCCCGCGACTCCCGCGCCGTTCAGGGGCAGGTTCTTGCCGAGCACCTCGTGCTGCACCCGGCCGATGGCGGCGAACAGCCGCAGGTGGGGGCCGAGGGTGCCCTCCTCGTCGGCGATGCGCATGATGACGGGGGTGCGGGGGTCGCCGTCTTTATGAACCGGATGCCCGAGGCCGGGAATGCGCCGCTTCTCGGCTTTCGCTGCGTGCAGGGCGGTGCGCGCCACCTCGTCCCAGTCGGAGTCGTCGAAGGCCGTCGTATCCGCGTCGAGGGACTGCACGATCGCGTCGAGGTAGAGGCCCGTGTCTTCCGTGACTCCGAGAAAGCGCGAGCCGCCGCCGAGCAGGCCGGCGGCGACTGCTCCCTGAAGCGAATCCGGAGCGCTGTAGTAGGTGAGCCGCGCGGCAATGGCGGTCGGGGTGAAGCCGTGGTCGGCAAGTGACACGAGCACCGCCTCGAACACCCGGCCCTCGGCGGCCGTCGGGCGCCGCTTGGCGACGAGCCAGAACGCCAGCTCGCCGAAGGTGACCTTGCCGAGAAGGTCGACGCTCAGATCCTGCCCCAGCAGCGAGATGCTCGAGAGATCGCTTGTTCCGATTCCGGTGGGGTAGTCGGTCATGATCTGAGCCAGTCCTTGATCTCGGTGTCGTCGGCACCCAGGGCGGGTGGGGCGCTGCGGTAGGCGGGCGGGGTGAGAGAGAAGTCGATGGGGTTCCTGATCATGGGCACGGCATTGTCACCGTCGCCCACGAGCACGACGGGCTCGAGGCCGAGGCTCTCGGCGAGGGCTACACCCCCGTCGATGGTGTTGATCGGCCCGCAGGCGACGCCGGCCCGTGTCAGAGTCTCGAACCACTCGGCCACGGTTGCGGTCGCGAGGGCCTCCAGCAGCAGGGGGCGCAGCTCCTCGCGGTTGCGGTTGCGCAGTTCGGTCTTGGCGAAGCGGGCATCGTCGGCCAGGTGCGCCAGCCCCAGGGCGGTGGCGAGCTTCACGAACTGGGCGTCGTTGGCGGCGACGATCACGATCTCGCCGTCGCTGGCCGCCAGCGGTTCGTAGGGGAACAGGCTCGGATGCGCGTTGCCCATGCGGAACGGCACCTGGCCACCGGCGACGAACGTCGAGCTGTGGTTGGCCATCGCCGAGAGCGCCGTCGACAGCAGATTCACCTCGACGTGCTGTCCCTCGCCGGTGTTGTTGCGGTGGTTCAGGGCGGCGAGGATGCCGATCGTCGCCTGCATTCCGGTCATGATGTCGAAGACCGAGACGCCGCTGCGGTAGGCAGGCCCGTCGGGTTCGCCCGTCAGACTCATCAACCCGGATGCGGCCTGCACGATCAGGTCGTAACCGGGCAGCGCCGCCCCGCCCTTCGAGCCGAATCCACTGATCGAGGCGTAGATGACGGCGGGGTTGAGCGCCGCGACGGAGTCGTAGTCGAGCCCGAACTTGGTCAGGCCTCCGGGCCGGAAGTTCTCGATCACGATGTCGGCCCGCGCGGCGAGCTCGTGAGCGAGTTCCCGGTCGGCCTCGTCGCCGAAGTCGAGCACGACGTCGCGCTTGTTCCGATTGATGCCGAGGAAGTAGGTGGACACGCCGTCGCGCTCGGGCGGCGCCCAGTCGCGCGTCTCGTCGCCCCTGGGGCTCTCCACCTTGATCACATCTGCGCCGAGGTCGGCCATCAGCTGCGTGGAGTACGGGCCAGCGAGCACGCGCGAGAAGTCGGCGACCACGAGCCCGGCCAGGGGGCCGGACCGGGGGGTCGTGCGGGGGGATGGAGTCGTCATCGTCACCAGATCTGTCTTGCGGACAAATGTCCGTCAGGCGGACATGAGCCAAGTATGCGCCTCCGCCGGGCGCGCGTCAATGCTCAGATGCGGGCTCCGTGCGGATGGCCGATCACGGCTCGAGAATCTCGCTGAACGGGCGGGCCTCGAGCCGAGCCCAGTCGGCGGAGATGTGCGCCGCCGTCTCCAGAAGGTGGCTGAGATGACGCTCGACGAGGTCGGAGGTCGCCGTCTCGGCGGCGTGCACGGTGACGTTGACGGCTGCCTGAACGGTGCCCGATTTGTCACGCACGGGGGCGGCGATGGACCGCACCCCAGGGGCGAGTTCCTCGTCGGCGAGTGCCCACCCACGCTCACGCACGAGGGCGAGTTCGCGATCGAGGTCGGCGCGGTCTCGATGGGCGATCACCACCCGCGACAGGCTGGGCGCATCGAGGGCGAGCTCCAGCGCATCCGGTGCCAGCCAAGCCAGCAGGACCTTGCCCTGGGAGGTGACCACGGCGGGAAACCGGGTGCCGATCTCGACGCGCAGCGCGATGATCTTCGGCACAGCGACCCTGGCCGTGTAGACGATGTCGCTGCCGCTCAGCTGGGCCATCGACGACGACTCGCCAGTGAGGTGAACGAGGGCCTCGAGATGGGGTTTCGCCACCTGCCACAGCCCCTGCGAACTGACGAAAGCGTAGCCGAGGTCGAGTACCCGGGGGGTGAGTTCGAAGACCGAGCCGTCTTGCCGCACGTAGCCGAGCTCGATCAGGGTGGCGAGCAGCCGGTGCGCCGTGGGTCGCGCGAGGTTCGTGGCCGCGGCGATCTCGGCCAGCGACATTCCCGTGTGGTTGTCGCTGAACGCGCCGATGATGTCGAAACCCCGTGCGAGCGCCTCGACGAAGTTCGCGGATTCGCTGCGGCCTGCCATGGGGAGAGACTACTTCGCGACGGGCCTATTTCTCGTACGTGCGCTCGCGGGTGGCCGGCGATGCGAAGAACGACACCACGAGCAGCGCGAGGATCACGTAGAGGGCATTCAGGATGCCGAAGTGCTCGCCGAGGAATCCGAGCAGCGGCGGGCCCGCAAGGAACGCGGTGTAGCCCATGATGGCCACGGCGCTCACTCGCGCGGCCGAGTTCTTCTCGTCGTCTGCCGCGGCGCTCATGCCGACAGGGAAGCCGAGGGCGGCGCCGAGCCCCCAGAGGATCGCGCCGATGATGGTGACCCACAGGTCAGTCGAGAGGATGAAGAGCAGCAGTCCGGCGATGCCGACGATGGCCGTGACGCGCAGCGTCGGAACGCGTCCGAATCGATCGAGCAGCGGCCCTCCGGCGACGCGGCCAACGGTCATGGCGGCCACGAAGATGCCGAAGACGATGGCGCCCGTGGTGTTCGACTGCTCGTGGCCGTCGACGGTCGCGATCGCGATCCAGTCGTTGGCGCTGCCCTCGGCGAACGCCATGCCGAGCATGACCGCGCCGATGAGAAGCAGGCGGGCGTCGGCCCAGATCTTGAGGCTCGCCTTGAGTCGCTGGCCGAGCGGGATGCGCGGGGCCGAGCCTGCGGATTCGGCCTGGTCGGCGGCATCCAGATCGTGGGGGATGAACCTGACCGCGACGATCACGACCGCCACCAGGATGACGGCGATGGCGACCAGGTGGGCGAACACCGGGATGGCGAGGGCCGAGGCGAGCGCGCCGATGCCGGCGCCGAGCACGGTTCCGCCCGAGAACATCGCGTGCATCAGCGGCATGAGGGTCTTGCCGATGGCGCGTTCGGCCGCGGCGCCCTCGACGTTCATCATCACGTCGCAGGCGCCGTTGCCGAAGCCGAAGAGCACGAGGCCGATGAAGGCGACGGTGACGGCGGGAACGAGGCCTCCGCCGATTCCGATGAGTACGAGGCCCGTGGCGACGAGCGAGATGCAGAACGTGATTCCCGCGCGCGGCCCGAAGCGGCGCAGGATGGCGGGGGAGACGATGAGCCCGACGACCGATCCGGCGGACATTCCGAAGATGAGCACGCCGACGTTGGCCGTGTTCAGTTCGAGTCCGTCGCGGATGGCCGGGAGGCGAGCCACCCACGTGGCGATGCTCACGCCGCTCAGGATGAAGACGATGAAGACCGCGTTACGCCAGGCGACGAGGGTACGCGGGGGATGCACGGCGACGTCGCTCGTGGGTGTGGTCATGGGGTGTCCTGAATGCGTTGAAGAGCGGTATCGCACGAAATCGAATCGATTCGACTACGCTACCAACATGACCGCGAGCGATCAACACACCCGCCGTCCCACTCTCGCAGACGTGGCCAAGGCCGCCGGAGTCTCCGTTTCGACCGCGTCGATCGCGTTCAGCGGGTCGGGCCCGGTGTCGGATGCGACGCGCGAGCGCGTGCTCGCCGCCGCGGCTTCGCTGGGCTACGACGGTCCAGACCCCCGGGCACGCTCGCTGCGTCAGGGGCGAAGCGGCGTGATCGGCGTCGTTCTCGAGGGCAGCCTGCTGTATGCGTTCCGCGACCCCGTGACATCCATCACCCTCGACGGAGTCGCCACCGCGCTCGGCCCGCAGGGCGCCGGCCTGCTCTTGCTCACCGACTCCGGCGAGGGCGCCGCGACCATCGATACGGCGGCGGTCGACGCCGTGATCCTGCTCGGATGCTCGACCCGCGTCGACCACTCGATCGAGGTCTTCGGTCGCCGCGACATTCCGGTCGTCTCGGTCGAGGGGCCGTCTCGCCCCGAACTCGTGGAGGTGACCCTCGACAACCGCGCCGCCTCCGTCGTCGCCGCGCGGCACCTGCAGTCGTTGGGCCACACCCGCGTGGGCATCGCCACGCTCGCCACGGCCGACGGCCACGACGCCGGCCCCGTCACCGACGACACCCCGATCGCGGTGTCGGTGACCCGCGAGCGGCTGCTCGGCACGCGCGAGGTGTACCCGGATGCGCCGGCCTGGTCGTCGGTGCACAACACGCCCGAAGACGGTCGGCGTGCGGCGCTCGAACTGCTCTCCGTCGCCGCGTCGGAGCGCCCGACCGCCATCGTCGCCCAGGCCGACCTGCTCGCGATCGGAGTGATCCAGGCGGTCGAGGAGCTCGGTCTCGTGGTCGGAGTGGACGTGAGTGTCATTGGTTTCGACGGAATCCGCATCGACGGCTTCGCGCACGACCTCACGACGATGGTGCAGCCCGCCAGTGAGAAGGGCCACGCGGCCGGGGCGGCGGTCACCGCGCTGCTCGCCGGGGAGCGCCCCGACACCCCGATCGCGTTCACGTGCGAACTGCACGTGGGGTCGACGACGGGGTCTGTTCCGACTGTCTGAGTTCCGACTCCCACCGTGAGACTGTGACTTCCGACTCCGGGCCGGGATTAGTTCAACAGGATGAACTGACGACACTCCGTCGGGGAACTGTCGACACACCGACGACTTCGCCGTTCGTCCTGTAATACGAAGAACGTCCGGAACCGTCCGACCTCGACCTCTCCTCCCGAATCCCCGAACTCGATGGATTCTCCCCACGACGACGATCTCTGGTCCACCCACCAGTCGACCGAGACGACGATCCTCGAATGACTGCTTCGTCGAGGGATCTCCGGCTGATTCAGGATTGTGTCCGTCGCAACGGCAACGTCGCGTCGAGACGAACACTCCTCGATGCACGCATAGACCCGGCCGGCATCGATGCGGCGCGCCGCTCGGGGGCTCTCGAGAGGCTCCGCCGAGGAATGTACGCGCTCCCGGAAGTCGATATCGACCAGAGTCGGGCCGTGATGGCGGGGGGACGTGTCGGCTGTGTGAGTGCGCTTCGCCGTGTCGGCGTGTGGGGCGGACTCGATGCCGCGCTTCATATCCACGTTCCCCCATCGGCATCTCGTCTCCACCTCGACGAGATCGCCGCGCTCGGCCGGAGTCCCGAGACCCGTCGAACCGACAAGACCTTCTGGGCGGAGCCGGGCCGACCGCGTGTGCATTGGCAGCGCGCGAATGCCGCGAGCACTCGAACGGCGCGGTCGTGGGCGGACGACTGGCTGGCCGATCCGATGAGCGCGCTCCGTCAGGCGGTGCTCTGCCTCGACGACGAGCATGCGATCGCCGCCATCGACTCCGCACTGCGGAAGAAGGTCGTGCACGCTCACAATCTCGAATCTCTCTTCAGGTCGCTGCCGCGTCGATTGCAGAGGTTGAGAGTCGAGCTCGATCCCGCGGCTGATTCCGGTCCCGAGTCGATCGTTCGGGTGCGGATGCGACGGGCCGGCTTCGTGGTCGAGCCGCAGGTCAGCATTCCGGGCTCGAGCGACCTCGATCTGCTGATCAACGGGGTGGTCGGACTCGACATCGACAGCCGCGCGTGGCACACCGGAGAGGAGCAGATCAGCTGGGACTACGGAAAGACTCTCCAGTCGTTCGCATTCGGCCGGCCGACTCTTCGCATTCTTCCCCATCACATCTTCGACATGTGGCCGTCGACCTTGGCCGCGATCAGTCGGGCGGTCTCGGACATGGAGGAACTTCACCGGCTACGAGGGATGAACCGGAATCGTTCAACAGGATGAATCGACGACACTCCGTCGGAGAAGGGACGACACACCGACGATTCCTCGGTTCGTCCTGTAATACCGGATCAGTGATCTCGAGACGCCGGAACCAGCGTCGCGGGGCTACTCGATCGGCGGGGAGGTGGCCGGGTCAGCGGTCGTAGACCTTCACCCAGAGGTTCGTGTAGTGCCAGCGGTCGACCTCGGTGAAGCCAGCCCCCTCGATCGCAGCCTCGTTCACCTCACGGTCGCGGCCGCTCGACACGAGAATCACCGTGTCGTGGCCCTCGAGCATCGCGGCGTCGACGGGCTCGGCCGTCTCCCACAGCCGATCGGCGACCCCGATCGGCTCGACGAGAGCCACGTCGTCGAGCGACGTGAATGCCCTCGGATACGCGTACTCGACCACCCGTGCCGTGGCTGCCGGGTGGTACGCGATGCTTCCGAACACGACCGCTGGCGAGGCGTCGGCCGGCAACGACGCCGCGACCTCCGACACGCGCCACGCCGCCTTCGACCACGAGGCGTCCTGCTTCGCCTCCGCTCCGCGCTGCGCGACATACGAGGGCTGCGTCAGCAGTGCGAGAACCAGCACCCCCGAGATCGCGGCCAACGCGGTCCACGGAACCGAGCGCATCCGGGGCCACCGGGCGGCGCCCGGCAGTCGCGTGGCGCGGCGGGTGAGGCGCCCAAGGCCCACGGTTCCGCCGGCGATGGCGATCGCCAGCGCGGGCACGAGGAAGGTGAGGTAGCGCGGCGAGTACAGCGGAGTGACCAGTACCGAGGTGAGCACCAGCACCACGGTCGGAACGACGAGCCACGGCAGCACCCACGCCATGAGGTCGCGCGCGGCCCTGGCCCTGGTCGTCGCGGCGCGGCGGGCGACGATGAAGGTGGCGATTCCGATGAGCACCACGAGCCAGGTGAAGATGGCGAAGGGCGGGTTCATCGGCGCGAACTGCGTGATCAGGATTCCGGTGAGGGTGCGTTGGCTTATGGGATCGATCCAGGCCACTTGACCCGACTGCGATGCCACGACGAGCACGAAGGGAATGCAGACGACGCCGAGCGGCACCACCGTGCGGCCGAAGGCGAACAGCTGGCGCCTGCTCAGCGTGCCCGAGCTCGTGAGCACGAGTACGGTCACCGCGTGGGCCACGACCACGAGCGACAGGTACACGAAGACGCCCACCGAGAAGAGCGCCACACCCGCATAGGCGAGCCACGGCCAGACGGCCGACCAGCGCGACCCGGTGGACCCGGTCGACCTGCTCGACCCGGCCGACCTGCTCGACCCGGCCGACTCGCTCGACTCGGTCGACCCTCCCGATGGCGCTCGCGAGGAGATCGCGCCCGATGGCGATCGCAGCGCGCGCATCAGCAGCAAGGTCAGGGCCGCGGCAAGCAGCGCGGTCAGCGCATACGAGCGCCCCTCGATGCCGGCCCAGGTGAACCGCGGAATCGTGATCAGCACCACGCCCGCGAGCAGGGCGAACCCGCGGGTTCCGAAGCGCGAGGCCAGCAGCATCGTGAGCGCCACGGTTCCGCCCGAGATGATCGCGCTCGGCAGCCGCAGGGTGAATGGCGAATAGCCCACGATGTCGAGCCACACGTGCATGAACGCGTAGTAGACCCCGTGCACGGCGTCGACGGTGTGCAGCATCGCCCAGAGTTCGGGCCAGGTGCGCGTGGCCGACACGATCGTGGCCGCCTCGTCGTACCAGATCGAGGGGGTGTCGATGCCGATGAGCACGATCACCGCGCCGACGACCGCCAGGATCGGAATCTCGATGCGCCGCTTCACGAGCGTGCCGAGCGCGCCGGGCGCCCCGAGCGTCACGCGGGCACCGCCGGTGGGGTCGCCGGTGGGCTCGCCTGCGGTGCTCCGGATGCGACGGCTCGCGCCCGTCGGCGCCGGTACAGCCAGGCGCCGATCACGATCACGGCGGCCACCGCGAGGCCGATGCGCGTCACGGCGAGCGTGGGCATCGTCATGCGCCACGACAGGGCGAGCGGAACCGCGAACCACTCCCAGCGCTGGCTGAGCACGATGAACGGGATCATCAGCAGCGCGTACCAGGGATAGCGCGGGCTCACGATGATGAGGATGCTGCCGACGAGCGCAAGCTGGGCGAGCCACGGCGCCGAGGCGTCCGACTTCCACCACGCGAGGCCCGTCGCCACGGCGATGAGTGCGGCGGCCACCACGATGGAGGCCGATCCGGGGAGCACGATCGACAGCAGGGCGAAGCGGCTTCCATCGTCGTAGCCCTCCTCCGACAGGTAGCCGGGCAGGTAGCCGAGCACGCCGAATCCCGACATCACCACGTAGGGAACGTAGAGCAGCGCGAAGGTGGCCACCGAGACCGTGATCAGGGTGAGCGGCCGCTTCTTGAGCAGTGGCGGTGCGAGGATCACGGGGATGAGCTTGGTGGCGATGGCGGCGCCGAGCGCGATTCCGCCCCAGACACGGCGACCGGATGCGACGAGCAGGCTGGCCGCGAGGGCGAGCGCCACTCCCAGCGCGTCGACGTGGGAGTTGGTGACCGCCTCGGTCGCGACCAGGGGGCACCATGCCCAGAGAGCCGCCCACCTCGGGTCCATGCCGCGACGACGCAGCGCGACCAGCAGCATCCACGTGACACCGAGCGAGATGACGAGCCCGCCGAGCTGGAACGGCCAGTACTCGACGCTCGGGTCGACGAGGGCGCGCACGCCCGTGAAGTAGAGCTCGGCGAGGGGCGGGTAGATCGTGGGAACGTGCGGCCGGTTGATGGCGGTGCACAGCGGCTCGCCGCTCGGAACGGTGGTGGTCTCGCTGAGGCGGGTCGCGTCGCAGTCGGCGGGGAACAGCCAGTCGGGCCGCAGGTCTTCGAGAGCGTCGGATGCCGGGACGTGGTCGTAGGGCGAGATTCCGGCGGTGGCGACGATGCCGTCCCAGGCGTAGCGCGCCGAGTCGGTGCTGGTGTTGGGCGGAGCGAGCATCGCGGCTCCGCCGATGAGCACGGCGCCGGCGACGACGACCGACGTCACGTGTCGGGCGGGCACCTTTCTCAGGGCGAGGAATGCCAGGGCGAAGAGCAGCCAGGCCGCGGCGAGAACCGCCAGCATCGCTGGTCGATCGGTGCGGGAGAACAGGTTCAGCTGCGTCGTCTCGAAGCCTATGGCGACGGCGACGGCCGCCGAGGCGACGAGTGCCAGAACTGTTCTCACTGATCGATCCTTGCATCATCGAGCTGGGAAGGTGCGGGGGTGGTGGAACGCGGAATGGCCCGCCACTTCGGTGGCGGGCCATTCGGCGTTCGTACTGTCCGTTCCCTGAGCCTGTCGAAGGGAAAGCGTCTCGACAGGCTCGACGAACGGGGGCCTACTAGGGAGTAGTACTACTTGGTGTTGACGGTGATCTTGGCGATTCCGACGAGGAGGCCGGCCTTGACGGCGTCGGTCTTGAACGTGTCGTTCAGCAGGCCAGNGGGAGTAGTACTACTTGGTGTTGACGGTGATCTTGGCGATTCCGACGAGGAGGCCGGCCTTGACGGCGTCGGTCTTGAACGTGTCGTTCAGCAGGCCAGCGGCGTCGGCGGAGATRTGCACCGTGGTGCCCTCGAGGATGGCGGTGTCGTTCGGGCCGGTCTGCAGCGGCTTCAGGGTTCCACCGTGCAGGTCGAAGAGCAGGGCCTGCTCGACGGCGACGGTTCCGTTGACACTGACGTCACCGTAGAGCTTCGASGTKCCGGGGTCGATGGTGAAGTTGGTCAGGTCGACGACGGTGTCGCCGGCGGTGAGGGAGAAGCCGGAGCCTTCGTGCTCGATGGTTCCCTGCACGTAGGGGCGGTAGGACTCGTTGGGGTCGTAGTAGTCGACGTTTCCACCGGTGATGGGGAAGATGAGCGAGCCGTCGACGAGGGTCGCGGTTCCGACGGTGCCGGGGGTCAGGCCGAGGCTGGTGAGGGCGGCGGCGAAGTCGGCGTCGAGGAGCACGGCGGTGTCGACACCGGTGAGCTCGGGGATCGACGCGACCGGCGTCGGGGTGGACTCGGCAGAGGACGACGGCGACGACGACGTCGACTCCGTGGTCTCAGACGTCGTGGAGCAGGCGGCCATGGAGACGGCCAGGATGCCGGCCGTTGCGAGGCCGAGAGTGGCTATGGCGCTGGGGCATCGCCNCGAGCTGCTCGATCGCCACGAGATCGAGGGTCGGCGTCGAGGAGCACGGCGGTGTCGACACCGGTGAGCTCGGGGATCGACGCGACCGGCGTCGGGGTGGACTCGGCAGAGGACGACGGCGACGACGACGTCGACTCCGTGGTCTCAGACGTCGTGGAGCAGGCGGCCATGGAGACGGCCAGGATGCCGGCCGTTGCGAGGCCGAGAGTGGCTTTCGTGAACTTGTTCATGATGATTTCCTCTTCTTTGCTGTCGTGTTTGGCAGGTGCCTATGATTCGGCACCCTCACGAAGGTGGTTTGGTCTGCTCTCAAATTGGTGCCGTGCTGCTGAGAGGATGGACGCGACGGAGGGCGAACACGATGGAACGAATCGATGTTGTGGAACTGAGCATCGTCGAGATGCGCGAGCTGCTCGAGAAGGGTGCGGTCACGAGCGTCGAGCTCGTCTGCGCCTACCTCAACCGCATCGCCTACTACGACCGCACGGGGCTCTGCCTGCACGCCATCGCGGTGCTCGATCCGAGCTGCCTCGATCAGGCCGCCGAGTCGGATCGCCGTCGGAGCGGGGGCCAGGCCGGCCCGCTCGAAGGCATCCCGTTCACGGTCAAGGACAGCTACAAGGTGAAGGGCCTCACCGTCGCATCCGGCAGCCCCGCTCTCGCCGAGCTGGTCGCGAACGACGACGCGGCATCCGTGGCCCAGCTGCGCGCGGCCGGAGCCGTGCTGCTCGGCAAGACGAACATGCCGCCCATGGCGGCGGGCGGAATCCAACCCGGCGTCTACGACTACGCGCGCAGTCCGTACCACCCGCAGTTCCTCACGGCCGCCTACGGCTCGGGCTCGTCGGCCGGATCCGGCACCGCGACGGCGGCGAGCATGTGCGCCTTCGGCATGGCAGAGGAGACGGTGTCGTCGGGGCGAGCCCCGGCGTCGAACAACAGCCTGGTCGCGTACACACCGTCGCGCGGGGTGCTGTCGATTCGAGGGAACTGGCCGCTGCGCCCGAGCTGCGACGTCGTGGTGCCGCACACGCGCAGCGTCGCCGACCTGCTGCTGCTGCTCGATGTACTGGCCGTCGACGACCCCGACACCACGGGCGACTTCTGGCGGCAGCAGAGCGCGGTGGCCCTCCCCGCGCCGGAGTCGGTGCTGCCGCATCCGGTGTCGCGTCCTCGGCGAGAGCGCCTCGACGGCCTGCGCATCGGGGTGCCCCGGCTGTACATCGGAGAGGACCCCGTGCCCCTCGACCCGCCCGTGGTGCGACCCAGCGTGCGAGCGCTGTGGGATCGCGCGGCCGCCGACCTGGAGGCGCTCGGCGCCGAGGTCGTGGCTGTGGACTTTCCCGTGGTGTCGAACTACGAGGAGGACCGCCCGGGAGCGCAGGGGCTCGCCGATCGAGGACTCGTGCCGGCGAACTGGCGCGCCCTCGAAGGCGGCCCGATCACGGCGATGGCACTCGACGCGTTCCTGCGGGAGAACGCCGACCCGACGTTGAACAGCTGGGCCGACGTCGACGGCGACACCGTGTTCCCCACCCGCGACGCCCCGGTGCCGGTGTGGATCACCCGCGCACGCGGAGGCTTCGACTGGCAGCGCCTCGCCGAGCTCGTGAAGCAGGGCCTGCCCGCGAGCTACGACGAGGTGCCCGGCCTCGATCACCTGCTGCGGGGGCTCGAGAGGGCTCGCAAGCAGGACTTCGAGGACTGGATGACGCAGCAGCGACTCGATGCCGTCGTCTTCCCCGCCGCCGGCGACGTGGGCAGGGACGACCTGTTCAGCCGGCCCGAGAGCCTCCAGGCGGCGTCGCGCAACGGCGTCGTCTACTCCAACGGCAACCGGGTCATCCGGCACCTCGGTATTCCCACGGTGACCGTTCCCATGGGATTCATGTCAGACATCCAGATGCCTGTCGGCCTCACTTTCGCCGGCGCCGCCTACAGCGACGACGCGCTGCTCGACTACGCGTCGGCGTACGAGCAGGCGACGCGCAGGCGGCAGGCCGCGTTCCTGACGCCGACCCTGCCGAGCAACCAGATCGACGCCGGTTCGGGCGCAGGGTCGGATGCCGTGGCCGACGCCATCCCGGATGTGTCGGTCGAGGCGCGGGGCAGGTCATGGCAGGTGGAGGTTCGCGTGGGCGACGCCGAGGGCAGCGCGCGAGTGTGGGCCGACGGCCACATTCTGCGCCCCGTGCCGGACCAGCCGGGCGTCTATCGAGGTGCCGTGTCGCTGTCGCGGCCGCGCCTGACCGACGAGCTGATGATCCTCACTCAGACAGGACGCTCGGCAGCGTCACTCGCCTTCGTTCCGCTGCCCGAGCACTGATCCCTCTGCGCTGGTCGAGTAGGCCGCTTGCGGCCGTATCGAGGCCGCGTCCGGTGGTCTCGTAAGAAACGTCACCCAGCCATGCGCTGATTGAGTAGCCGCGCGACGAAGGAGCCGGCGTTACTGAAATCACCCCGACGGTGGCGTCGATGCGGCAGCTTCGTGGCCTACTCGACAGCGCAATGGGAGGAGATGAGCGCATCCGGCCCGAATACTGGGTTGGTGTGGCGTCTCTCCTCCCGTTCGCCACGTTGAGCGGAAATGCGGAGCTACCGGCTGCCTCTGCGTCCCGGTAGGCAGGAATCTCCGCCCGAGAGGGTCACCTAACGTGATCCACCCACTGCGCTGGTCGCGTGACGCACTGAGGTGCGGAAAGTGGCCGCCTCGCCGACGGTCGACGCGGCCACTTTCCGCACCTCAGCGAGGCTGTGCCTCTCTGGGCCGTGTCGTGCTTGGCCCAGACCTCGAGCGCGAAGGCGAGCGCGAGGCGCGTGCGAACGTGACCTCGGCCCGGCGCTGATTGAGTAGCCGCGCGGGGAACGAGTCGGGCGTACCGAAATCGGTCAACGATGGCCTCGATGCGGCCGCAACCGACCCCTTCGACCGGCGCAGAACAGCGTTTCTCCCACCATTGAGACGCGACGCGGCTTCACCGCTCGATACGCGGTGCTCGTTCCTCGCTACTCGACCGGCGCGGGGGACTATTCGACCGGCGCGGGGCGGGCGCGGGCGCGGCGCAGGTAGAGGGCGCAGGCCGCCGCGGTGAGCACGGCGACCGCGGCCCAGAAGAGGGCGAGGTTCAGCCCGTAGTCCAGCGGAAGGATCGTGGGGTTCTTCGAGCCGATCGACTTCTTGTAGATCTCGGGCAGCACCAGCATGCTCATGATCGCCCCCACGACCACGCCGCCCTGGATGATGGCGAGAACGGCGTAGGGGATGCGGCGACCCGCGCGGCGCATCCAGACGTCGACGAGCAGCAGCAGCGGCGACAGGATGCCGTCGTGCACGATGATCGCGGCGCCGATCCAGATGATGACGCCCAGTATCTGATCGGGGCGCTCCTTCTGCACCAGAATGACGGCGCCGCCGAAGAGGCCGGCCAGGCCGATCGCGATCAGGGCGATGCGAACGATGGTCATGCGTGTGGGCTTCATGCCTCGACCTCCAGGCTGCTGAGCCACTTGGTCTGCAGCACGCCGGGTCGGCCCGGCGCGATCATGCGGGCGGGGTAGCCGTGGTCGATGTCGAGCGTCTCGCCGTTGACCTCGAGCGCCACCAGGGTCGACGCATCGAAGGCGTACTCCGGGCCCATCTGGGTGACCCGGTAGCCGCCCTTCTTCTCGAGGCTGGTGAGCTTGAGCCCATTCGAGGTGTCGGCCCCGACCCGGTCGAGCAGGTCGCGCAGGCGCACGCCCTTCCAGGTGGCCATCTGGCTCCAGCCCTCGACGCAGGAGATCGGCAGGTCGACGGTGGTCTGCGGCAGGGCCAGCAGCTCGGCCCGCGACATCGAGATCGTGCGCGATCCGTTGGCGATGGTCAGGCTCCAGTCCGGCGCGACGGCAGTGTCGAGCACCTGTGCCGCCTTGGCCGTGCGGTTCACCGGCAGGCCGGCGGGGCCCGTTCCCTTGACACGCGGCGCGAAGATGTTGAACGGGCTGAGCGCCGCGAACGACTGGCCGGCCGTGAGCGCCACGACCGTCGCGGTCGAGACTCCGACGGCGGTCACGAAGCCGCGTCGGCTGACCGCGGGCTCGGCGGCGGGCGAGCCGTCGATCCAACGGAAGACGCGGCCGGTGACGCCGCCGACCGGCGTGCCCGCGGCATCCGGAATCTTTTCGGTCGGCGTCTCGCCGGTGCCACCGACCGGCTCGCCGCGCAGCTCACGAGTGCCCTCGGAGTTGCGCGTCCAGAACCGGGCGATCATGGGCAGCTTCACCGCGATGTGAATGGCGAGGGAGCCGATGACCACGAACGAAAGCGCCCAGTGCACCTGCCGGAACCCGAAGTTCCAGGGGTACCACTGGTAGGTGTTGAGCAGGCCGATGGTGATCTGCACGAGGGAGGCGCCGACGAACAGCGCGATCGATGCGCGCTCGAGCAGGTGCAGCGGGCCCTTCACGGGAGGCGTCTGGAACAGCTGCGGATAGATCGTGTAGAGCTTGCCGAGGATCAGGGGGAAGCAGGCGATTCCGGCGGTGATGTGGATGCCCTGGGTCACCTGATACAGCTGCGCGGGCACCGTGGAGAACCGCATCCAGGGCTCGGGCTCCTGCAGAAAGTGGCTGTAGAAGCCGGTGCCGAAGCAGAGCAGGAATGCGATCGCGAGGAGACGGCCGATGACGACGGCCATGCGCGGGTTGCGTGGGGGCGCGGCGAGAGCCTGCTGCGTCGCTGCAAGGAGGCGTCTCACGGTGTCACCCTAGACCCGTCGACATCTCAGACCCGTCGATCGAGCAGCGGTTCGCGCACGCCGGCGCGGAGACTGACGCGGTCGAACACCTCGGCGAAACGGCCGTCGGGGGCGATCGCCGCCACCTCGCGGGCGTCGTCGATGGAGTCGACGTCGTTGATCTCGGCGAGCAGCTTCACGCGGAGGTCGGCCTCGAGCAGGCGCTCCAGCTGGTCGCGGCCGGTCTCGGCCTCCGACATGGCCACGCCTCGAATGAGGTCGCCGTTCGGCTCGCGCATGCCGAGGGCCCAGAATCCGCCGTCGCTGGCGAAACCGAACCACGCGTCGATGTCGTCGTGCCAGCGCTCGACGACGGGGCTGAGCAGGGCCTGGGTCACCTGCGGAGTGTCCATGCCGATCATGAGCAGGGGCCCGTCGACTGAGTCGAAGAGGTAGCCGAGGCGCGCATCGAGCGTTCCCTGGTTCTGCTGCAGGATCTCGAAACCGTCGGCCTCGGCGGGCGGGTTGCTGCCGTCGAAGAACAGAATGCGCCGGTCGGCGGGCACACTGCGCACCACGTCGAGCGTGTCACCGAGGCTCGCCGCCGCGATCTCCGCGGCCTCCTCGAGGGAGAACGGCGGGTGCAGCCGAGTCTTCACTCGTCCGGGGATGCATTCCTTGGCGATGACAGCAATGGTGAGCATGAGGCCTCCTGGCTTGGTCTCCTGGTTGGTCTCTATAGCGAGGCACATTATCGAGTGAGCCTTATTGGTCACTGTATGTACTTCGTCGCGAAGGCCGGATCGGATTCCTATTGGCCGCGATCTGCGCTATGCGGTGCCGCGTGCGGTACGCCACTTGCCGCAAAACGCTCTTCCCGGCCTCGTTCTGCAGCATTCTGCGGCAAGTCGACGCAGCCGAACGGCTAGCGCACCTCGCGCAGGAGCTTCGACATGTCCTTGACCGCGATGTACGTGCCGCGGATCGTGCCGGTGACCTTCGATCGTCCGACCCGCGGGCTGTAGGGCGTGTCGAGTTCTTCGATGCGCCAGCCCGCGGCGGATGCCTTCAGCAGCATCTCGAGGGGATAGCCGCTTCGGCGATCCTGCAGGTCGAGCGAGAGCAGGCCCTCGCGGTTCGCGGCGCGCATGGGACCAAGATCCTTGATAGCTATGCGCGCTCGACGCTTGATCAGGAAGGAGAGGGCGCGGTTCGCGAAGCGCGCGTGCAGCGGCCACGCTCCCCGGGTGGTCGGCACTCGTCGACCGAGGATCAGCTCGGTCCGGCCATCGGTGATGCGCTTGACGAGTACGGGCAGTATCGACGGGTCCATCGAGGCATCGGCATCGCAGAACGCCACGATCGGCGCCGTCGCGGCGAGCAGGCCGGCGTGCGCCGCCGCGCCGAAGCCACGCCGGGACTCGGCGACCACCGTGGCGCCGGCCGCGCGCGCGATCTCGGCCGAGGCATCCGTCGAGCCGTTGTCGACCACGATCGCGCGATAGCCCTCGGGCAGTCGCGACAGCACCCACGGCAGAGCCGCCGCCTCATTGAGGCACGGCAGAACGACGTCGACCAGGGCGATGGATGCCTGCGGCACGTCGGCCGCGCCAGGCTCTGTCACGAGGCGGCCGAGCGCAGCGGGGCCGAGGCGAACTCGGCCATTCCGGCGTCGAAGTCGACGGCGGCTCGCCAGCCGAGCTCGCGGGCGATCCTCTCGCTCGACGCCGTGATGTGGCGCACGTCGCCCAGGCGGAACTCGCCCGTGACGACGGGCTCCGCGCCGTTCGAGGCGCGGGCGATTGCAGCGGCCATGTCGCCGATGGTGTGCACGACGCCGCTGCCCACATTGAAGGCGCGGAAGGTCGACGTCCACTCTGGGGCAGCCGTCGCGTCGAGGGCCGCGAGGTTCGCCGCCGCCACGTCGCTCACGTGCACGAAGTCCCGACGCTGGGCGCCGTCTTCGAATACGCGGGGAGCCTCGCCGCGAGCGAGTGCCGAGCGGAACAGGGAGGCGACTCCGGCGTAGGGGGTGTTCTGCGGCATGCCCGGTCCGTAGACGTTGTGGTAGCGCAGGCCGATGGCCTGTCCGCCGGCGGACCGCGCCCACGAGGTGGCGAGGTACTCCTGGCCGAGCTTCGACGAGGCGTAGACATTGCGGGGGTCGAGCGGAGCGTCTTCGGTGATGAGGCCGGGGCGAAGCGGCTCACCTGTGGCCGGATCGAGCGGCTCGAAGCGTCCTGCCTCGAGGTCGGCGACCGCGCGGGCGGGAGGACGCACGGCCTCGCCGGCCGCGTTGCGGTAGTCGCCCTCGCCGTAGACCACCATCGACGAGGCCACGACGAAGCGATCGATGCCTGCGCGGGTCATGCCGGCGAGCAGCACAGCGGTGCCCACCTCGTTCGACGAGACGTAGTCGGGGGCGTCGTAGAAGTCCACTCCGAGGCCGACCTTGCCTGCCTGATGGCAGACGGCGTCGATGCCGTCGAGCGCACGCGCCACGGTCTCCTCGTCGCGCACGTCGCCGAGTACAAACTCCGCGCGCTCGTCGAGCGTGGGGGCCGTCTCGTGCACGTCGGCCCGCAGCGAATCGAGCACGCGCACCGACCATCCGGCATCCAGAGCCTGGCGCACGATCTCGCTGCCGATGAAGCCGGCGCCGCCGGTGACGAGCAGATGCGGCATGTGAAGACCCTCCAAGATGTGGATGATCAGCCTAACCGCCGGTCATGGGCGCTACCGCGGTGTTCATTCCCGTGCTACCGGTCCCTGAGATGGCACACATGGCGGCTCGCCCGGCCTCGAACCCGCCATGTGCGGCATCTCACCAACCTTCGTCATCCCTCGCGACCGAACTGACGACGACGGAGAGCGAGTGCTCTGCCAAACTGGTATTGGGGCCAGCTTGTACATCTGACTTGGAGGCATCGTGCCCGTCATTGCTCACCTGAGCGACCCGCATCTTGATCTCTCGACGGTTCGAGGTCGGCGGCTCGACGCTGTACTCGAGCAGGTCCTCGATCTCGGTTTCGTGGACGCCCTTCTCGTCAGCGGCGACCTGGCCGACCACGGTGCGGCCGAGGAGTACGACGCATTTTTCGCCGCGCTGCCCCCGGCGCTCCCGACCTTGTCGTCGCCGGCAATCATGATCTGCTTGCACCGCTGCTCGACGCCGCGGGTGCGCGCGGCCGACCCCACTCGCTCGACACGCAGCTCAATTCTTTCCTCGACCTCGACGGGCTGCGTCTGATTGGTCTCGATTCACACCTCGATGGTCGCGACGATGGATACCTTTCGCGGCCGACACTGGAATTCGCCCGCGCTCGGATCGCGGAGACGGAGATGCCGAGCATCCTTGCGCTCCACCATCCGCCGGTTCCCATTGGTCATCACCTGGCAGACGACCTGTTCCGTCTCACCAACCCCGAGGACCTTGCGGCGATCGTGCAGGAGTTTCCGCAGGTGATCGGCATCTTCACCGGGCATGTGCACGCAGCAGTCGCGACGACGTTCGAGGGCGTGCCGGTTCTTGGTGCTCCTGGAATCGTGTCCACGATGCGGCTGGGCAGCAAGGTCGATCCGATTGCCGATAGCGAAGCCATGCCCGGTCTGGCGCTGCACACGATTACCGACCATACGATCAGGACGGTGTTCCACTACCTCAGCCCGTCGGCACTGTGAATCTGATCGGTGATGAAGCGCGCTAACCGCCAGTTCGCATCCATGCGGTTCCGCGGGCGCGCAGCCCCAGGGTGAGGGCTCGAGCGCTCATGTAGCCGAGGCCGAAGGCGAGCCAAAGCCACACGAGGCCGGCGGTGCCATCGGGGCCGAACAGGGCGACGAGCAGCAGGAGCGGCGCGTAGATCACCACGGTCGCGAGCCCGGCAAGGGCGAGGTAGCGCGCGTCGCCCGCGCCAATCAGCACCCCGTCGAGAACGAAGACGTAGCCCGCGAGCGGAACTCCGATCGCCATCACCAGCACCACCACGAGGAGCGCCTGCTGCACGTCGCGGCTCGAGGAGAAGACGGGGCCGAGCAGGGGAGAGAGCGCGGCGAGGCCGAGCCCGAGCACGACACCCGCGCCGATTCCCCACCGCACGAGCCGGCGCATCACGCCTCGCACACGCGGCGCATCCTCTGCCCCGAGGCCGTGGCCGACCAGCGCCTGCCCCGCGATCGCCAGGGCGTCGAGGATGAAGGCCAGCGTGAAGAACAGCGTCGACGCGATCTGGAAGGTCGCCAGCTCGACGACCCCGAGATCGGATGCGACGACCACCGTTGTGAGCAGGGCCGCGCGCAGGCTCGCCGTGCGCAGAAACAGCCAGCCGCCGGATGCCGCGGCGCCGGTCACGCCCGCCAGCCCGGGCCGCAGGCTGACGCCGTCGCGCCGGGATGCCCGCACGGCGATCACGAGATACACGGCGGCCATCGCCCACTGCGCCACGACCGTGCCCGCCGCGGAGCCCGCGATTCCCGCGCCGAAGCCGTAGATGAAGAGGGCGTTGAGGCCTGCGTTCGCGGCGAAACCGCAGACGGCGACGATGAGCGGTGTCTTCGTGTCCTGCAGTCCCCGCAGCAGCCCGGTGGCCGCGATCACGAGCAGCATGGCGGGGAGCCCGGCGAGCGACACCGTGAGGTAGATCACGGCCTGCTCCTCGACCGCGGCCGTCGCGCCGAAGAGCTGAACGAGGGGGCGGGCAGCGACGATTCCGACGAGCACGAGCGCGACGCCGAGCAGCAGCGCCAGCCACAGGCCGTCGATGCCGGCCCGGATCGCGCCCGGCCTGTCGCCTGCGCCGAGCCTTCGCGCGACAGTCGGTGTCGTGGCGTAGGCGAGAAAGATGAGCAGCCCGATCGCGGTCTGCAGCAGGGCGCTCGCGATGCTGAGGCCGGCGAGTGGCGTCTCCCCGAGGTGCCCAACGAGGGCGGTGTCGGTGAGCAAGAAGAGGGGTTCGGCGACCAGGGCTCCGAGGGCGGGGACGGCGAGGCGCAGAATGTCCCGATCCAGTGCCTTCACCCTGCGAGCCTAGTCACGGTCGCAGCTGCCGGTTCTGGTATCACCCCTGATACCATTGACACATGCCTATGACCTTGCGCCTGTCCGATGACGAAGCCGACGCGCTCCGCCGACGCGCCGAGTTCGAGTCCCGCTCGATGCAAGACGTCGCCAAGCAGGCGGTGCGGGAGTATGTGGAGAACCACAGCCGCCGTGATCTGCTCGATAGCGTGCTCGATGCAGAACTTCCGCGCTATGCAGAGGCACTTGAGCGCCTCGGGCAATGATCTATCTCCGCTACGAAGAGCTGATCTACATTGCGGAGCGGGCGATTGGACCTGATGTCGTCGTTCGAGACCACGGCCTCCTCGAGTCGGCCTTGGCTCGTCCGCAGGCCAGCGTTTTCGGTCGGGACGCATACCCCACTCTGATGCTCAAGGCGGCAGCGCTCACGCATTCTCTCGTGCGCAATCACGGTCTCGTCGATGGGAACAAGCGTCTCGGGCTGTCGGGCCTGATTGCGTTCCTCGGTTTGAATGGAATGCGCCTGACGTGGACGAACGACGAGGCGTACGAGTTCATCGTGGAGATCGCATCCGGAGGTCTCGATGAAGTCAGCGAGATCGCCGAGAGAATCGAGCGTGGCAGCACTCGTCGCTAGGCTGGCGGGATGACGACTTCCGGCATCGACTCGACCGAACTCGACCCCACGATCCGCCCGCAGGACGACCTGTTCAGGCACGTCAACGGAAAATGGATCGCCCGCACCGTCATTCCCGATGACCGCGCCCGCGACGGCTCGTTCTACCAGCTGCACGAAGAGGCCGAGAAGGCCGTGCGCGACATCATCATCGAGGCGCAGGATGCCGTGCCGGGCAGCGAGGAGCGCAGGTTCGGCGACCTCTACGCCAGCTTCCTCGACGAGGAGCGCGTCGAAGAGCTGGGGGCCACCCCGATCGAGCCGCAGCTCGCCGAGGCCGCCCGAGTCTCGAGCGTGCACGAGTTGCTCGAGACGGCCGCTCGTCTCGAGCGACAGGGCGTGGGCGGCTTCTTCCGCCTGTTCGTCGACAACGATCCCGGCGACCCCGAGCGCTACCTCGTGTTCCTCGAGCAGGGCGGCATCTCACTGCCCGACGAGAGCTACTACCGCGACGAGAAGTTCGCCGAGATCCGCGCCGCCTACGTGGGGCACATCGAGCGGATGCTCGCGCTCGCGGGCCTCTCCGACCCCGCGGCCCGCGCACAGCGCGTCTTCGACCTCGAGACCGCGATCGCGGCCACGCACTGGGACAACGTTCGGACTCGCGACGCCCAGGCCACCTACAACCTCGTGTCGTGGAGCGAGTTCACCGCGTCGGCGCCGACCGTAGACCTCGACCTCTGGCGCAGCGCGCTTGGCGCCCCCGAGGGCGTGTTCGACGAGCTCGTCGTGCGCGAGCCCTCGTTCGTGTCGGGCGTCGCGGCGCTTCTGACCGAGGAGCGGCTCGATCAGTGGCGCGACTGGCTGTCGTGGCAGGTCGTGCATGGCGCGGCGCCATACCTGCCGGCCGTCTTCGTGAACGAGAACTTCGACTTCTACGGGCGCACCCTCACCGGAACGCCCAGCATGCGGGCGCGCTGGAAGCGCGGCGTCTCCCTCGTCGAGGGCGCCATGGGCGAGGCCGTGGGCCGCATCTACGTCGACCGCCACTTCCCGCCGACGGCCAAGGCGGCCATGGATGTGCTGGTCGCCAATCTCATCGAGGCGTACCGGGCATCCATCACCGACCTCGAGTGGATGACGCCCGCCACGCGCGAGCGGGCCCTCGACAAGCTCGACAAGTTCACCCCCAAGATCGGGTTCCCCGTGAAATGGAGGGACTACTCCACTCTGGCGATCGACGCGAAGGATCTGGTCGGCAACATTCGTGCCACGAGCGAGTTCGAATTCCAGCGCGAACTCGGCAAGATCGGCAAGCCGCTCGACCGCGACGAGTGGTTCATGACGCCGCAGACCATCAACGCCTACTACAACCCCGGCTTCAACGAGATCGTCTTCCCGGCGGCCATCCTGCAGTACCCCTTCTTCGACGAGAGTCGGGATGCCGCGGCGAACTACGGCGCGATCGGCGCGGTCATCGGCCACGAGATCGGGCACGGATTCGACGACCAGGGCTCGCGCTTCGACGGCGACGGCCGGCTCACCGACTGGTGGACCGAGGCCGACCGCGAGGCGTTCGAGAAGCGCACCTCGTCGTTGATCGACCAGTACAACGCGCTCGCTCCTGCCCAGGTTCCCGACCAGCACGTGAACGGCGCCCTCACCATCGGCGAGAACATCGGCGACCTGGGCGGCTTGAGCATCGCGTGGGACGCCTACCTCATCTCGCTCGACGGCGAAGAGCCTCCGGTGATCGATGGACTCACGGGCGTGCAGCGCTTCTTCCTGTCGTGGGCGCAGGCCTGGCAGCAGAAGTCGCGCGACGAGGAGGTCATTCGCCTGCTCTCGATCGACCCGCACTCGCCGAACGAGTTCCGCTGCAACCAGATCGTGCGCAACATCGACGAGTACTACGACGCATTCGGCGTGACCGAGTCGGATGCCCTGTGGCTGGCTCCCGAGGAGCGCGTCACGATCTGGTAGTGGTCTGAGTGCTCGTCGCCTGCGCGCTTGTCGCGTGCAGTGCGGCGAGCAGAACGTCGTCGATCACCGAGACGTAGTAGTCGCGCGTCACGGGCTCGCCAACCGCCGCCAGTCGGTGTGTGCTCATGGCCGGTATGACGTCGGCCAGAATCGGGATGACCGGGGCCCGGTCCGCCTGGATGTCACCCCTCTCGAGCGCCCGCTCGAGCAAGCGGCGGTAGATCTCGACATACGGCCGAGTCACCTCGGTGCGCACGACGTCGGCCACTTTCTCCGATGTTCGAGACACGGTCGAGAGGCCCGAGAAGATGGAGATTCTTCTCTCGGGCCCGCCGAACCACGCCGAATCGATGACCGCCAGCAGGTCAGACCGAAGTGAACCCGAATCGGGCAGCTCGTCGGACTCAGGGGGCCTGCCGGCGTCGCGGATCGCCGCGATCACGAGCTCTTCCTTCGTCGCCCATCTGCGATAGAGCGTCGTCTTGGCCTTGCCGGTGCGGGAGGCGACCTCGTCGAGGCTGAGGCCGTCGTACCCACGCTCGGCGACCAGGTCGAGGGCGCTTGCCAGAATCGCGGAGTCGCCGGAGTGGTCGTACGGCCTGCCTGTCTTCACGCCTCGAGCGTACGGCAGGTGTCCACACTTACGCTACTTGATAGTAGCGTAAGTGGAGGTCGCCGCGGGCCGGTGGCCCTGAAGAAGGAGCAGCAGTGGATATCTCAGGCAAGGTCGTTCTCATCACGGGCGCGTCGTCGGGCATCGGCGAGGCGACGGCACGAGCCGCGTCGCGAGCAGGAGCGCGCCTGGTGCTGGCCGCTCGACGCGAGGACAGGGTGAAGGCTCTGGCCAGCGAACTGGGCGACGCCATCGCCGTGCGGTGTGACGTAACCGATCAGGCGCAAGTATCGTCGCTCGTTCAGGCCGCACTCGATTCATTCGGGCGCATCGACGTTCTCGTCAATAACGCCGGCCAAGGTCTGCAGGCAGAGATCGAGCAGATCTCGATAGACGACTTCAGGGCAGTGCTCGACCTGAACGTGGTGGCTTCGTTGGTGATGATGCAGGCCGTTCTTCCTGCGATGCGCCGACAGAAGAGCGGGGCGATCATCAACATCAGTTCGGGAACAACGTTCGCCGACGTACCCGGAACGGGTGCCTACGTCGCCTCGAAGATCGCCCTCGAGCGCCTCTCGGCCATCGCCCGCAATGAGCTGGAGGGCGCGGGAATCACCGTGTCGACGATGATTCCGTTCGCCACGAACACCGAATTCATGAGCTCCATCCGGGCGGGCCGTTCCGAGGCTGAGGCGATGACGGCCGGGGCCGACTTCGACAGCCCCGAACAGGTCGCCGATGCGATCGTCGAGCTGATCGGCAGCGGAGACGCCCGGATGGATCTGGTTCCGGTGGCGTACGGCGGCAGCCGCGCCTAGAACTATGACGCTTCGGCCGTGGACTGGATGCGCTTCAACGTGGCGACGAGCTCGGTGACCTGGGCCTCGCTGAACAGGTCCTCCGGGCCCTGTGGCGCCACGTCGACGAATGGTGCCGAGTAGAGCAGGCGAGGTGAGACCACTCCGCTTCGCGTCAGCTGCTCCACGAGCAGGTCTACGAACGTGTGCTGGTTCGCGGTCAACGCGACCCCTCCGGTGAAGGCGCCCAGCGCATCCGTCGCTGCGGCCCGGTCGAGGCCGACGACGGAACGCACGAAGAGTCCCAAGCCGTTAGCTTCCAGCGCAGCCGCGGCGAGATCGGACTTGTCGACCTCGCCCTGCTCGATCATGATCGTCTCGAGCCAGGTGAGGTCGCTCACCGTGAGCTGATGGCCGAGGCGAACCTTGGCGAGCACGAGGTCTTCTGCGTGAGATCGGAGGAAATGCCGAGCCTTCTCGAGAAAGCGCGAACGATTCACGCCGGGAAGCCCGATCCGCACCTCGATGTCCGACGCGTCGAGGGCGGTGTCGGCGAAGTCTGTGTAGATGACCGAGCGGCCAGCGCTGTCGATGAGGTACACGAGCCCGCGAAGGCGAAGCCGCATGTCTTCGAGCATCGGCACGGTGACATCCGCCCACCACTCCTCGGTGGCGAGCTGATCCAGCAGGAGCGCCTCCTTTCCTACAGCCGGGACACTCTTCTGAGACAGCAGGGCGTCGGCGATGGCCTGGATGCGTTTCTTGGCCGCGACGAACGCGGGGTCTCCCTGCAGGACTCCGAGTTGCACCCGCAAAGCAAAGAGGTCGAATCGCCGCGCGCGTTCGTCCGTATCGAGGGCATCGGCGGCCGACGGAAGGTTCGCCAATTCTACAGCGTCGGTCAGATCCTCCTCGCTCGGTGAGGTCCAGGCTCCGGCGGCGGCGAAACGACTCACGGAGCGCCGCCGTGCGCGCACAAGAAAATTGTCCTCGTTCATGCCCGCGACGCGCTGGTGCAGTCCTCCTGCGAGAGCCTTGCGTATCTCGAGGAGGTCGGCCGCGGCATCCGGTGCCTGACGCGCATGAGCATCGAGACAGGCCAGCAGCGCGAGGCGCGCGTGGAATAGTCGGGCGCCGAGGCTGAGCGTGATGGTGTCGCTAGTGGGTGCAAGCACCTCGTTGAAGTACTCGATGTTCTGGCACACGTCGAAGATGATGAAGTTCGCCTTGTCGACGCCCGGTGCGTACAGATCGGGACGCAGCCGGGTGCCGCGGCCGACCATCTGCCAGTACTTGGTCTTCGAGTGCACGGGCTTGAAGAAAACGAGGTTCACGACGTCGGGAACGTCGATGCCGGTGTCGAGCATGTCGACGGAGATGGCGATCTGGGGCAACTTGTGCGGCTTTGAGAAATCGTCGATCAGGCTCTGCGCGTAGTTCACCTGATGGGTGATGATGCGCGCAAAGTGTCCGGCGTACTCTGGGTAGTTCGCGTTGAAGCGTTGTTCGATGAACACCGCGTGGGCATTGTTGCGGGCGAAGACGATCGTCTTGCCCAGGCGATCTCCGCCGGCGACCCGGTGCCCTTCCGTCATCAGAACTTCGAGCACTTTGTCGACTGTGTCGGTGTTGAACAGCCAGTTGTTCACAGCCGCCGCATCGACCTCGTCGGGAATGGCGTCGTCACCCCAGTCGGCCGACTCCCATCGCTCCTTGTCGGCGTCGCTTAGTTCGGCGTATCGAATGCCCTCGCGCACGAACTGGGTCGTGACCGAGCGGCCCACGGGCGGCACGAGGAATCCGTCGCCGATGGCGCGCTCCAGGTCGTAGGAGTCTGTCGGTACGCCATCTTCGAGCGCGAAGAGCGAGTAGGTGTTGTGGTCGACTTCGTCTTTCGGCGTCGCCGTCAGACCCACGAGCAATGCATCGAAGTAGGTGAAGATCGCGCCGTACTTGGCGTAGACCGAGCGGTGCGCTTCGTCGATCACGATGAGGTCGAAGTAGCCGGGGCCGAATCGGCGCAGCCCGTCACCGCCCGAGTCGATCAGGCCCATCATGGTGGGATAGGTCGACGCGAACACCCGCCCCTCGGTCTCTTTGTCTGTCACGAGATTGACCGGTGCCGAGTCGGGCAGGAACGATTTGAACGCGTTGGTCGACTGCTTGACCAGTGCGACCCGATCGGCGAGAAACAGGATGCGCTTGGCCCGGTTCGCGCGCAGCAGGAGGTCGGTCAGTGCGATGACGGTGCGGGTCTTGCCGCTTCCTGTGGCCATAACGAGAAGGGCTCGGCGTTCCTTCTTGTCGAACACCTCCGCGACTCGGCGTACGGCTCCTTGCTGGTAGTAGCGGTCGGCGATGCCGTCGTTGATCGCCAGCGAGGCGAGCGGCTTCGCTGTGGTGCGCCGTTGGATCAGCAGGGCGAGCTCGTCGCGTGTGTAGAAGCCGGCGACGGGCCGCGGCGGCGAGGCGAGGTCGTCCCAGATCCAGTGCTCGAAGCCGTTGGTGTAGAAGATCACGGGACGCTGGCGGAACTGGCGCTCGAGGGCGTCTGCGTAGAGCTTCGCCTGCTGCTGGCCCGTGCCCGGGTTCTTGGCCGTGCGCTTCGCCTCGACGAGGCCGAGCGGCATGCCGTCGTCGCCCCACAGCACGTAGTCGACAAATCCCTGCCCGGCCTTGTTGGGCATTCCGTCGACCGGGTATTCGGTGTCGCGTTCATCGTCGAGATTCCAGCCCGCCTCTTTCAGAAGCAGATCGATGAAGAGGTCGCGGGTGTCGTCTTCGCGGTAGTCGTGGGTGTCGGGCACCACTGCGTTGCGCTGTTTTGCGTCGTCGACGTCACGCTGCAGTTGTTCGACCTCGGCGGCAAGCTGCTCGTTGCGTGCCCGGGCCTCGTCTAGCTCGGCATCCTTCTTCGCCAGTTCGTCGCCCAGTCGGAGGAGCTGTTCGCGGGTCTTGGTGGCGGCCCCGGGCTGAGGTTTAGGCAGCTCGTCGACGTCGAATTGGATGCCTGCGACGGGCCGGTCGGCTGGTGTCGGCGCGTAGTGGGTCGCCAGCCAGGTGAGCACGTGGAACAGCTCGCGCACGATGGGCACGCTGTCGTTGGCGCGGAGCTGATTCGGCCGGTGCACGGCGTTGTTGCCTTGCTTGCGGATGAGGTCCATCTTCGTGAGCAGGCCGGCGCCGACGAGCTGCTTGAAGCGTGGTTCGTAGAGCAGGGCGACGAGGTCGTCTTTGTATGGTGCGCGCAGGGAGGAGTCGGCCGTGTAGAGCCACCGTACGGTGAGCTCGAGGGCGCGCCGAGCGTAGAACAGAGACGATCGCGGGTCTCCGTACGCGTGGAACTCCGAGCGCCGTGCTTCTTCGGCCAGCGCGGGCCATCCGGCGCGCACGAAGTCGAAGTTGCTCACGCCTCGGATCCCCTCAGATTGCCTGCTGCTCGCCAGAGTAGCGGAGGGGAGCGGTTTTCGGGCCGGGTACGTCAGTCACAGATGAGCGGGATGCGTCAGAAGGGCGGATCGCCTTCGTCGACGGGCGGTCTCTTTTCAGGAACCGGCGGCGCGGGTCTCATTCGAACCGGAGGTGGTGTTCGCGTGATGTGTCCGAGTGGGGATGTCCATTCGAGCGATGAGTCGGGGAGTTGCTTCACCGACCAGCTTGTATGGTGTTTCACCCGATGGTGCTTGGGGGAGAGTGGAGCCAGATTCAGAATGTAGGTCTCGCCGCCCTGCGCATGATCGTGGGTGTGATCGGTGTCGCTGTCGCCCGCGGGCCGGGTGCACTGCGGGAAGCGGCAGCTTCGGTGCAGTAGCTTCACGAAGTCGTCGAGGATGGCCCCGGGTCGGTAGCGCTTCTGGCCCTCGGCGAGCAGGCTGCCTGTGACGGGGTCGGTCAGAACTCTGAGGAAACTGGGCGCGGTGGCGACGAGGTGACCCGCTGTGTGATCATCGATCGGGCCGTAGCCTTCGAGCGTCGCCGGTTCGGTGCCATGACCGAGCAGGGTCAGTGCAGGTACGGTCACGGCGATTTTGGGCCGGATGCCTGCGACGACTCCGGGGATGGAGCTGCTTCCGCCGAGAATCAGATCGCTCAGGGCATCGACCCGGAGCTGAACGAGGGTGCGTGGATCTCCGGCATTGCGGGCCGAGATGGCAATGGCGTTGGCGAGGTTCTCGATCGCGACGGCTTCGACCGCGGGCAGGTAATGGGTGAGGTAGGCCATGCCGTCGGCCGCGTCGTCACGCGTGAGGGAGCGCTTGCCGGCAGCCTTCTCAAAGCGTTCGACGCAGGTCTCGTGCTGCACCTCTTCGGTGAGGCGTCGGGCCAGGTTCTCGAATTGCACGACCGTGAGGTCAGCAGCCTTGGAGAGCATCGTCTCTTCGAACTCGGCGCGCGCCTCGTCGGGCAGATCGACGCCGAATCGCACCAGGATGTGGGCGTGCCGGTAACTGAAGGTGCCTTCCTTCAGACCATCGAGGGTTGCTTGATAAGAATCGATCAGGCCCCTTCCCGTGCTCATGAGTCGGTAGGCTTCGTTCTCGGTGACGCGCAGCTCAACGGCTAACTCAGTGGCAAGTTGTCGCTCTGCGACCTGAGTCGTGGACCACTTCGGTCCGCCCGTGGACTGGTCGGTGGGAGCCAGTTCGAGCGCCAGCCGATAGGCCCTCTCGATGCGTTCTGCCCGACGAGCGTGGATGCGTGCGACCGCCCGTTCGTCTTCGACAATGGCATCGACCTCGATGCGCAGCGACCCGAGCAGAGTCTCGCGCCTACTGGCCGGGGTGCCTGTTGTCATGCCTAAATTCAAACAACAACCACTGACACTGGCTTCTCGACAAAGAACGGATGACCAGCGATGTTAGTAACTAAGTAGCCGGGCCGACTGTGGAGGAGCGGACGGGTTTGTCGTGCTCCTCGTCTGGCTCCGTCAGCACCGAATCGCGCGGGGCGAGGGACTGCTGGTCAACTGCTCAACTTGTCGCCTGGTGCAAATTGTGAAGCCCAAGCCCTACGGCAATCCCAGAGTCGTCGCGGCAACCGGTCGATGAAGCTGCAGTCCGGGTCATTCCCACGGAGACTGCAAGGGCCAAACGAACTGGCCGGCCGGACCCGCGACCGTCGCCGTCGCGTGCCACGGGCGTCGGAGTGTTGACGTGAGCTAGTTAGCAGGTTCTTTGAGCCTGTCCGAGCGAGTTCTTTGAAAGGCCGGTCCCCTCAGGTCACCTTTGGCATAGGAACACCCGTGGTCAACCCGCGACGTTCTTCCGGATAGAGGCGACGAACGCGCCGCGTGCCAGTGCACTCTTTAACTCTGTCATCAACAGGCGTTTCGACTGATGCATATTTTGATAGTTCTTGACGAGCCCTAGGTGAGATTCGAACTCTCGTTGGCGCTCAAGCGGCGGAACAAGAATGGGAAGGTTCCGGATGGGCGCTTGGAAAAGATTCGCCTGCGCCGATGAGCGCGACACCTTCGCAATCTCGCGTTGAATGGGAGCGCTTCGGAGCCACCATTCCAGGTACGTGCCCGTGAGGGCTGTGGTTGGTCGAATCATGGCAACGCTTCGAACCAGAACGAAAGGCTCGTCGGTGGCTACCATCGTTACTCGACCCACCGAGCCGGAGCATGAAATGAGGACGTCTCCGCGCGTAGGGCGACAGCGTCTCGCGATGCGTTCGAATTCAGCTTCGCCCACGAAATCGACGTCGGTCATGTCTAACATGCCATTTCGCACGTTTCGAGCTGATAGCAGCTTGTAGCCGTCCTCTGTGCGAAGGGGAGTTTGATGTTCGCCGTCCGTGATCTGTTCTGCGTAGCTCTCCAGTCGTGGAAGCTGACCTAGCTCATCCACTGTCGTTGGCACGTCAAAGAACGATCGAAAGAGCGCCTCGGTCAGATCTTCGATACTTGACAGAACGTTGGCTTGGTTGTCGATTAGCAAGTCGGCCTCGTCGAGTATGGCTGCGATTCGGCGTTGTTCGGGGAGGGGAGGGAGGGGAATCTCGAAACCGAGGAAGGCCCCTCGATTGACGTGTTGCATCGTAGCTCCGTGGAGATGCGACGACATCTTGGCAACTGCTTCCCGAAGAGCGTGGAAGAGATAATTTTTGTCGACCACCGATTCATCTGGCAATACTCGAAAGATATGCTGATTGAGCAGGCCATCCTCGTCGTGATCCCAGGTGAAGACGCCGAGTGTGGCTGACCAGGACACGAGAATGTCGCCGGTCCGCACAATGAGCTGATCCGGGACTGCTCGCGTTGTCCTGTTGAACGGCTTCGACGAGTCCGTCAGATTCTGGATTCGGATTATTGGGGAACCCTCGGTCTCCCAATCCGTGGGCTTGAAGGCGGCACCGTTGATGAACCGTGCAACGTCGCCTAGACGAGCCGTCACTTACCAACACCTAACATCCGCGCCAGCGCCGCCGTCGCATCCGCTATCTCTACCTCGAGGGCCTGCAGATCGGCGATGATGTCTGCCGGGGCGCGGTGTTCGACCTCTTCGTGTTCGACCTCTTTGTAGCGGTTGAGGCTGAGGTCGTAGCCCTGAGCCGCGATCTCTGACTTGGGGACCGTGAAGGATTGAGCGGTGCGGGGGCGTGCGAGTTCGGGCCAGCCCCCTTCGACAGGCTCAGGGGACGGGGCGGAAGCCTCGCGCAAGTGCCAGCGCTTCAGCACGTCGGGCAGGTCGTTCGCCTCGGTCGGGGTGCGCTTGTCGTCGAGAGTGAAGCCGTCGGCCTGCACATCGTAGAACCAGACGTTGTCGGTTCCGCCGGAGCTGGTCTTGGTGAAGAGCAGAATCGCGGTCGAAACCCCGGTATACGGCTTGAACGTTCCCGAGGGCAACTTGATCACGGCGTCGAGCTTGTGCTCCTCCACCAGCATCTTTCGCAGCGCCTTGTGGGCCGTCGACGACCCGAAGAGCACGCCATCCGGAACGATCACCGCAGCGCGCCCGCCATTCTTCAGAAGCCTGAGCATGAGCGCCAAAAAGAGCAGCTCGGTCTTCTTGGTTTTCACGATCGAGAGCAGGTCTTTGGCGGTCGTCTCGTAGTCGAGGCTGCCGGCGAACGGAGGATTCGCCAGCACAAGCGAGTAGCTTCCGTCCGCGACGTAATGCTCTTCGGCAAGCGAGTCGCGGCGCTCGATGTGTGGGTTGTCGATTCCGTGCAGCTGCATGTTCATGCTGCCGATGCGCGACATGGATGCGTCGGAGTCGAAGCCGGTGAAGGCCGGCCCGTTGAAATGGTTGCGCAGATCGGCATCAGCCCAGATCTCCGGGTGATGCTCGCGCAAATACTCGCCTGCCTCAACGAGGAAGCCAGCGGTGCCAGCTGCCGGGTCGATGACGCGATCGGTCGGTGTCGGCTGCATCAGGTCGACCATCAGCTTGATGATGTGGCGCGACGTGCGGAACTGGCCGTTCTGTCCCGAGGTCGCGAGCTTGCCGAGCATGTACTCGTAGATGTCGCCCTTGGTGTCACGATCCTGCATCGGGATGTCGTTGAGTAGATCGACGACCTTCGACAGCAGTGCCGGGGTCGGGATGGTGAATCGGGCGTCCTTCATGTTCGTCGCGAACGAAGAACCTGCCGCGCCGAGCTGACGGATGAACGGGAAGACGTTCTGATCGACGACCTCGTACATGTCGGCAGCGGCGAAGTGCTTGAAATGCGACCATCTCAGGTCGCTGTACGGGCGCGGGCGGCGGCCCGAGTCATCCAGACCCTCGGGAAAGATCGGGTTCTCGATCGGCTCGCCCAGGGTGTTGCCGCGACGCTCGGCCAGCGTGTGCAGTTCGTCGAGGCGTTTGATGAACAAGAGGTAGGTGATCTGTTCGATCACCTCGAGCGGGTTCGCGATGCCACCTGACCAGAACGCGTTCCATACCTTGTCGACTTGCGGTTTGAGCTCTGCGACCATAGTGGCGTTGTACTCCTTTTCTCCTCGAGCAGTCTCCCAGATGCGACGAGATGCACGAGACCTCCCGCCCCGACGCCAGACCAGGGCAACGCAATGCGAGCCGGCAGCCCCGAAGAGCGGCCGGCTCGCACAAGCGATGCGAAGAGGCTGCTAGCCGACCTTCAGCTCGCACGTGTTGTCGGTGAAGTAGTTGTCGACGAGCAGCGAGCCGGAGTCCGCTCCCGATGTGGGCACGAACACCGCGATGTTTCCGGTGACCGAGTCGCCCTGCGAGAGGTCGGGGGCGAAGAGCAGCTCGGGTTCGGGCAGCACCGCGTAATCGGCAGGCGACGCGATGTCTTCGGCGACGCCCTTGAAGATGCCGCGGCTGGCGCCCGCGGGGAACGACTCGGTTCCCAGCTGCTTGATCGTCAGCGAGATGAGCGCGTACTGGTAGCCGTCCGGCGGTGTCTCGTTGAGGGAGTTCTCGGCGAGCACCGTGTCCGTGGCATCCAGCTGGACATCCTCGATCGTGACCTCGGCCTGGTTCTCGCCGTCGTAGGTCAGGATGCCCGCCTTGCCGAGCGCGATCGCGGTTCCGTCGGCGCAGACCGTCGCGCCGGCCGAGGGGGTGGCATCGCCGGGCACGACCGTCGGGTCGCCGGGGGCGGCCGTGGGCTCGTCTGGCGAGTCGGACTCTGTCGGGTCGTCGGAGGGGCTCGAGGTGTACGGGGTGTCGGTGTAGTCGGGGCCGGAACCGGCCGTGACGAAGGCGAGCGTGTAGATGACGATGAACACGACGGTCAGGAGGAAGGCGACACCCGAGACGATCGTTCCCGTCAGCGACAGGGCCCGCGAACCGAACTTGCGGAACAGGGCGATGAGGCCGAACACCAGACCGGCGATCGCACCGAAGACCGTCAGATAGTTCAGGAACGGGATCCAGCACACGAACAGGGCCAAGCCACCGAGCACGATGCTCAGGATGCCCATCCAGCCGCCCTTGCTGCGTTGCGGAATCTGGCCGGGCGCGTAAGGAGTCGTGTAGGGGAGTCCGCCCGCGGGCGGTGCTCCGGCCGGCGTCGGGGCCGATCCGTAGGGCGAGCCGTACGAGGGCGTCGGTGCCGACGAGCCGGTGGATGCCGGGGTCCCGTAGACGGGCGGCGCCCCATAGGAGGGCGCGGGCGACGAGGCGCCTCCGCTGGGCGGGCCGTAGCTCGGGGCGGCGGGTGCCGACGGTGCAGTGGGCGGCGTCGGTGGCGTCGGTGGCGTCTGGACCGGGGGAAGAGAGGAGGATGCCGGCGGCAGCGGAGACGTGGGCGGCGCGAAAGAGGGCGCCGGCGGAGTGGAGGGCGCGGGCGGTGTCGGAGGAGTCGGCGGCGCGGGCGGCGCGGATGGTGCGGCCGGAGTGCCCCCGGGGAACGGCGGCGCACTCGGCGGTGCACTCGGCGACGACGGCGCGGCCGGAGTCGGCTCGCTCGGAGTGGGCTCCGCGGGTGTCGGCTCGCTCGGAGTGGGCTCCGCGGGTGTCGCGGGGGTGTTCTCGGTGGACTCGGGCTCGGAGGGCTCGCGGGGATCGGACATGCGTCGATTCTGTCAGAGGACCCCCAGTCGAATCGAGGCTGGTGCATATTCCGCGCATATGTGACGCGATGGCCGATCACAGGTGGATGTGGCACGATACCCGTTATCCCTCACGCGAGTTTCGGCCATGCGACCGTGCGAAGAGGGGGTCGGTAGAAGCGGGGCGAGATGGCGGAGTCCACCAGGCGGCGCAACAGGCGAGGCGACTCGCCCGACGCGCCCACGGCCCGACGCGCCCGCTCGGGTGCCACCCCGGCCGGCGACGATTCGTTCCGCCGCGGGTTTGCCAGCCTCACCCAGTTGGCCCTGTCCGGAGTTCAGATCACCGCCTGCGTGATCGACGTGAAAAGCGGCCGTCTGCTCTTCTCCGTCGACGACCACCTCTCCGTTCCCACGGCCTCGATCGGCAAGGTGCTTCTGCTCATCGAGGTCGCCGCCCGGCTGAGCGCCGGCGACAAGACGGCCCACGGCATCCTGAATCGCACGGCCCAGGATTCGGTGGCCGACTCGGGCCTCTGGCAGCACCTTCAGGTGCCCGCGCTTCCCGTCGGCGACGTCGCCGCGCTGGTCGGCGCGGCCAGCGACAACCTGGCCACGAACGTGCTCATCAGGCGGGTCGGTCTCGACGCCGTGCGCGCCCGCGGCGAGGCGCTCGGTCTCACCCGCACTTTTCTGCTCGACACCGTTCGCGACTACCGCGGGCCGGACGACGCGCCCCAGCTCTCCGTCGGATCCGCACGCGAGCTCGCCACGCTCTTCGCGGGCCTCTCGCGCGGCGAGATCGTCGACGTGGCGACGAGTCAGCAGGTCATGGAGTGGCTCGCCCTGGGCTCGGACCTGTCGATGGTCGCCAGCGCCTTCGGGCTCGACCCGTTCGCGCATCGCACCAGCGACCACGGACTGATCCTCACCAACAAGACGGGCACCGACGTGGGCGTGCGCAGCGAGGCCGGCGTGCTGCGCGGACCGAGCGCGACCGTCGCCTACGCGGTGACGATGCGCTTCAACGACACCGATCTCACCGGCAGGCTCGCGGTGCTCGACGGCATGCGCACGCTCGGAACGGACATCCTGGAGTACGTCTTCTAGTCAGTCGCGATCGAGCGCCGCAGGCACGCGGGGCACTCGCACGACGAGCCCGTGATGCCGCACGGAGAGCGAGGCGGCGATGACCGGTCCGTGGGTGTCGCCGTCGAGCTGGATCTCCTGGGCCGCCGGAAAGCGCACCCGCATGCGGGACGCCTGGGCCCAGCGGATCGCGCGCGGGATCGGGGTGAGACTGGCGACCAGGCGGCCGAACCCCGTGCGGTGCAGCATCCGGTTGAAGGCGAGGCGATAGCCGATGTTGGTCCAGCCCGAGCCGCGGCCCGGCCGGAAGATGACGGCGTCGAGCCGCCCGTCGTCGATGACCGCCGCGGGAAGCAGCAGCAGGCCGCCCGTGAGCATGCCCGAGTTGCCCACGATCACGGTGTGCGCGCGGGTCGCCACCTCGGGCCGGTCGTCGAGGCGATAGTTCAGGTCGAACTGCCTGTTGCCGAAGATGCTGCGGGCGATCGGGTCCGAGTAGGCCAGCCAGCCGATGCGCTTCTTCAGACGCTCGTTGGTGTGCCCGGCCATGTGGGCGTCGAGACCGATACCGGCCATCACGAGGAACGCGTGCTGGGACTCTTGCCCATCCGCTCGCTCGAGAACGGCGAGGCCCGCGTCGACAGGGCGGTCGCTGCCGCGAAACGCGGTGGCGATGGATGTCGTCAGGTCGTTCAGAGGCAGGCTCAGCTCGCGGGCGAACAGGTTGCCGGTTCCCGACGGCACCAGCCCGAGCGGGATGCCGCTGTCGACCAGGGCCTCAGCCGCGGCCCGGAGGGTTCCGTCGCCTCCGGCAACGACGATGAGGTCGGGAGCCGAGCGCACCGCATCCTCGGCTGCCGACCTGCCGTCGTCTGAGGCGCTCGTCTCGAACCACTCCGAGGCCGACCAGCCGGAGCGGGCCTCCTCGGCGGCGACGGCGGCGCGCAGTGTCTCGACCGAGACCTTCGCAGGATTGACGACGACGGCGGCCCTCCGGCGGGGTATCGCCACAGCAGAATCTCCGGTCACGCCAGCCAAGAATAGTGCCAGCCGGCCGTGCCCGACCCCGTGTGGCGGGGTGTCAGCGAGTCTGGGCGAGGCGTTGGGGCCAGGCGCCGTAGCGGGCCTCGAGATCGGCGGAGATCATCGACAGCGCCGTCTGGGCATACTTCATCGAGCGGATATCGAGCTCGGTGAGGGCCGCCGCCACTCCCGATGCCGTGCGGCCCGCGCCGGTCACGCGGATGACCGCGTATCGTTCGGGCGCGACCTCGGTCTGCGACCAGACCTGCCTGAGCACCTGGTCGAGCAGATCGGTGTCCGAGCCCGAGAAGTCGTCGGAGAGCTCGATGTTGATACTCATATACGTCTGAAAACCGTCTTTGGCGTGGCCGATGCAGGCGTCGAAGACTCCCGGGATCGACTTCAGGGTCGCCTCGGCTTCGTCGGCGCTGCGCTCGACCGAGGAGGTCGAGTGGGAGGGCGTCGTCGTGATGCAGCCCACGAGGCCGAGCCCGAGAGCGCAGGCCAGCAGCGAGGTCGAGAGCGCGACGCGAACTCGGGATCCCATGTTTCGACCCTACAGTCGGTCGTGTGCCACTCTCGATTCATGAGTCCTGTGCGCCTGACCGGTCGGCTCGTCTGCGACACCCTCGAACAGGTTCGCGTGGTCGAAGAGAATCTGCCCCTGCACACGCAGCTCACTCGAGCGGAGCCGGGCTGCGTCTCGTTCGAGGTGACGCGCACGCACGATGAGCTGGTGTGGCAGGTCGACGAGCTGTTTCAGGATGCGGAGTCGTTCGCGGAGCACCAGCGGCGCGTCGCCGACAGCGAGTGGGGCCGCGCGACGGCGGGCATCGAGCGCCGCTACGAGATCGACCCTGCTCCGACCGAGTAGCCGCACGCACGTTCCTGCGCTGGCCTCACTGAGGTGCGGAAGGTGGCCGCGTCAACCGTCGTCGTAGCGGCCACTTCCCGCACCTCAGCGCGTCACGTGACCAGCGCATGCGACAGGGCCTCGAGGCCCCAGGCGGCGGCATCCAGTGAGCGGATCGCCGCGATCGTCGCCCCGATCGCGGGCACCCCGGCCGAGCCCTGCGCCGTGACGAGGTGCACCGTGCGGTAGTCGGCGGCCGCCGGCGGCCTGGTCGTGACGCCGGCCGGCAGGGGCGTCGCAGACAGGGCGAGCGACGGCAGCAGCGCCACGCCGAGGCCGGCCCCCACCATGGCCAGCACCGCCTGCACAATGTCGGTCTCGTAGCCGAGCGCGGGGGTGAATCCGGATGCTTCGCACAGCTCGACGAGGTGCCCGCGGCACCGCGGGCAGCCGGCGATCCAGCCGGAGTCGGCGAGACCCGCCAGCTCGATCGCGCCATCGCCGAGGCCCGGCGCATCCGGAACCACGAGCAGCATCTGCTCGCGCCAGAGCGGCACCGTGGCGAGCCCCGTGGCGCTCGCCCGGTGCGGGTCGTCGGGGTCGCCCGGGTAGCTGAAGGTGAGGGCGATGTCGGCGGCGTGGTCGCGCACAGCCTGCACGGCCTCGGGCGGCTCCGCCTCGAGGTAGCTGAAGCGCACGCCCGGATGCCGGCGCGTGATGTCGCCGAGCAGGCGCGGCACCACGGTCGACGACGCCGACGGAAACGCCGCGATGCGCACCAGCCCGGAGCGCAGCCCCGAGAGCTCCGACAGCTCGTCGGCCGCCGAGTCGATGGCCCGCAGCACCGTGGCCGCGTGCCGTACGAGCACCTCGCCGGCCTCGGTGAGCTCGACACCGCGCGCGACCCGGGTGAGCACCGGCATGCCGAGCTTCTCCTCGAGCCGTCGGATGCTCTGACTGAGCGCAGGCTGGCTGTAGCCGAGCGAGGCCGCGGCCGCCGTGATCGACCCCTTGTCGGCGACGGCCCTGATCACCCGCAGGGTCTGGGAGTCGAGATCGGTGGCCAGGCTCGATCGGGAGGGAGGGGTCAGGGTCATGCGATCAGCATAACTGGGGCTTATGTCAGCGATGCCCAAGCTGCCGTTGTCCAATGGGTCATGAGAGGTCACTCTGGATTCATGACCACACTCGCCGAGGCCCGTGCCCAGTTCGTCGGAGGCAGACGCTACCTCGGCGCGTGCTCGCTGGGCCTGGCGACGTCATCGACGCTCGAGGCGATGCGGGCCGACCAGGCGGACTGGGCGAGCGGCGCGTGTTCGCCGGCGAAGTACGACGCCGTGATCGACCGCACCCGCGCATCTTTCGCCCGTCTTATGAGCATCGACGCGGGCCGCGTGGCGATCGGATCGCAGACCTCCGCGATGGTCAGCGTGCTGGCCGCGGCGGTGCCGGCGGGCCGCGAGGTGCTGTGCGTCGACGGGGACTTCAGCTCGATGGTCTTTCCGTTCGTTGTGGCGCAGGGCCGTGGCGTCGTGGTGCGGCACGTCGCGCTCGAGGCGCTCGCGGCATCCATCACCCCGGCCACGCATCTCGTGGCGTTCTCTCTGGTGCAGTCGTCGTCGGGCAGAGTCGCCGACGTCGACGCGATCGTGGAGGCGGCCCGGGCGAACGGCGCGTTCACCCTGTGCGACACGACTCAGGCGGCCGGCGCGATGCCCGTCGACGCCTCGCTCTTCGACGCCACGGTCTGCCATGCCTACAAGTGGCTGTGCGCGCCGCGCGGGGCGGCCTTTCTGACCCTGGCCGAGGGCTACCAGCAGACGCTCGCCCCTCTTCAGGCGAACTGGTACGCCGGCGAGAACATCTGGGGGTCGTGCTACGGACCGAACATGAACCTCGCCGCGGATGCACGCGGCTTCGACGTGTCGCCGGCCTGGCCCGTGTGGGTGGGCGCCGAGCCCGCGATCGAGCTCTTCGCGTCGCTCGACCTCGCCGAGGTGCATGCGCACAATGTCGCCTTGGGCGACGCGCTCTGCGATGGGCTCGGCATTCCCCGCCGCGGTCAGGCGATCGTCACGTGGCCGGATGCCGATGGCCGGCACCTGCAGGCGCTGGTCGCCGCCGGCATCGTCGCGTCGGGCCGGGCCGGATGCGCGCGCGTGGCGTTCCACCTCTGGAACGACGCACGCGACGTGGCCGACGTGCTAGCAGCGCTCGCCGCCTCCCCCTGAGCCTGTCGAAGGGCATCCACCCGTCAGAAGATGCGCTCAAACCCGCCGACAAGGGCATCGACTGACGGATGGATCGCGCTACCCGTCGATCCGTCGACGGATGTGCACCACCGCAGCCCCGAGGGCCCACCCAAGAGCCGTGCCCGTGGTGTTCGTGATGAGGTCGTTGACGTCGGACGTGCGACCGACCTGCGCGACGAACTGACTCAGCTCGATCGTCACCGAGAGCAGCAGTCCGATGAGCAGTGCGACCGGAAACCGGATGGCCGCCGCCGCGAGCAGCAGTCCGAGCGGCATGAAGACGCCCACGTTCAGCACGGCGTCGACCACGGCACCCGGGCCCTGGAAGCTCAGGGGAACGAGGTTGAGCAGCGATCCTCTGCCCGAGCTCGGGCGCAGCGTCATGAAGAGGAGTCCGCCGAGCCACGCGGCGAGGAAGACGGCGATCGCGATGCGGTCGCCGCGAGGAAGACGGCGGTCGCGCGTGCCGCGGCTCGATCGGGAGCCGCGCACAGCGAGAACGATGCCGGCGACTCCGGTCACGGCGAGCAGTGCCGCGTAGGCGAGCTCGAAGGGAAAGCCCCTCACTCCGTTATGCGCAGGCTGACACGCTTCTTCTTGCCTTTTTTGCCGAGGCGTTCGATGAACATGAAGATGCGGTACTCGAGGCGGTACTTCGCAAGGAAGATGCGCTCCTGGCTCGAGCGGGCCTCGTCGGTGTCGACGATTTCTGCGCGAGCGCCGATGGTCGGGGCGTCGTCTGCGACCTTGCCCATGCGATCGCAGGGGCGCAGCTCGACGCGGGCATCGTTGCGCAGCCGCTTCACCTTGCCCGTGCCGTCGGGAGTCGTCACGATGAGGGCGTCGCCGTCGCGGGCGATCCACACGGGAGTGGACACTCCCTCTCCGTTCTTGCGAAAAGTGGTGAGCGAAACGAACCGCTCGTCGGCGATCGAGGCGAGCCCGGCATCCAGTGTCATTGCTGCACCCTACATCGCCGACGGGCGGTTGCCGTGGTCGACGAGTCGTTTGTCACTGAGCGATCGCCCGTGTGCCCAGGCGAGACTCGAGCAGCACATCCATGGCCTCGTCGACGAGGCTGTCGCCCTGTTCGCGGGTGATCCGGTGAGATGAGACGAGCGCAGCGATGCCCTGCATCGTCGCGCCGAAGAGCAGGGTGAAGCTCACCCGCGACGACGGGTCCTGACTCGGTTGGTCTGACGGGCCCATCGCTTCGTCCAGCACCTGGAACAGGCCTGCGGCCGCATCCCTGCTCGCCGGGGGAAGCCCGGTGGTCTTGGCGAGGAACATCAGATCCATGAGGGCCGCATCGTCGATGGCGAAATCAACATAGGCCTGCGCAACACGACCGAGACGGGCTCGCTGCGATCCATGACCTGAGAGAGCGCGCCGAACATCGTTTGTCAGGCGAGTGAAGCCGCGCTCGATAAGGGCATCGAGCAGGGCCTGGCGATCCACGAAGTGGCTTCGCGGCGCCCCGTGGCTCACGCCTGCCTGCCTGGCGAGCTCGCGCAGCGACAACCCGTCGAGACCGTCCTCGCGAAGCATCGCCTCCGCTCTTTCGAGCAGAACGGCCCGAAGGTTGCCGTGATGAAAGGGCTTGTCGGTCATTTCCCCATCTTAATCCAATCTAGGCATTGACTATTTTTCTAGACAGTGTCTAGATAGACATATGGAAACCACAAAGCCATTTCTCGTATTCGGCGCCACCGGGCAGACCGGCAGGCACTTCACGCGACTGGCACTCGAGCAGGGCCACCGTGTGCGCGCAATCGCACGCGACCCTTCCAAGGTCACGACGCGGCACCCCGACCTGACGGTCATGCAGGGCTCTATCACCGAGGACGTCGACCTCGATGCACTCGCGAGCGGCACGGATGCGGTCGTCATGATGATCGGCGACGCGGCACTGCAAAGAGAGCGCACGGTCGCCACAGACTTCATGCGCCGCCTCGTGCCCGCTCTGCGTCGCCAGGGCGTCGACCGGCTCCTGTACCAGGCCGGCGGGCTCAGCGCCGCGCCCGGCACCGAGCTCGCACTGCCACTCCGAGTGCTCCGTGCGACCGTCGCGCGCAAGTTCATCGGGCAGCACAAGGACAACGAGGCGGTCATGCGCTATCTGACCGACGAGGCTCGCGATATCGAATGGATGGTGCATCGCGCCGGCATCGGCTCAGACGGGCCGTCGAAGGGTGTACTGCATCGATCCTCGAAAGCGGTGAGCATCGCGCCCTTCCGGGACTGCGCGGCCTACAACCTCCGCACCGTCATGGATGCGTCCGCCGTGCACACGTGCGATGTCAGCTCGTACCGGGCGGGGTCAGTCGATCAGGCCTAGCTCGGCCAGATGTCGAAGCGTCTCTCGGCCGGCCGGTGGGCAGCGGTCGGCGTCGGCAGTGGTCACCCAGTGCACGGCGTCGACCTCGGCGGATGCGACGGGCTCGTCGGGCGTGGACGCCTGGAACACACGCATCTCGACCAGTCGACCCTCGGGTTCGCCGTGCGCCTGCACGGTCACGGTGAAGAGTTCCGACACGGAGGCGGGGTCGAGGTAGACCGAGATCTCTTCGCGGGCCTCCCGGATCGCCGCATCGAACGCGGTCTCGCCGGCGTCGATCTTGCCGCCGGGCATGTAGACCACATCGCGTGCCCGGGCCGTGACCATCAGAACCCGGCGGTCGCGCACGAGCGCCACCGCCGCGACGAGGATCGTGGGCAGCCCAGGGGTGCCGGAGCGCTCAGCCATCGAGCGCGTTCCGGGCGTTCCACTCCACGTCGAGGATCGCGTAGACGGCGAGGTCTCCCCACTCTCCCTTGAAGATCTCGCTGTGCACGAAATGCCCCTCGAGACGCATGCCGAGCCGGTAGCAGAGCGACGACGACGCCGTGTTGCGGGGATCGAGCTCGGCGATGACACGGTGCGAGTGGAGCTCGTCGAAGGCCAGCGTGAGCACCCGGGATGCGGCCTCCGCCGCGTAGCCCTTGCCCTGATACTCCGGGCTCAGCACCCAGCCGATCGTGGCCTGCCTGTGCTCGACGCTGGAGAGAACCAGAGTCATGTCTCCGATGATGCGGGGTCGCGACTCCGGGTCGTCCGGTGTGGCGGGCAGCTCGATGCCGAGCACGATCACGTCGCCATCGGAGGCGAGCGTGGTGTTCAGCCGCCTCGCCAGGTGCTCGGCCACCTCGTCGCGATTTCGCTGGGGCCACGGCAGGTACCGGATGACGTCGTCGCGTCCGGCGTAGGCGAAGACGTCGTCGAGGTCATCGGGGGTGAGTGTGCGCAGCAGGAGGCGCTCGGTGCGGATGGGGTCTGTCACACGCAGCAGGGCCTCGTCGCTCACTCAGCCTCCGTGGGTGCGGTGAGTAAGAGGAAGGGTGGAAGCGACGACGGCCTCGACAGCGCCGGATGCGTCGGACGCATCGGCGGGGGAGGCCTGCAGGCCGAAGAGCGCCTCGACGGCCGCGAACACGGTCTCGGTGCCGCCGGTGCGAGCCAGCTCGCGGGCCCTCACAGAGGGAGTGTGCAGGATCACGCCGACCAGGTGCCGCAGCGCCCGTTCGGTCTCGTCGGACGAATCTCCGCGTGAGCGTGCCCGCGCGATCTCCGCGTCGAGAAGGTCGAAGAGGTGCGAGCGCAGCGCCACGACGGCCGGGGTGACCTCGGCCTCGGCGCGGGATGCGCGGTACTCGGCCGCGGCCTCTCCCACGAGCGCACGCGCGTCGGATTCGGCGTTCAGTTCTTCGAGCGGTGCGTGCAGGCTGACGGTCTCGAGGTCGAGCAGCTCGGTGCCCGCGACCGTCGACACGGTGGGGTCGACGTTGCGCGGCAGGCCGAGGTCGATGACCAGACGACGCTCGACGGCGTCGGGCAGCTCGCCGGCCGCGGCGAGCTGGGCCGCGGTGAGAACGACGGTGGGTGCGGTGCTGCAGGTGACGATCACATCGGATGCCGCGATCGCCGCGATCAGCTCGGCCTTCGCAACGGCCTGCAGCTCATGAGAGGCGGCGAAGTTGGCGGCGCGGCCCGACGGCGAGTACACGCGCACGTTCGTGACGCCGCGGTCGCGCAGGGCGGCGAGGCTGGCGCGGGCGTAGCGCCCGGTGCCCACGAGCAGAACCGTGGTGCTGGCCCAGTCGGTGATCCGGCTCTCGGCCAGATCGAGGGCGAGGCGCACGAGGCTGCGGCCGGCGCCGCCGAGACCCGTCTTGGTCTTGACGCCCCGCGAGGTCTTCGACGCCCGCTGGAACAGGCGCTCGAGGTCGCTCGACGTGGTGTGCTCGACGCGGGCCGTGGTGAGGGCCCGGCGAACCTGGCCGGCGATCTCGTCTTCGCCGATGGCGACCGACTCGAGTCCGCTCGAGACCGAGAAGAGGTGCTCGGCCACGGTGTCGCCGCAGAGAACGGTGAGGGTGCTGCGCACGTCTTCGACGTCGACGATGGATGCCTCGGCCAGCACCTCCATGGCCTGCTCGGCCGCGAGGGCTGCCGCGGCGGTGAGGGGCTCGTCGACGTCGAGGTAGGCCTCGAAGCGATTGCAGGTGGCGAGAACGACGGCGCCCTGGATGAAGTCGCTGTCGGTGACGAGCGACGTCGCGAGGGAGGGTGCGCCAATCGACAGCTTCTCGAGAAGATCGAAGCTGGCGTTGCGATGGTTCGCAGTCAGGCAGAGCAGCACCAGCCAAGTCTACGTCGTGTAGAAGACCGCTCAGGCAGCGCAGGTAAAATCGCCCGGTGACTTCGACAACCGCCGCACCCGCCCTGCCCGCCGAACATCCCCTGGTCGACGGGCGCACGGCATCCAGCGCCCTCGTCACCACCTACCGGGGCCAGCGCGGCGACGTCACCCCCGTGTGGTTCATGCGCCAGGCCGGACGATCGCTGCCCGAGTACCGCGAGCTGCGCGTGGGAACGCAGATGCTCGACGCCTGCCTCGACCCCGAGCTCTCGAGCGAGATCACGCTGCAGCCGGTGCGTCGCCACGGAGTCGACGCGGGCATCTTCTTCAGCGACATCGTGATTCCCCTCAAGCTGGCCGGCGTCGACGTCGACATCGTTCCCGGTCGTGGCCCCGTTCTCGCGAAGCCCGTGCGCACCGCCGCAGACGTGGCCGCGCTGCCCGCCCTCGACCCCGCCGCGCTCGCACCGATCTCGGCAGGTGTCGCCCGCACGGTCGCCCAACTCGGCAGCACGCCGCTCATCGGATTCGCCGGGGCCCCCTTCACCCTCGCCGCCTACCTCGTCGAGGGCGGTCCGTCGAAGGACCACCTGAGGGCGCGCACCCTCATGCACTCCGACCCGGATGCCTGGGCCGGCCTGCTCGACTGGGCCGCGACGGTCACGGGCCAGTTCTTGCGCGCGCAGGTTCTCGCCGGGGCCTCGGCGGCGCAGCTGTTCGACTCGTGGGTGGGATCGCTGTCGCTCGCCGACTACACCGCCCACGTGCAGCGGCACTCCGCCAAGGCGCTGTTGGCGGTGGCCGACCTCGGCGTGCCCACCGTGCACTTCGGAGTCGGCAGCGGCGAGGTGCTCTCGGCCATGCACGACATCGGAGCCGACGTCATGGGAGTCGACTGGCGCATCCCGCTCGCCGAGGCCAGCCGTCGCCTCGGCGGCGGCGTTCCCCTGCAGGGCAACGTCGACCCCGCCCTTCTGTCGGCGCCGTGGCCGGTGCTCGAGAAGCACGTTCTCGACGTTCTCGAGAGCGGCAAGGCCGCCCCCGCCCACGTTCTCAACCTCGGCCACGGTGTTCCTCCTGAGACCGACCCCGCCGTGCTCACCCGCATCGTCGACCTCGTGCACTCTCGATGAACACCTCGGCTGCGACTTCGGTGCTCAGTCAGCACGAATCGCCCAACACGCCGGCTGACGGCGCGGATGAGCGGCGTGGCGACACGAACGTGCGGACCTGGAGCTTCGAGTGACCGAGATGAACCCGGTCGACACCGACGTCGTGGTGATCGGAGCGGGCGTCGCGGGACTCGTCGCTGCCCGGGAGTGCGCTCGCAAGGGCCTGCGCGTCACCGTGCTCGACGCGGCCGAGACCCCGGGCGGATTCGTCGCCACGCACACGGTCGACGGCATCCGGCTCGACAGCGGGGCCGAGAGCTTCGCCACCCGCGGCGGCGAGAAGGGCAAGCCGGGCCCCGTCGCATCGCTGATCGCCGACCTCGGCCTCGGCGAGGCGATCGTGACCCCGAATCCCCGTGGCGCCTGGGTGCAGCTGCCCGACGGAGCCGCTCCGCTGCCGAAGCTCAGCCTGCTCGGAATCCCGGGCGCCCCGCTCGCCGACGACGTGCGCCGCATTCTCGGGTGGAAGGGCTCTCTGCGGGCCCAGCTCGACCGCTACATGCCCCTCTTGCGTGTGCGCCCCGAGACCGACCTCGGCGGCATCGTGCGCCGACGCATGGGTCAGGCCGTTCTCGATCGTCTTGTCACGCCCATCGTCGGTGGAGTCCACTCGGCGTCGCCGACGGTGATCGACGTGCACGCCGTGGCCCCCGGCCTCACGAAGGCCATGACCAACCAGGGCTCGCTGTCGGGAGCAGTGCTGGCGCTGCTCGAGGAGCGCGGGTCGAAGGTGGCCGCAGGCTCGGCTGTCGCGGGTATCGACGGCGGCATGTTCCGGCTGGTCGAGGCGCTCGTCGCCGACTGCGAGAAGTTCGGGGTGGTGTTCCGCATGTCGACGCCGGTGCAGAGCACAGAGCCTGTCCCGAGCGGCGGCCGCTGGGTCACGACCGCAGTCGTCGCCGACGAGTCCGTGCAGATCACCTCGCGGGCTGTCATCGTGGCCACGTCGTTCCGCACGGGACTCGCGCTGCTCAGCGGCGGCGTCGGCCTCGACACCGGCGCCCCGGAGTCGTGGCCCGAGCCCGCCTCGGTAGAGCTCGCCACCCTGATCGTCGACGACTCCCGACTCGACGCCGCCCCGCGCGGAACCGGCGTGCTCGTCGCGACCGGCGTTCCCGGCATCCAGGCCAAGGCGCTGACCCACGCGACCGCCAAGTGGAACTGGCTGGCGGAGGCCGCGGGCCCCGGCCGTCACGTGCTGCGCCTGTCCTACGACCGAGACGTCGTCGCCCAGTCGCCGACACGGGCACAGGCCCTGGCCGACGCCGGCGCCCTGCTCGGCCTCACCCTCGAGGAGAGTTCGGTGCGCGGCTTCGACGTCACGCGCTGGAACGACTCCCTGGCCTTCGCCACCGTCGGCCACCGCGCCCGAGTCGAAGCTGTGCGCGCGCAGGTGGATGCCGTTCCCGGCCTGCTGGTCGTCGGGGCCTGGATGGCGGGCACCGGGCTGGCCGCGACGATCGCGCAGTCGCGGCCCGCCGCATCCGATTTCGCTTTCGAGCTGCGCACGGGCGCCGCGCCCGCGTGACAGGCCTCTAACACACTGCAGCCCGCGAAATCAGCCCGCTCGACGTTCAGGCCGCAAGGTCTACGCTTATAGCTCACGCCAACTCTTGAATGGATCGGAGTCGTTATGCGCGGCAAGTTGATTTTGGTGGTCGGTCTGGCCACAGGCTACGTTCTCGGCTCTCGTGCCGGACGGCCGCGGTACGAGCAGATCAAGGCGGGTGCAGACAAGGTGTGGAACCTCGCACCCGTTCAGCAGGTGGCCGGGGCGGTCAAGGAGTTCGCCGGCCAGCGCGTCGACACGGTGCAGCTGAAGGCGGGCAACGCCACGAAGAAGGCCGTGCGCTCGCTGCTGCACCTCGACGACACCCCCGCGAAGTCGACGAGCCCGGCGAAGAAGAAGTCGAACTCCGGCGCGAAGTCGTCGGCGGGCAAGACCTCGACCGCCAAGATGACTCCGGCGACCCCGGCGCCCGCCACCGCGGCGACCGACACCGACGAGTAGGCCGGTTCCATGACGAACATCCCCAACCCGGCCCGCAAGAAGTCGCTCGGCGAACTTCTCGGCGAACTGCCCGGCCTGCTCGTGACGCTCGTCAAAGACGAGATCGAGGGCCTGAAGCGCGAGATCACCTCGAGGCTCGCCAAGCTCGGGGTCGGCGCGGCGCTCTTCGTCGTGGCGGCACTGCTCGGCTTCTTCGCCCTCGCCGTGCTCATTGCGGCGGCCGTCCTCGGGCTCGCCACGGTGTTCGCGCCCTGGCTCGCCGCACTGATCGTGGCGGGTGCGCTTCTCATCATCGTTGCGATCCTCGTGCTCGTCGGAGTGAGAAGCATCAAGAAGGGCATTCCGCCCGTTCCCGAGGAGTCTGTCGACTCTCTCAAGAAAGACGTCAACGCGATCAAGGGACTCGGCCGATGAGCACCGATAAGAAAGATGCGCCCGTCGACGGGGCCGCCGTGCGTGCGACCACCCAGCTCGCGAAGAACGCTCTCCAGAGCGACGACAAGCCCGAGCCCCCCAAGCGCAGCTCGGCCGAACTCTCGGCAGACATCGTGAAGAACCGCGACGCTCTTGCCGCGACGCTCGACGCCATCGAGTACAAGCTCAACGTGCCGAAGCAGGCCAAGCTCGCGGCGGCAGACATCTCCAACAAGATCCGCGTGCTGCGCGACGAGAACCCGGTGGCCCTGGCCGCGGGCGTCGGCGGACTCGCGGTCGCCGTGGGCGGGGCCGTGTTCCTCGCCGTGAGGCTCCTCGCCCGGCGCTGACGCGCCGAGCCCATCACGGGTGCTGTGCGCCCGTGCGAACCACTTGAACAAGATGAATGAGGATCATGACTGACCCGACAGTCGACCAGACCGCCACGCCAGCCGAGGAGGTCATCGGCTACACGTTGTGGGCGGTCCTTCGACGCAACCCGGAGCGCCCCACCGCGCTCGATGGACACGACGTGGCCAACGCCGTCGGCCAACTCGATGACGCGATCGCGATCGTCGAGGCCGAGGGCGTCGTCGTTCGCGGCATCTACGACGTGTCGGGGCTGCGGGCGGATGCCGACCTGATGTTCTGGCTGCACGGCCCCGTTCCCGAGACCCTCCAGTGGGCGCTGCGCGAGCTGCGACGCACCGGCCTGGTCGAGCCCCTTCTCCCGACGTGGAACGCCCTCGGCGTTCACCGCGACGCCGAGTTCTCGTCGAATCACCTGCCCGCGTTCATGCGCGGCAAGGAGCCGGCCGCCTGGCTCACGGTCTACCCGTTCGTGCGCAGCTACGAGTGGTACCTGCTGCCAGAAGAGGAGCGTCGTGCGATGCTCGGCGAGCACGGCCGCAAGGGCAGCCAGTTCTCGAGCGTTCTCGCCAATACGGTCGCCTCGTTCGCCCTCGGCGACTACGAGTGGATCCTCGCGCTCGAAGACGACGAACTGCTGAACCTGGTCGACCTCATGCGCGATCTGCGCCAGACGGATGCCCGTCGGCACGTGCGCGAAGAGGTTCCGTTCTTCACGGGTCGCCGCATCACCACCGCCGAGGTCGTCGAGGTCCTTCAGTGAGCACTCTGGTCCGCAACGCGACGCCGGCAGCGGCGGACGGCCCCGAGCACGTCACCCAGCCCACGAAATACGACGCCATTTTGCTCGCCTCGTTCGGCGGACCGGAGGGGCAGGACGACGTCATCCCCTTCCTGCGCAACGTCACACGCGGCCGCGGCATCCCCGAGGAGCGCCTCGAAGAGGTGGCCCACCACTACCGCGCGTTCGACGGCATCAGCCCGATCAATGCGCAGAACCGTGCCCTGCAGATCGCGCTGCAGGCCGAGATCGATCGTCGCGGCATCGACCTTCCGGTGATCTGGGGCAACCGCAACTGGGACCCGTACCTCGCCGACGCGCTGCGCGAGGCATCCGCTGCGGGCCACCGCAAGCTGATCGCCATCGCGACCAGCGCCTACAGCTCGTACTCGAGCTGCCGGCAGTACCGCGAGGACTTCGCGCTCGCCCTTGAGGAGACGGGGCTCGGAGACGAGCTCGAGATCGACAAGGTACGCCAGTTCTTCGATCACCCCGGCTTCGTCGAGCCGTTCATCGAGGGCGTGCGCGAGGCCTTCGTCTCGCTTGCGGCCGAACAGCCCGACCTCAACCTCGAGACCGAGGTCGAGGTGCTGTTCTCGACGCACTCGATTCCGTCGACGGATGCCGCGCGCTCGGGCCCCGAGGCCCGTGGCTTCGGCGAGGGTGGCGCCTACAAGGCCCAGCACCTCGCGGTCGCCGAGGCCGTGATGCTCGCGGCGGAATCCAGCGCACCGTGGCAGCTCGTGTTCCAGTCGCGCAGCGGTCCGCCCACCCAGCCGTGGCTCGAGCCCGACATCAACGATGCGATCGCCGAATTGCCGGCCCGCGGCATCCGGGCCGTCATCATCGTGCCGCTCGGATTCGTCAGCGACCACATGGAGGTGAAGTGGGACCTCGACAACGAGGCGCTCGCTTCGGCCGCCGAAGTCGGCATTGCGGCCGTGCGGGTGCCGACCCCGGGCATCCACCCCGCCTATGTCTCAGGCCTCGTCGATCTCGTTCTCGAGCGGGCGCAGGCGACCCCCGTCGACGAGCGTCCGGCGGTGACCGAGCTCGGTCCCTGGTACGACGTGTGCCGCCCGGGATGCTGCGAGAACGTACGCTTGGGGTTCAAGCCCGCGATCTCAGGACTCGCCCCCTGAGCGCATCTGTTTCATTGAGTACACCCGTTTCATTCTGAGAGCATTTCTGCTGTGACCCGAACTCTTCGCATCGCCACCCGTGGCAGCGCGCTCGCGCGCGCGCAGACGGGCATGGTGGCCGATCAGATCACGGCGGCCACCGGCGTTCCGATCGAGCTCGTGATCATCAAGACAGAGGGCGACACCTCGCGCGAATCCTTGGCGTCGCTGGGTGGAACCGGGGTCTTCGCCAGTGCGCTGCGAGAGGCGCTGGTGCGGGGCGAGGTCGATCTGATCGTGCACTCGCTCAAAGACCTGCCCACCGCGGCGTATCCCGGACTCGTCATCGGAGGGGTTCCCGAGCGGGAGGATGCGCGCGACGTGCTGTGCACGGCGGGCGGAGTCTCGCTCGCCGATCTGCCCGAGGGTGCGCGCGTGGGAACAGGTTCTCCGCGCCGGCGTGCCCAATTGTTATCACTTCGTCCTGATCTGGAGGTCGTGGATATTCGAGGGAATGTCGACACACGACTACGATCGGTTGAACGGGGAGACCTACACGGCGTCGTGTTGGCCGCGGCAGGGCTCGAACGACTGGGTCGGCTGGCGGAGGCGTCGGAGTTCTTTGATCTTGAGCTGTGGCCGACCGCACCCGGCCAAGGCGCTCTCGCCATCGAGGCGCGAGAAGGAGACGACATCACTGAGCTGTTGAGCATCGAACACGGTACGACACGAACCGCCGTTCGAGCCGAACGATCCGTTCTCGCCACCCTCGAAGCCGGATGCGCCGCACCGATCGGCGCACACGCCACGATCGATGGCGATCTTCTTGTTCTCACCGCCGTGGTCTACGACCCGTCGGGCGATGCCGAACTCGGATGCACGCGGCAGGCGACCCTCACCGGTATCGACGACGATGTGCTCGCCGAGGCGCTCGGCGCCGCCGTCGCGGCCCAGCTGCTCGAAGACGGGGCTGCAGAACTGGCTCCCCTCGGAGGCGCTGCATGATGACGCCCTGGAGCAATCGACCGCTCGGCGGCTGGCGCGTGCTGGTTCCGCGAGGCGGCCCCTGGGGCCACGGCGTGGCATCCGATCTTCGTGCCGCCGGAGCGACGCCCGTCGTCGCCCCCATGATCAACTTCGCGCCCGCCGCCGACGACGAGGCCCTGAACGTGGCCCTCGCCTCGCTCGCCTCGGGTGCTTTCGACTGGCTCACGGTCACGAGCGCCACCACCGTCGACGTGCTCTCGGCACACCAGGCCAGTGTTCCCTCGTCGACGCACATCGCGGCCGTCGGAGAGACCACGGCCGCGGCGCTCACCGCCGCCGGCTACCAGGTCGACCTCGTGCCGCCGGAGGACAACTCGGCCAAGGGACTGCTGCGAGAGCTCGCCCAGTTCGAGAAGTACGGCGCCGAGCTGCGCATCCTCACCCTGCGCAGCGACATCGCGAAACCTGTCCTCACCGAGGGCCTCACCGCCCGGGGCCACACCGTCGAGTCGGTCGTCGCGTACCGCACCATCGGCGTCGCCGTCGACGAGGCGATCGTGCGCGACATCCAGGCCGGGGAGTTCAAGGCGGTTCTCGTCACGTCGGGAAGTGTCGCGGAGCAGATCCAGCTGCAGTTCGGTCCTCTGCCCGAGACCATGATCGTGGCCGCCATCGGCCCGCAGACGGCCCGCGACGCGGAGGCCTACGGCGTGCGCGTCGACCTCGTGGCCAAGGAGCGCAGCGCGGTGTCGCTGATCGACGCGATCGTCGAAGTGGCCAAGGCACAGAAGGCCGACGACTAGCCAGTTCTGCGCTGGTCGGCCACTCTTGCGCCGGTCGAGTAGGCCGCCTGCGGCCGTATTGAGACCACCCCACCCCGTTCAACAGGACATTCTCGAATCCGCACGGCGTTTCGTCGACAGAGCGACGGCGCGTCGCCAATCCATCCTGTTGAACGGCAAACGGGGAAACATCGGCGCCCGGGTTCAGTGCCCGTTTTCCTCGAGCACGAGGTCGAGCAGACCGGGGAACCGGCGGTCGAGTTCGTCTGTGCGAAGCCAATTCCTGTGCCGGGTCCCGTGAGCCTCCTGCCTGATGATGCCCGACTCACGGAGCACGCGCCAATGGCGGGTCAACGCCGACTTGGTGACTCCGAAGTCTCTGTTGCCGCATCCCGTTCCCGGCTCGGCCGCGATGAATGCGACGATCGCGCGCCGCGTCGGATCGGTCAGCGCCGACATGACCTCGAACAGGTCGATGTCCTTCTCGTCGGGGATCGTGAGTGCAGTCGCCAATCTGCTGGCCATATTGCTCCTCTCGCTGGCTCGAACTCATCGCATATGTACGCGTGAACGTGTACATGATGTACCGTCTATGTACACGTAAAAGTGTACAAGAGCACAAACACCGGGAGACATATGACGACCATCGGTTTGATCGGAAGCGGAAACATCGGCAGCGGCCTCGCCCGTCTGGCCGTCGCGGCGGGCTACGACGTGATCGTGAGCAACAGCCGTGGCCCAGAGACCCTCGGCGACCTCGTCGCAGAGCTCGGCCCCCGTGCTCGCGCGGCCTCATCTGCCGAAGCGGCCGCCGACTCCGACCTCGCCATCGTCACAATCCCCTTGAAGGCGTACCCGCACGTGCCGGTCGCCGAGCTTCGAGGTAAGACGGTGATCGACACGAACAACTACTATCCCGAGCGCGACGGCCACATCGCAGAACTCGATGACGAGAGCACGACCACGACCGAGCTCCTGCAAAGGCACGCGCCCGACTCCCGAGTCGTGAAGGCGTTCAACAGCATCTACTTCCCGCACCTCACCTCGCTCGCGCGACCGAGTGGGTCGGCGGACCGTTCGGTGCTCCCGATCGCTGGAGACGACCCGGCGGCCAAGCAGACGGTCGCGGAGTTCCTCGACCGTATCGGCTACGACACCCTCGATGCCGGCCCACTCTCCGAGGGGTGGCGTTTCCAGCGCGACACCCCCGCATACACGCGCCCGTACTTCAGCGGAGAGGATCCGGACCTGGGGCGGCCGGTCTCCCGAGACGAACTCGCGACGAAGCTGGCCGAGGCTCGACGCTACCGCGACATGTGACGACACCGGCGCTCGGTGTTCACGCCGAGCGCTGTGGTTCGGCCACCGCGCTACGCGTGAACACCCGCGCCGGGTTCAGTCGGCGCGCGAGGCTTCGGCGACCTTCGCCGTGTCGACGAACTGCGCGAACCGCACGATGAGGCCGCCGCGAACGACGAAGTGGTGGGCCACCCGCACGTTCATCGCCTTGCCGGTCGCCTTGTTGGTGGCGGTGTAGCGCGCGAGCACCACGACGTTCTCGCCGTCGACCACGTAGCTGTCGTCGTGCGCGGTCCAGTCGGCCCAGTCCCGACCGAGGATCTCCATGACGTTTGATGTGACGCCCTCCGGCGTGCGGTAGGTGCCGGCGAGGGGGAATCCCGCCATCTCTGTCCATTCGACATCGGGAGCCATCGTCGCCCGCAGGGCCTCGAGGTCGCCCGCCGCAGAGGCGAGGTACTGTCGTCGAACGACGTCGCGGGGTGCCGCGGAGGTGGCGAAGTCTTCTGGTGTCAGCCCCATGTCATCTCCCCCTTCGCAACCTTCGGTCCGAGCTGGGCCGCGATGAGCATCCCCGAGTTCGGGTAGGCCTCGACCAGCGCTGCAGTGGCAGCCGCGCCGTCTTCGGAGCGCTCGAGCACCCTCTCGAACTCTTCGAGGTACGAGCGGGTGTAGTCGATGCCCGAAGCGTCGTTGGGCGTGCCGGGAAGGCGGTGCCCCGCGACCACCAACTCGGGGCGGAGTGCCGACATCTGGTCGAGGAGAGTGATCCAGTCCGCGCGCTGCTCGGGTCGGGCCGTGTCAGCGGTCCACACGTGCTCCTGCTGGAAGACGAGCACCCCGCCGATGATGGCCTTCTCTTCGGGTGCCCACAGGTAGTGGCGGTCGGGTAGAAGGGTGGATGCGCCCCGCAGCTCGAGCTTGTGGCCATCGACGTCGAGATGGTCGGCGGTCAGGGGCTGGATGTCGACGAGGCGGGTGGGCAGGTTGGTTCCGAGGGCGGCCCACGCCGTCAGCTTGCCCTCGAACGAGGCCCTGATGTGGTCGATCACGATGGGCGTCGCGAGAATCTGCGCGTCGGGGAATGCGTCGGCGACGACTTCGAGACCGAAGTAGAAGTCGGGGTCGGCGTGGCTGACGAACACGGTCGTGAGCTTCTTGCCGGAGTCGAGTACGGCGGCGACGAGTCGGTGGCCGTCGGCGAGAGTGAAGCCGGCGTCGACGAGCAGCGCTTCCGTCTCGCCGGTGACGAGCGTCGCCGACTTGTTGGGTGAGCCGGCAGGGAAGTCGAGGTCGAAGACCTCAAAGGAGAGTGACATGGTGAGGGTGGTTCCTTGTCTCTGGGGCGCTCGGGGTGGCCGAGGCGGCAGCGCGGTGCTGCCATCGAGGAGAACAATAGCTGACTAGTCAGCTATTCCCATCTTGTCGAAAGTGATCGCGAATCGGGTCAGGGCATCACCGGAAGCTCGGCCGCCGCGTTCTTGCTGAGCGTGCGGATTGCTTCGGCGAAGCTTCGCGCCTGGTCGGCGGGAAGGACGTCGACGAGGTAGCGCTCGATGTTGCGAACGTGGAGCTCGCTGGCCTCGAGGAGCTTCTGCTCGCCCAGGTCTGTGAGCTCCACGAGCTGCACGCGGCCGTCGGTCTCCGAAGGGCGCCGCCGGATGAGGCCGAGTTCGACCGCGCGGTTCACGAGCCGGGTCGCCCCACCCGACGTCACCACCCTCGACTGCGCAACGTCGCGCACGGGAACCCCGTCGCCCCCGGCCCGCCCCACGACCAGAAGCAGCTCGTAGATGGAGTGGGTCAGGCCGGTGGACTCCTCGAGCGCGTGCCCCAGAATGTATTCGAGTCGATTCGCTGCACCGAGGAGCCGCCCGAAGACCAGGATCCTCGGATCGTCGGCCGCCTGTTTCGCCGTGGTGAAAATCATCGTTCGCTCACGAGTCCACCTTAGGTCGGGGCATCCCTCGGCTTCCGCCCAGTTCACGCGATTAGGCTGGAACCCATGACTTCCGGCTTTCCTGTCGTGCGCGCGCGCCGTCTTCGCGCCACCCCCGCCCTTCGTCGACAGGTGGCCGAGACCCGGCTCCACCCCGCCGATCTCGTCCTTCCCCTCTTCGTGCGCGAGGGCGACGAGCCCCGACCCCTGAGCTCCATGCCCGGAGTCGTGCAGCACACCCTCGACTCGGTCCGAGGCGTCGTCGCCGAGGCCGCCGCCGCGGGCATCGGCGGAGTCATGCTCTTCGGCGTTCCCGAGCACCGTGACGCCACCGGCACCGGCGCGACCGATCCCGACGGCATCCTGAACCAGGCCACCCGCGTGATCGCATCCGAGGTCGGCGACGAGCTGGTCGTGCAGACCGACCTGTGCCTCGACGAGTTCACCGACCACGGCCACTGCGGGGTTCTGGATGCCGATGGCCGGGTCGACAACGACGCCACACTCCTGAGATACCGCGACATGGCGCTGGCGCAGGCCGACGCCGGCTCCGCGCTTCTCGGCCTCTCGGGCATGATGGATGGCCAGGTCGCCGCCGTGCGCGACGCCCTCGACGGCGCCGGCCGCAGCGATGTGGCGGTGCTGGCCTACTCCGCGAAGTACGCCAGCGCCTACTACGGACCGTTCCGCGAGGCCGTCGAGTCGACGCTCACGGGCAACCGCCGCAGCTATCAGCTCGATCCGGCAAACCGCCGCGAGGGCCTGCGCGAGGCGCAGCTCGACGTGGAGGAGGGCGCCGACATCGTCATGGTCAAGCCTGCCGGCAGCTACCTCGACGTGCTCGCCGATGTCTCGGCGTGGTCGCCGGTTCCCGTATGGGCCTATCAGGTCTCGGGGGAGTACGCCATGATCGAGGCCGCCGCCGCCAACGGCTGGATCGACCGCGACCGCGCGATCCTCGAGTCTGTCCTCAGCATCAAGAGGGCCGGAGCCGACACCGTTCTCACCTACTGGGCGACAGAGCTCGCCACCACCCTGTCCTGATTTCCCCGTTCCCTGAGCAAGGCGTAAGGGAACTCACCGCAACTTTCCCCGTTCCCTGAGCAAGGCGTACGGGAAATCCGCGTAACCTTCCCTTCGACAAGCTCAGGGAACGAATCTGGAGTACCCCATGACCCGCAACGACGAACTCTTCGACAGGGCGCGCCTCTCCATTCCCGGCGGCGTCAACTCGCCGGTGCGCGCCTACCGCTCGGTCGGTGGAACGCCGCGCTTCCTCACCTCGGCGAAGGGCGCCTACGTCACCGACTCCGACGGCACGCAGTACGTCGACCTCGTCTCGAGCTGGGGCCCTGCGATTCTCGGCCACGCGCATCCCGATGTGGTCGCCGCAGTGCAGGATGCCGCCTCCCGCGGCCTCTCGTTCGGCGCCTCGACCCCCGGCGAGACCGAGCTCGCCGAACTCGTGCGCGCCCGGGTCACCAGCGGCGGAGCGTCGCCGATCGAGAAGATCCGCCTCGTCTCCACCGGAACCGAGGCCACGATGACGGCCATCCGCCTCGCCCGCGGATTCACCGGCCGCGACGTGCTCATCAAGTTCGCCGGCCACTACCACGGGCACTCCGACTCTCTGCTGGCCGAGGCCGGCTCAGGACTCGCCACGCTGGGACTGCCCGCATCCGCCGGCGTGCCCGCGGCCACGGCAGCCCTCACCCTCGTCCTTCCCTACAACGATCTCGACGCGGTGCGCGAGGCCTTCGCGCTGCATCCGGGTCGCATCGCCGCGATCATCACCGAGGCCGCGGCCGCCAACATGGGCGTCGTGGCGCCGGATGCCGGATTCAACGCCGCCCTGTCGGCCATCGCCCATGAGAACGGCGCGCTGCTCATCATCGACGAGGTGCTCACCGGATTCCGGGTGCATCCGGCGGGCTACTGGGCCCTCGAGTCCGAGGCCCAGGCCGCAGCGGGGTCGGATGCGTACAGTCCCGACCTCGTGACGTACGGCAAGGTCATCGGCGGCGGAATGCCCCTCGCCGCACTCGGCGGTCGGGCCGACGTCATGGACTTCCTCGCGCCCATCGGCCCGGTGTACCAGGCGGGCACGCTGTCGGGAAACCCGGTGGCCGTCGCCGCAGGCATCGCCACGCTGACGCTGGCCGACGCGGCCGTCTACGCGCGCCTCGACGCGACGGCCGAGCTGCTGAGCGCATCCGTGTCGGAGGCGCTCGCCGACGTCGGCGTCGCGCACTCGGTGCAGCGCGCCGGAAACCTGTTCAGCTTCGTGTTCGGCGACTACTCGCCGTCGGCCGGGGGCGCCCCGCGCACCTATGCCGACGTACAGCGACAAGACGCGTTCCGCTATCCGGCGTTCTTCCATTCGATGCTCGATTCGGGAGTCTCGCTTCCTCCGTCGGTCTTCGAGGCGTGGTTCGTGTCGGCAGCCCACGACGACGAGGCGATCGGCCGCATCCTCGACGCGCTCCCGGCGGCGGCCCGCGCAGCGGCATCCGCGTCGCCCACGCTGGCGGTCTAGCTCAGCGCTTCCAGAAGCCCGAGAACGTGATGCGGCTCTTCGGCAGTCCGAGGGAGTGCAGGTGTCGGCGGCCCCCGGTGGCGAGGGCGGACTCGCCGACCACGAAACCGTAGCCGCGCGGGTCGACCGTGTCGCGTCTGCGCATCGCATCCAGGGCCTTGCTGCCCGCGACCGCGTGCGCGTCGTCGCGGATCACCCACGAGAGCGTCACGCCGACCGGCTTCGAGAGCTCGCGGGTGTCGTGCGCCGTCGGCACCTCCTGAATGACGTGGCCGACGGTGTCGCTCGGAAGCGACTTGAGGATGCCTGCGACAGCGGGCAGGCCGCTCTCGTCGGCGACGATCACCACCTCGGTCGCGTCGTCGGGCCGGTCGAACAGGATGCCCTGATCGAGCAGGGCGAGCTGGTCGCCGGGCCGGGCGCCGCAGGCCCAGATCGCGGCCGCGCCCTCGAGCTCGCCGCCCGGACCGCGGTGGATCACGAAGTCGATGTCGATCTCGCGCTGCTCGTGGCGGTAGTCGGCCACGGTGTAGTTCGAGCAGTGCGGCCGGGTGTCCTCGGGAATCTCGAGGTACTCCTTCCACCACGTGGCGGCCGCGATCTCGGGCATGGCGAACTCGTCCTGGTGCGGGCGGCGCATGAACAGGCGGAACCAGTGGTCGTAGCCCATCCAGTCGAAGTCGGCGAGGCCGTCACCGGTGATCGTGACCCGCTGCATGCTGGGAGTCACGGGCGCGCTCGACACGACGTGCGCGCGAAAGAGCTGGGGATCGGCTGGTGCGGTACGCGTGGCTCTCTTCGACATAAGGCAAGCCTAAGCTCACCTCATGCCGTCGAGCTCACCCCGGTGCTAGAGAACGCGCGCTTCGGCCTCGTCGGCGTTGTCGTCGTCGGAGGCGATGTGCACGTCGACGATGGTGACGTTGACCTCGGTGACCTGCATGCCCACGAGAGTCTCGACGGCGGAGATGATCGACGTGCGAACGCCGTCGGCGACCTGCTGCAGCGGCGCCGGGTACTCGGCGACGATGGTCACGTCGACGGCGACCTGGGTCTCGCCGACCTCGACGCTGATGCCCTGCGACAGGTCGGTGCTGTTCATGGCGCCGCGGATGGCGCCGAGAGCGCGGGCCGCGCCGCCTCCGAGGGCGAAGACGCCGGCGACCTCGCGTGCAGCGATGCCCGCCACCTTGGAGACGACGCCGTCATTGATCACGGTCTTGCCGAGGGCGGTCTGCAGGTTCGTAGGGGTGCTTACACTGGCGGGAGTCGTGCTGGCCATGGGGTGTCTCCTTTTTCGGTGTGGAATAGTCTCATTGATAGGTCGTATCCACTCGGCGGATCGTCACAGATCCGCTGGAAAATTTTTCTCAGACGTCGGAACAGGGGAGTTCGGTGGATTCAGTTCCCTCTCGTTTCTCGCTCGACGAGGCCGACGATCGCACGCTCGCGGGGCGTGCGGCAGATGGCGACACCCGAGCTTTCGAGGTGCTGGCCCGGCGCTACGGGCCGTTGCTGCGCGCGTATGCCCGCCGCATCCTGGGGTCGAGCGACGAGGTCGACGACGTGGTGCAAGAAACGCTGATCACGGCATGGCGGGAACTGCCATCGCTCAACGACGGCTCGGTGGTCAAGAGTTGGCTCATGCGCATCGCGAGCCACAAGAGCATCGACCGCATCCGGGCCCGCAAGAACCACCTCGACGTCGACGATGTCGATGCCGCACAGCCCGAGCGGCTGTCGCCCCACGCCGTCAGCCAGGCGACGTCGCTGCACGAGGCGGTGTCGCAGGCGCTGGCCACGCTGCCGCTCGAGCAGCAGCGCTGCTGGGTGCTGCGCGAGGTCGGCGAGCAGAGTTACGAGGAGATCGCCGAGCAGATGGGGATCCCCGCAAGCACCGTGCGCGGGCTGCTCTCGCGCGCCCGACGCAATCTCATGACCGAAATGGAGGCCTGGCGATGACCGATCTCGACAACGAACGCGACGACCTCGACGGCCACACGATCGACGAGCTCAGCGACTATCTCGACCGCGGGCGCACGCCGCTCGACCCGTCTATCGAGGGGTCGCCGGGATGCCGCATCGCACTCGGCTCCCTCGAGCGTCTGCGGCAGATCTCGCAGTCGCTCGTCGAGGTGGATGCCGCGGCCGAGGCCCCGCGCAACGACGACTGGTTGGGTGGGATTCTCGAGAGCATCGGCCGCGAGGCACGGGCAGGGCGGGACATCCCTCTGCTGCCGCCGTCGCCTCGGGCCACCCTCTCGGTGACGGAAGGGGCGGTGCGCGGACTGATCCGGGCCGCGGGAGACCGCGCCGGCGGACTGATCATCGGGCGCTGCCGCCTCGACGGAGACGTCACCGTGCCGGGCACCCCGATCACCGTGTCGATCGACGCATCGGTGTTCTGGGGTGAGCGCATCGTCGAGACCGTCGACCGGGCCCGCGAGGCCATCTACTCCGCGCTGCTCAAGCACACCGAGCTCACGATCGCGAGCATCGACATCACGGTGCACGACGTGTACTTCGCGCAGGTCGCGGAGCCCGATGCCTCGGAGCCGACCGATGCCTCGGAGCCAGACGCCTCGGCCTCGACCGAAGGGGATGCGCTGTGACCGACGAGATGAGTGCCGCCGCCCTGACGATCGACGAGGTGGTGCGGGCGGTTCCCGGCGTCACGAGCGTCTACCCGCAGCTGCCCGAGATCCTCGGACTGCCCGCCCCCGTCGCCGGCCTGGCGCGCGGAGTCGCGGCGCACATCGGGGAGCCGACCCTGCGCATCCGGATCGGCATCGCCGATGTCGAGTCGTCGCGCGCCGTGTGCGAGCGGGTGCACGCCGCGGTCCTGGAGCACCTGCTGCGGCAGTCGGCGGCGAACGCCGACATTGCGGGCGTGGCCGTGCCTCCGCCGCCGATCGCCGTGAGCGTCGTCGCGATCGGCTGAGTGGGCGCGAAACGCGCGTCGTAGTCAGATCGTAACGACGAGCATCCGGTGATTTACGCATATCACCAGCTATCGCGGGCAGGATAGACGTATGGCTGTTCTTCTCGTGCACACCGACCGACTCGAGATACGCCTGACCCGTGCAGAGAAGATCCTGTCGCTGCGCCGCACGAACATCGATATTCCGCTGGAGCGCATCCGCTCGGCCGTCATCACGGAGGATCCGTGGGTGTGGGTGCGCGGCATCCGGGCGCCCGGCTCGGCGGTGCCGAAGACGCTCGCCATCGGCACCTGGAAGGTGCACGACGGCAAGGACTTCCTGCTCATCAAGGGCACGCGCACCTCGGTGGTCATCGACATCGACGGCGACGGCTCGGAGTTCATGCGTGTGATCCTCACCACCACGCACGCGCTCGAGCTGCTGCGTGCGCTGCGCCTGCCGCCGGCGATCGAGGACCCGGCGAAAGAGATCGTCACCGACTGAGGGGCTCGCCGTGACCGACGACGCTGCAGCGCACTACGCCGCCCACGAGACCTACTTCCGCGAAGAGGCCTGGGCACTGATCGCTCCCGGTTTCACGACCCTCGACGAGGTGCTCGAGGTCATGATCGAACTCGTCGAGTACGACGACGACAACCCCATGACGGCGGCCCGCGCCGAGCAGATCGTGCGGCACTACTGGGCTCACCGGCAGGCCGAACTGGATGCGCCCGGCCCCCGCACGCCCAGCGACGACGAGCGGGTCACCCGTGCCTTCGTCAGCCTGCATCTGCAGAGCATCGTGGCGAAGATGAACGCCGGTTTCGACACCGACGAGGCGATCGCCGAGTGCGAGAGCGCCGTCGCCACCACGGCGTCGGGCCCGGGCTTCGTGTTCTTTCACGGGCAGGATGCGGCGCGCCTCGCCTACCCCGGCGCCACCCTGTACATCGGTTACGGGGCGGTCGTCGCGCCCGGTCCCGGACGGGTCGAGGTCGCTGAGAAGGTTGCGAATGCGGCCGTCGCCGCGTTCCGCGAGCAGGGTCTGGATGCGCAGTGGGACGGCGATGTCGACCACCGCATCGAGCTGCAGAACGTGGTCTGGCGAAAGCCGCTGCCGGCGTAGACGAACGTTCGAACCGTATTACAGGGTCGATTGACGACACTCCGTCGTTCCGACGAAGAAACGCCGGAGGCGGCGCAGTTCATCCTGTTGAACCACGCCGCCCACACCGCAGCAGCGGCCTACAGCGTCGGGTAGTCCGTGTACCCGACCGGTCCGGCTCCGTAGAACGTCTTCGCGTCGGGCTCGTTGAGCTCCGCCTCGTCACGCCAGCGGCGCACCAGGTCGGGGTTCGCGAGCAGCGCGCGGCCCACGACGACCGCGTCGGCGAGTCCGTCGTTCACGAGGCCGTGGGCTTCTTCGCGGGTGGTCGGAGTCGTGAATCCGTTGTTCAGAATGACCGCGCCACCGAAGCGTCCGCGCAGGTCCTGCACGAGCGAGGACGCGGGCTCGGGGTGCAGGATGCTCAAATACGCGAGGCCGAGCGGCGCGATCGCGTCGACGAGCGCCTCGTAGGTGAGGCGGGTCTCTTCGGCGTCCTTCTCGAACACGTCCTGGATGTTGCGCTCGGGTGAGATGCGCACACCGACCCGGTCGGCTCCGATCTCGCGGGCGACGGCGGTGATGACTTCGGCGCCGAATCGGGCGCGGTTCTCGGGGGAGCCGCCGTAGGCATCCGTTCGTGTGTTGCTGGTGGGCGACAGGAACTGGTGGAGCAGGTACCCGTTGGCGGAGTGCACCTCGATGCCGTCGAACCCGGCTTCGACGGCCCGGCGGGCCGCGGCCACGTGCTCGTCGACGATGCGCGCGATGTCGTCTTCGGTGGCGGCGGTGGGCACGGGGTACGGGAACGCGCCGTCGGGGGTGCGCACCTCGCCCTCGATGGCGGCGGCGCTGGGCGCGTAGATCGTGAGTCCGCTGTTGATGAGCGGATGCGTGACCCGGCCCGCGTGCATCAGCTGCATGACGATCAGGCCGTCCTCATCGTGCACGGCGGCGGCCACGCGGCCCCAGCCCTCGGCCTGCTCCTCGGTCTCGATGCCCGGCTGGCCGGGGTAGGCCTGGGCGCCGGCCGAGGTGAACGTTCCCTCGGTGATCAGCAGTCCGGCCGTGGCGCGCTGCGCGTAGTGCAGGGCGATGAGCTCGCCGGGAACGCCGTGGTCCTCGGCGCGCAGGCGCGTGAGCGGCGCCATGACGACGCGATTGTCGAGGTCGAGAGAGCCGAGCGAGACGGGGGAGAAGAGCTGCACGAAATGCTTCTTTCGGTCGAGAACGTGTGGATCCGAGGCTAGAGCGCCTCTCTGGCAAACACGTCTGTGTGACGAATTCATTCCGCATGAATGCCGCGGGGCACTGCACGAATGTCCAGAAACTCGATCGAGACAGGGAGAGGCCCCCGTGCGCGCAGGGGGTGCGCGAGCACGGGGGCCTCTTATTCAGCGACGGCGGTCGACGCTAGTCGCGCGACACCGCCTGTGCCCTGCGCCGGTACATCACGAACAGGATGCCTCCGGCCAGCAGCACGGACGCGGCCAGCGCCCAGCCGGTTACCTGCAGGCCGGTGGCCGCCAGGTTGCCGGATGCCGCATCCCGGCTCGAGCCGGAGCCCGCCGGCACCGAGGTTCCGCCGTCGCCCGAACCCGAGCCGGAGCCAGGGGTGCCGGGGTCCGTGCCGGGCGTTCCCGGGTCGGTGCCCGGATCGGTCGGGGTGACCGGAGCATCCGGATCGAGCACCTCGAAGGCGGCGGCCAGCGCACGCGCCGAGCCGTAGCCCGTGGCGGTGTACTCGTGGGCGCCGAACTCGGCATCCGCGGGAACCACCGTCTCGAACGAGACCGTTCCGTCGGCGCTCACGAGCTGGCCGAGGGCGACCGGCTCGGAGTGGAACACGAAGTCGACCGCTTCGCCGGCGCGGAAACCCGCTCCCGTGACGACGACCGGGGTGCCGGGAACCGCGGAGGCCGGTGTGACCGTGAGCGTTCCGGTACCCGAAAGGGCCTCGGCGCACGCATCGCCCTGCGTTCCGACGGGTGGCACCGAGTCGGCCGGGAGGCCCGCCGGCGTGACCACACCATCGTCTTCCCGAACGATGATCTTGCCGAACGAGTCGCCGATCGTGACTCCCTGCTGCGTGTTCGTCACGTTCGTGATGAACGAGGTCGTCGCACTGCGGCTGGCGATCGAGTCGCCCTGCACGGGAACGCTGATGATCTTGCACTGCTCCCCGGGCGCGAAGTCGACCTTCTGCATGGTCGGCAGCACCTGGTTGGCGGCGCGCACTCCGATCGCCGAGACGTAGACCGACGAGGCCTCCTCCGCGGCGCGGGAGAGAACCACGGGCAGGTCGACCGAGCCGACACCCGCACCCTCCTCGACCTTCACATCGGGGATGGATGCGACGGGTCGGGTCGACAGCTCGGGTGTGCCGACCGTGGCCGCATCCTGCAGCGTGAGGTCGGAGAGCAGAACGCCGCCGGCCTCCCGGGGCGCCGTGAAGCGCACCTGGCGGATGTCGGCGAGGTCTGCGCCAACGAACGACTCGACGGGAATCGCGATCTGCTGCAGAAGGACCTTGCGCAGCGGGTCGGTCGACCCGGGCAGCACGGTGAGCGCGTCGCCGAACTGCGAGGCGGTGACCGAAGCCGATCCACCCGAACCGTCGACGATCGTCACCGTGAGCTCGGTGCTGCCCGCGATCGCGACCGAGTCGTCGGGCGAGACGCGGAACGACAGGCTCTCGTGGGCCGAGAAGTCGGCGGCATCCGACGGCACGACGACCCGCAGCTCACCCGCGGCGGCGGTGTTCGACGCCGGCGCCGTGTAGGTGAAGTGCATCGACGGCGTCGACGGAACGGAGGTGGCCCGACCGTTTCCGTACGGCGCACTCAGGAAGCCGTAGTCCGGGGCCTGCGCGAATCCGAGTTTCGTCACGCAGTAGGGCAGCGTGGCCGGCACCTCGAGCGCGCTCATGCTCTCGCACGTCGCGTAGGTGCCCGCTCCGACGACCTGAACCGTGGTGTCGGTCGTGTCGAAGTTGGTGATGTCGACACGGTTGGATGCGGGCAGGGTCGCCGAGACACGAACGTCGGCGCGACCGGCCGACTCGGGCTTCGCGTCGGATCCGTCGAACATCGGCAGGAACTGCTGCTCGTCGCCGAGGGTGAGGCGGAAGAATCCCGAGATGTAGGCGTTGCCGGCGGCGTACTGCTCGTCGGCGTTCAGACGACTCGGGGCGCTCGCTCCGCAGGTGGGGTCGGTCTGGTTGCGGTCCATGGCCGACCAGTCGTCGCTGGTGGCGACGGGGTACTTGCCCGGGGTCCACGCGGTGTTGAAGTAGTTGTGGTTCGTTCCCATGATCAGAACAGAGGAGCGGAGCACGTCGTCGTCGTACGCGTGGCGCGAGTCGTTGATGTACTTCTGGCCCATCTGGTCTTCGACGTCGCCGTCACAGTAGGGCAGGACGACGGCGGTCGTCACACCGGGAACCGTCATGCGCGTGTAGTCGGTCGGCGCGAGCGGAAGGACGCTCGTGATGCCGAACGGCTCGCCCTGCTCGGCGTTCAGCAGCGCGGCGCGCATCACGCCCTCGCCTCCGCGCGAGTGGCCCATGAGACCCACGTTGTCGAGGTCGAGTCGGCCGGTCAGGGAGGCGCTGAGGCCAGCGGCCGTTCCGGCGTTGGCCTGGCGCAGCAGCGACAGGTGGTCCATCACGAGCTGTGCGCGGGCGGCCGCGCCGGTGTCGTCGGCGAGCGAGCCGTCGAGCGCGTTGATGGCGTTGGCCGAGATCGAGACCACGGCGTAGCCCTGCGAGGCCAGCATGGTGGCCGCGTCGTTGTAGCCGAGGTAGCTCTCGACGTCGACCTGACCGGCGTAGCCCGTGGCGGGGTCGGCGGGGTAGCAGGGCCAGGCGCGGGCGACCGCTCCCTGCGGAATCGCGCCGGCGCACGAGGTGTGCCGACCGTGCAGGAAGACGACGACGGGGCGCTCGCCCGTGGCGCCGACCGGCATGAACACGGCCGCGCGGATCTCGCCCTTGCGGTTGAAGTCGCGCAGGTCGACCGCCTCGTCGCCGAGGTCGTAGTCGTCGCGCTCCACGGCGTAGGGCCCGGATGCCGTGGGGTCGGCATCGAGCACGGGTGCGACGGTCGGGGCGGCCAGGCTGTTGACCTGACGAGATGCGGCGCCCGAGCGGTCGGCGGCCGAGTCGTCGGCGGCCGGGTCGCCCGATCCGGACCAGCCCTGGCTGACCGAGGTCGCGGTCAGCACGCTGTCGTCGGCGGTCGTCACCGTGAGGGTCAGGCCGTCGAGCGAGGTGGTGGCCATGCCGAGTTCGACGCCGTCGGCCCAGAGGGTCGGGTAGTCGCTGCGGATCTCGATGGGCTCGGCGAGGGTCTTCGTGACCTCGTAGCCGCCGGGAACCTCGGTGATGGTCCAGTCGTCACCGCTGATGGCGACGGGGGCGACGTCCTGCGTCACTCCGGCCGCAAAGGCGGGAACGCTGGCGAAGGCGGGTGTTGCTGCGATGAAGAACGCCGTGGCTATGGCCACGGCTCTCCACGGGCGCGCTGAGATGGACAAGCTGCTCCTGAGGTGAGAGGGGTCGGATGACCCGCCTCACGCCCCGATGCGCAGTCCCCCCGGTGCGGAGCGAGCAATCGGCCCGCCGGTGGGTCGACCACACACTATCCGGCAGATTCACAGCAAAAAGCGCGCGAAATCAGATCGAAACACGAAGTTAACGAGACGCTCGATCGGGCAGCGCATGGAGCTCAGAGGCGGGGGCCGTCGCCCTCGAGAACCTCGGGGTCTTCGTCGTCGTCGACCTCGACGCGCTCATCGGGGTCGATCGTCGTCGGCACGTCGAGCTCGTCGACCTCGAGGTCGACCTCCCGCTCGTCGTCGGGGTCGGGCTCGAACAGGGGATCAGTCGTGCTGCTCACGGTGAGCTCCTCTCGTCGGTGCTGCTCCCTCCATCCTGCGCGCGCCGCCGCGATGCTGCAACCGGCGCCCGCCGCCGAGAGTCGATCAGGTGACGTCGCGGCGCCAGCTCGTGAACCAGCCGAGCACGCTCACGAGAACGGCGATGCCAAGGAGCACGAGGCCGCCCTGCCACCACTCGAGCATGGTGCCGCCGCCGCCTCCGGCGAGCGCGAAGAAGCTCGCACCGACCAGCGCATCGCTGGCGGCGCCGGGAAGGAACTGGCCGATCTGCGCCGTCCAGTCTGCGATCGACGAGGCCAGTCGCAGAATGGGCTCGATGAACTGAGTGAACGCGAGCACGATCACGATCGCGGCCACCTGACTGGGAACGAGCACCCCGAGACCGACCCCGATGGCCGACCAGAGCGCCATGGCCAGAACGGAGCGGCCCACGAGCGCCCACGTGTCGGGGTCGCCCAGCTGCGGATCGATGCCGAACGCCAGCAGAAGACCGGCACCCGCTCCCACCGCGGCGATCATGGCGAGCACGCCATAGAGTGCGCCCGCGCCGGTGAGCGCCACCAGCTTCGCCACGAGCACGCGACCGCGCCGCGGGGTGGCCAGGAAGGTCGGCGTCAGCGTCTGATGCCGGAACTCGTTCGTGGTGGCCAGAGCGCCGAGCAGAACCGCGAACACGTAGCCCAGAGTGGGCCCGAAGCTGTAGATGAGCGGAGCCAGGCTCTCGCCGGAGATCGACGGTCCGTTCGTGGCGTCGCCGAGACCTCCGAACAGCGCTGCAGCTCCGCCCGCGCACACGGCGACGTACGCGACCATGATGATCGCGAGAATCCACCACAGGCGGGTGGAGGTGATCTTCGTGACCTCTGACTGGAGGGCTCCGCCGAAACTGCTCACAGCGCCCCCTCCTCTCCGACGAGGTGCAGGAAGCTCTCTTCGAGCCCGACCCGCTTCTGCGACAGGGCCGTCACGGCGATGCCCGCGGCGAAGGCGATGCGCCCCACATCGGCGGCCTCCGCATCGGCGACCAGAACGCCGCCGCGCAGCGGGCTCACGGTGTAGCCGGCCGCCTCGAGCGCCGCGGCCAGAACCTGGCGATCGGTCGCATCCACGATCACCTGCTTCTGCTCGCTCTGGTCGAGGCTGGCGAGCGAACCCCGGTGGATGAGCCGGCCGTGCGACACGATCACGACCTCGTCGACGCTCTGCTGGACCTCGCTGAGCAGGTGGGAGGAGATGAGCACGGTGCGACCCTCGTCGGCGAGTTCGCGAAGCAGAAGGCGGATCCACTTGATGCCCTCGGGATCGAGGCCGTTGATGGGCTCGTCGAGCACGAGGACGCGGGGGTCGCCGAGCAACGCGAACGCGAGCCCGAGTCGCTGCCGCATGCCGAGCGAGTAGCCGCCGACCCGGCGATCGCCGTAGGCGCCCAGGCCCACCCGGTGCAGAACGAGCTGAACGCGCTCGCGGTCGATGCCCGCTGACTGGGCGTAGATGCGCAGGTGGTTGGCGGCGCTGCGGCCGGGATGGAAGCTGGCCGCCTCGAGCGCCGAACCCACGGTGGCCAGGGGCGACGGCAGGTCGCGGTACGCGGTTCCGCCGAAGGTCGCAGAGCCCGATGTCGGTCGCACGAGGCCCAGCAGCATGCGCAGGGTCGTGGTCTTGCCCGCTCCGTTCGGACCGAGGAAACCGGTGACCTGCCCCGGCTCGACCGTGAACGACAGATCGGAGACCGCCTGCACCTGCCCGAAGGTCTTCGTGAGGCTGCTGAACTCGATCGTCACGCCCGCGCTCATAGTCGGACTTCTGCGCGCGGGCGTGGATCGAATAGTCGAGGCATCGACACCACCCTATTCGGGTGCGCGTGAGAAGTCACCGGTAATAGAGTGTGCATCCAGAGGCTTGTCGAACGAGAAGGTGCACGCGATGGTGGATGCGACGGGTTCCGTTGTGGTGGTCGGCGACGCTCTTATAGACGAGTTCCGCACCCCGGAGGGCTCCGAGGATTTCGTCGGCGGCGCGGCCCTGAACGTGGCCGTCGGACTGGCCCGCCTGGGAGTCGCGACAACGCTCGTGGCGATGGTGGGAGACGACGCAGACGGCGAGAAGATCCGCGACTTCCTCAGCGAGTACGGCGTCGAGCTCATCGCCACTCCGAGCCCCCGCGGCACCGCCCGCGCCATCTCCGACCGAACAGACGGGGAGCCCCGGTACAGCTTCAACGAGGCGTCGGTCGAGCGCTTCATCGAGGTCGACGACCGGGTTCGCCAGGCGATCGATGCGGCGCCTTTCGTGGTGGTGAGCTGCCTGCGCTTCGACTCGGCCGAGCAGGTCGAGCTGCTCTTCAGCGCCGTCTCCGATCCGCAGACCCGGCTTCTGATCGACCCGAATCCGCGCGAGGGCATGCTGCACTCCGCCCACGACTTCGTGGCCAACTTCGAGCGCGTCGCGTCGACGGCCCTGCTCGTGAAGGTCGGCGACGAAGACGCGGCCCTGCTCTACAACGCGTCGCTGCCGATGCTCACCGAGGGGCTCATGGCGACCGGCTCGCAGACGGTGCTGTCGACGGCGGGGCGCGACGGCGCATCCATCGCCACGGAGTCGGGAATCCTCGTGCACCAGCCCATCACGCTGATGTCGGAGCCAGTGGTCGACACGATGGGCGCCGGCGACTCCACCCTGGCGAGTGTTGCGGCCAGTCTCGTCGAGGCGCGTGAGCGGGGCGGGCTGCCCGAGACCGTCGACGAGTGGCAGGCGGTTCTCGAGCGTGCCATGGCCGTGGCGGCCGCGACCTGCCGCACGAAGGGCGCGCTGCTGCAGCTGCCTCCCTCTGCAACGCTCCCGGTGTAGCCGTGTCGACGCCGCTCGACGAGCTCGAGGCCGACGAGCGCGACGCGCATCCTGATTCCGTGCGCCAGCGCATCGGAATCGTGCGCATGGTCGATCGCGCCTTCTTCGTGTTCGGCACCGTGGCGACGGGATGGCTCGGCTACCTGCTCGTGACCGAGTCGTTCACCCGCGGCTGGCAGAACCTCTGGTTCATCGTGATCTTCTGGGCCGTGCTGGCCTACCTGCTGCTGCCGCGCATCCACACCCTGCTCACCGTGATCTACGTGCCCGACTACTTCATCGGGCGGGCCCGCACCCGCGAGGGCCTTCTCGGAGACCCCGTGAACCTCTCGCTGTTCGGCAGCGCCGAGCAGGTGCACGCCGCGATGGAGGCGGCCGGCTGGACGCGCGCCGACGAGGTGAGCCTGACCTCGGGGTGGCGGATCGTGATGTCGACGGTCATGCGACGCAGCTACTCGGATGCGCCGGTGAGCCCGCTCTACTTGTTCGGCAACATCCAGGACTTCACCTATCAACAGGAGGACGCGGGCAACCCGGCGCAGCGTCACCACGTGCGATTCTGGCGGGCGCCGGAGGGCTGGCTGCTGCCCGGTGGAATCGCCACGCAGTGGCTGGCGGCCGGAACCTACGACCGCAGCGTGGGCCTGTCGCTGTTCACGCTGCAGGTCACGCACAAGATCGACGCCGACACCGACGTGGAGCGCGACCACATCGTGTCGACCGTCACGGCGGCCAACCCTGCCGCGGTCGTCACCGTCATCCGCAACTTCTCGACCGGCTACCACGCGGTGAACGGCGGGGGCGACGCCATCGCGACGGATGGCGACCTTCCGCAGATCGACCTGAGGGCGCTGCCGGTCACGGCCCCGCCGTCGTCGACGCTGCCGGGGGCCGCGTCGTGAAGCGGCCCATCTCGATCTATCTCGGCGTGCTGATGATCCTGCTGCGCACGGTGACGACCATCGTCACGGCAGTGAACATCGCCCTCGACTGGAAGAAGGTCGACATCTCGCTCGACGCGGGCACCAGCGCCGACATGGACGCCCTGTCGGGAGCCCTGCTCGTGGGTCTGATGATCTTCTTCGGCGTGGTCGTGATCATCGACCTGGCGGTCGCGGCACTGATCTTCAGAGGAAGCAACCGCGCCCGGTTCGTGGCGATGATCCTGGCCACCGTGCTCGTGCTGGGCTCTGCCGTCGACTTCTTCGCAGACGGCACGTCGTTCACCCTCGAGAACGGCGGGCTGCTCGGCCTGTCGCTCGACATCCTCGTTCTGGTCGCCCTCTCCGATTCGGATGCGCGCGACTTCACGACCGGCAATTCCAACACGCGCAGCGACGTGCGCAGAAGGCGGCGCCTGCTGCGCCGCAGGGGAACGGTGAAGTCATGACGAGTATGTACGAACGACTGGGCGGACACGACACGGTGAAGGTGGCCGTCGCGGTGTTCTACACGCGTGTGCTGGCCGACCCCCTGCTGGCACCGTATTTCGAGGGCATCGACCTGGCCCGGCTCCGCTCGCACCAGGCGGCATTCCTCAGTGTGGCGATGGAGGGCCCCGACGTGTTCGCCGGCAGGCCGCTGTCCGAGGCGCATGCCGGCCTGGAGGTCGCGGGGGAGGCGTTCGATGCGATGATCGAGCATCTCGAGTTCGCGCTCGTCGACGTGGGAGTCGACGCGGGCGACGTCGCCGAGCTGGTGTCTCGGGTGCGCAGTTTCCGCGACCTCGTTGTCACAGCGAGATGACGACCTTTCCCTGAGCTCTCGATTCGGCCACGTGTGCAGGCCGATGGCGTTCTCCACCGTTAAAACAGGTAGTCGCTACTCATGCTTCCTTCTCGGGGCAGGGCGATTCTTGACTCATGAACACGATGTACGAGCAGATCGGCGGCCACGAGACGCTCCGGGTGGTGGTGGCCGTCTTCTACAAACGGGTGCTGCGGGATCCGCTGCTGGCGCCGCTGTTCGAAGGCTTCGACCTAGACAGGCTTCGCGCCCACCAGGCGGCTTTTCTCGCCACGGTGCTCGATGGGCCGGATGTCTTCACCGGTCGCTCGTTGAACGCTGCGCACGCGGGCCTCGGCATCACCGACGCCGCATTCGACGCCCTGATCGACATCCTGGCCGAGTCGCTCTTCGATGCGGGAGTAGACCCGGAGGTGGCCTCGCGCCTCACGGACTCCGCCGCCTCCTTCCGCGGCGTGATCGTGGGCGCCTGAGGCCTACGCCCCCTGCTTGCGCAGCTCGCGTCGACCGGAGATGCCGAGCTTGCCGTAGCTCGACTGCAGGTGGTTGTCGACCGTGCGGGCCGACAGGAAGAGCGCCGTGGCGATCTCCTGGCTCGTGAGCCCCTCTGTGGCGAGTCCGACGATCTCGCGCTCGCGTTTGGTGAGCACGTCTTCGACGTTGGCGCGCTGCAGAATCGGGGTGTTCGCCCCGACGCAGTTCTCGGCCATGGCGGTCGAGCGATGGAACAGCGCGAGCGCGGCCTGATTGTTGCCGGCGGCACGAGCGGCTGCTCCCGCCTGCGCGAACGCCTCGGCCGCGAAGAGTTCGGCGCCGATGCGGAGCCAGCCCTCCGCCGCCTCGGCGAGAGCATCCGACGAGTTCTGGGACAGTGCGCGGGCGTAGCGTGCTCGCGTGTGGAACAGCGTGCTGTCACCCCGCGCGGCCAACGCTTCGAGTCGCGGTGCTGCGGCATCCGCCCCGCCGATGCGAGCCACATGGTGCAGAACGGCTGAGGCGAGATAGAGGGTGCCGCTCGATTCGTAGTGGTCGGCCAGGCGGCTGAGCGAGCGGATCGCCGACTTCTCGTCGCCGCGCGCGGCGAGGATGAGGCCCCGGGCGACTCCGGAGTGCAGATTGCCCTCGGAGCTGCTGTCGACGAGTGCGTCGAGTATCGACTCGGCTTCGTCGAGGCGGCCGGCATACACCAGGGCCACGGCGAGGCTGCCCCGGCTCACGCGCAGCAGATTGCGCGGGCCGAGCGCCTCGGCGCCGCCGACCGCGTCGCTGATCCAGCGGATGGCGGAGTCGATCTGCCCCAGCTCGAGCAGCGCGTGGCCGAGCAGGAGCTCGGCGTAGCGGGTCGAGATCTCGTCATCGTGCTGGATCGACTCGTAGAGCGCCCCGATCGCGTACTCGTGGGCGAGTGTTCCCGAGCCGGCCACGATGGTGGCGGATGCCGCGGTGAAGAGTGCGAAGGCGCGGTCGAGGCCCGACGGAATGGCGGCGAGAATCGCGTCGACCTCACGCTGCGCGTCGGTGAGGCGGCCGACGGCCGCGAGCGGCATGGCCGCCGCCATCGCGAGCTGCACCCGCTGGGCCGGGTCGTGCGCCGGCACTCCGAGGTACGGCTCGACGATGCTGAGCGCATCGCCCGCGCGTTCGATGGTGAAGAGGATCATCGCCCGCCGGAGCGCGAGCATGTCGGCGAAGGCGGGAAGCTGCGACTCGGCCTGCTGCAGCAGACTCATCGCCTCGTCGGTTCCCCCGGGGCGGTCGTGACGGATCAGCGCCCGCGTCATCACGATCTGGGCGGTGAGCAGCTCGCTCGCCGGGGTCTCGGCGTCGACCACCGCGGCTCGTTCCGCGGTGCTGAACGCCTGTTCGGCCTGGCCCATGCGTCTCTGGGCGTCGGCGAGAATGAGATACGGCGCCGCCCCCGCGTATCCGGCGGAGATGGCGGCGCGCGACAGCGTCGCAGCCTGCGCATGATCATGGGTGAGTTGCGCCAGGCGCGCGCCGTCGGCCAGCAGCTCGGGTTGCGATGGATGCCCGGCGCCGAGTCGCCAGACGGCGACCCGCAGGGCGTCTTCGGGGCCGTGCGAGGCGAGTTCGGCGATGTCGGCCTGCTCGAGCAGGATGTCTTCGACGCGCAGCAGCGACAGCGACGCCTTCGTGAGCAGCTCGTACTGCGGCAGGGCGAGAGCGGCCACCAGCACGCCTCGCTCGTCGCGCACGACGATCAGGCCGTCGGCCTCGAGCCCCCTCAGCGCATCCCGGGCGCCGGGCATGGTGAGCTCGCTCACGGGAAGCACGACGCACACTGCGAGCCTCTCGACCACATCGCGCTGCACCGCGGTCAGGCCCGCGAGGCGTTGCCCGATCAGCTGCTGGAGGGCATCGGTGCCGACGGCTTCGCCGAGCAGCTGCCAGACGCCTCCGACGACGACGAGCGACGAGGCGGCGATCGCCCCGCGGGTCAGCTCTCGCAGAACGAGGGGGTTGCCGCCGGCCGCACGGGCCAGCGACTCGACGGAGCGTCGGGCCACCGGCCCGCCGACGAGGTCGGAGATGACGGTGCCGCAGTCGTCGGCCGACAGGGGCGCGAGATCGACCCGACGCGCCGTGTCCTGGCTCCACATCTGCAGCAGCGCATCCGGAACCGGCGCGCCGTCGCCGACCGTCGCCAGCAGTTTGGCGACGCCCGAATCGACCAGCTGGCTCACCACAGAGACCGACAACGCGTCCATCGAGGAGATGTCGTCGATCACCAACAGGATGCGGCCGGAGCCCGCGAGCGAGCGCAGTCGTGCCGTCGCGAAGTTGAGAAGGGCGATCGGGTCGCCCGACACCGCGAGGAAGTTGGCGTTCTGCCCCGCGAACAGCGGCGCCAGGCCCCCGAGCGGCAGACTCGAGAGGCTGGAGCGGGCTGCGAGCCTCACCGTGGACCAGGCCTGGCCGTCGAGCGCTCGAGCGATCTCTGCGGCGAGGCTCGTCTTGCCCACGCCCGATGGCCCGTGCACCGTCACTGCGCGGAGCCCGGTGGCGGTCAGGGCGGCGACGACGGAGTCGACGAGCGCGTCGCGACCCCGCAGCTGCAGCCCCTCCATCATTCCCCCGCACCCCGCACCATGACGTCCGTCGACCACACGACGGCTCCGTTCGAACACAGTGTAGGGCGTGCGGTCCACGACGGGAATAGACCGTCATCGTGCCACTACTCACTCGCTGTGGAGCGGGCTCGACCGCGAGCTGAGTAATCGCTACCCATGCCGCAGCCGCGCAGGGTCGGCAGAGTCGGTTCAGTCGCAATCACGACTCCACATCCCTCTCGTAGAAAGCAGTTCTCGACATGTCCTCCTCCCGCTCCCGGCTTCGTCAGCCGTCGCTCGCCGCCGTCGCGCTGGCCGCGACGCTCGCACTCCTCGTGCCCGGCGCGCTCGTCGCCCACGCCGATGACCTCGAGGCGCCGACGTCCGCAGAAGCCGCCACCGCAGCATCCGGCGAGCCCGTGGGGGTCGTTCAGCCTGCTGAGGCCGTCGAGGTCGTCGAGGCCGTTGAGTCTGCCGAGGCCGTTGAGTCCGCCGAGGCTGTCGAGGTCGTCGAGCCTGCTGAGGTCGTCGAAGGGCAGGAGCCCGTCGCGGCTGCCGACCCGATGGACGTCACCGAGCCCGCTGCCGAGACGGTCACCGAGCCGGTCGTCGAGTCGACGGTCGACCCGGCCGTGCCGCCGGTCGTCGAGAACGAGCCCGCCGCGGCAGCCGACCAGGCCCTCGCGGCACCAGTGTTGCTGGTGGGCGAGAACCTGCCCGTCGTGACGGAGGACGACTACTACGTGATCGCGCCCGGAGCGACTCTCGCCATCGCGGCTCCGGGCATTCTGGGCAACGACAGCGACCCCGAGGGCGACCCGTTCGTCGCGCAGCAGGGCGCCTTCACCACCTGGCTCGGCAACACCGGCTACATCGGTCCGAACGGGGAGTTCGGCTTCACCGCGACCGCCGGCTTCAGCGGCACCGACACCATCACCTACTACACGCAGGATGCGGGCCACGGCGGAACCGAGGGGACGATCTACGTCACGGTGCAGGAACAGGTCGACCCCACCGAGAACCACTGGCCGAGCCCGGTCGACGACTACTACACGACGCCCAAGAATGAGTCGCTGGTCATGCCCTCGCACTTGGGGATGCTCGCCAACGACATCGACGACGACGGCGACGTCATCACGACGAAGGCGACGAGCGGGATGCCGACCTCCGAGGGCGGTTCGGTGTGGGTCGACGCCGACGGATCGTTCGGCTACACGCCGCCGATGGACTTCGTCGGGACCGACTGGTTCTCCTACATCGCGTACGACACCTTCGGCGGAGCCAGCTGGTCGTCTGTGCAGATCGGTGTCACCGGCACGGGAACCGTTCCCGGCGGGCCGAATCTGCCTCCGGTGGCCGGTGAGGACCACTACGTGATCCCCGACGGCCACACCCTCGTCGTCGATGCGGCGCACGGCGTGCTGCTGAACGACAGCGACCCCGACGGTAGCTTCGTGACCCTGACGCCGGAGACGACGACGACCCAGATCGGGGTGTCCGTCGACATCGCCGCGGATGGAAGCTTCGCCTACACGCCCAAGCCCGGCACCTGGGGCGACGACTACTTCTCCTACACGATCACCGACGAGGCGGGTCTGACAACGATGGGGTTCGCCTCATTCGAGGTCGCCCCGTTCGTTCCGGTGGTTGAGCCGCCGACGACCGACCCCGCAACCGTCGTACCGGTCGTCGGCGGCGGTGCCGATCCGTCGCTGCCATCGCTGCCGTCGCTGCCATCGCCTGTGGCTCCCGCGCCGGCAGCGGTCGCGGCCGCATCGGAATCGTCGACCCGCGACGAGAACGACTACTCCGGCCTGGCCTCGACCGGTCTCGGCACCACCGTCCCGCTCGCCGGGGGCCTGGGGCTGCTGTTGCTGGGCGCCGTCGGACTCGTGCTGGCCATCAGGCGCCGCGCAGGCAAGTCCTGAGACCGCACCTCGACGGCCCACCCACACGACAGGAGATGACAGACATGTTCGGAAAGAACTGGCAGAGAGCCGAGGGCGTCGTGCTCGCCCGTGACGTCGCATCCGTGACCGACGGATCGATCACTTACCGCTACATCGTGGAGGTGTGGCCAGACGGCCTCGAGTCGTTCCGGGCCATCGCGAAGCCGCCCATCATCGCAGTCGACTTCTGGCCGCCCGACGTCGGACAGACGGTCGGCGTGCTGTTCGATGCGAGGTCGCACAGCGTGCGCTTCGACCGGCACGACCCGCGGCTGAGCGCGAGGGCCCATGAGCGCAACAGGCGCCTGCGGTTCGACGCCGCACTGCGCGAACATCCGCGCTCTCGACGAGCAAGCGATGCCGACCGCCTCGAACTACTCAGCTTCTGACCCCCATTACTCAATTCGAGGACTCCCCTCTGCCCGCGCCGCGAGCCCGCCCCTAGGCTCACCAGCATCGGGCGAGGGGAAGCCCGATCACCTCTCATCGAGACCCAGGAGAACCATGTCCCAGACACTCATCACCCGTGCCGCCGCGATCGCCGCCGCAACGGCGCTCGCCGCCACCGGCATCCTGATCGCCGCGCCGGCCAATGCCGCCGGCGAATCCATCGTGCTGGCGAACGACAGCATCCACTTCACCGAGAACGACTGGGGCGCAGGAATCTCGCTCACGGGAACCGGATTCGGCGTGGCCGACGGAGGCCTGGCCCAGGTCGACGTGGGAACGCTCGACGGCCCCGTGTTCACGGCGTGGAACAGCGCCCCGCTCGACACTCCCGTCGAGTCGGGCGGAACCATCGCGGTGACCGGCTGGGTTCCCGACGCGCTGCCGCAGCTGCCGGCATCCGGCCTCACGCCCGCCGTGCGGGTGACCTACGAGCTGTGCGAGGGCACGAGCTGCGAGTTCTCCGACACGACCTACGTCTACGCGAACATCGTGATCGACCCGTTCGTGCCCGGCGATCCGGGCATCACCATCACGCCCGGCTGCAACACCGTCGAGCAGATCCAGACCGACGGATACTCCATCGTGGTCACTGGCCTCGACCAGTTCGAAACCGTCGGCGACTACGTCACCGGACCCGATGGCGAGCAGTTCGGCGAGAGCACGCAGTTGCAGGCCGATGTCACGGGAACGGCGACCGGCGACTTCACGCTGAGCGGCGACATCCAGCTCGGCCTCTACACGGAGCACGTCGTGCGATTCGGTGGTGACGCGGTCGATTTCGTCTCCGGCACCTTCGAGGTGGGAACCTGCGTGGCCCCGACCCCGACGCCGACTCCGGCTGCTGTCGTTCCCCCCGCGCCGAAGCTCGCCGAGACCGGCGCCTCCGAAGCGGGACTGCTCACCGGCGGAGCGCTGACGCTGCTCGTGGCCGGAGCCGTGCTGGTCGTGCTGCGCCGCCGCGCGACCGCGTAGCCGCACACCGAGCTTCGCCATACGCGCCCGTTCGGCGCATCCGCTGCCCCTCGACGGGCAGCGGATGCACCTGGCGGGCGCGGTTGTTCGTGGTTTCGCTACGCCGCGGCCTCTCGGGCGAGGAGCGCGCGCTTCACGGGGATGCCCCAGGCGAATCCGGCGAGACCGCCCGCCGTGTTGACGACGCGATGGCATGGCACGAAGAGCGCGGGCGCGTTGCGGGCGCAGGCGCTCGCTGCGGCCCGCACGGCGCGGGCGTTGCCGGAGCGGGCGGCGAGCTCGGTGTAGGTGATGGGGGCTCCCGGAGCAATGCGCCGGAGCTCCGTCCACGAGATGGTCTGCAGCGGTGTTCCGAACTGACGAACCGGCACGGCGTCGATCGCCCGCACGTCGCCGGAGTAGAAGGCCTCGACCGCCTGACCGTTCCGGGATCGCCCGGTCCGCGCATCCGGTCGGTTCTTCGGCGCGAGGCGAGCGAGCAGCGCCTCGGCCGCGTCCGTCCAGCCCGATGAGAGCACCCTTCCCTCGTCGTCTTCGAGGATCATGAACGGCCCATCGGGCGTGTCGATGGTGTCGATGAGGGCTGTTGTGGTCACGGGGTCTCCTTCGGAGTGCGGGCTGGGATCGGACTGCGGGCTGCCGCCCGCCAGAGATGCATGCACAGGTAGCTGCGCCACGGCGCGAAGGCGGCGGATTCGGCGAGGAGCGCCGCGTCGGACTGCGCGAAGCCGAGCTCGCGGGCTCCAGATCGGATCGCGACGTCGCGGCGGACGAACACGTCGGGGTGTCCGAGCACACGCATCGCCACGTAGTCCGCCGTCCACGGCCCGATGCCGCGGATCGCGGTGAGCCGGGCCGTGACGTCGTCGCGAGTGTCGGAGAGGTCGATCGCGAGCGATCCGTCGGCGAGTGCTGTCGCGACCCGGCGCACCGTGTCGGCTCGAGCGGCGGGGCCGCGGAGGACCTCGTGCGCGTGCTCGGCGATCGCGGCCGGGGTGGGAAAGAGCCGCGCGGCGGCCGCATCCGGGGCGTCGTCTTCGCCCTTGTCGTCGTCGCTGTCGTCGCGAGGGCGCGCGATCGAGAGCGGCATCGGCTCGCCGAGCGCGTCGACCAGCCTCGACAACTGTGTGCGCGCGGCCGCGACCGTGACCTGCTGGCCGATCAGGGCGCGCATGAGCATCTCGCCGGCGTCGAGAGCGCCGGGCACCCGGATGCCGGGCACCCGCGCGACCTGCGCCGCGAGACGTCCGTCGCGCGACAGCGTCGCATCCACCGCCTGCGGATCTGCGTCGAGGTCGAGTAGTCGCCGGACACGACCGAGGAGGGCGGGCAGGTCTCCGAGGTTCTCGAAGCGCACGACCGCGTCTATGCGAGGGCGCCCGGCGACTCGCTCGGGCGCGCTGAGATCGACGTGGGCAGAGCCACGCGGAAGCCGAACCGTGCGGGCAAAACGGCGCGCGCCGACGGACTCCATCGCCGGAACCGCGCGCGGGGCGAACCAGCCGAAGAGGCCCTCCACGTCGAGCGGTTCGCGGTAGGGGAGGGCGAGACGGATCGTGCCCGCGGCGTCGGCCGCTCCGGGCGCCGGGGCCCGGTGCGACCGGGAGCGCAGGGCAGACGGGGTGAGATCGAACACCTCGGTGACGGTGTCGTTGAACTGGCGGATGCTGGAGAAGCCCGAGGCGAAAGCCACGTCGGCCATCGGCATCGTCGTGCCCGTGATCAGTGCGCGGGCGTTCTGCGCCCGGTGGGCGCGGGCGAGGGCGATGGGCCCGGCGCCGAGCTCGGCCATCAGAATTCGGTTGAGCTGGCGCGCGGAGTATCCGATGCGCCGCGACAGGCCGTCGACGCCGTCGCGCTCCACGACTCCGTCGGCGATGAGGCGCATGGCCCGCGCCGCGACGTCCTCACGCAGATTCCATTCGGGGCTGCCGGGCGTCGCCTCCGGCAGGCAGCGCTTGCACGCGCGGTAGCCCGCGAGGTGGGCTGCCGCGCTCGTGGCGTAGAAGGTGACGTTCGACTGCTTCGGCGTGCGGGCGGGACAGCTCGGCCGGCAGTAGATGCCGGTGGTGCGCACGGCGGTGACGAAGCGGCCGTCGAATCGCGCGTCGCGCGACTCGATCACGCGATACCGCTCTCCGAAGTCCATGACTCAACCCTGCCGCATGGCAGAGGAGCCCGCTAGCGGAAATCGGACACGGCGGTGGAGGCTCCCTGGGTCGTGAACTAGAGACCGGATGCGCGTGTTGTCAATGTCTCGGCGCGATGAGCCCCGCGGCCTAGCGTGGGGTCATGACTGAGCTGAGCGGTTCGCGTGTTCTTGTGATCGGTGCGTCGGGCGGGCTCGGGTCGCGCATCGCGAGACGACTTGCCGATGCGGGTGCCATCCTGGCGCTCAGCGGCCGCAACGCCGCACGCCTCGACGCGCTCGACGTGCCGGCCGAGAGGATCGTCGCCGATCTGCGGTCAGAGTCCGGATCCGCATCGGTCGTTGTCGAAGCAGAGAGCCGCCTCGGCGGGCTCGACGCCGTCGTCATCGCGAGCGGAGTCGTGGCGTTCGGCCCGGCATCCGAACTCGACCCCGACACGGCGATCGAGTTGTTCGCGGTCAATGCGCTGTCGCCGATCGACACGATCCGGGCCGCGCTTCCCGCGCTCACACGCAGCGCCGGCGAGGGTCGAAAGCCCGTGGTGGTCACGATCAGCGGCATCGTAGCCGAAGTTCCCACGGCGGGCCTCGCCGCGTATTCGGCGTCGAAGTCGGCGCTCGCCGCGTTCATGGTCGCGGCCGGGCGCGAGAACCGGCGGGCGGGCATCCGTCTGCTCGACGCGAGGCCCGGGCACACCGAGACGGGGCTCGTGACCCGGGCCATCGCCGGCGCCGCACCCGCGTTTCCCGAGGGACTCGACCCCGACCACGTGGCCGATGTGATCGTGGAGGCCATCGCATCCGACGCCCGCGACCTGCCGAGCAGCGCCTTCTGAGCGAATCCGCGCCCGAGCGGCGCATCCGCCGCCATTCGGCCGGCAGCGGATGCGCCTGATGGGCGCGGATGCGTCTGTCAGTTCAGCGGCTGGGTGCCCTCGGGCAGGTGGCCGCCGGCCAGCAGCTCGCGGGCGGATGCCTGCAGCGCGGTGAGCGCGACACGCTGGGTCCACGGTCCGTACGAGATGCGCGCCACGCCCAGCTGCTCGAGGCGGGCGGGGGTCAGCGAGCCGGGCACGTTGATGACGCTCACGCGGTGCTCGCCGATGCCCTCGACCAGGCGGATGACCGTCTGCTCGTCGAGCAGGCCGGGAACGAAGATGCAGGCGGCGCCCGCGTCGAGGTAGGCGCGACCGCGCTCGACGGCATCGGCGATGACATCGTCGAGGGGGCGATCGCCGGCCTTGACGAAGGCGTCGGTGCGGGCGTTGAGAACGAAGCCCACCTCCTCCTTCTCGGCAGCGCGGGTGACCTCGGCGACGTTCTCCACCGACTCGATGAGCGGCTTCATGCGGTCTTCGATGTTCGCGCCGACGACGCCCACGCCGATGGCCCGGCGCACCGTCTCGCCCGGGTCGCCGTAACCGGCGTCGAGGTCGGCCGACACCGGCAGGTCGGTCGAGGCCGCGATGCGGCCCACCATGTCGAGCATCAGCTCGAGCGGGATGTTCTCACCGTCTTCATACCCGAAGGTCGCGGCGATGCTGTGGCCGGCCGTGGCCAGGGCGGTGGTGCCGGGGAGGTCGGCGACGACCCGGGCGCTCGCGACGTCCCAGACGTTGACGACCTGGAGGATCGCACGCTGCTCGTAGAGGTGAAGAAGCTGATGAGCCTTGTCTTTGGTGTTCATGTCGCGAGCCTAGGACGAAAACCCTGTGGATAACTCTGTGGAAACTATCCCGCTATCATGCCGACGTGTTCGGGGCATTCCGGCGCCGCGACCGCAGCGCAGGCAGCGCAGACCACGAGCTGGGTGCGACACGACACCTCGTGGCAGTTCTGCATGCGGTTCGTGGATGCGCCGCAACGGTGGCACTGACCGATCACCGCGGCGTCGGGCGTGAAGTCGATCGAGACGCGGTTGTCGAAGACGTAGAGTGACCCGTTCCAGAGGCCGGAGTCGCCGAAAGTCTCGCCGTAGCGCACGATTCCGCCGTCGAGCTGGTATACCTCGCCGAAGCCCCGCGACGTCATGAGACTCGACAGCACTTCGCACCGGATTCCGCCTGTGCAGTAGGTAACTACTGGCTTTCCCTTGAGATGGTCGTAGACGCCCGAGTCGAGAACGGCCGCGAATTCGCGTGTGTTCGACACATCCGGCACCACCGCCCCGGCGAATCTGCCGATCTCGGCCTCGAAGGAGTTTCGGCCGTCGAAGAACACGACGTCGTCGCCCTTCTCGGCCACGAGTTCGTGCAGTTGGGCGGGAGTCAGCTTGGTTCCGCCGCCCTTCACACCCGTATGGTCGACGAGCAGTTCGTCGGGAGCGCCGAAACTCACGATCTCGTCGCGCACCTTCACGACGAGCCGCGGAAAGTCGAGACTGACCCCGTGCGGAGCCTGTGGATAACTCTGTGAAGAATCGAGGCCCGATCCTTCGCTCCACTTGACGTCGAGATGCTTGAATGCCGGGTAGTCCCGCGTTTTGCGCAGGTACTTCTTCACGGCTCCGAGCTCGCCGCCGACGGTTCCGTTGATGCCGTGCTCCGAGATGAGGATGCGTCCGCGCAGGCCGAGAGACTCGCACAGGTCGCGCTGCCACAGCCGAATGGCGTCGGGGTCGGCGAGCGGGGTGAACGCGTAATAGAGGACGACCTTCGAGACTGCCACCCGCCGATTTTACGCTCGGGCTGGTCTCGATACAGCCGCCCAGGCTGATGCGCTGATCGGGTGACGGACTGAGGTGCGGAGAATGGCCGCTTCGTCAAGGGATGAGGCGGCCACTTCCCGCACCTCAGCGAGACTGTGGCCGCTCCGGGCGGGACCCCTGCGAGCACACCCGAGGCGAACGCCCTCGTCACGGGGGAGTCGACATCCTGGGCCGCGCCGTGTTCGGCCCAGACCTCGAGCGCCAAGGCGAGGGTGAGGCGGCCAGTGGTCCCGATAAACGCGCTCCGCAGTCGGAGCGGCTTCTCGACCGCCGCGAGGAGTGGGGCTGCGCCGGTCGGGTAGGCCAGCCATGGCCTCGTCGAGAACCCGGCGACGGTAATAAAGCTGTTAGTTGTCGTAACAATCGCTGGATGGGCCGGGGGAGTCCCTAGGCTTGAGGGGTAGCCCCTCTGCTCGTCGACGAGCTCCCTCGTTCAGATTAAGGATTCGCCATGCCCAGCATCTACAACGACATCACCGAGGTCTCCGGAAACACTCCGCTGGTGCGCCTCAACCGCGTCACCGAGGGGCTCGGCGCCACCGTGCTCGCGAAGCTCGAGTTCTACAACCCCTCCGCCAGCGTCAAAGACCGCCTCGGCGTGGCCATCGTCGATGCCGCAGAGGCGTCGGGCGAACTGCCCCCGGGCGGAACCATCGTCGAGGGCACCTCGGGCAACACCGGCATCGCGCTCGCCATGGTTGGCGCCGCCCGAGGCTACAAGGTGATCCTCACCATGCCCGAGTCCATGTCGAAGGAGCGCCGCACCCTGCTCCGCGCGTACGGCGCAGAGCTCGTGCTCACCCCCGGACCCGAGGGCATGCGCGGCGCCGTCGAGAAGGCGGCCGAGATCGTGGCCAACACCCCCGGTGCCGTGCTGGCCAAGCAGTTCGCCAACGCGGCCAACCCGGCCATCCACCGCGCCACCACCGGCCCCGAGATCTGGAACGCCACCGACGGCGCCGTCGACATCTTCGTCGCCGGCATCGGAACGGGCGGAACGATCACGGGCGCCGGCAACTACCTCAAGGAGCAGAAGCCGGGTCTGCAGGTCGTGGCCGTCGAGCCCGCCGAGTCGCCGATCCTCAACGGGGGAGCCCCCGGCCCGCACAAGATCCAGGGAATCGGCGCCAACTTCGTGCCCGAGATCCTCGACCGCGAGGTCTACGACGAGGTCATCGACGTGAACATCACCCAGTCGGTCTCGATGGCCCGCCGCCTGGCCGCAGAAGAGGGAATCCTCGCCGGCATCTCGTCGGGCGCGACCGTCACCGCTGCCCTCGAGCTCGCCGGCCGCCCCGAGAACGCGGGCAAGACCATCGTGGTCGTCGTCGCCAGCTACGGCGAGCGCTACCTCTCGACCGTTCTGTACGAAGACCTGCAGGACTGACCGGATGCCGCCGGTCGCGTTTCGCACGTCGGCCGAGTTCCGGGCGTGACCGCCCGGGGCTCGGTCGTGTTCGCGCGCGCCCGGGAGGACATCGCGACCGCCCGCAGGCGTGATCCCGCGTCTCGCTCTCGGCTCGAGGTGCTGCTGAGCTATTCGGGGCTGCACGCGGTGTGGGGCTATCGCGTCGCCCACAGGCTCTGGATGCGCGGCCTGCGTCTGCCGGCACGGCTCGTCTCGCAGTACGTGCGCTTTCTGACGGGCGTGGAGATCCACCCCGGTGCCAGCATAGGGCGCCGCTTCTTCATCGACCATGGCATGGGAGTGGTCATCGGAGAGACCGCGGAGATCGGCGACGACGTGATGCTGTATCACGGGGTCACGCTCGGCGGGCGCAGCACGGCGCGCGAGAAGCGGCATCCGACCCTCGGCAACGACGTGACCGTCGGAGCGGGGGCTGTGCTGCTCGGCGACGTGGTGATCGGCGCGCACTCCGTGGTGGGCGCGCAGGCCGTGGTGGTCAACGACGCCCCCGCGTATTCGGTGATCACGGGCATCCCCGCCGTCGCGAGGCCGCGCGCGCACGCCGCGGAGCCGACGGCCGAGGCGTTCTACACCGACCCGGCAATCTACATCTGACGAGTGGCGTCTCGACAGGCGCGACGAACGGACAGACCGTTCCCTGAGCCTGTCGAAGGGCCGTGGTCTCGATACGCCGGCTCCTTCGTCGCGCGGCTACTCGACCGGCGTGGTGGTCGCGTTGGTCGAGTAGGCCGCCCGCGGCCGTATCGAGGCCCGCTAGCTCTTGTTGCCCGTGAGCGCCAGGCCGCCGCCGAGTCCGATCATCAGAACACCGCCGGTCGCGCCGAGCCTCGACATACGACGGGGGTTGGTGGCGAACCAGGTTCGAGCCTGGCCCGCCGTGAGCGCGTAGATGCTGTCGAAGGTCATGGCGAAGACGAGGAAGACCACGCCCAGCTCGGCCAACTGCAGCGGAAGCGACCCCGCGCCCCGATCGACGAACTGGGGAAGGATCGCCACGAAGAACACGATCGACTTGGGGTTCGAGACGCCGACGATCACGGCCTCGCCGTAGACCCTCCGTAGGGTGCGCGGGGCGGGGCGGGAGGTGGCATCCGTCACGTCGTTGCGGTGCCGGATCGCCTGCACGCCGAGGTAGACGAGGTACGCGGCGCCCGCGAACTTGATGATCGTGAATGCCACGATGCTGGAGGCCACGAGCGCGCCGATGCCGGCGGCCACCGCGGCCACCTGCAGGGCCATGCCGCTCGCGTTGCCGACCACGCTGAGCAGGCCGGCCACGCGGCCGAGCGAGAGGGAGCGTCCGATGATGAAGAGAACGCTCGGCCCGGGAAGCGCGGCGAGCGCGAGGGCGGCCAGCGCGAACGTGGCGAGGTTGTCGAGAGGCACCATGAGCCGATGCTAGCGGCGTCTCGACAGGCTCGACGAACGGATTCCTATGCGGCGAAGTGCCTCTTCAGGAACGCGACCGCCTGCGTCTCGTCTTCGATGCCGCCGCCCTCGTGCCCGTTGAACGCCCACTCGGTGATCTCCTTGGGGCCGCCATACGCGTTGAACGCGGCGTAGACCGTGGAAGCCGGGCACGTGGCATCCATCAGCGCGACCGAGAAATGCGCGGGCGCCGACGCCCGACGCGCGTGGCGCACGGCGTCGAAGCTGCCGAGCACCTCGTAGACGGATGCCGCCTGGTCGCGATGGATCCGCAGGTAGTCGACGATCTCGTGGTACGGATACGAGTCGGTGATGAGGGTGGCGCGACCAAAATCGCAGAGGAACGGCACGAACGCCACCACCCCGGCGAGATCGTCGCGCAGCCCGGCCACGGCCAGCGCGAGGCCGCCACCCTGGCTTCCTCCGGCCACCGCGATGCGCGAGGCATCGACCTGGGGCAGCTGCTTCGCGGCATCGACGGCGCGCACCGCATCGATGAACAGTCGGCGGTAGTAGTAGTCGTCGCGGTTCTGGATGCCCTTGGTCATGACCCCGGGAATCTGCGGGCCGCCCGTGCCGACATCCGGTGTGTCGCCGACGCTCCACGACGCGCCCTGGCCGCGCGTGTCCATGTGAAGGTGCGCGAAGCCGGATGCGACCCACGTCAGGGACTCCTCGGCCTTTCCGCGCCCACCGCCGTAGCCGACGTAGGTGACGACGGTCGGAAGGGGCTCCGTCGCGCCCGCTGGAACGCGGAGCCACGCCTTCACGTCGGAGCCGTCGGCGCCGCGGAAGGTCACGTCGAAGACGTCGACGACGCTGAGCACACTCTCGACGCGCTCGACCCGAACGTCGAGGGGAACTTCGCCTGCTGCAGCCAGCGTCGCCTGCCAATACGCGTCGAAGTCGGCGGGCTCGTCGCCCGCGATCTCGTGGCGGCGAACGGCGTCGAGGTCGGATTCGATCAGCATGGAACTCCTTTGTGCGAGTGACGACTGCGTCGAACATAGCCAAGTCCGCACGTTCGGGGCGACTTGCCGTGCGCACGCGGCTGATTTCCGGCATGTTCCCTCGAACGTGCGGACTTAGCCGAGGCTCGCAGGCGTCGCGCTCCGCATAAAGTCGAACAATGACAACTGAGGTTTTTCGCGCGGCCCGCGACCAGCTGGTAGACCTGCGCGACGACTACGACACCGCCCGCCGAGACTTCGTATGGCCGGATGTCGGCCCCCGGTTCAACTGGGCCATCGACTGGTTCGACGAGATCGCCAGGGGCAACGACGCCGATGCACTCGTGATCGTCGAGGAGGACGGGCGCCGCACCACCCGCACCTTCGACGAGTTGGCCACCCGCTCCGACCTCCTGGGGCACTGGCTCAGCAGCCAGGGCGTCGCGAAGGGCGACACCGTGATGCTCATGCTCGGCAACCAGGTGGAGCTCTGGGAGGCGATGCTCGCCATCATGAAACTCGGCGCCGTCATCCTTCCAACGACGACGGCGATGGGCCCGGCCGATCTCATCGACCGCGTCGAGCGTGGCGGCGTGCGTCACGTGATCGTGGATGCCGCCGACGCCGCCAAGTTCGATGCCGTGCCGGGGGAGTACACGCGCATTCGGGTCGGCGGAGCGGCGGACGCGCCAGCGGCATCCGGCTGGCTGACCTTCGACGATGCGTTCGCGGCCGACCCCGCCAGAACAGGCCCCCTGCCGCACCCCGGCAACGTCTCCTCCGACGCCCTGCTGCTGTACTTCACGTCGGGCACGACCAGCCGCCCGAAGCTCGTCGAGCACAGCCACGTCTCCTACCCGGTGGGGCACCTGTCGACCATGTACTGGCTGGGCCTGCGCCCGGGCGACGTGCACCTGGCGATCAGCTCGCCGGGCTGGGCGAAGCACGCGTGGAGCTGCTTCTTCGCGCCGTGGATCGCGGAGGCCACGATCTTCGTCTACAACTACGCGCGCTTCGACCCGGCCGCCCTGCTCGATCGCATCCGTGAAGAGAAGGTGACCTCGTTCTGCGCTCCGCCCACGGTGTGGCGCATGCTGATCCAGACCGACCTGAGCGCCGGCGCGGGAGAGCTGCGAGAGGCGATCTCGGCGGGCGAGCCGCTGAACCCCGAGGTGATCTCGCGCGTGCGAGAGCACTGGGGCCTCACGATTCGTGACGGCTACGGCCAGACCGAGATGACAGCGGTCGTGGCCAATACTCCCGGAGCGTCGATCAAAGACGGCTCGATGGGCCGCCCGCTTCCTGGGTGCCCGATCGTGCTCGTCGACCCGCTGACCGGCCTCGAGGCCGATGAGGGCGAGATCTGCGTCGACGTGCGCTCGCGTCCGGTGAACCTCATGACCGGCTACGTCGGAGACCCCGCGAAGAACGCCGAGAGCGAGCACGACGGCTACTTCCACACCGGAGACGTGGCCACGCGCGACGCCGCCGGGTATCTCACGTACGTGGGCCGAACTGACGACGTGTTCAAGGCATCCGATTACAAGATCAGCCCGTTCGAGCTCGAGAGCGTGCTCATCGAGCACCCGGCCGTGGTCGAGGCGGCCATCGTGCCGGCGCCGGACGCCGTTCGGCTCGCCGTTCCGAAGGCCTACGTCGTGCTCGCGGCCGGCTTCGAGCCGACGGATGCGACGGCGAAAGAGATCCTGCGATTCGCGCGTGAGCGGCTGGCCCCGTTCCAGCGCGTGCGCCGCATCGAGTTCTTCGAGTTGCCCAAGACGATCTCGGGCAAGATCCGCCGGGTCGAGCTGCGCGAACGCGAGGAGCGGGTCGCCGAGGGCGTCGTCGTCGCTGTGGAATGGCGCGACGATCAGTTTCCCGAGCTGAAGGCCGTGGGCAACGCGGGAGGAGCGACGTCGTGACGGATTCTTCTGCTGCCGGCGACGACGTTCTCTTCGAGGTTCGTGGCAACCTCGCGCACATCACGCTGAATCGCCCGCGGGCGATCAATGCGTTGACGCACGAGATGGTCACCGCGATCGGGCAGGCCCTCGATGCGTGGGCCCTCGACGAGTCGATCAGCACCGTTCTGCTCACGGGAAACGGCACCCGCGGTCTCTGCGCGGGCGGAGACGTGACCCAGCTGCACGCTCGTGTTGCAGACGACGACGTGTCGGCGGCCGTCGGCTTTCTGCGCGACGAGTACCGGGTCGACAAGCTGATCGCCCGCTACCCGAAGCCTTTCGTGGCGATCATGAACGGCTTCGTGCTGGGCGGCGGCATCGGCCTCTCGGGCCACGCCTCGCACCGGGTGGTCACCGATGACTCGGCTCTTGGGATGCCCGAGGTGAGCATCGGCCTCACTCCGGATGTCGGCGGCAGCTGGCTGCTGAGTCGCGCTCCCCGAGAGCTGGGCACCTACCTCGCCCTCACCGCGCGCACCGCCTCGGCTGCGGACGCGATCGAGCTGGGTCTCGCGGATGCGTTCGTGCCCTCGGACCGACTTCGCTCTCTCGTGGCGTCGCTCGAAGAACTGCCCGCCGACGAGGCCGTGGCCGCCCTGCGTGCCGAGCCGCCGCGGGGCGCCCGCGCATCCGGCGATCTGGCGTCTGATGCGTCGTGGATCGAGCCGGCCTTCGCGCACGACACCGTCGGCGAGATTCTGGATGTCCTGGCGGCGACACCCGAGTCGGCGGCGGCGGAGACCGCTTCGCTCATCAGAACGAAGTCGCCGACGGCGGTGGCGGTGACTCTGGAGTCGCTGCGTCGCGCTCGCGAGCTGCCCAGCGTCGAGGCCTGCTTCGACCAGGAGCTTCGGATCATGGCGCACGCCCTGGCGCACCCCGACTTTCGCGAGGGAGTGCGCGCGCAGGTCATCGACAAGGACCGCACCCCGCGGTGGGCGCCGGCGACCTTCGACGAGGTGTCGCCCTCGGTCGTGGCGTCGTTCTTCGAGGCGTAGCCGTCGTTCTTCGAGGCCTAGCCGCTGTCGGAGGCGATGCCTACACTTCGGCTATGAGAGCCGATACCTTCTTTCTTCTGTCAGACGCCGCTCTTCGCAGCGTCATCGATCGAGTGCAGCCGGGCGACTTCGACAAGCCCGTTCCCGCATCGTGGTCCTCCTTCGAGAACCCCACCGTCCTCGACCTCCTGAAATCGCACGCCTACGACGAAGCCTGGATTCCCGGTGTGCTGGCCGGCGAGTCCATCGCCGACGGCGACGAGCTGCGTGACAAAGACCTGCTCGGCGACGATCCCATCGCCTCGTACGACGCGTTGAACGACGCGGCGACGCAGCGTGTGCAGGCCGGGGTCGATTTCGACTCGACGTTCCGCTTTCAGTACGGCGACTATCCCGCCGACGAGGGTCTCTCGCATCTCGCCATGTATCGGGCGACCCAGGCATGGATGATCGCCAAGCATCTCGGCATCCCGTTCCACCTCTCTCCCGAGCTCATCGACGGGCTGAACGAGTGGGTCGTTCCCCACGCAGACGAGTGGCGTAGCTTCGGCGTCTTCCCTCCCGCGATCGAGCCGCCGGCCGATGCCGATGCCGAGACGCGGCTGCTGTGTGCGATCGGCTTCTGGGTGCCGTAGCGGCGGTCGAGGCCTCTCGTCGCCGAGGTGCGGAAAGTGGCCGCGTCGATTCGTCGGAAAGCGGCCCTTTCCCGCACTTCAGTGAGCGGAAGCGCTCACGCGAACGCGTTCACGCCCGTGAGCTCGGCCGACAGCGCCCACAGGCGGGCGGCGTCGTCGCGATCGATCGCGTGCGCATCCACCCCCGCGAAGCGGGCCGTCGGGCTGCCAGCGACCGTGGGCTCGGCGATGTCGCAGTCCTCGCAGTAGACGCCGCCCATTCCGTCGAGCTGCGGTGAGGTCGCCGCCCACGTCGAGGTCGCGGCTCCCTGGGCGGGCGTCTTGAAGCGCTCGTTCACGGTGCCGTCCTCGGTGATCCAGCCGGATGCGATCATCTCCTCGCGAGGCAGGTGACGCTGCAGCTCGGTCATGATGCCGCCGGGATGCGCCGCGAAGGCCCTGACTCCGAACGGCGCCCCGAGCGCATCCAGCTGCACGGCGAACAGGCTGTCGGCCGTCTTCGCCTGGCCGTACGCCTGCCACTTGTCGTAGCCCGAGGTGAACTGCGGGTCGTCGAAGCGCATCTGGCTGAGCTTGTGGCCGGTCGACGAGAGCGCAACGACGCGGGCTCCGCCGTCTGCGATGAGCGCGGGCCACAGCAGGTTCGTGAGCACGTAGTGGCCCAGGTGGTTCGTGGCGAACTGAGACTCCCAGCCGTCGCCCACTCGTGCCTCGGGCGAGGCCATGATCGCCGCGTTGTTGATGAGGATGTCGAGGCCCATACCCGAGGCGAGGTAGCGCTCGGCGAAGGAACGCACGCTGGTCAGATCAGACAGGTCGAGGCTGTCGACGGCCACACCCATGAGACCGCGCTCCTCGAGGGCCTGCCGCGCCACGTCGGGTCGGCGGGCCGGAACGATCACCTGCGCGCCCGCATGCGACAGCGCCGCGACGGTCTCGATGCCGAGCCCCGAGTACCCACCCGTGACGATGGCCGTTTTGCCCGTCAAGTCGATGCCCGCCAGCACGTCGCTCGCAGTCGAGCGGTCGGTGAATCCAGAGGGAAGCGTGTGCTGGGGCGTAGTTGTCATTGGTCAAGCGTATGCCTGTTTCTGAGGCTAGATTCGGGGGATGCACCTCTTCTTCCGCACGGTCTGGTACCAGTGGCGCGCCCGAACGAGACGTCGCGTCGGAACGTTCGACGTCGCATCCACGCCCTTTCGCGTGCTGCCCAGCGACCTCGACCTGTTCCGGCACATGAACAACGGCGTCTACCTGTCGATCCTCGACCTGGGCAGGCTCGACATGCTCGTGCGCAGCGGCATCTGGGCGATCGTGAACGGCGGCGGCTGGTACCCCGTGGTCGTCGCCGAGACCATCAGCTTTCGCAAGTCGCTCACACTCTGGCAGCGCTTCGACGTCGAGTCGCGCGTGCTCGGCTTCGACGACAAGGCCGTCTACGTGGAGCAGCGCTTCACGGTCGACGGAGAGATCTACGCGCAGGCGTTCATCCGCGGCCGGTTTCTGAAGCGCAGTGGCGGCGTGGTGCCGATGCACGAGCTTCTGGATGCCGTGGGCCCGATCCCCGCCGAGGTCACGGTTCCGGAATGGCTGCACGAGTGGGGCCAGACCACCGCGCTGCCCCCGACGAAGGCTCCCGCGCCGAGCGAGTGGTGACTAGTCTGGGTGGCACATCGCATCCGCCTTCGTCAGGGGAGAACTATGACCACGATTCCAGGAATCGACCCGTCGGTGCCGCCGAGCGGCACCGGCTGTGTGGAGTGTCTCGAGACAGAGGATCAGTGGTGGTTCCACCTGCGTCGCTGCGCGCAGTGCGGGCACATCGGCTGCTGCGACAGCTCGCCCAACCAGCATGCATCGAAGCACGGCGCTGAGACGGGGCACCCGATCATCCAGAGCTTCGAGCCCGGCGAGGACTGGGTGTGGAGCTTCGAGACCAACCAGTACTACGAGGGTGCACCGCAGCTCGCCGCCCCCGACAGCCACCCCGCCGACCAGCCCGTTCCCGGGCCTGCCGGGCGGGTTCCCTCGAACTGGCAGGAATTGTTGAACCAGTAAGGGAGTTCACTTCCTCGTTCCCTGAGCCTGTCGAAGGGGAGCGGTTTCGGGCCCTTCGACAAGCTCAGGGAACGACAGGCTCAGGGAACGGATACCTAGAGAGGGAGGGCGGCACCGTGGAGGACTCCGTTGTCACGATCATCTGGATCGTGTCGTTCGTGGTGGTCACCGTCGCCGTCAGCGGGCTGACGAAGCGCATCGGCTGGTCGGCTCCCGTGTCGCTGGTGCTCGTGGGCGCCGTGGCCTCGTTCGTGCCCGGCGTGCCGCACCTCGAGATCGAGCCCGACCTCATCCTCTACGGACTGCTGCCCCCGCTGCTGTTCGCGGCGGCCATCCGCACGTCGTTCGTCGATGTGCGAGCCCGGCGCGACGGCATCCTGCTTCTGTCTGTGGGTCTTGTGGCCTTCACCGTGGTGGTCGTCGGCTTCACCGCATGGCTCATCATTCCCGCGATCACGCTGGCCGCCGCGTTCGCGTTCGGCGCCGTGGTCGCGCCGACGGATGCCGTGGCCGTGACCGCCGTCGCCGGCCGCCTCGGGCTGCCCCGGCGCCTCGTCACCGTGCTCGAGGGCGAGAGCCTGCTCAACGACGCCACCGCCCTTGTCGCACTGAACGCGGCGGTGCTCGCCATGATCAGCGTCATCAACCCGTGGATGGTGGCGGCCGATTTCGTGATCGCCGTGGTCGTCGGCGTCGCGGTCGGGCTGGGGGTGGGATGGGTGCTCTCGAAGATCCGGCAGCAGCTGCACGCCCCCGTGCTCGACACGAGCCTGTCGCTCGTCACGCCGTATCTCGCGTTCATCCCCGCGCAGCTCTTCCACGGGTCCGGTGTGCTCGCGGTCGTCGTGGCCGGACTGTTCCTCGGCTACCGGTCGCCGGTCATGCAGACGGCCGAGGCGCGCATCGCCGAGTCGATCAACTGGCGCACGATCCAGTTCCTGCTCGAGAACGCCGTGTTCCTACTCATGGGACTCGCCTTGGCCGACATCTTCGACGGCGTCGTCGACTCGGGCCCGGGATTCTGGCCAACGGTGGGCATCTCGGCGATCATCCTGCTCGCGCTCGTCGTGTCGCGGGTGGTCTGGATGCTCATCACCACCTCGGTCTATCGGTTCGGCCCACAGTGGTTGCGGGGTCGCGGGTGGAGCTGGCGCACCGGGATCGCGGTGTCGTTCGCGGGCATCCGGGGTGTGGTCACGCTCGCGGCGGTGTTCCTGCTGCCGGAGGAGACGCCGAATAGGGAGTTCCTCCAGTTCCTGGCGTTCGTCGTGGTGGCGGGCACGCTGATCGAGGGGCTGGGGCTGCCCTGGCTCATCCGCCGACTGCGGCTTCCTCCGCCCGATGTCGAGCAGGAGCGCGGGGAGACGCAGCGGCTCATGGTCGAGGCGCAGACCGCGGGGCTCGACCTGCTCGAGCAGCAGGAGCTCAAGGGAGTCGAGCCCGGAGTCGTCGAACGGCTGCGCACGAACGCCCGTTTTCTCGCCGAGGCACTCGAGAACCCGCCAGAGGGAGACCACGAGACGCGCCCCGCGTCGTACAACAGGCTGCGCCGGCTGATGGTGCAGGCCGAGCGGCAGGCGGTGCTCGACGCCCGGGCCGAGGGCCGCTACCAGGAGCGCGCGGTGAAGACGACGCTGGCGTTCATCGACGCGGAGGAGTCCGCGCTCGACATGCACAAGCCGCCGAAGCCGGGCTCGAACCTCACTTGAGCAGTTCTGCGCGGGCGGCGGCCGCGCCGTGCACCCCGAGGGTCCACTCCGGGCGGGGGAAGTTCTCGCGGTCGAGGCGCAGCTTCTGCATCGTGTTCGGTTCTCCCGGGCGCGGTTCGACCACGGTGACGCCCGCGTCGACGTAGCCCAGGCGGCGCGAGACGCCGAGCGACGCCTCGTTCCAGGTCGCCGCACTCGACTCGGCGACCTCCACATCGAGATGATCGAACGCGAACAGCAGGATGGCGGCCCGCATCTCGGTTCCGAATCCGTGGCCCTGCGCCGCCCGGGTGAGCCACGACCCCGACGACACGGTCTTCGTGCGGGCGAGGTTCTCTGCGCGCACATCTTGCATGCCGATCACGCGGCCCTCGTGCAGAACGACGAAGTCGAGGGTCCAGGTGCCGGGCTGCACGGTGGTGCGCAGGTGCCAGTGGTACTTCGCGAAGTCGCGGGCGAGCTGCTCGGGTTCCGCGTCGGTCCAGGGCGAGTCGAACGGCATCCGATCAGCCGGGTGGATGCCTGCCAGCACGGCCTCGACGACGGCCGGAAGATCGTCGTCGCGCATCAGCCGCAGCTCGAGCCGGGGCGAGCGGAGCCGCAGAGAGAACAGGGGCCACACGTCGTCGAGGGTCAGCATGGTGCCCCAGAGTACTCGACCTCCGCTATCCGCTCCTGCTGGGTGCATCCGCGCCGCGTCGACCGGTAGCGGATGCGCCGAACCGGCGCGGATGTGTTCAGGCGGCGGCGCGGTGACGGCGGATGCGGCGCACCACGAGCCACACGACCACACCGGCGATCGCCGCGTAGACGATGTAGTTGAGGTAGTCGCTGTACTTCTCGATGAGCTCGTACTGCGTTCCGAGCGCGGCGCCCAGGCCTATCAGCAGACCGTTCCAGATGGCGCTGCCCGCGATCGTGAAGATGCTGAAGCTCACCAGGTTCATGCGCTCGGCACCGGCGGGAAGCGAGATGAGGCTGCGCACGCCCGGAATGAACCGGCCGAAGAACACGGCCGACTTGCCGTGCCGCGAGAACCACGACGCGGCCTTCTCGAAGTCCTCTTTGTCGACGAGCGGCAGCTTCGACAGCCCCACGATCGCCCTGTCCATGCCGAGCTTGGCGCCGAGCCAGTACAGGACGAGTGAGCCCACGTAGGCGCCGAGCGTGCTGGTGATGACGACGAGCACGATGCTCAGCTCTCCACGCTGCGCCAGAAAACCCGCGAGCGGCAGGATGACCTCGCTCGGAATGGGAGGGAAGACGGTCTCGATCAGGGTGAAGAGCCCCACGCCCCACTCGCCGATGCCTTCCATCAGGGTGAGCGCGAAGCCGGCGAGCCCGCCGAGCTCGGTGGGATTGCCTGCTGTTCGAATCATCCCTTCAAGGGTGGCATGCCAGCGAAGGCTCAGCCTCCTAAGGGGCTGAGAACAGCGCTCCTCGGAGCGCGGCCGCCTGCGCCCGCCAGAACCGTCGAGAGACAGGCTTCTCGGCGAAGAGCACGTCGAAGCCGTGGAACGCGCCCTTCACGACGGTGCTCTCGCACGGCACGCCCGCGTCGCGCAGCCTGCGCGCGTACTCGAGATCCTCGTCGAGGAAGAGATCGAGCGACCCCACGCCGATCCACGCGGGCGGCAGGCCCGAGAGGTCGTCGCGCCGGGCGGGTGCCGCGTAGGGCGAGATGCCGGGACCGCCGGGAGCGGTGCCGAGGTACGTCGACCAGCCGTAGCGGTTGCTGCCCGGGCTCCAGATGCGCACGGTGCGGGTGTCGAGATCGTCGCGCAGAACCGTGCGGTCGTCGAGCATGGGGTAGACGAGCAGCTGGAAGGCAGGAGCGATCTCGCCCTTGTCGTGCGCGTAGAGCGCGAGTCCCGCGGCGAGTCCGCCGCCCGCGCTCGCGCCTCCGATCGCGATGCGCTCGGGGTCGACGCCACGCTCGGCCGCGTGCTCGACCAGCCAGCTCAGGCCGGCGTAGGCATCCTCGATCGCGGCGGGCGACGGATGCTCGGGGCCGAGCCGATAACGCAGGCCTACCACCGTGATTCCCAGCGTGCGGGCGAAGTCGATGCTGGAGCGTTCGTCTTGAACGGGGTCGCCTTGCAGGAAGCCGCCGCCGTGAATCCAGAACAGGGCGGGCGCCGACCCGGTGAGCGTTCTCGGTCGGTACACCCGCAGCGAGACGTCCGGGCCGCCGGGAGCGCCGGGCACCGTGATCTCGTCGATCAGCATGTCCTCGGGCGTGGGCGGTGTTCGCTGCGGAACACGACTCATCACCGACACCACTCGCGGCCCGAACGAGAACCGCGGAATGAAGCGGCCGACGGCGAGATCCGGGTGAAAGGCGCTCATAGATCCTCCTTGATTGACGCAACCGTACAACAGTCTCCGGTATGGGCTCAGCTCGAGATCATCGCGATGCGCACCGTGACGCTGGCCTGCACCCTCGTGCGGGAGAGCAGGTCGACGATGTGGTCGTGGGCTGCGCGACCCGTCTGGTGGGCGGGCGCACGTTCGTCGACGCCGATGACCGCGGTGACGGTCGTGCCCTGCTCACCCGCCTCGACACTGATCAGCGGGGCCGGCACTGCGGGCGCGGGAACGACGGCGGCGCCGACCTCCTCGACGACGACCTCGACGATGGGAGCGCTCGAATAGATGGCGGTGACGCCGTCGACTTCGCGGAGGACCCTCTCGATCTCCACGGCGAGCGCGGTCGCGGGGGAATCGGCCATGCGGGTGTTCCTCTGCGTCAGGCTCGGGTCGAACTCCCCCGAGCGGGTTCGGCATGCAGCCATTTCTCAGCTTTTTCGCACACCTGGGGCGTGACGATCGGGCGTCGACATGCGTCCTACGGGTAAGAGTCGCACACACGGATTTCTTCATCGAAGTCTTGACACGAGTCGACGTCGTCGGTTTCGGCGTCGACATGCGAGCGTGCGCGGCTCCCGCCGGCCGCACCCCGCGAACCGGGAGAACCCGAGAAGAACAGGAACGACATCATGAGCGCAGCAGACAAGATCCAGAACGCCGCCGAAGACCTCAAGGGCAAGGCGAAGGAAGCACTCGGAAACCTCACCAACGACGACAGCAAGGTCGCGGAGGGCAAGGCCGACCAGGCCAAGGCCGACGCCAAGAAGGCCGGCGAGAACGTCAAGGACGCCTTCAAGCACTGATCGCACCGCACCGTCTTCGACCCCGGCCTCTGTCTACGAGGCCGGGGTTGAAGCATCCGAATCACCGACAGGACCCTGATGGGAAAAATCATCTACGGCAACTCGGGGGTCGAAATGATCCTCGACGACAGGCCGCTCAACCACGTGCGCGTGGTCGTGCTGGCCAAACTCCGACGGGGCGAGAGCTTCGCCCTCTCGTGGGAGAACGATCGCGGCCACCACATGATGTGGCTGCACCCCGCGATTCCACTCGCATTCACCTTCTCGGGCAAGAGACACCCGGCGCTCAACCGCGCCTGGGTAGACGCTCTCATGCGCACGGCGAACTCGGCCACAGGTCTCGAGGTCGTGCCCGAACCGCCCGAGACAGAACGATGAGACACCGCCCGCGGAGTGTGTGGTTCGCGCTCGGCACGGGAATCATCACGACGATCATCGTCGCGGCGATCGTGCTCGTGCCGGTCGCGGGGCTCGTCGCCTCCGCCGCGGCGGCGGCCCCGTTCGTCGACTTCCCCGTCGCGAGCATGACCGTCGCCGTCATCGGCGGCTACGCGCTGGCTGCCGGATTCCTGGCGCTCATCCTGCGCATTCGTCGCGGCCCGCTGGCCTGGATCTGCGCCGTCGCCGCCGTCATCGCGGCGCTCGTCGTGTCGGTCTACCCGCTGGCCGCGGGCGCCGGAGCGGCCGCAGCAGAGGCCGGCGAGGCGATCCCGACGATCGTCGACTGGGTCGGCAGGCTGCAGCAACTGCTGCCCTGACCGATCGAATCATCGGCTGCCGACAGGTCGTCCAAAAGATTTTCAGATTCTTTCGTGACGAACCGGCCGCAGCACACGACCTATCCATGAAGCAGCACCAAGCCCCGGAGGATCCGGGCACTCATACCAAGGAGATAATCATGGCCACCACGCCCACACCCGCCACTCCCGCCGCCGCGGCGACCGCCCTGCCCGTGTCGACCACGCTCGGCAAGACCACCATCAACGATGGAGTCGTCGCCAAGGTCGCCGGCATCGCCGCCCGCGAATCCAGCGGCGTCTTCGCCCTCGGAGGCGGAGCGGCCCGCGCGTTCGGCGCCATCCGCGAGGCCGTTGCCGGTGCAGACCAGAGCCAGGGCATCAACGTCGAGGTCGGCGAGAAGCAGGTCGCTGTCGACGTCACCATCGTCGCCGAATACCCCGCGCCCCTGCAGGACGTGGCCGACGGCGTTCGCGACAACGTGATCCGCGCCGTCGAGACGATCGTCGGACTCGAGGTCACCGAGGTCAACGTGACCGTCAACGACGTGCACCTGCCCTCCGACGACAACAACAAGGACGACGCAGCAGAGGCGCGAGTCCAGTGACCCCCTCGGCAACCCGCACGGGCATCCTCATCGGCGCGGTCCTCGCGCTCACCTGGATCGTGGTCGGATTCTGGGCGTTCTTCTTCGTCGCCATCGCCATGGCCATCGGTGCCCTCATCGGCCGCGTCATCGAGGGCAAGCTCGACGTGACCAGTCTTGTCGACGCGTTCCGCGGCAAGCGCTCCTCGTCATGAGCATCGCCTCGACGACCGAGACCGGAGCGGCACAGCGCGGTCGCACCCGTGTCACGTCGAAGGCCCTGAACAAGGTCGTGTCGGCGGTCACCGCCGACGCCCTCGGGGTCGACGCCGCGCGCGTGGGCGTCGAACTCGCCGACCACACGGGTGCGCTGGCCCTGGTCGTGACCACCCCCATCCGGATCGTGTCGCTCGATCGAGTGAGCACCGACAACTCGGTCGTCGCACGATCGGGCGGAACGATTCTCGACAGGGCCGGCCAGGCGCAGACGACGATCCGCGATCGGGTGAGCGCGCTCACCGGTTCGCAGATCGCCCGCGTCACCGTGAAGGTCTCCGGCGTCACCATCCAGCCAGAGGAGAGAGTGAAATGAGCTCCGACAACAAGGCTCTCTACGCGCGGATCAGCCGGCGCGAGACCCACTCGCCGCGCTCACTGCTCGCGATCGTTCTCGCGGTCGTGCTGATCATCGTGTTCGCCTGGGTGGGCACCGAGGTCGTGATCGCCCTTCTCGGGCTTCCCGCCCTGTTGGTCGCGCCATCCGACATGTTCGCGTCGGCCCTGGGCCTCGCCGAGCAGCCGGCAGCGATCGTTGCGGCCGCGGGCATCGTCGCGGCGGTGATCGGTCTCGTGCTGATCATCCTGTCGCTTTCGCCCGGCCGCCGTGCCCGGCATGTGATCGACACCGAGCGTGCGGCGACCGTCGTCGACAACGAGGTCATCGCATCCGCCCTGGCCCGGCACGCGTCGTACGCGGGCAACGTCGACCCCGACAACACCACCGTGTCGGTCTCGCACCGCCGCGCCGTGGTCGACCTCACCCCCACATCCGGAATTCCGGCCAATCGCGACGACGTGACCGAGGCCGTGACGGCCCAGCTCGACGCATACGGCCTGCGCCCCACCGTTCGGGCACGGGTTCAGATCGCAGAGAAAGCGAAGGTAGGCGCATGAACAGCACCAATCGTGCAGCCAACAGGCTGCTGATCTTCGTCTGCGGACTGCTTCTGCTCGTCGTCGGTGCGGCCGCGGCCGCCGCTGTGCTCGTTCCGTTCGTTCGGGATGCCTGGAAGGACACGAGCGGGCAGGTCACCGACCAGGTGGCGAGCTGGCTCGAGCAGACTCAGCTCGCCGGCCTCGGAGTGAGCTGGATTCTCATCGCCGTCGTCGCGTTGCTCGTGATCGCCATCATCGTGCTGATCGTGTTCATCTCACGGCAGGGGCGCGGCCACACCGGCATCGCGCTGACCGACCCCACGAGCGAGCACGGGTCGACCGTGATCGAGTCGTCGGTCGCCGAGCACGCCCTGAAAGACGCGCTCGACGCACACTCCGAGTTCGTCGGCTCCCACGTCTCGACGTACAAAGTGCGCCGCACCCCCGTGCTGAAGGTGTCGGTCACCTGCCGACGCGGCGTTTCACCGAAAGACGCGGCCGCGATCGTCGAATCGAAGCTCCACGCGCTCGACGAGCTGCTCGGCCGCGAGCTGCCCGCGCTGATCCAGATCAGCGGCGGCTTCCGAGCCCGGGTCACCAAGACCACCCGCCTGCAGTAACCCTCCAGAAAGAAGAAGAACATGCCTAAACCCCTCGTGTGGCTCGTCGTGATCGCCGTCGGCGCAACCGCCTACGTTGTCGGAGCCAAGGCCGGCCACGGCCGCTACAAGGAGATCAGCGAGACGGCGAAGGCCTTCTGGAACGATCCCGCCGTGAAGAAGGCCCGCGCCCGCGCCCAGAAGAAGACGCAGAAGGCGGCCAAGAAGGCCGTGAAGAAGATCTCGAAGTAACTGCGCTCGTCCACTCCCGCCCCACCACGCAAGGAACGCACATCATGACCGACAAATCCCCGAAGCACACAGCCGACGATGTCATCGACAAGGCTGCAGACACCGCGCACGACCTGGCCGACAAGGCGGGCGTCGAGGGCGACGTGAAGAAGACCGTCGACCGGGCATCCGACGCCGCCAAAGACGCCGCCGGCACCGCCTCCGACGTGGCCGAGGACATCGGTCGAAAGGTCGAGAAGACGGCCGATGATGTCGTCATGTCGGCCCGGGACTTCGCTGACGAGGGCAGCAGCCGCATCCGTTCGGCCTACGAGGACAACCCGACGCGGTTCGTGACCGTCGCCGCGCTCGCGGGTGCCGCTGTCATTGCACTCGTGGTCGCCCTGGCCAAGCGCAGCTAGCTGCCCCGTCAGGCCGAGCCGTCGACGTAGACCCAGGCTCCGTCGACGCGCGTGAAGGTGCTGATCTCGTGCTGCACGCCCGACGATCGGCCCTCCGGCGCATCCACCCGGTACTTCGCCCGGAACTCGACGACACCGTCGGTGTCGCGTTCGGCGCCGAGCTCGGTGCGCACGATCTCGAGCCACAGCCAGCGCGTGTCGGCATCGAGCTCGAGCGTCGCCGGGCGGGTATCCGGATGCCACGACCGCAGCAAGTAGGCCGGGTCGCCCACCGCGAACGCCGAGAACCGCGACCGCATGAGCCGCTCGGCCGTCGGCGCGGGGGAGAGCCCGAGGTGAATCGGCCGACAGCACTCGCCGTAGCTCAGGCCGGAGCCGCAGGGGCAGCGCGCGTCCGATTCCACCCCTCCATTATCGGTGGGGCAGCGCGTGTCAGTGGAACTGGGGAATGATCAGGTACAGCCCGTAGAGCACCGCCGCGACGCAGACGGCGAGGCAGGCGAACGCACCGAGGGTGGCGCCGAGCGGGCGCGAGCCCCTGGCGGTCGACACGATCGATCCGTCGGCGCCCGTGTCGTCGTCGGAGCCGACCGCCAGCAGGCGCAGTCCCAGCGCGAAGAACACGACGATCGCGACGGCGGCCCCGAAGGCCACGACGAAGACGATGCCGAACGCCGCCCAGTCGACGCCGAGGAACTTCTCCGAGCCGTCGGCTGCCGCGACGAGAGCGGTGGCGGTGGAGTCGATCATGATCAGGCCTTTCCGGTCGATGCGGTCTCGGGTTCACGCGATTCCGCGTCGACGTCGTTCACATTGTTGTGGGTAACGGGATGCCTGCGCGCAAGGAACACGAACGCCAGCCCGCCGGCGAGGGCCAGCACGGCCACGACGATCAGTCCCACGGTGCTGGTGCTCGCGATCCAGGCGGCGAGCCCGCCCACCAGCGCGGCGGCCGGCAGGGTGAACACCCAGGCCATGGCGATGCGTCCGACGACTCCCCAGTGCACGGTCGCGAGCTTCTTGCCGAGGCCCGAGCCGACGACGGCGCCGGAGGTGACCTGCGTCGTCGACAGGGCGAATCCGAGGTGTGACGAGATGAGGATGGTGGCGGCCGAGCTGGTCTCTGCGGCGAAGCCCTGGGCCGGCTGCACGTCGGTGATGCGCTTGCCGACCGTGCGCATGATGCGCCAGCCGCCCAGGTAGGTGCCGAGCGCGATGGCCAGACCGCAGGATGCGACGACCCAGAACTGCGGGCCCGTTCCCGACCCCTGGTAGCCGGCCGCGATGAGCGTGAGCGTGATGACGCCCATGGTCTTCTGCGCGTCGTTGGTGCCGTGGGCGAGCGACACGAGGGAGGCCGAGATCGTCTGTCCGTGCCGGAAGCCGGCATCCGCCCCGCGTGACCGGGCCTGCTTGGTGATGCGGTAGGCGGCGTAGGTCGCCACCAGCGCGACGAGGCCGGCGACGAGCGGCGAGAAGAGCGCGGGCAGCACGACCTTCGAGAGCACGACGCCGAAGTCGACCGATCCGAATCCGGCGCCGATGATCGCCGCCCCGATGAGGCCGCCGAAGAGCGCGTGGGTCGAGCTCGACGGCAGTCCGAGGTACCAGGTGCCGAGATTCCAGAGCACGGCGCCGACGAGTCCGGCGAAGATCATCGTGGGCGTGATCTGCACACCCCCGTCGCCCTCCTTGATGATGCCCTGGGAGATGGTCTTCGCCACCTCGGTCGAGAGGAAGGCACCGACAAGGTTGAGCACGGCCGAGATGGTGACCGCGACCTTCGGCTTGAGCGCGCCGGTCGCGACCGAGGTAGCCATGGCGTTGGCCGTGTCGTGGAAGCCGTTCGTGAAGTCGAACACGAGGGCGATGGTCACGACGAGCAGAACGGTGATGAGAGCATCCACGTTTTCGTCCCTTCGAATCGGGCACTCCTGGCGATCGGGAAGCGGTTCGTTCGGCGATCGCGGGCGACGGTACGCCCCGACGGTTAAATCGGGATGAACAACGCCGGAGCGATAGTCTCAGCAGCCGTTAACCTCGGCGGCGCACCATGAACGGCATGTCGATGTCAGAGCCTTTCGAACCCCAGATCGAGCGCCACCCCGCAGACCGAGACGAAGATCTCGACCTGCACGACGGGCCGGTCGACGGGCCGGACACACTCCCCGGCAGCGATGCCGGTGAAGAGGGCACGCTGCAGCAGCACGAGTCCACGAAGGACATCCCTTTCCGGCGTCCGACGCCCGGCGAGCACCTGACTCCGGAGCAGCTCGAAGCCGAACTCGACGACTGAGACGCCCGGCACCTGGCGCGCGTCAGCGCAGCGCGGTCGGCACCACGTCGCGGCGCTGCCAGCGCACCGAGATGCTGCGCCTGAAGTCGGAGCGGCCGAAGCCCTCCTGCAGTTCGTGCACGACGGCGGCCATCGACGCGGCGAGTGACTTTTCGTCGGCCGCGACAACGCTGACCGTGAGCGACCGGCCCTCCTGCCTCACCAGCGCGCGCCCCGCGATGGGAATCGACACGATGAAGCCCTGGGCATCCACCGGCATGCGCCGATATCGAGCAAGCCGATCGGTGAAGACCGAGAGGGCATGGGGGGAGTCGAATGCGGTGAGGATCGCCGTTGACGTCTGCATGGGTGCACCCTCGCAGGTCGCGGTGACGGGGCGGTGAACGCGCCATGACGGGAGATCGTCACGCGTCGATGCGATGAATGTCCGAACCTCGGGTTAGCCTGCCGTCATCATGACTCTCGAAGCGCCCCGCCCCACCGTCGACACCGTCGCCGGTGACGCTGCCGACGGGGCCGCTCTGGTCACCGTCTATGCGCCGGCGCACGAGGTCGACGTCGCGCGAACGATGGGCGTGCACTCCCGGGGCACGGGAGACCCGACCTGCCGATCGACGCCCGAGGGGTTCTGGCGCACGGTGCGCACACCGGAGGGCGCCGCCACGTTGCTGATGCGCCAGCGACAGCACGGCATCGAGGCACGAGCCTGGGGGCCGGGCGCGCACTGGGCGATCGATCGGGTACCCGCACTGCTCGGTGCCGACGACGACTGGTCGGGGCTGACGCTGCACACCCATCCGGCGCTCGCCGAGGTGCGTCGCCGCAATCCGGGCATGCGCCTCAGCCGCTCCGGCCTCGTCATGGAGGCGCTCGTGCCCGCGATCATCGAGCAGAAGGTCACCACGCTCGAGGCTCATCGGGCCTGGTACCGGCTCATCCGCATCTACGGCGAGGTCGCGCCGGGGCCCGCGCCCGCGGGCATGCACGTCGCACCCAGCGCGGAGACCTGGCGCGGCGTTCCTTCATGGCAGTGGCATCGTGCCGGCGTCGACCCGCGCCGCAGCCGTACCGTGGTGTCGGCATGCCAGTTGGCCACGGCGCTCGAGCGGGCCGCGACGGCGGATGCGGAGACGGCGGCGACACGGCTGCAGACACTGCCGGGCATCGGCAGGTGGACGGCGGCCGAGACCACGCAGCGCAGCCACGCCGACCCCGACGCGGTGAGCGTGGGCGACTATCACCTCGCCGCTCACGTGGGCTACGCGCTCACGGGTTCGCCCGTCGACGACGACGGCATGCTCGAGCTGCTCGAACCGTGGCGCGGACACCGTCAGCGCGTCGTGCGGCTCATTCTCGCCAGCGGCTTCGCCAAGCCGAGGCACGGCCCGCGCATGACGATTCAAGATCACCGCGGGCACTGATCGGCACCGCAGGGGTGCTCGACTACCGCAGCACGGCCTTCGAATGGTCGGCCGGATTCACCAGAACGTCGACTTCAGTGCCCGGCTGCCACTCGAACTGCGCCCTCTCGGGAATCAGTTGGCGCTGACGCAGTTCGTAGGCCTCGAACCCCTCGAGATCGATCTCGAGCGTCACGTCGAAGAACTCGTTGCGGTCGACCCATTCGTCGGTGCGGTCGACCGCGAGGATGGTGGCGGTGCCCGGCAGCCAGTGGCGCATCAACCCCGAATCGACGTCGAACGGATTCTCGATGTCGTCGATGCCCCCGTCAATCATTGAGCCATCGTAGCCACAATGACTCAGTGAGAGTCAAGACTAGTGAGTAACAATCAGCTACTGGCGGACGCCTGCGAGCGCAGCTCGAGAACGGCCATCGCCGCATTGTGACCGCCGAGGCCGCTCACGGCCCCGCCGCGGCGGGCGCCAGAACCGCAGAGCAGGATGCGGTCGTGGCCTGTCGCGACGCCCCAGCGCTCGGCCGGGCTCTCGAGCGCGGCGTCATCGTCGACGAACGGCCACGACAGCGGTCCGTGGAAGATGTTGCCGCCCGGCATGCCGAGCGATCGTTCGATGTCGAGCGTGGTCTTGGTCTCGATGCAGGGGCGTCCCTCTGAATCGAGCAGCAGGCATCCCTCGATCGGCTCGGCGAGCACGCTGTTCAGCGAATCGATGACCGCGGCCTGCAGGCGCTTACGCATCTCGTCGTTGTTCTCGCCGGTGATGAGGCGGGACGGCACGTGCAGGCCGAACACGGTGAGGGTCTGGGCGCCGGATGCCTGCAGCTCGGGCGACAGGATCGACGGGTCGGTGAGCGAGTGGCAATAGATCTCGGCGGGCAGCGGCGACGGCAGAGCGCCCGCCTCGGCCGCATCCACGGCCCGATCGAGCTCGGCGTAGCCCTCGTGGATATGGAACGTCCCTCCGAAGGCGGCTTCGGGCGACACGCTCTCGTCGAGCAGCTTCGGCAGCCGCGAGAGCAGCAGGTTCACCTTCACCTGGGCGCCCTCCGGCTTGGTGCGAACGCCGGCCTCGCCCTCGGCGCCGGCCTCACCGAGCAGGCGGTCGAGCACCCAGGGGGCGACGTTCGACAATACGTGGCCGGCGCGCACGACCCGCTCCGACCCGTCGACGGTGTACGACACGGTGCCGTCGGGGTCGATTGCGGTGACCTCCGCACCCGTCACGATGGTGGCACCGGCCTCCGTGGCCGCATGCCAGAGCGCACCGCTCACAGCGCCCATGCCGCCCACCGGCACATCCCAGTCCCCGGTTCCGCCACCGATCACGTGATACAGAAAACAGCGGTTCTGCGCGAGGTCGTCGTCGGATGCTCGGGCGAACGTTCCGATGAGCCCATCGGTCAGCAGAACACCCCGCACGAGGTCGTTCTCGACGTCGGCCTCGATGGCTCCGGCGAGCGGATGCTCGATGAACGCGTTCCAGGCGATGTCGTCGCCGACCAGGGCCCGGGCCTCCGACCGTGTCATCAGCGGCTCCGTGAGGCTCGGCCACAGCGTCTCGGCGAGCCGCGCCGCGCGACCCTGGAACCGCGCGAGACCCTGCGCATCCGGTTCGGCCCCGATCGCGGCGAACGACGCCGCGGTGGCCTCGGAGTCGCCGGTATCGATGAGCAGGCCCGTCGATGTGCCGGGTAGGGGAGTGTAGGAGGAGTAGCGGCGGCGCAGCAGGGTGAGGTCGAGACCGAGGTCGTCGATGATGCGCTGAGGCAGCAGGCTCACGAGGTAGGAGTAGCGCGAGAGCCGCGCGTCGTGGCCCGCGAACGCCTGCGCAGAGACTGCGGCCCCGCCCGTGTGATCGAGGCGCTCGAGCACGATGACCTCGAGGCCCGCTGTGGCGAGATAGGCGGCCGCGACCAGGCCGTTGTGGCCCCCGCCCACGATCACGATGTCGGCCGAATCGGCAACGGCTGCAGTGCTCATGCGTCGAGCATAGTTGCGGGGTGCGCTCCGCCTCCGGGCGTTGGGGGCACCCACGCCATATCCTCGAAGAGTGACCTCTGCGAACCCGAACTCGCCCGAATTCGAGGCCGACCCGAGCCTGACCCCCGTCGATCTCGCGGCACCGGCGATAGCCCTCGTGCGCCGCTGGCTCGACGAATCGAAAGACGTCGAGCCCGACCCCTCGGCCGAGCGCCTCGCGGGGGTTCTCGAAGATCCCGACGGCCTCGCCTTCACCGTGGGCTTCGTCGACGGTGTCGCGCGCCCCGAAGACCTGGCGGTCGCCGCCAAGAACCTGCAGGCCCTCGGCAGTCGGGTGCCCGCCTTCCTGCCCTGGTACCTGCGCAGCGCGGTCGCGGCCGGAGGCGTCTTCGGCGAGGTCGTTCCCGGAGTGGTGGTTCCCGCGGCTCGCAAGGTTCTGCGGCAGATGGTCGCACACCTGGTGATCGACGCGACCCCGGCGAGGCTGGGCGCGGCGATCGAGAAACTGCGCGCCGACGGCTCGCGGCTGAACCTGAACCTTCTCGGCGAGGCGGTCCTCGGCTCGGCCGAGGCCCGACGTCGACTCGAGGGCACCGAGAAACTGCTCGCCCGAGACGACGTCGACTACGTGTCGGTGAAGGTGTCGGCGATCGCCAGCGACCTCTCGATGTGGGCGTTCGACGAGACGGTCGAGCGCGTCGCCGAGACCCTGCTGCCGCTGTATCGCATCGCTCTCCCCACGAACAAGTTCATCAACCTCGACATGGAGGAGTACCGCGATCTCGACCTGACCCTCGCGGTATTCATGAAGATCCTCGACCGCGAAGAACTGCTCGGCTACTCGGGCGGCATCGTGCTGCAGGCCTATCTGCCGGATGCGCTGGGCGCGATGCAGCGCCTGCAGAACTGGGCGGCCGAGCGTCGTTCCCGGGGCGGGGCTCCCATCAAGGTGCGCGTGGTGAAGGGCGCGAACCTCGCCATGGAGCACGTCGACGCTGCCCTCCACGGCTGGCCGCTCGCCACCTTCGACAGCAAGCGGGAGACCGACACGAACTACAAGCGGGTGCTGGAGTGGGCTCTGACTCCCGAGCGCACCGACGCCGTGCGCATCGGAGTCGCGGGCCATAACCTGTTCGACATCGCGCTCGCGTGGCTGCTCGCCAAGCACCGCGGGGTGACCGACAGCATCGACTTCGAGATGCTGCTCGGCATGGCCACGGGCCAGGCCGACGCCGTGCGCCGCGAGGTGGGCGCGCTGCTGCTCTACACACCCGTCGTGCACCCCAAGGAGTTCGACGTGGCGATCAGCTACCTCGTGCGCCGACTCGAAGAGAATGCCAGCGACGAGAACTTCATGTCGAGCGTGTTCGACATCGCCGCCAGCGACACCGTGTTCGAGCGCGAGAAGAACCGCTTTTTGGCGTCTGTGGATGCGTTGGAATCGGAGCCGTTCCCTTCGACGGGCTCAGGGAACGGGACGGGGTCAGGGAACGGGACGGGGTCAGGGAACGGGAACGCGGCCAACCGCACGCAGGATCGCGGTGACCTCTCCGAGCTCGCCCGCGCGACCGAGTTCCAGAACACGGCCGACACCGACCCGTCGCTGGCGGCCAACCGCAGCTGGGGCCGTCGCATCCTGTCTCTGGTCGGGCCCGGCAACCGCATCGGCATCGACACCATCGACGCGGCCGTGGTGACCGATCCCGCGGTTCTGGATGGCATCATCCACTCGGTGCGCGAGGCAGGGGCCCGCTGGGGCTCGCAGACCGGCGCCGAGCGCGCGGCCGTGCTGCGCCGGGCCGCGCTGGCGCTCGAGGCCAACCGCGACAGGCTGATCGAGGTCATGGCCTCGGAGACCGGCAAGACCATCGCGGAGGGCGACCCCGAGGTGAGCGAGGCGGTCGACTTCGCGAACTATTACGCCGAGCGAGCCGAGGAGCTCGACCGGGTCGACGGGGCCGTGTTCGTGCCGTCGGCGCTCACTGTCGTGACGCCTCCGTGGAACTTCCCCGTGGCCATCCCCGCGGGCGGTGTCCTGGCCGCCCTCGCCGCCGGCAGTGGAGTCGTCATCAAGCCGGCACCACAGGCCCGCCGATCGGCCGCCGTGCTGGTCGAGGCCCTGTGGGAGTCCGGCATCCCACGCGAGCTGCTCGCGCTCGTCGACATCGAGGAGGGCGACCTCGGCCAGAGGCTCATCTCCCATGAGCTCGTCGACCGCGTGATCCTCACCGGGGCCTACGAGACCGCAAAGCTGTTCCGCTCGTGGCGGCCAGAGCTGCCTCTTCTCGCCGAGACGAGTGGCAAGAACGCCATCGTCGTGACGCCCGCCGCCGACCTCGACCTCGCGGTGGCCGACATCGTGAAGAGCGCCTTCGGCCACGCCGGACAGAAGTGCTCGGCCGCGTCGCTCGTGATCCTCGTGGGGTCGGTGGCGCGTTCCGAACGTTTTCACCGGCAGCTAATGGATGCGGTGTCGTCGCTGCGGGTCGGCTACGCATCCGACCCGCTCACCGAGATGGGCCCACTCATCGAGCCCGCCGAGGGCAAGCTGCTCGAGGGGCTCACCACGCTCGGACCGGGGGAGAAGTGGCTCGTCGAGCCGGTGCGGCGCAGCTCCGACGGGCGACTCTGGACCCCGGGGGTGCGCGAGGGTGTGCTGCCGGCCTCGACGTTCCACACCACCGAGTACTTCGGCCCCGTTCTGGGCATCATGCACGCGTCGACGCTCGAACAGGCCGTCGAGTACCAGAACGGCACCGACTACGGTCTGACCGCCGGGCTGCACTCCCTCGACCCGGCCGAGGTCGAGCAGTGGCTGGCCACGGTCGAGGCGGGCAACCTCTACGTGAACCGCGGAATCACCGGTGCCATCGTGCAGCGCCAGCCATTCGGGGGGTGGAAGCGCTCCGCCGTGGGCGCGGGCGCCAAGGCCGGCGGCCCGAACTACCTCGTGCACCTCGGATCGTGGGTCACCGAGCCGGGCGAGCCCAGTGAGGGCCTCAGCAACGCGGGGCTCGACGGTCGCGTCGGCGCTCTGCTCGACTCGGCGCAGGCCGGCCTCGACTGGACCAGCTTCGACCTCGCCCGGCGCGGGGCGAAGAGCGACGCGGTCGCGTGGTCGCAGTCGTTCGCGCCCGTCGACCGCTCGGGCCTCGGCGTCGAGCGCAACGTGCTGCGCTACCGGCCCGTTCCGGTCACGGTGCGGCTCTCCGACGACGGTGAACGGCACGAGCTGCTGCGCGTGCTGTCGGCGGCGACGCTGGCCCGGTCGAAGGTCACCCTGTCGTCGGCGCACAAGCTTCCCCGACCGATGCGGGCGCTGCTCAAGGAGTGGGCCGTTCGCGTGGTCATCGAGAACGACGAGGCGTGGCTCGCCCGTGTGGCGGCGGTTGGGGTCTCGACCCCGCGCATCCGGCTGATCGGCGGCTCGGCTGCCGCTCTGGCCGCGGCCCTGGGCGCCGAACCGGATGTCGCGGTGTACGCCGGCGAGGTCACTCGCGCCGGCCGCATCGAGCTGCTGCCGTTCCTGCGCGAGCAGGCGGTCTCGATCACGAACCACCGTTTCGGCAACCCAAGCACCCTCAGCGACGGACTGCTGTAGCCCGCCACTTCGAGTTGCCTGTTGCGGTCACGCGAATTGGCATCGTGGCGCGGTCGAGCGGCGCGAATTGTCACCTCGGCGGGGTGGGCCCGTGCGGGATGATGGGGACATGAGCTCTGGCACCTTCGACTTCTTCGCGCAGGACGAGCTGCCGGGGCCGGCGCTCACTCTTGAGGAAGCGCAGCGGATCGCCCACGAGAAGTTCGGCATCGACGGCGTCGCCAGCGAGCTGGGCAGCCAGCAGGACGCGAACTTCCTATTGATCGACGAACAGGGTCAGCGCGCCGTTCTCAAGATTGCAAACCCGGCTTTCTCCCGTCTCGAGCTCGAGGCGCAGGATGCGGCGACCCGCCATCTCGCCGAGCGGCAGCCCGGGCTGCGGCTGCCGGTGTCGCGGGCCGGGGCATCCGGGGCCACGATCGAGACCGTCGACGTGGGCGGCGAAGACTTGCTCGCCCGGGTGATCGAGCACCTCGGCGGGGGCACCCTCTCGGGAGGCGGCTACCTTCCCCCGGCGGCCGTCGCGAGCCTCGGGGAGGTGGCCGCGCGCGTGTCGTCGGGCCTCGCCGACTTCGCGCATCCGGGCACCGAACGCACCCTGCAGTGGGATCTGCGGCACGCGGCCGCGGTCGTCGAACGGCTCGCCCCCTACATCTCGAACGGGCTCCGGCGAGCAGCGGTGCTGGATGCCACGGCCCGGGCCTCGGCGGCCGTCGCCACCCTCGCGGGCCGGCTTCCCGTGCAGGCGATCCACGGAGACGTGGCCGACGACAACGTGGTGTGCACGGTGTCGGCTTCAGGCTACCGAGTCGCCGACGGCGTGATCGACTTCGGCGACGTGATGACCTCGTGGCGTGTGGCCGAACTCGCCGTCGCGATCTCGTCGGTGCTGCATCATGCGGGCGCCTCCCCTCTCACTGCACTGCCCGCGGTGCGCGCCTTCCACGCGATCACGCCGCTCACGAGCGATGAGGTAGACGCCCTCTGGCCGCTCGTGGTTCTGCGCGGAGCCGTGCTCGTGGCCAGCGGAAACCAGCAGGCATCCATCGACGAGGGCAACGACTACGCGACCGGAGCCGTCGAGCACGAGTGGCGCATCTTCGAGGTCGCCGACAGCGTTCCGCTCGCCGTGATGACGGGCGTTCTGCGCGAGGCGCTGGGGCTGGATGGGCTGGGTTTGGATGGGCTGGGTCTGGATGGGTTGGGCGCGGCGACCACGCCGGCGACGGTTCCGCCGGTGGTCGCGCCGCTCCTGCCGGCGCTCGATCCCTCTGCGCCGGCGGTGCTCTCGCTCTCGAGCGACTCCGACGAGATGAACGAGGGCCGCTGGCTTGCGCCGTCGGTAGAGTTCGACGCCGCCCGGCGCCTGCTCGCGACGGGCGCGGATGCCGTGATCACCCCGTATGGGGAGCGTCGGCTCTCGCGGTCTGTCGTCTTGTCGCCGGATGCCCCCGCCGTGGCCGCGCTGTCGACCTCGGTGTTCCTGCCGGTGCCGACCGCCGTGCACGCTCCCTGGTCTGGACGCCTCGAGCGCCGCGACGACGCGGTCGAGTTGGTGTCGCGCGGAGTCCGGCTGGTGCTCCGCGGCCTCGACACGGGAGTTGCCTCGGGCACGCAGCTGCGGGCGGGCCAGCAGCTCGGAACGACGGCCGTCGTCGCGGCCGGGCTGTCGGCGCTGTCGGTTCAGCTCGTGACCTTCGACGGGGCCGCGCCGGAGTTCGTGCAGAGTGCGCTGTTCGCCGGGTGGAGCCTGGTGAGCCCGGATGCGACTTACCTGCTGTTCACGGTTTCCCTTCGACAAGCTCAGGGAACGAAGGCCGCTCAGGGAACGGAGGAGTCGCTGCTCGAGCGTCGCGCCGCCGTCTTCGCCGATGTGCAGGAGCACTACTACGCCGATCCGCCCCGCATCGAGCGCGGCTGGAGGCACACCCTCGTCGACACCGACGCCCGCTGCTATCTCGACATGGTGAACAACGTCGCCTCGGTCGGCCACGCGCATCCGAGAATCGCCGAAGCCGCGTACCGCCAGCTGCAGCGCTTCAACAGCAACTCGCGCTTCAACTACTCCTCTGTCGTCGAGCTCTCCGAGCGGCTCACGGCCCTGCTGCCCGAGCCGCTCGACACGGTGTTCCTCGTGAACTCCGGCTCGGAGGCCGACGACCTGGCGCTGCGCATCGCCTGGGCATGGAGCGGACGGCAGGACGTCGTCTCGGTGCGCGAGGCGTACCACGGCTGGACCTTCGCGACCGATGCCGTGTCGACCTCGGTGGCCGACAACCCCGACGCCCTCGAGACGAGGCCCGACTGGGTGCACACCGTGCCGGCTCCGAACGCCTACCGGGGCGAACTCCGGGGTGCCGACGCGACCCACTACGCGAGCCGAGCGGCCGCCCAGGTCCGCGAGCTGACGGCATCCGGTCGCCCGCCCGCGGCATTTCTCGCCGAGGCCTTCTACGGAAACGCGGGAGGGATGCCCCTGCCCGACGGCTACCTCTCCGAGGTCTACGCGGCCGTGCGCGAGGCCGGCGGGCTGGCGATCGCCGACGAAGTGCAGGTGGGCTACGGCCGACTGGGCGAGTGGTTCTGGGGTTTCGAGCAGCAGGGGGTGGTTCCCGACATCGTGACGATCGCGAAGGCGATGGGCAACGGGCATCCGCTCGGCGCGGTGATCACGAGCCGCGAGGTGGCCGAGAACTACCGCAACCAGGGGTACTTCTTCTCGTCTGCCGGGGGATCGCCGGTGTCGAGCGTGATCGGCCTGGCCGTTCTCGACATCCTGCGCGACGAGGGGCTGCAGGAGAACGCGCGCGTCGTCGGAGGGCACCTGCGCTCGCGGCTTGCCGCGCTCGCAGACGCGCACGAGCTGGTGGGAGCGGTGCACGGATCCGGCCTCTACCTCGGCCTCGAGTTCGTGACCTCGCGGGAGACCCTCGAGCCGGCGACGCGCGAGACCGCGGCAATCTGCGAGCGGATGCGCGAGCTCGGCGTGATCATCCAGGCCACGGGCGACCGGCAGAACATCCTCAAGATCAAGCCGCCGCTGACCCTCACGATCGAGGCGGCCGACTACTTCGTCGACATGCTCGACCGGGTGCTCTCGGAGGGGTTCGGCTTCGACGAGAGGCGCCGCTCGGCGTGAGCGTTCCGTTAACCCGACTGCGCTAGCGTGCGTTCGTGACTTCACCGCGACTGGCCCGTCGACTCACGCTGGGCGACGCCGTCTTCATCGGCCTCGGATCGATGATCGGCGCCGGCGTCTTCGCCGTGTTCCAGCCCGCCGCGCAGACTGCGGGCGTCGGCCTGCTCGTGGGACTGGCGATCGCGGCCGTCGTCGCGTTCTGCAACGCGCACTCCTCCGCGCGGCTCGCGGCGCAGTACCCCTCGGCGGGCGGAACCTACGTCTACGGCCGCGAGCTCCTCGGACCGTGGTGGGGGTTCGCCGCCGGCTGGAGCTTCGTTGTCGGCAAGATCGCCAGCTCGGCCGCCATGGCAATGACCTTCGCGGCCTACGCCGTTCCGTCACCGTGGTCCCGCCTGGCCGCCGTCGCGGTGGTCGTCGTGCTGGTCACGGTGAACCTCTTCGGAATCACGCGCACCGCGTTTCTCACCCGGCTGATCGTGGTGCCGGTGCTGGCTCTGCTCGCCGTGGTCGTCGCATCCGGTGTTCTTGGCTCGGCACCGAGCGGCCCGGGCGCCGACGCCTTCGCGGGCCCGTCGGGCGACGCCTTCGCCGTGCTGCAGTCGGCGGGCCTGCTGTTCTTCGCTTTCGCGGGGTACGCGCGCATCGCCACCCTCGGCGAGGAGGTGCGCGACCCGGCCCGCACGATTCCGCGGGCGATCGGCATCGCTTTCGCGGTCGTCGTGGTTATTTACGCCGCCGTCGGAGTGACGGCGCTCGGTGCCCTCGGCGCATCCGGTCTCGCGGCCAGCGACAACCCGCTCGTCGATGTCGTGACGGCCAATGGATGGGCGTGGGCCTCGCCGCTGGTGCGCATCGGGGCCGCTCTCGCCTCGCTGGGCGCGCTGCTGGCGCTCATCACGGGAATCGGTCGCACGAGCTTCGCGATGGCGCGCGAGGGAGATCTGCCGCGCTGGTTCAGCGCCGTGCATGCCCGCTACAGCACGCCGTACCGGGCGGAGATCGCGGTTGGCATCGTGGTGATCGTGCTGGTGCTCGTGGCCGATCTGCGCGGAGTGATCGCCTTCTCGTCGTTCGGCGTGCTGCTCTACTACTTCGTGGCGAATGTGGCGGCGTTCCGGCAGCGGCGCGAGCTGTCCGGGGCCCGGATGCGCACTGCCGGGCGCGTGGTGAGCGTCGTCGGCGCGATCGGCTGCGCGGTGCTCGTCGTCACGCTGCCGCTGCCGGCCGTCGTGACCGGCGCCGCAGTGGTACTCGCAGGCTTCGCGCTGCGGGCCCTGCGGATGAGTCGTGTCTGATTCAGAAGGAGTGCGTCACCGTGCGGATAGTGGCGACGGCGGAGCTCTCCTCCTGAATCAGTCGCGGGCAGCGGCGCGAACGAGGCGTGAGCCCTGGCGCTGCACACGGTTCTGCGAGAGCGCGAGCTCGAGGCCACGTTCGATCCACACGCGGGTCGACTCGGTGAGTCGCGAGTACCCGAGAACCGACGCCGTCTCGCGCAGCAGCTCGTCGGAGTCGATGCTGAGCGATTCGGCGAGCAGCAGCTCGATCGCGTTCGAGATCTCCTGCGGGCTCACGTCGGTCACAGGGCGAATGGCGGTCGAGGAGGTGCGACGCGCCCCCCGCCAGGTCGACGCGTCGAGCCCGGCGGGCCATACGAAGTCCTCTGGCGAGATCGCGAACGCGCCGCGCACGGTCTGCTGCAGCAGCTCACGCTTGGCGTCTCCGACGCGGCTGTAATCGAAGCGGCGCGCGATCGTCGACACCAGCCGGTCTACCGGTATCGGCCCCTCCATCTCGAGGATGCTCGCCGCCTCGGTCTCGATGATCGGCACGGCGTCGAGGTTGTCGAGCTTCGACTGCGGGTACACCGCACTGTCGTCGGCCGGCTCGAACACGGGCAGTTCGCGCGCCAGGGTCGACGTCGACGCGGTCGTGGGGAACGCCCTCTCCGCCCGCGCATCCTCGGCGGCCCGGTCGGCCGCCTTTCCGGCGTCGCGCGTGGCCTCCACCGCATCCGCGTCGGGCTGGCGTGCGCTCGCCGGGTGATCGACGGCCACGACGATCCGGGCGATCAGGGCGCTGCGGTCTCGGATCCACGCCGGCAGCCAGGCGCGGATGACCGCGGGCCACGACATCACGTCGACGAGCAGGTTCGGCGCGCCGTCGCGGTCGCTCACGGTGGGGCGCGACGCCCAGCCGGGTCCGTCGACCATCACAGCGACGGCCCACGACGACGATCCGCGGTGCCGCACGGCGAGGTCGACCGTGAACGACGAGAGTCCGAGGCCGGTCTCCACCTCGAGTCCGCGATCGCGCAGCGCCGTGGCGAGCTCGTCGACGAAGCGTCCCTGGTTGCCGGTGACGGCATCCTGCGCCCCGCCCCGGCCGCCGCCCGGAAGCGCGCCCGCGCTGCGGGTCGCCGCGAACTCGAGATACGACTTGAGGTCGGCGATTCCCTGGGCGCGCGATCGGGTGAGCTGGATGTCGGCCGCGTCGAACGAGCTGAACAGCACCACCTGCCGCTTCGCGCGGGTGACCGCCACGTTGAGACGGCGCTCGCCGCCGGGCAGGTTGAGAGGCCCGAAGTTCAGGGGCAGGATGCCCGTGGCCGGGTCCTTCGAGAACGCGAGCGAGAACAGAATGGTGTCGCGCTCGTCGCCCTGCACGTTCTCGAGGTTCTTCACGAAGAGCTCGGAGCCGGGGGCGGCGAGCAGCGCCTTCTGGATCACCGGGTCGGTGCTGTCCTCGAGCTTGTCGAGGATGAGGTCGCGCTGCTGCACGTTGAAGCACACGACGCCGATCGATTCGCGCATCGTCGAAGGCGCCCGCAGCCGAGCCACGATCTCGTCGACGATGGCCTGCGCCTCGACCTCGTTCGTGCGGGTGCGCCCGCGGTCGAACGTGCCGTCGACTCGGCGCCAGCTGAGCCCGGTGCCGCCGGAACCGGCCGAGGCGCCGGACGCCGCCCCCGCAGCCGCCGCTCCGCTGAGCGGCGACGGCAGGCTCACGAGCTTGTTGCCGTAGTAGGCGGCGTTCGAGAACGCGATGAGGCTCTCGTCCTGGCTGCGGTAGTGCCAGTTGAGCCAGAGCTGCGGCAGTCCGGACTCCACCGACTCGGTGAGGATCGACTCGAGGTCTTCGACCACCAGCGGTTCGTCGCGTTCGGGGGCCGGGGTGTCGGGACCCGTCGCATCCACCTGCATGATGCGCGTGGGAGGCATCTGCTTCGAGTCGCCCACCACGATCACGGCCTTGCCGCGCCCCATCGCCCCGATGGCCTGAGGCACCCTGATCTGCGACGCCTCGTCGAAGATCACGAGGTCGAATTCGATGCTGTCGGGGTCGAGGAAGTGCGCCACCGAGCCCGGGCTCATGAGGAACACGGGCACGATCGACGTGAGCGCGCGCGGGTAGCGGCGGGCCACCTCGCGGAAGGCGAGGCCGCCGCGTTTGCGCTCGATCTGGCGGGCGAGCTCGGCGACCTCGCCGCGCAGCTCGTCGGCGTCGAAGGGCCGGGCGGCCAGCAGCTCGGCGGCCAGTTCGCCGCGCAGCTGCTCGCGCACGAGAGCGCCCTGGTCGCGGTAGGCCGAGACGTGTCGATCCTGCGCGTCGCCGTCGAAGGTGTCGAGGTTCGCCGCGCTCAGCCGCTCGTCGAGAGATGCCGTCGCGAGACCCCGCATCAGGGCCTCGGATGCGTCGGTCGGCTCGATCTGGCCCGTCGCCAGCTGCGTGCTGAAGCCGGCCAGGCCCAGTTCGCGCAGGTGCTCGAGCTGGCGCCGCGTCTCGGTGAAACGCTGCAGCTGAAGCAGCCCGGTGGCGCGCACGTCGATCAGCCAGGCCACCTCGTCGGTGGCCCAGGACGAGACCCAGTCTCGTCCGTGCGTCCACTGCCGCACGGTCAGTCCGGTCGCGCCGACGGCGGCGAGCCAGCGGTTCCAGCTCGCGTCGATGTCGCGCACGATCGCGGCGTCGGCGTCGGTCGTTCCAGCGGCGCCCGCGCCCGCGCCCGCGGAGACCCAGCTCCAGGCCCTCGGGGTGCGCTTCGCCAGCCAGACGGAGCCGAGCGAGGTGCGCACGGCCGTGTCGAGGGCGGTCTTCGCCTCGGGAGCGTAGGGCTGCCAGCCCGCCGGGAGAACGAGACCCGCCAATGCCGACGCCTGGCGCTGCAGCTCCTGCGCATCCGATCGGGCCGCCTGCAGAGCCACGAGCAGCGGAGTCACGGCCTTGCCGCTCGGCTCGAAGCCGGCGCGCAGCAGGGAGCGCAGGGCGGAGCGGATCGATCGGCGGCGCAGCTCCGGAAGGAACCAGGCGCCGTCGAGCGCGGTCGAGCGCTCGGCCCACTCGTCGAGCCTGGGCGCCTCGATGGCGGCCGCCGAGGCATCCGCCAGAACGGCGGCGTGCCGCTCGAGGTAGTCGGCGAGGCCCGTTCGCAGGGCGTCGGATGCCTCGCGCCAGCTCGTGCGGTCGATGGCGGCCAGCGCGTCGGCGGGCGGCAGAAGGCCTCGCGAGCGGGCGTCGAGCAGCCGCGATGCGACGGGCAGCTCGGTGGCCGGGCGCAGGTCTCCGAGAACGAGGCGCGCCTCGGGCGACAGCTCGTCGAGCCGGGGGCGCACGGCGGCGAGATCGCGCAGCGAATCCGTGACCGGTGCGACCTGCAGCCGGGCGGGATCCGTCGCGCCCACGACGAGCCACGGGTGCGCGGGCCGCAGGCCGAAGCGCTGCGCTGCATCGCGGAAGTCGCGGGCGACGATGGTGGGACTCTCGTCGGGAGTGGTGGTGAGCCAGCCCGTGGGCACGGCCGCGGTCGGGCCTTCTCCGAGTGCGGCCAGGGCGTCGTAGGCCGACCACACCGTATAGCCGAGCGCGTTCGGCGAGTGCACCCGCGTGGGATGCCGGTCGAGCTCGGCGATCGCCGCGCGCAGCCGGGTGTCGGCCAGGGCCCACGCGTGCGGATCGGTGGCCACGCGCAGCCGCAGCGACTCGCGCAGCTGCTCGCGGATCGTGTTCATCGACTGCTTCGCGCCGTGCAGCTCGAGGCTGAACGCGCCGAGCCCGATCCGATCGAGCCGTCGCTTGACGACCTCGAGGGCGGCCTGCTTCTCGGCCACGAACAGCACGGTCTTGCCCTCGGTGAGCGCGTGCGCGATGAGGTTTGTGATGGTCTGCGACTTGCCCGTGCCGGGAGGGCCCTCGAGCACGAAGGACTGACCGCTGGTGGCGCGCACCACGGCCGCCATCTGGGATCCGTCGGCCGCGATCGGCAGCCGCAGGGCCGCCTCGTCGATCGTGGGCCGAGCATTGCCGGCGGGCTCCACGAACGTTTCGCCCGGACGCTCGACGAGGTGCCTGACCACGGGATTCGACAGGAGGGAGCGCCAGTTGCTGTCGATGTCCTTCCAGATCTGGAAGGTGGAGAAGCGCAGGATGGCGAGGCTCACCGACTCCTCGAGCCGGTAGGGCAGCTCGGCCTCCGCGAGCTGGCGGCGGATTCCCTCGAACACCGCCTCGATCGCGAGGCCGGAGTCGTCGATCGCCGGCGAGCTCAGCTCGGTGAGGTCGAGCCCCTGCGTGGTCTGGAACCACTGCAGCAGGCACAGATTGGGCTGCGCGAGGTCGTCGCCGTCGGCGGCGAGGAAGTAGGGGGTGAACGACAGGCCGCCTGTGAGCCGCACCGGCATCAGGAACAGGGGAGCGCGCGCCTCGCGCCCATCCGGTCTCGTGTGAACCAGCGTGCCCAGCGTGAGGTACAGGTAGTTGCTGCCCGTCTCCTGCTCGAGCGACTCGGCCTCGCGCTTCATGGCGCGCAATTGCTTGCGGTGCTTCTCGTCGTCGAGCTGAGAGAACAGGGTGCGAGAGGTACGGAAGACGGCGCTCAGCTCGTCGTGCGCGAGCGGCGTGTGCGAGTCGATGCCGTCGACCCGCTTGCGGCCCGATGCGTCGAGGCCGCTCGAGAGGCGCAGCTTGCGGCCCGCGTGCACGGCGTCGTCGATGGAGGGGAGAAGGCCCGGAGGCACCACGAGGTCGAGCACCCTCTGGGTGCGCGGCATGTTGAGCAGAGGGTTGCGCAGGGTGAGGTCGAGCAGGTCGCGCTTCCAGTTGCGTACGCGGGCGGGGGAGTCGTCGAGGCGCTCGAGCCTCGACAGCACCTCGGCGTCGGCCGCGTCTTCGACGGGGTTCTGGGGCGCGTCCTGCACTGCGTCCTGCAGGGGGGCTTGGACGGCGGCTACCATCGGCGCGTCCTCGACCGGGGCGTCACCGTCTTTGAGCGGTCCTGCGTGCCTGGCGCGCCTGACCGGCTCGTCGGTGTTCATGTTCATGGTGCGTGTCTCTCCCCTTGCATCCAGTGTCGCCTCTGTGCGCTGGAGGAAAGATGTGCCGAGCCGTGGAGGGCGAAACCGGCGGGCGGACTGCCTGGTTCCCATGGCCGCGGGGGGTCTGTCAAGGCGGGGTGGCCGCGGAGGGAACATCCCTACCCTCGAAGCATGAAGCACATCATGTACGCAGAGAAGACACTGATGATCGGCGATGACGCGGCCGACCTGGCGATCGAGTATGCGGCGGTGCTGGCCAACCTCAGCAAGGCCGACACGATCACGCTGAACGCCTTCGACGGCGACGGGGACACCGTCGAGGCGAAGCTGCTTCTCAACTCGGGAACGAACATCGTCGCGGCCACGAGTCACAACAGTCTCGAAGAGCCCGACAACTCGGAGGCCATCGCGTATATCCGCGAGCAGATGGTGGCTTTGAGTTCTCCGCGCTACGCGATGCCGCACGCCGGCGGCGACAGCTCCGACGCCGTCGACATCGACATGGACCTGGACGGCATCGACCGCTAGCGCCGGCTGAGTGCGTCCACGCGGGGATATCGATACCCGGGCTCCTCAGCCGCGACGGTGACGCCGAAACTGGCCCCACCGCTCGAACCGAACCGACCCCGGGTTCGGCCGGGAATTCGTTCAACAGGACGGATTGGCGAGCTGCCGCGTGTCGGCGTGCGCCACGCCGACGCGGGCGCGATCTGTCCTGTTGAACCGCGTCGGAGCGCGGGGGAGGTCAGCGCAGCTTCAGAGCCTGCGAGACCAGGTCGAGGGCCTCGTCCGAGGCCAGGCCGAGCGAGCGGGTCTTCGCCGCGTAGTCTGCCGCGGCGTGCTGGGCGGCCCGATGTGCGGCATCGCCCTGCGCAGACACCAGCGTGCCGCCCCGGCCATGGGTCTCGACGATGCCGTCGACCTCGAGCTCCTTGTACGCGCGGGCCACGGTGTTCGCGGCGAGCCCGAGTCGTTCGGCCAGCGCGCGCACCGGCGGCAGCCGGTAGCCCGCGGGCAGCCCGCCCGAGGTGGCCAGCTCGAGAACGTGAGCCCGCAGCTGCTCGTACGGGGGCGTGCCGCCCGCGGCATCCACCGACCAGTCGCCGGGAAACCCGGCGTCAGGCATCGGATGCCTCCGGCCGCTCGGGCGCGTCGGCGTCGGCTCGCGCACGGTCGGCCAGCGACTCGAGCAGCGCCTTCGGAACGATGAGCCGCTCGAGGTCGCCGAACGGAACCGCACCCTCGTCGGCCCGGTCGGCGCTGTTGCTGAGCGCCCGCACCTGCGTGTGAAGGTTCTGCATCTTCAGGTCGAGGCGGTTCGCCGTGTCGGCCGCATCTTTCAGCTCGTCGAGCAGCGTGGCCGGAACCTCGCGGTTGTACTTGTAGTAGATCTTGTGCTCGAGGCTCGCCCAGAAGTCCATGGCGATGGTGCGGATCTGGATCTCGACGGGAACCTGCTCCACCCTGTCGGACATAAAAACGGGCACAGACACGATGAGGTGAAGGCTCGTGTAGCCGTTGGCCTTGGGGTTTGCCACGTAGTCGCGCTCGGCGATCACCGTGAGGTCGACCTGGCTCGCGAGCATGTCGCGGATCTTGTAAATGTCGCTCAGAAAGCTGCACGTGATGCGGATGCCCGCGATGTCGTGGATGCAGTCGCGGATCACCGCGGTGTCGATCGCGAGCCCCTTGCGGCGCGCCTTCTCGAGAATGGAATCGGGCGACTTGAGCCTCGAGTTCACGTGCTCGATGGGGTTGTAGTCGTGCACGTGGTTGAATTCCTCGCGCAGGATATTGATCTTCGTCATCACCTCGTCGATGCCGAACTTGTACGACATCATGAAGCGCGTGAACTCGGCCCGCAGGTCGCGGATCTCGGCCTCCGTGCGGGGCAGCTCGGTGACGGGCGGGGTGTCTGAAGGGGCGTGCACAGCGGAAGTCTGCCAGTGCTACCTGCGGATCAGGTTCGAGAGCACTATGGCACTGCGGGTGTGGTCGACGTTCGGCGCGATGCGCACCTTCTCGAGGGCCAGCTCCAGGCTCGGGATGTCGCGCGAGCGCATATGCACGATGGCGTCGGCGCTGCCCGTGACGGTTCCCGCGTCGACGACCTCGGGCACAGACGAGAGGATGCGCTTGAGCTCGGCAGGCGCGACCGTTCCGCGGCAGAACAGCTCGACATACGCCTCGGTCACGGTGCCGTCGAGAGTGGGGTCGAGCTGGATGGTGAAGCCGCGGATGATGCCGCTGCCCACGAGCCGGTCGATGCGTCTCTTCACAGCCGAGGCCGAGAGCCCGATGACCTGTCCGATATCGCCGTACCCGGTGCGGGAATTCAGCTTGAGCAGGTCGAGAATCTTGTAGTCCAGGGCGTCCATACCCCGAGGATACGCGGAATTGTTGCACGGGCAGGGAGTTCGCGCACAAGAACAGCGTTGAACGATGGTCACGCGCGGATTGCCGCATGCAAGACTGGTATCAGGCGTGCCCGGCTGTGCAACAGGCCTGGGCCACTGGACTCAGTCCGCCTCCCGTGACAATCCTCGGAGGAACTCCTCATGACGTCCACCCTCGAAACCTCAGGCCAGTCCGCGGCTCCCGCCCGCGTCGCCACCCCGCGCCACTACCTCATGTGCCGCCCCGACCACTTCACCGTCGCCTACCGCATCAACCCGTGGATGGATCCGGCGATTCCCACCGATACCTCGCTCGCCGTGGCCCAGTGGAACACCCTTTACGAGACCTACCTCTCGCTCGGCCACACGGTCGAGCTCATCGACCAGATCCCCGGCCTGCCCGACATGGTCTACACGGCCAACGGCGGATTCGTCATCGACAACGTCGCCTACGGTGCCCTGTTCACGCACCCGGAGCGCCAGCCCGAGGGGCCGGCATTCATGGAGTGGTTCCGCGAGCACGGCTACGAGGTCGCCGAGCCGCAGAACGTCAACGAGGGCGAGGGCGACTTCCTGCTCGTCGGAGACGTGATCCTTGCGGGCACCGGGTTCCGCAGCGCGTCGAACAGCCACGAGGAGATCGGCACCCTCTACAACCGCGAGGTCGTCACACTCAACCTCGTCGACCCCCGCTTCTACCACCTCGACACCGCGATCTCGGTGCTCGATCCGCTGACGGGTGACTCGTCGGCCAACATCGCCTACCTGCCCAGCGCCTTCGACACGGCCAGCCGCCTCGAGCTCGAGAAGCGCTTCCCCGACGCGATCCTCGTCAGCGAAGAAGACGGTGCGATCCTCGGCCTCAACTCCATCTCCGACGGCTACAACGTGGTCATCGCGAACCGCGCGGTGGGCTTCGAGAAGCAGCTGCGCGAGCGCGGCTACAACCCCATCAAGGTCGACCTCTCCGAGTTGCTGCTCGGCGGCGGCGGCGTGAAGTGCTGCACGTTGGAACTCCGATGAGTGCCCTTCGACAGGCTCAGGGAACGCAGGCCCAGGGAACGGCCCCCGAGTTGTCGGCCAGCCAGGCGGCGGCCATCCGGCTCGTCGACGAGCATGCCGCGCACAACTACCACCCGCTTCAGGTGGTCGTGGAATCGGGCGACGGAGCGTGGGTCACCGACATCGACGGGCGACGCTACCTCGACTGCCTCGCCGCGTACTCGGCGGTCAACTTCGGCCACTCGAACCCCGTGCTGATCGACGCGGCCAAGGCGCAGCTCGACCGCATCACGCTCACGTCGCGCGCGTTCCACTCCGACAGGCTCGGCCCGTTCGTCACCGCCCTCGCCCAGCTCGCCGGCAAAGACATGGTGCTGCCCATGAACACAGGCGCCGAGGCCGTGGAGTCGGGCATCAAGGTCGCCCGAGCGTGGGGATACCGCGTCAAGGGCGTCGCCCCCGAGCAGGCGAACATCATCGTCATGGACGGCAACTTCCACGGACGCACCATCTCGATCATCAGCTTCTCCGACGACGCCACGGCCCGCGACGGCTTCGGCCCGTTCACGCCCGGTTTCCGCAGTGTCGCCTACGGCGATGTGGATGCGATCGCGAACGCCATCGACGAGAACACGGTCGCCGTGCTGGTCGAGCCGATCCAGGGAGAGGCGGGCATCGTGGTTCCGCCCGCGTCGTACCTGCTCGCGCTGCGAGAGCTGTGCACGGCGCAGAACGTGCTCATGATCGCCGACGAGATCCAGTCGGGCCTCGGCCGCACGGGAGCCACCTTCGCGTGCGATCTCGTGGGCGTCGTGCCCGACCTCTACCTGCTGGGCAAGGCTCTCGGCGGTGGAATCGTTCCCGTCTCGGCCGTGGTCGGTAATGCCGATGTGCTCGGTGTGCTGAATCCCGGCGAGCACGGGTCGACCTTCGGCGGAAACCCGCTGGCCGCCGCCGTGGGCCACGCTGTCGTCGACCTGCTGGCCACCGGCGAGTACCAGGCCCGCGCGGCCGAGCTCGGGGCGCACCTGCACTCGCGTCTGCTCTCACTCGTCGGTCGCGGCGTGGTCGAGGTTCGCGGCGCCGGCCTCTGGGCGGGCATCGACATCGATCCCGCGCTCGCGTCGGGACGTGAGGTCTGCGAGGCGTTGCTCGCCCGCGGAATCCTGGCGAAGGACACGCACGGCTCGACCATCCGTCTGGCTCCGCCGATCGTCGTCTCGAGAGAAGACCTCGACTGGCTGGTCGACGAGTTGGAGCTCACGCTGGAGTCGTTCGCGGCCTAGCCCGCTGGCTATCCGCGCCCTCTTGGAGCGTCCGCCGCTGCTCGACGGGGCGCGGATGCACCAAACGGGCGCGGACTTGCCTACTCGCTCGGCGCGTACACGTTCTGCACGAACGACTCGAAGGCGCTCGCGTCGTCGAGTGCGCCGGTGTACGCGGTTCCGTTCACCACGACGAGCGGCGCGGTGTCGAGGGCCGCCACGTCTGAGTTCGGAACCGATGCGTGGGCCCTGCCCGTGGCATCCACGACCCAGTCGTCGAAGGCGCCCGACGTGATGCAGTCGGCCACCGCGGTGTCGGTGACGCCCGCGGTCTGCACGAGGCTCACGAGGTCGGCGTCGGAGAGCCCCGATGCTCCCGCGGTCGACTGCGCCGTCGCTAGAGCCGTGTTCACGGCCGGAACGGCCTGGGGCGACGCGTCGGCGACGCAGGCGATCGCGTTCGCCGCGCGCGTGGAGTAGTTCTGGTTCACCGAGTCGTCGAGGGCCACGGGGTGAAGCTCGAGCGTCGCGTAGCCCGACGTGACCCACGACAGCAGGGCGCTGCCGTTGGTGGTCTCGAACAGCGCGGAATCGGCGTTTCCGTAGTCGGCGTAGACCACCACGTGCAGAAGCTTGTCGCTCGTGTCGAGAGTGCTGGCCACGGGCGTCGCATTCGACTCCTGGGCCGCCGCGGTCGCCGCGGTGACCTTACTGCCGTCGCCCGAGAACAGGATGCCGTCGCTCGCCATGTTCATCGGCCCGAGCGCGGGGGCCGGCTGCAGGGCGGACACGATGGTCACCGTGCCCACCGAGAGCACGGCGACTCCCACCACGGCGAGGCTCGTCCTCCAGGCAATGCGCCTGTGCCTCCGCCTGCGGGCGGCCTCCTCGCGTTCGAGCCTCGCGAGTTCGCGGGCCAGGGCGCGGCGGTCCTTCTTGACGAGTCCGGTGAACAGGGTCTTCTCGGCTCTCATCGGCGGGTCTCCTCGGCAGTGCACAGATCGAACGGCCCGACGCTATTCACGCCACCTTCGACGTCGCTATGACTGCGCTCGCAAAACGCTGGGCAGAATGGACCCATGGCATTCGAGAGTTTTCCTCTGCGTCGTGCCCACGAGCATCCACTCGAACCGATGCCGCGCGGCGCGTGGCCCGCGACGCTCGCGCCCGTCACCCACCTGCTCGACGAGGGAATCGACTTCGCGCCCGTCACGGTGTTCGTGGGCGAGAACGGCTCGGGCAAGTCGACCCTCGTCGAGGCGATCGCCCAGGCATACGGGCTCTCGCCCGAGGGTGGCTCCGTGAACGCCATGCACTCGACCCGGTCGACCGAGTCCGGCCTGTGGCGGCACCTGCAGCTCGTGCGCAACGCGGGGGCGTCGAAGCGCGGCTACTTCCTGCGCGCCGAGACGATGCACGGCTTCTATACGTACCTCGAGCAGAATCCGGGCGCTCGCGCCGAACCGCGCTTCCACGAGCTGTCGCACGGAGAGTCCTTCCTCGAGCTGGTCGTCGACCGGTTCAGGGGGCCGGGGCTGTGGGTGCTCGACGAGCCGGAGTCGGCGCTCTCGTTCACCGGCTGCCTGTCATTGATCGGCATCCTCAAAGACCTCGTCGCCACGGGAGACTCGCAGGTGATCCTGTCGACACACTCACCGGTGCTCGCCGCTTTTCCGGGCGCCGACATCCAGGAGGTGGGGGAGTGGGGCCTGCGTCGATCGGAATGGGCCGACCTCGACCTGGTGCGCAACCTGACACTGTTTCTGGATGCCCCGGGCCGGTTTCTGAGGCACGTCTAGGAAGACGGATGCGGCGGTGTCTAGCGGGGCACGGCCGAGATGAGTCCGAGCCCGACGCTCACTCTGTCAGCGGTCTCGATGAGCTGCTCGGCGAGGTCGTCCTGATCGATTTCCCGCACCACGGAGAGGCGCCCGGAGACGGAGATGCCGGCCACGATCGCACCCGAGCCGTCACGGATCGGTGCGGCCATCGAGAGTCGACCCAGCGCGAGCTCCTGCTCTTCGCGGCAGTAGCCCCGGTCCGCGGCATCGGCAAGAGAGGCAGTGAGCGCGGCATGGTCGACGATGGTGTGCACGGTGTAGCGCTCGAGATGCTCACCGAGAAGGTCGCGGCGGCGTGATTCGTCGAAGCCGAGCAGCAGGCACTTGCCGAGGCCAGAGGCGTGCAACGGCTGACGCATGCCGACCATGGTGTGCGACTTCGGTGCGAGCGCGCCCTCGAAGTGACAGAGGTAGATCAGGCTCGTGCCGTCGAGGATGCCGACGTTCACACTGAGCCCGGTGCGCTGAGCGAGCAGCTCGGCGGCGGCCCGTGACTCCCTGTGCACTGGATTGTGGTTCAAGGCCTGACTGCCGAGCGACAGGATCGTCGTGCCTATCGCGTACAACTGCGAATCCGCCTCGCGGCGCACATAGCCGAGTTCCTCGAGCGAGGCGAGCAGTCGAGCCGTGGTCGAGGCCCCGAGGCCGATCGCCCGCGCGATGTCCGAGGCTCTCAGCGCTCCCGCCTTCGCCTCGCCGAGCGCGGTGAGCACTGCGGCCGCCCGTCCGATGCCCTGCTGCACCTCACCCGACATGCCATCTCCTCGTCCGCTCCACCGAGCATCCTCGACTCGTTCGAGTTACAACGAGAATACGGGGATCGCGGATCAGGACCGGCCGCTCGCTTCCGAATAGACCTTCAGCGCGCTGACCGAGACGTATGGCGCCCCGGCCGTGCTCAGGCAGACGAGCCGGAGCGCGTCCGCCGACACCGTCTCGATGTCGTGAACACGGTGCCGTCGTCTGTTGCCCGAGACCTCGACGATCGAACGCCAGGCACCATCGACGCGCGCCTGCACCCGGTAGTCGGTGACAAGCTCTGGAACGACGTCGAAATCGGTGCGGTGGTGGTGCAGGTTGATGAGATCCTCATCGACGTCGTCGTTATAGACGATGCGCAGCGACGAGACAGGAACAGCATGCTCCCACTCGAGCTGGAGCCACTGCTCGAGACCCGGCTGCGGTGCCGAGGCCCACAGGTGTGGGCCGCCGTAGGGGCGCTGGATGCCGTCGGTCGCGCGCTCGGGCACGTACGCCTGCGTCGCGGGACGCGCCTCGAATACGAAACTTCGATGCCGGAGGCCTCGGGCGACCCAGTTGGTGAGCAGCTCGCCGTCCTCCTCTGCGATGTGTGCGTCGAAGGGCTTGTCCGCCGCGATGCGCCGCTCGAGAGCCAGCACGCCGTACGGGCGTTCGCCCGTCAGCTGCAGGTCGATGTCGGCGTTCGCTCGCACGATCACCACGACGTTCTGCGACTCGTCGGGTCGCCAGTCGAACCGGCATGCGGCCACCAGGTCTGCACCGACTCCAACCGTGACCGTGCGCGTCTCGAGAAGACTGACGGGAACGTAGTTCTGGGGGCGGCCGGTGTGCCACAGTTCGATCTGCAGTTCGGTCTGCGCCCGACTGTCGACCGTGAATGACACCGAGTCGAGGCGCGGATCGACCGGGAGCACAAGCCCGACATCTCGGACGAGGTGGTAGCGCTCGGCCGGGTCGGTGATCGCATCCGCCTCCATGGGCGCGGCGAGCCGGGTCTGCGAGGTCGAGGCCGTGACGCGTGCGGAGCGCGCCAGATCGTCCGGATCGTCGACCCGCACTCCGATCACGGGCGCGTCCTCGCGCAGAAGGGTCCGCTGCAACTCTGCCAGGTGCGTTGTTCCGAGCTCGCGCGGTGTCACGCCGAGTCGTCCTGCGAGGGCTGCGGCCGTGCCCACCGCCTGTCCCTGAGTGGCACACGTAGCCATGACACGCGTCGAACCGAACGCCACGTGCGACGCCGAGATGTTGCGGCCGGCGAAGAGGAGATTCGGCACGTCGACCGAGTACAGCGAGCGGAACGGGATGTCGTAGGTGCCCGCGCTGTGCCGTTGCTGCGCCCCGGCCTTCTCGGCGTAGACGCCTTCGACCGGGTGCAGGTCGATCGACCAGCCCCCGAAAGCCACCGCGTCGTCGAATTCGACCTGGTCGAGGATGTCGTACTGCGTGAGGGTGTGGTCGCCGACGAAGCGGCGGTACTCCCGCTTGCCGGGCACGGACCCCACCCACTCCAGACTGAGCGTCTCGGCGTCGAACTCACCTGAGTTCTTGATGTGGTCCCAGATGCCGAACACGACCGACCAGAGCTCATCGCGGATGCGCTCGTTCTCGGCCACCGTGTCGATCTCGCCGCCCCATTCGATCCACCAGTAGTCGCAGCCGTTGTCGCCTGTGCGAATCACCCGGTTGCGGATGATCGGCGTCGCGGTGATGTCCTTCGCGATCGAAGGCGCGACGAACTTGGAGGCGCGGCCGGTGTCCTTGGTGTAGAAGAAGATCGAACTGCCGAGCAGCTCGTCGTCCGCCGTCTCGGGCGCCCACTCTTCGCCGAACTCGGCGCGAGCCTCGCGGCCTACCCTGTAGGAGGCGCCGGCGAGATGTCCCACGAGCCCGTCCCCTGTGCAGTCGATGAACAGAGGGGCGTCAAAGATCGTCTCGATTTCGCTTCCCATGGTCCATCCGGTGACCGACTCGATTGCGTCGCCGGACTCGTTCATCTGCAGATCGCGCACGTCGGTATTGAGGTGCATCGAGATGCGGGGTTCGGCGCGTACGGCGTCGAGCACCACTTGGTCCCAGTAGTACGGATTGCCCTCGGCATTGCGGAACTGGTTCTCGAGGAAGAGCTCGCCCATGATGCCGGTCTCCCGAGCGAAGCGCTGGTGACCGTGGGCGGTGGCCCCGACCACCCATACGCGTATCTCGCTCGAAGAGTTGCCGCCGAGCACGGGCCTATTGGTGATCAGCGACACCGAGGATCCGAGCCGAGCTGCGGCCACGGCGGCATTCACCCCCGCAAGACCTCCGCCGATCACGACGACGTCGCTTGTGATGCTTCGCTTGTGCATAGTCCCTCTCGATCAACGTCGACCGTTGCTGGAGGCCAACGTTACCACTCACCGATAATTGTTGCCCGATGAGTGGCACAACCGTTGCAAGGAATGGTACGTTCATGCCCAAGCAGTCCGACAACGACGTGGGAGATCATCCGCATGACAGATACAACGACAGGCGCCGTCGCGTCGAGCGCGGAGACCCCGCTCGATGACGAGGCGCGCCGCCGCGGCCTTCGCAAGGTCATCATGGCCGCCGGCACCGGCCATTTCGTGGAGTGGTTCGACTTCGGTCTCTACGGAACCCTGGCCACGATCATCAGCGTCAATTTCTTTCAGCAGGGCAATGCACAGGCCGCCCTGCTCTCGGCATTCGCCGTTTTTGGTGCCGGGTTCGTCATGCGTCCGCTCGGCGGACTGTTCTGGGGATCCTTGGGCGACCGGGTGGGCCGCAAGACCACTCTGGCAACGGTCATCCTGGTCACCTCGGGCGCGACGGTCGTCATGGGCCTGCTGCCCACCTACGACATGGTGGGCCTGTGGGCGCCGATTCTCCTCGTGCTCGTGCGTCTCGTGCAGGGCTTCGCGGCCGGGGGAGAGAGCTCGGGCGCGACGACGCTCCTGGCCGAGTACGCGCCCTCGAATCGGCGCGGCTTCGTCACGAGTTTCGTCGACGTGTTCGGCTTCGCCGCGTTCGTCGTGGGTGGCGGGCTCGTGCTGCTGTTCACCTCGACCCTGGGCCCGGATGCGCTCAACGAGTGGGGGTGGCGCGCACTGTTCCTCCTTGCGTTGCCGCTGGGCCTCGTCGGCGTGTATCTGAGACTGAAACTCGAGGACACTCCGGAGTTCCAGGCGCTGCAGAAGAAGGGCGAAGTGTCGAAGTCGCCTCTTCGCACCTCGCTTCGGACGTCGTGGAGGGCGTTGCTGTTCTGCGTCGGGTTCGTGGTGATCAAGGCGGTCGGACACTGGATTCTGCAGACCTTCATGCCGAGCTACCTGCAGACCGACCTCGGCTTCAGTCAGCCGGTCAGCTACGCGGTGACGGTGAGCGGTCTGCTCGTGATCGCGATCCTCGTGCCGTTCATGGGCCTCCTCAGCGACAGGGTCGGGCGCAAGCCGGTGATGATCGCGGGATGCGTGGGATTCATCGTTCTGACGTACCCGGCGCTGATGCTGATGGGTTCGGGGAACATTCTCGGCGCCACCGTCGCTATGATTCTGCTCGGTCTGTTCATGGCCGCCTACGACGGCGCCTCGAGCGCGGCGATGGCGGAGTTGTTCCCCACGAACATCCGGTACGGGAGCATGGCGATCGCGTACAACCTCTCGGTGGCGGTCTTCGGCGGTATCACTCCGTACTTCGCCACATTCCTGATCGTCAGCAGCGGCAACCGGTTCGCTCCCGCCTTCTACGTCATGGCGGCGGCTGCGGTGACGCTGGTGGTGGTGCTCCGTGCTCGTGAGACGTTCAAGCGTCCATTGATCTCGGAGGCGTGACACGTGCTGATCGCAGTCACCGGAGTCTCGGGCAGGGTCGGCCGTGCCGTCGCCGCCGAATTGCTGGAACGCGGGCACCGCGTGATGGGTCTCGATCTGGTCGCGCCCGCCCATCCGCTGCCCGGGGTCGAGTATCTCCTCGGCGACCTGGCCGACCTGCCGGCCTCGGATGCCCGCCTCGGCCAGGTCGAGGCCGTCGCCCACCTGGGCGCCTACATGTCGTGGGATCCCGCAGACGCGGAGAAGATCGTGCACGCGAACAGCACGGCGACCATCTGCCTCCTCCGCGCGCTGGAGGGCTCGGCGACGCGCCGGTTCGTTCTCGCCAGCACCGGCGAGGTGTACCCGGAGAATGCCCCGCAGTATCAGCCCCTCGACGAGTCCCACCCGCGCCGACCCACCACCTGGTACGGGCTCAGCAAAGTGCTCGCCGAGGATTCGGTGGCCTTCGCGGCTCGAGCGCAGGGTTGGGATGCGGTGGTGCTTCGGTTCTCCCACACCCAGGACCCGGCCGAGATCCTCGACCCCGACTCGTTCTTCTCGGGTCCGCGTTTCTTCGCCAGTCGGCGTATCGCCCGGGAGGAAGCCGCCGGACACGCAGATGTCGTGGCTGCTCTCGCCCCTTATGCGGGCGACGACTCCACCCTGCTGGTTGCCTCTCGGGTGGATGGGGAGCCGGTTCAGATGGGTATCCTGGCCACGCCCGACCTCGCCCACGGCGTGGTGCTCGCCCTCGAGGCTCACACCACGGGCGTCGAGGTGGTCGGCCTCGGACCGGATTCATCGACCGACCTCGGAGCCTTCGCGCGAGCGCTTGCAGAGGCGGCCGGCCTCGCGACCGTCGAGGTGACATTCCCGCTGTCGGCGCCGAGCTACCGCACGTCGAACGCTCGAGCACGCTCGCTCCTGGGCTTCGAGCCGTCGATCGACCTCGACGAGTTCGTACGGCTCGCCGTGACGGCCCGGGCGTCGCGCCTCGAATCGCGCCTGCCGACCGTATAGCTCTCGTGCCCCTGGACCCTTTCTACGTCACGCGCTTCGAAGAGGTGGCCGGATTCGATCGTGATCGCGCGGCTCGGTCGGACCCGGATACTCGACGGCGCATCGCCGACTACCGTGCGCCGACCGAGTACGACGTGCCGGCCGCCGTCGATCTCGATGAGGTCGTGATCACAGGCAGGCACGGCCCGATTCCGTTGCGGCGGTACCGCGGCGGCCGCGGCGGGGCAACGACCCGCACGGTGCTCTGGGTGCATGGAGGCGGCTTCTCTCAGGGCGCCCTCGACTGGCCGGAGTCGCATGTGGTCGCGGCCGAGCTCGCGGCCAGGGCGTGCGCCGATGTAGTCAGTGTCGGATATCGCCTGGCCGTCGACGGTGTGCGCTATCCGGTGCCTCTCGACGACGTGCACGACGCCGCCGAGTGGCTGACCACGACAGCACCTTCCGGCGCGGCGGTGGCGCTCGGTGGTGCCAGCGCGGGCGCATCCCTGGCCCTCGCGACCGCCCAGCGCCTTCGCGATACGACGAACACTCCGGCCGCGCTGCTTCTCGCCTATCCGCTCGTCCACTTTCCGGTACCGGCGCTCGAGGACGACGAGGCGGTTGCGGTGGCGCGCATCCTGCCGCCGATGCTTCGATTCCCGCCACGTCACGTCGAGGCCATTATGCGCAACTACGTCGGCCGGCTGCATGACCTGCCCGCGCACGCCGTGCCAGGAAGCGGCGACCTGGAGGGGTTGCCCATGACGCACATCGTCGTCGCGGAGTACGACGAGCTCCGCCCCTCCGGTGAACTGCTCGCCCGCCAGCTCGGCGACGCCGGGGTGCCCGTCGCCATCGACCTCGCCAGCGGAGTTCCGCACGGTCACCTCAACCGCACCCCGTCGGCCCCCGAGGTGTCGTCGACGCTCGCCGCCCTCGCCGCAACGCTGCGAGCTCTCTGATCCGTGCGACCAGGCGCCAGAAGTGTCCGATTCGGACTGGATGTCCCGGTGCGCCGGTACCTTTGGTCCGTGGCAGCAACTACTGGCCGGCACTAGACTCGGCCAAAACCGAGTAGCCGCTTGGTTTTGCCACCGACGCCTAGGATGCCACTGATGCCAGCCTCACTCGCCCGACTTCGCGATCTCGTTCCTTCCCGCGCCCGCGTGATCATCGACAACGACTTCTCCGGTGATCCCGACGGTCTTCTGCAGCTTGCTCACCACCTGCTCTCGCCCTCCGTCGACATCCGCGCCGTCATCGGCTCGCACCTGCGCCCCGGCGACCCGTTCGACCCCAGCGAGGTCACGGCCGACAATGCCGCGCGAGAGGCTCTGGATGTCGTGACGCGGCTCGGCCTCGACGGCCGCGTTCCGGTGGTGCCCGGCTCGAACGTCGGCCTGGCCGACCGGGCGACGCCCATCCGGTCTGCGGCGACCGACGCGATCATCGCCGAGGCGATGCGCGACGACACCGACCTGCCGCTGTATCTCGCGTTCGGCGCAGGGCTCACCGAGCTGGCCAGCGCCTGGCTGCTCGAGCCGCGCATCGCGGACCGCCTGACCCTGGTGTGGATCGGCGGGCCCGAGCACCGCGGTCTCGCCGTTGCGCCTCCCGGCTCGGTCGGCCCCGAGTACAACCTCAATATCGACCTGATCGCCGGCCAGGTGGTGTTCGGCGATTCCGGCATTCCCATCTGGCAGATCCCGCGCAACGCCTACCGGCAGACGCTGCTCTCGACCGCCGAGCTCATCACGCGCATCGGGCAGGCGGGGTCGCTGGGCGAGCATCTCGAGCGTGCGATCACCCGGGTGTCGACGATGGCGGGCCGGCACGGGATCCTGCTGGGCGAGACGTATATCTGCGGCGACAGCCCGCTCGTTCTGCTCACGGCGCTGCAGTCGGCGTTCGAGGCCGATCCGTCATCGAGTGACTACGTCGTGCGGCCCACCCCCTCGTTCGACGACGAGGGCGGCTACATCGAGGCTGCCGGGGTGCGCGATATGCGCGTCTACACCCGGCTCGACGTGCGGCTCATGTTCGACGACCTGTTCGCCAAGCTCGACCTGTTCGCCGCGACCGAGCGATGAGGAGTCGCATGCTCGGCGACCTGTCGGTGTCGTCGATCGCGTTCGGCGGGGCCGGTCTCACGTTCGCGCAGCAGCTCGACGACGCGCGGCGCGAGCAGCTGCTGCGCGTCGCCGTGGATGCCGGGTGCACGCTCATCGACACCGCCCTCGCCTACTCGACGGCCGACGAGAGGCACCACAACGAGCGGCTCGTCGCTCGGGCCCTCGGCTCGTCGATGCGCGACGGCTCGGTGACCGTCATCTCGAAGGGAGGCCACTACCGCGACGGCGACAGGTTTCCGATCGATGGACGTCCCGAGGCGATCGCCGCCGATTGCCGGGGCAGCCTCGAGGCGCTGGGCGTCGACGCCATCGACATCTACCTGCTTCACAAGCCCGATCCCGACGTTCCCCTGGAGGAGAGTGTCGGAGCGCTCGCGACTCTGCGGGAGCAGGGCCTCGTGAAGCGGGTCGGGGTGTCGAACGTGAGCCGAGACGAGCTCAGACGAGCGCAATCGGTCACCGCGATCGACGCGGTCGAGAATCGGCTCGACCTCGCACGGCACGACTCGTGGGCGGTGCTCTCGTATGCGACGAAGATAGGTATGCCGTATCTGGCATATTCGCCGCTGAGCGTGCTCGGCGACTGGCAGAAGTTCTCCGCGAACGACTTCGTCACGGCGCTCGCGGCTGAGCAGGGCGCGTCGCCGCAGCAGCTCGTTCTCGCGTGGATGCTCGTGCAGGGAGCGACCGTGATTCCGATCACGGGGGCCACTCGCGAGGAGAGCATCCGCTCATCTGCCGCTGCGAGCGAGATCCAGCTCACCTCGGAGCACGCGGTCCGACTCGGCGACCAGATCCGCGCGAGCGCCGGCTAGAGCGGAACGGTGAGCAGCGACTGCACGTAGCGCCGGGTCTCGTCGGCCATGTCGATCGAGTCCTTGTCGAGGAGCCATTGAACTTGCAGGCCGTCCATCAGGGCGACCAGAGATCGCGCGGCGCTGGCCGGGTCGACGCCGACCTCGAGCCGACCCTCGTGTCTCATGTTCTCGAAGGCCGCGGTCGTGAATCCGACGACCCATTTGTATCGATTGATGAAGTACTTGTGGGCGGGATGGTCGGCCGACGTGGCCTCGGCGGACAGAATGCAGTGCAGTTCGACAAGGCCGGGAACGCTGGCGTTGTATTCGACAAGGGACACAAGGCCACGAATCTGCTCGAGACCGTCGGGGTTGTCCATGTTCGTCAGTGTGCGCGACTGGTCGTCGCGCAACTCGAGCACGCCGGCCAGCAGCTCGTTCTTGTTCGAGAAGTGGTGCAGCAGGCCGGCCTGGCTCATACCGACCCGTTCGGCGATCTCGCGGATCGAGCCGCTGCGGAAGCCGTTCGATGAGAAGACCTCGATGCCGGCCTCGAGAATCTCTCGTCGCCGGGCAGCGGTCTTCGCGTACGTGCCGCGGGGCTTTCCGGTAACAGTCATGGGGGCGACTCTACCGGCGAAAATAACGATTCGGTCAAAACCTAGTGGTCGCTCGCTTTTCGTGTTAGCGTCGCCCCAGACGTAGCCCAATGGGGGTCTACATGCACCCGAAAGAGACAACGATGTTCCGATGGAAGAGATTGGCGGCGGTCGCTGCCGTCGTCGCACTGGGCCTGACCGGCTGCTCCGCTTCATCCGGTGGTAGCGAAGATGCGGGAGGCACGCTGACCCTCGGTCAGATCGTTCAGCCGACCACGTTCGCTGCAGCGCAGTCGAACTGGGCGAACGAGTCGCCCTACATGCAGGCCGTCTACGACACCCTCCTCACCGCCGACCCCGAGGGCGAGCTTCAGCCCGGGCTCGCCACCAAGTGGGAGTACAACGACGACAAGACGCAGCTCACGCTCACGCTGCGCGACGACGTGAAGTTCACCGACGGCACCGCCCTCGACGCCGAGGCCGTGGCCCAGAACCTGGTCCGCTTCCGCGACGGCGCCGGCCCCAACGCCTCGTACCTCGTCGACATGACAGATGCGGTCGCCACCGACGCCACGACCGTCACGATCACCCTCAAGGCCGCCAACCCGGCGCTCCTCACCTACCTCTCGCAGAACGCGGGCCTCGTCGAGGCGCCGAGTGCCTTCGAGGCGTCCGACATCCAGACCGTGCCGGTCGGCAGCGGCCCCTACACGCTCGACACGGCGGCGACCGTCATCGGCACCTCCTACGTGTTCAATAAGAACCCCGACTACTGGAACGCCGAGAACCAGCACTACGACAAGATCGTGATGAACGTGTACGGCGACCCGACCGCTCTGCTCAACGCGGTCAAGGGCGGACAGGTCAATGCGGCGAACACCCTCAACAACAACGACGTCGCGCAGATGGAAGCCTCCGGCTTCACGGCGAACCCGCTCGAGCTCAACTGGGCCGGTCTCACCCTGATGGACCGCGACGGAACCGTCGACCCGGCGCTCGCCAACGTCAAGGTGCGCCAGGCCATCAACTACGCGTTCGACAAGGACGCGATGCTGAAGACGGTCGAAAGCGGCTTCGGCACCCCGACCACCCAGGTGTTCCCGGAGCGCTCCGCCGCCTACGACAAGAGCCTCGACTCGGCCTACGACTACGACCCCGCCAAGGCCAAGGAGCTCCTGGCCGAGGCCGGCTACGCCGACGGCGTCACCATCCAGATGCCGAGCACACCCCTCCTCGGATCGGCCACGTTCACGCTGATCCAGCAGCAGCTCGCCGATGTCGGCATCACCGTCGAATACGGCGAGCCCGGCAACAACTTCATCGCCGACGTGCTCACCCCGAAGTACCCCGTGGTCTACATCCCGCTCCAGCAGGGTGGCGACTGGGAGCTGATCCAGTTCCTGATCTCCCCCACGGCGACCTTCAACCCGTACCACACCACCGACGACACGGTGAATGGCTACATCGCCACCGTGCAGAACGGAACCCAGGAGGAAGCCGATAAGGCGGCCGCTGACCTCAACAAGTACCTGGTCGACAACGCCTGGTTCGCACCGTGGTACCGCCCGCAGTCGACCTACGTGACCGACGCGAACACCTCGGTCGTGATGCAGCCCGGTAACGCGGTGCCCTACCTCTGGAACATCACTCCGAAGGCCTAGGCCCTCGGTGCCCGGCCGGCGCCGGCAACCCCTGGTTGTCGGCGCCGGCCGGCCTTCAGCGCAGCTTCATCCCTCTCATTCCCGTAAAGGAACAATGGTGTTGAGATTCATTCTGAGGCGTTTGGCCTCCGGCGTGGTGCTGATCGTCGTCATCTCGACGATCGCCTTCGGCCTGCTCTACGTCGGCGGTGGCGACATCGCCCGCCGCATCCTCGGCCAGACCGCGACGGCCGAGACCGTCGCCCAGAAGACCGAGCAGCTGGGTCTCAACCGGCCCCTCTACGAACAGTTCGTCGACTGGGTGTCCCACGCCGTCGTGGGCGACTTCGGCACATCGTGGTTCACCGGCCAGGAGGTCATTCAGGCCATCTCCTCTCGGGTCGCCGTGACGCTCTCCCTCGTGATCGGCGCGACGCTCATCAGCGCTATCGTCGCCGTGCTGCTCGGTGTGTGGGCCGCGCGCCGGCGTGGCTGGCCGGACAGGCTCGTGCAGGTCATCTCCGTTCTCGGCTTCGCCATTCCCGGGTTCCTCATCGCCCTCGGTCTGGTCATCGTCTTCGCCATCAACCTCGGCTGGTTCAAGCCGACAGGCTTTGTGCAGTTCGCGACCTCGCCCTCTGGCTGGTTGTCGTCGATCACCCTTCCCGTCATCGCCCTGGCCATCGGCGGTATCGCCGGCGTGACCCAGCAGATCCGCGGATCGGTCATCGACGCCCTGCGCCAGGACTATGTGCGCACCCTCCGCAGTCGCGGGCTCTCGGCGAATCGCGTTATCTACAAGCACGTTCTGCGCAACGCAGGGGGACCTGCACTCGCCGTTCTCGCGGTGCAGTTCGTCGGTCTGCTCGGTGGGGCCGTGATCGTCGAGCAGGTCTTCGCCATTCCGGGCCTCGGCCAGGTGGCCGTCAGTGCCACCAACCAGGGCGACATTCCTCTCGTCATGGGTCTCGTCGTGGTCACGGCCATCATCGTCGTGGTCGTGAACCTCGTCATCGACATTCTGCAAGGCTTCCTCAACCCGAAGGTGCGACTCTCGTGACCTCCTCCATGCCCCTGCCCGATCCGCAGCTGACTCCCGCGCTCGAAGAACGCGCCGCCCGGGTGTCGCTCTTCCGCAAGCTGGTCAAGAACCCCGTGGGCCTCATCGCGCTCATCTTCCTCGGGCTGCTCGTGCTCTCCGCGATCTTCGCCCCGTTGCTCGCTCCGGCCGACCCGAACACCGCCTCGCTGCAGGAGGTTCTCGCTCCTCCTGGAGGCGAGCACCCGCTCGGCGCCGACTCGGCCGGACGCGACGTTCTCTCGAGGCTTCTCTTCGCCACACGGTTCTCGCTCGCCGGCGCCCTGTTGGCCCTCGCGGTCGCCGCGGTCATCGGAGTGGTCAGCGGGTTGATCGCCGGCTACTTCGGCAAGTGGTTCGACTCCGTCTCGTCGTGGTTCGCGGGCCTCCTCATGGCGCTCCCCGGCATCGTCGTGCTGCTCGCGGCCCGGGCCGTGCTTGGCCCGTCGATGTGGCTGTCGATGGCGATCTTCGGCGTGCTGCTGTCGCCCGCGTTCTTCCGGCTGGTCTACGCCTCGGTCTCGGCCGTGCGCAACGAGCTCTACGTCGACGCGGCGCGGGTCGCCGGTCTCTCGGATGCCCGGATCATCGCCCGCCACATCCTCACGGTCGTGCGCGCCCCCGTCATCATCCAGGCCGCCATGATCACGGGAATCGCGATCGCGATCCAGGCCGGACTCGACTTCCTCGGCCTCGGCGACACGACGGTGCCGAGCTGGGGGTCGATGCTCAACGACGCGTTCGCCAAGATCTACACGAACCCCGATCTGATGATCTGGCCTGCGTCGGCGATCGCCCTCACCTGCATCGCGCTGACGCTGCTCGCCAACGTCATGCGCGACGAGCTCGAGCGAACCGCCGGTCCGGTCAAGCGCCGCAAGAACCGCAACCGCGACACCGAGGCCCCCATCGTCAAGGCCGCCCACCTCTCCACCGTCGGCATGGCCACGATCTCCGAGGAGGAGCGCCGCCTGGCCCTCGAGCAGCCGACCGCCTCGGAGCCGCGAGAGATCGTGCACCCCGTGGTCGTGCATCCCGACCCCGAAGACGGAGGCCGGTCGTCGACCGGCAACCCGTTCGGCGAAGAGCTGCTCTCGGTCAGGAATCTCGCCGTCGGCTACGACCAGCCCGACGGGTCGATCAAGGTCGTGGTCAACGACGTGTCGTTGCGGGTGCGCCGCGGCGAGGTGCACGGACTCATCGGCGAGTCGGGCTCGGGCAAGACCCAGACCGCGTGGAGTGTGCTCCGCCTTCTGCCCGACGGAGGTCGTGTCATCGACGGGTCGATCTCGTTCGAAGGAAAGGACCTGGCCCACGCCACCGAGAACGAGATGACCAAGCTCCGCGGCGCGAAGATCGCGTACATTCCGCAGGAGCCCATGTCGAACCTCGACGCATCGTTCACGATCGGTTCGCAGCTCGTCGAACCGATGCGCGTGGTGCTCGGGCTCGGCAAGGCGGAGGCGACCAAGCGTGCCCTCGGACTGCTCGAGCGGGTCGGCATCCCGAACCCCCAGCGCACCTTCGACGCCTATCCGCACGAGGTCTCTGGCGGCATGGCCCAGCGGGTGCTGATCGCGGGCGCCATCTCGTGCGACCCCGATCTGCTCATCGCCGACGAGCCGACGACCGCCCTCGACGTGACGGTGCAGGCCGAGGTTCTGAGTCTGCTGCGCGAGCTGCAGGCGGAGCTGAACATGGGCGTGATCCTGGTGACCCACAACTTCGGCGTCGTCGCCGACCTGTGCGACAGGGTCTCTGTCATGCGCGCCGGTCGCATCGTCGAGACCGGGCCGGTGCGGTCGATCTTCGCCGCCCCCGAGCACGAATACACGAAAGCGCTCTTCGCGGCGATCCTCGAGGAGGGCGAGCCCCGCGGCGAGCTCGTCGCCGCACAGACTGAGAAGGAAGGCCTGCGATGAGCGAGCTGCTGCTCGATGTCAAAGACGTCGTGGTCGAATACCCGATCAAGGGATTCCGCAAGGCGCCCTTCACCGCCCTCAAGGGGGTCTCGCTCGACATCCGACCCGGCGAGACCGTCGGTCTCGTCGGCGAGTCGGGATCGGGCAAGACCACGCTCGGTCGCGCCGTGCTGGGACTCGCTCCGGTCACGGGCGGCTCCATCCTCTACAAGGGCGCCGACATCGCCCACCTCGGTCGTCGCGAGCGTCGCGCACTGTCGAGCGAGATCCAGGTGGTCTTCCAAGACCCCTACACCTCGCTCAATCCGTCTCTCACGATCGAGCAGATCCTGGTGGAGCCCCTGACGATCAAGAACATCCCCGCAAAGGAGGCATCGCGGCGAGTTCTGTCGCTGCTCGACCAGGTCGGCCTGCCGCAGTCGGCCGCCGACCGCCTGCCCCGGGAGTTCTCCGGCGGCCAGCGCCAGCGCATCGCGATCGCCCGAGCCCTCGCCCTGGAGCCGCGACTGATCGTCTGCGACGAGCCGGTGTCGGCGCTCGACCTGTCGACGCAGGCGCGGGTCATGGACCTCTTCAAAGAGATCCAGGAGCGCACCGGCGTGGCCTACCTCTTCGTCTCCCACGACCTCGCGGTGGTGCGCAACCTCAGCCACCGCGTGGCCGTGATGTACCACGGAGAGATCGTGGAGTGGGGTGACGGCGACCAGGTCACCGCTCGCCCGAATCACCCGTACACGCAGCGACTGTTCCTCGCCGCTCCGGTTCCCGACCCCGTGCGCCAAGAGCAGCGTCGTGCCGAGCGCGAGCGCCTTCTGACCGAACAGAGCCAGCAGGGCCAGCAGGCGGGAGCTCTGTGAGCATCCGTTTCGGAGCCGCTTACTATCACGAGTACCAGCCGAGCCCCCGGCTCGACGACGACCTCGACCTCATGCAGCAGGCCGGATTCACGGTCATCCGCGTGGGCGAGTCGGTCTGGTCGACGTGGGAGCCGGAGGACGGCGTCTTCGACCTCGACTGGCTGCAGCCCGTGCTCGACGGCGCCCACGCCCGCGGTATCGGCGTGATCCTCGGCACGCCGACGTACGCCGTGCCCATGTGGCTGGCCCGTAAGCATCCGGAGGTCGCTGCCGACGTGGCGACCGGCGTGCCGAATCGCTGGGGCAACCGGCAGGAGATGGACTTCACCAACCCGGCATTCCTGTTCCACGCCGAGCGCATCATCCGCAAGATCGTCACGCGCTATCGCGACCACCCCGCGATCATCGGCTATCAGGTCGACAACGAGCCGGGCATCCGACTGCTCTACAACCACGGCGTCTTCGAGGCGTTCAAGGACTCGTTGCGGCACAGCTATAGAGACGTCGAGACGCTGAACCGCGAGTGGGGCCTCGTCTACTGGTCGCACCGGCTCTCGACCTGGGACGACCTCTGGGTTCCCGACGGCAACTACCAGCCGCAGTACGACCTCGCGTGGCGGCGTTTCCAGGCGCAACTCGTAACCGATTTCATCGGCTGGCAGGCCGGCATCGTGCGAGAGATCGCCGACCCCGCGCACTTCGTGACCACCTGCATCTCGTACGACCAACTCGGGGTCGAAGACGTCGACCTCTCGGCCGAGCTCGACGTGGCCAGCGGCAATGCGTACTACGAGATGGAGTCGTCGCTGGCGCATCCGTCGACCGAGGAGCGCTCGACCGGCTGGATCGTCAAGGGCACCTGGGCGCTCTTCCACCTCGCCGACCTCATGTACTCGTCGAAGCAGGCCCGTTTTCTCGTGACCGAGACGAACGCGTCGTCGATCGGCCACTCGCCCATGAACTTCTCGCCCTACGACGGCCAGTGGCGCCAGGCCGCCTGGGCGCTCGTGGCCCGCGGCGCCGACATGATCGAGTACTGGCACTGGCACACGCTGCACTTCGGCACCGAGACCTACTGGGGCGGAATCCTGCCGCACAGCCAGAAACCCGGTCGCACCTACCGCGAGCTGGCCCTGCTCGGCGCCGAGTTCGGCCGCGCGGGCGAACTCATCTCCGACGGCACACCCGACGTCGACGTCGCCGTGCTCTACGACTCCGACAGCAAGTTCGCCCTGTCGTCGCAGGCCCCGTTTGCGGCGCCCGGCCAGTACCTGGATGCCGACGCGTACCGCAAGATCATGGCGTCGTTCGTGCGGGGCGCGTTCGACGCGGGTCTGCAGACCCGGCTCGTGCGCCCGCAGCAGCTCTTCCCCACACGGGCCGCGAATGGCGTCGAGCCGATCGCGGGCCGGGATGCCGCCGCGGTCGCGGCCGAGCTTCCCGTGCTCATCGTGCCCGCTTTCTTCACGGCGGCAGACGCCGAGCTCGACTGGCTGCGCGACTATGCCGAGGCCGGCGGCCACCTCGTTCTCGGGCCGCGCTCCGCGTACTCCGACCGAGAGGGCCGTGCCCGCCTCGAGCAGAAGCCCGCGCGGCTCGACGACGCAGCGGGCGCCTGGTACGACGAGCTCGCGAACCTGACCGAACCGCTCGAGGTGACCGCGGCATCCGATGCGCCCGACGGCATCGCCGGCCTCGCCCTGCGAGACGGCTCGGCGGCGACCGACTGGATCGACGGACTCACCCCCACCACGGCCGACGACCTCGTGTCGTATGTGCATCCGCATTTCGGCCGCTGGCCCGCCGTGACGACGAGAGCCCACGACCGGGGTCGCATCACGATGGTCGGCACCGTGCCCAACCAGCAGCTCGCGCACTCGATCGCCGAATGGCTCGTCGCCGAGCCCGTGGCCGCGTGGGGCGAACTGCCGCCCAGCGTCACCGTGACGAGTTCGACCGGGCCCGATGGGCGCCGCGTCTTCTTCGTGCACAACTGGTCGTGGCTCGAGCACTCGGTCGCGATTCCGCGCGAACTCGTCGATGTGCTGGATGCCGCGGGCCCGGTGCTCCCGTCGGGCTCGGCTCTCGAACTGGGCGCGTGGGACGTGCGCGTGCTCGCGACCGAATCTTTGACGCCTTCTGAAACACCCTCACTCAAGGAGACCCCATGACCCGCTCGCTCGATCTCGACGAGGCCGGAGAAGCCCGCCTGGCAGAGATCGTCGCGTCGCTGACCCTCGACGAGAAGGCCGGCCAGATGTTCCACGCCATGGCCTTCGTCGATGCCTCAGCCATTCCCGCCGAAGACGGGCAGCCGCTGCTTCCGGGCCCGGTGCACGACTTCGTGGTGAAGCACCACGTGACCCACATGAACCTGGTCAACGTGCTGCCGCCCGCCGAGCAGGCGCGCTGGTACAACGCGCTGCAGGTGCTCGCCCGGCAGACCGGGTCGGGCGTTCCCGTGACGGTGTCGAGCGACCCGCGCTCCGCCGCGACCGAGCGCGCCGGCGCCTCCCACGCTGCCGGAGACTTCTCGGCCTGGCCCGAGCGCACCGGACTCGCCGCGACCCGCGACCCCCAGCTCGCCCGCCGCTTCGGCGACGCGGTGCGGCAGGAGTTCCGGGCCGTGGGCATCCGGCTTCTGCTCGGCCCCCAGATCGACATCGCGACCGAGCCGCGCTGGTCGCGCATCAGCGGAACCTGGGGCGGCGATCCCGAGCTCACGAGCGAACTCGCCTCGGCGTTCATCAAGGCGGTGCAGACGCCCGAGCTCGGACCCGACTCCGTGGCCACGATGGTTAAGCACTTTCCCGGTGGAGGCCCCCAGAAAGACGGGGAGGACCCGCACTTCGCCCACGGCAGGGAGCAGGTCTACCCGGGCGGGCACCTCGCCGAGCACGTCGCGCCGTTTCCGCCCGCGCTCGCGGCCGGCGCCAACCAGGTCATGGCCTACTACGGCATGCCCGTGGGCACCGAGCTCGAAGAGGTGGCGTTCGCCTTCAACCGCCAGGTCATCACCGGAATGCTGCGCGAGGGGCTCGAGTTCGAGGGCATCATCTCGACCGACTGGGGCGTGCTGAACGACCACGAGATCATGGGGCAGATGTTCGTGGCGCGTGCGTGGGGCATCGAGCAGCTCGATCCGCCCGCCCGCACCCAGCGTGCGCTCGAGGCGGGCGTCGACCAGTTCGGCGGCGACTCGGAGAGCTCGCTCGTGGCCCAGCTCGTGCGCGACGGCCGCGTCAGCGAGGCGCGCATCGACTCGTCGGTGCGGCGCATCCTGCGCGAGAAGCTGCGACTCGGCCTGTTCGACGCCGAGCCGCTCGACCCGTCGACGGCTGCGGATGTCGTGGGCCGGGCCGATCTCGTGGCCGCGGGCCTCGAGGCCCAGCGTCGCTCGCTGACGCTGCTCACGAACGGCGACCCGGCGCATCCGACCCTGCCGCTGGCCAACGGGCTGCGCGTTTTCGCGCCCGACATCGACGACGCCGTGCTGTTCGCATACGCCGACGTGGCGAGCTCGGTCGGCGACGCCGACGTGGTGATCCTGCGCCTGTCGACCCCGCACGATCACCGGCAGACCACGATCTTCGAGAGCAACTTCCACTCGGGGCCGCTCGACTTCGCTCCCGACGAGCTGGCGCGCATCCGTGAAACGCTCGCGGGGCGGCCCACCGTCGTGGTGCAGAACCTCGAGCGCCCGGCGGTCATCCCCGAGATCGCGGCCGAGGCCGCAGCGGTGGTCGGCGACTTCGGATCGAGCGACCGCGCCGTGCTCGACGTGCTCTTCGGCAGGGCCGAGCCCGAGGGACGCCTGCCGTTCCAGCTGCCGCGCTCGATGAGCGACGTGCTCGCCGGCGACCTCGACCAGCCGCACCGCTTCGCCGACCCCCTCTTCGATTTCGGCCACGGCCTCAGCTACTCACACGCTCGACGCTCAACAGAAAGCAAATAAGTCATGACCGACCTCATCCAGGCCCCCGCCGACCCGCGACTACTCGAACTGCTGTCGAAGCTGACCCTCGAAGAGAAGGTGCTCGTGCTCACCGGGCACGACTTCTGGGCCACGTGGCCGCTCGAGAAGATCGGACTGCGCCGCATGCTCGTCTCCGACGGGCCGTCGGGTGTTCGCGGCGAAGTGTGGGACGAGCGCAGCCCGTCACTCAACCTGCCCTCGGCCACCGCGCTCGGCTCGTCATGGGATGCGGACATCGCCCGCCGCTACGGGAACGTCGCCGCCGTGGAGGCGCGTCGCAAGGGCGTCGACGTTGTGCTCGGCCCGACCATCAACCTGCACCGCTCCCCGCTCGGCGGCCGCCACTTCGAGGCGTTCAGCGAGGACCCGGTGCTCACCGCCGACCTGGCCGCCGCCTACGTCGTGGGCATGCAGGAGAACGGCGTGGGCGCGACGCCCAAGCACTACATCGCCAACGACTTCGAGACCGACCGCTTCACCGTCGACGTGCGCGTGGCCGAGCGCCCCCTGCGCGAGCTCTACCTGCTTGCCTTCGAGAAGGCCATCACCGAGGCGCACGCCTGGCTCGTCATGAGTTCGTACAACTCCGTCAACGGCGCCACGGTCACTGAGAACGACCTGCTCGAGACCCCGCTGAACTCGGAGTGGGGCTTCGACGGAGTGGTCATCAGCGACTGGACTGCGGTGCGCGACGTGAACAGTGCGCGCTTCTCCCAAGACCTGGTGATGCCCGGACCGGCCGGTCCCTGGGGCGACGCCCTCGTCGCCGCAGTTCGTGCCGGCGAGGTCGAGGAGTCGGCCGTCGACCGCAAGGTGCTGCGCCTGCTGGCCCTCGCCGCCCGGGTCGGAGCGCTCGAGGGATTCGACGCCCCCGTGCCCGAGCCGGTCGTCATCGAAGACGGGGTCGCCTTCGCGCGCACCGCCGAGGTCGAGGGCGCCGTTCTCGTGCGCAACGAGAACTCCGAGCTGCCGTGGAACGCCGCGTCGCTGACATCGGTCGCCGTGATCGGGCACAACGCCCGCTTCGCCCGCACCCAGGGCGGCGGAAGCGCCACGGTCCTTCCCGACAAGGTGGTCACTCCGCTCGACGGACTGCGCAGCGCGCTTCCCGACGTCGCGATCAGCTACTCCGTCGGCGCGGTCGTGCAGGAGGGCATCGCCGAGCTTCCGCTCGAGAGCATGACCAACCCGGCCACGGGCGAACCGGGCGCGCACGTGCGCTTCCTCGACGCATCCGGTGCCTCGATCTTCGACGAGGACCGCCGCGCGTCGGCGCTCGTCTGGTTCGGCGGCGACGCCCCGATCGCGCAGGCCTCGTCGCTCGAGTTCAGCACCCGCTACACGCCGGATGCGACGGGCGAGATTCTTCTCGGCTTCGCGGGCGCCGGCAACGGCCGGGTGATCGTGAACGGCGAACTGCTGCACGAGGAGAACGTGGTCACCGCGGGAACCGACCTCGGCGCGGCGTTCCTCTCGCCGCCCTCGAGCTCGGTCGCTGTACCGGTCGTCGAGGGCGAGCCGATCGACGTGACGATCGAGTACGACATCGAGCAGGGCGGTCCGCTGGCCGGCGCGCTGAGCATCACGATCGGCATCGAGCCGGATCGCTCGCACCCCGAGCAGCTCATCGCCGACGCCGTCGAGGCGGCCCGTTCGGCCGACGTCGCCGTGGTGGTCGTGGGAACGAACTCGCGCGTCGAGTCCGAGGGCTACGACCGCGAGTCGCTGGCTCTTCCGGGTCGGCAGGACGAGCTCGTGCGCGCCGTCGCCGCGGTCAACCCGCGCACCGTCGTGGTGGTCAACTCGGGATCGCCCGTGCTGCTGCCGTGGCGCAACGAGGTCGCGGCCGTTCTGCTCAGCTGGTTCGGAGGACAGGAGTACGGAGACGCGGTCGCCGACATCCTGCTCGGGCTCGCCGAGCCGGGCGGCCGCCTGCCCACGACCTGGCCGATCGAGCAGTCCGACGTGCCCGTGATCGACGTGACGCCCCAGAACGGCGTCGTGTCGTATGACGAGGGCATCCACATCGGCTACCGGGCCTGGCTGAAGGCCGGCACAGAGCCCGCCTACGAATTCGGCCACGGTCTCGGCTACACCACCTGGACAGTCGACGACCTCGCGCTCGACACCTCGTCGATCGCCGAGGGCGGCACCATCTCGGCCGCCGTGCGCGTCACGAACACGGGAACGCGTCTCGGCAAGCAGGTCGTGCAGCTCTACGCCTCGCGGGAGACCTCGGCGATCGATCGCCCGGTGCGCTGGCTCGTCGGCTTCGCCGCCGTGCGCGTCGAACCGGGCGAGAGTGCGTGGGTCACCATTCCGGTGTCGGCTCGCGCCTTCGCCGACTGGGGCGTGGATGCGCAGGGCGCCCCGGGCTGGCACTACGAGCCGGGCGTGTTCCGCCTGCACGCGGGCACCAGCGTCTCGGCGCTCGCCCGCTCGAAGTCGGTCGAGGTCACCGCGTGAGCGAGGGTGTCACAGCCGGCAGTGCCTGGCCCAACCCGCTCATCGCCGGCTTCTACCCCGACCCGAGCGTGCTGAAGGTCGGCGACGACTACTACCTGGTGAACTCGACCTTCGAGTACCTGCCCGGCATCCCCGTGTTCCACAGCCGCGACCTCGTCGAATGGACGCAGATCGGCCACGTCGTCTCGCGTGAGGGTCAGCTCGACTCGCACGCGGTGCCGACGCTGGGCGGGGCGTGGGCTCCCACCATCCGGCACCGCGACGGCGTCTTCTACGTCGTCGTGACGGATGCGATGGGTCGCGGAATGTTGATCTTCACGGCCACCGACCCGGCCGGCCCCTGGAGCGACGGCACGCTCGTCGACGGGGTGCACGGCATCGACTCCGACCTCGCCTGGGACTCGGACGGGCTCGCGTACATCACCTACTCGGGCCTCGACGTGACCAGCGGCAACCCTCCCGGCGAGCATGGCGGCATCCTGCAGGTGACCGTCGACCTCTCGACCGGCGCCGTGCTCTCTTGGCCCGTTCCGCTGTGGCAGGGATCCGGGCTCAAGTTCCCCGAAGCGCCCCACCTGTACCAGCACGGCGACTACTGGTACCTCGTGATCGCCGAGGGCGGCACCGAGCGCGGGCACGGCATCAGCGTGGCCCGTGGCACGCACCCGGCGGGGCCGTTCGAGCCGGGGCCGGGCAACCCCATCCTGTCGGCGCGCAGCACCTCGCGGCCCATCCAGAACACCGGCCACGGCGACCTCGTCGAGACCCCGGATGGCGGCTGGGCGATCGTGATGCTCGGCATGCGGCCCACCGGCATGACGCAGGCGTTCTCGGCGATGGGACGCGAGACCTTCATCACCGACGCGCGCTGGACGGCCGACGGGTGGCTCGAGGCCGACCCTGTTCTACTGAACCCGCGGGCGGGGCAGTTCGAGTTCTCGGATTCGTTCGAGGGAGCCTCGCTGGGGCTCGAGTGGATCGGCGTGCGGCGGTATCCGTCGTCGTTCGCGTCGCTGAGTGCTCGGCCGGGGCATGTCGTTCTGAGCGGCGACGGGTCGAGTCTCGACGATCTGAGGCCGGCGTTCCTCGGGTATCGGCAGCAGCATCCGCTCGCCTCGGTGTCGGTGCTGGTCGACCCCGGATCGGACGGTCTCGGCGGGCTGGGTGTTCGCTACGACGAGCTGCACCACTACGAGGTGGAGGTGTCTGCGGGACGGGTGACCGCGCGCGCGGCCGTGGCGGGCATCCGGCAGGAGTGGAGCGCCTCGATCGCACCGGAGTCGCCCGTGACGCTGCGCCTCGACTTCGTGGCGTCGGTCGGCGAGGGCTTCCTGCCGAACCTCACGAGCGATGTCGTCGTGTTGAGCGCCGAAACCGCCGAGGGCGAGCAGCACGAGCTGGCACGCGTCGACGGCCGCTACCTCTCGCAGGAGACCGCCGCCTCGTTCACGGGCCGCGTCATAGGCCTCTACGCCACCTCCGGAGACGTGGCCTTCACGGCCTTCCACTACACGGGCCGCGACTGACCCGCTCTGCGCTGGCGAACTGACGCGAAGTGCTCTGGGGTGCTGGCGAACTCACGCGAAGTGCTCTTTTTCTGTCGAAATAGAGCAGTTTGCGTCAGTTCGGTGCCCTCCGTCGGCCGGAAGGCAGCACTTCAGGTCAGCTCGCGGTGGTCGAACCAGCTGAACGAGACTCGTTCAGGGCGGTCAGGTACTGCTCTACGCGGGCGACGTTGTGCGGGGGCATCATGATGAGCGACTTCCCCAGAGGGCTGCCACTCTTCCAGCGGCCGTCCTTCGTCCAGCCCAGGCCGATGAAGTAGCCGAGCTCCGCGAAGAGCGCCTCGAGTCCGTCGCGCGCCTCGGTGTCGCCGACGATCCGAGACAGGGGAGTCTCCATCGTCAGCGGCTCGACCTCGGCGGCGGCGACGAGCGCGGACACGTCGACCATGAACTCGTGCCGCCCCGATCCGACCTCGATCGCATCGGCAGAAGACGCACCCGGTAGCGTGACGCGCGCGGTGGCGTTCGGCGGAACCACCGCGACGAGCGAGAACGACCCGCCCTCGAGCATCCACGACACGTCGACGAGACCGAAGCTGGTGTCGAGGTTCGCGTGCGCACTGGTGAGCCCGCCCCCGAGTACAGGCGCGATCTCGACGACCGAGTACCCCGCGGCGCCGGGAGCGATTCCGCCGATCGAGCGCTGCATCCAGTCCGCGACCGCTCCGAGCGCATAGTGGTTGAACGAGGTCATCTCCCCGGGGTTGATGCTGCCGTCGGGCAGCATGCTGTCCCAGCGCTCCCAGATCGTGGTCGCGCCCATGGTGATCGGGTACAGCCACGACGGGCAGCCCTCTTCGAGCAGCAGCCTGAACGCCACGTCGCTCTGCCCGCCGCGAACGAGCGCGTCGCAGATCAGGGGAGTGCCCACGAATCCGGTGCCGATGCGATAGCCGTGCGAGCGCACCAGCTCCGCGAGTCGCGCCCCGGCCGTGGCCAGCGCCTGCGGCTCGGTGATCAGCTCGAAGCCGATCGCGATCGCGTACGCGGTGTGCGCATCCGACATCACGCGCCCGGCGGGCGTCACATACTCGGCGAGAAAGGCCGATCGGATGCCCTCGGCCAGCTCGCCGTATCGGCTCGCGTCGGCCGCATGGCCGAGCACGCGGGCGGCCTCCGCGGTGCGGGCCGTCGAGCGGTAGAAGTAGGCGGTGGCCACGATGTCCGGATCGGTCTTCGCCTTCGCCGGGTTCTCTGGCGGCGCGCTCGGGTCGAGCCAGTCCCCGAACTGGAACCCGCCCGTCCACAGGTGGTCGTCGCCGGCCAACGCATCCACCACGTCGACCCACCGGGTCATGCTCTCGTACTGTGCGGCCAACGCGGCCCGGTCTGCGAAACGCTCGAAGAGGGCATCCGGAACCAGCGTCGCGGCATCGCCCCACGCGGCTGCCGGCATGGGCGGCATCGGCAGGGGACTCGGCACGACGAAGGGCACGACGCCCGCCGCCTTGCGCTGCTCGGCCTCGAGGTCGCGCAGCCACGAGCCGAGGAACCCGCTCGTGTCGTAGAGGTAGCTCGCGGTGGGCGCGAAGACCTGGATGTCGCCGGTCCAGCCGAGGCGTTCGTCGCGCTGGGGGCAGTCGGTCGGCAGGCTCAGGAAGTTGCCGCGCATGCCCCAGAGCACGTTCGAGTGCAGCTGGTCGAGCATCGGATTGCTCGTCTCGAGGTAGCCGGTGCGCACCATGTCGTTGTGCACGACCACGGCCGAGACGTCGTCGAGCGTGAGCTCGCCCGGCCAGTTCGTGATCTCGGCGTAGCGGAACCCGTGGAACGTGAAGCGCGGGCTCCAGGTGCGCTCGCCGCCCCCGTCGCCCGTGAACGTGTCGGTCGCCTTCGCGAATCGCAGCGGCCGGATGCCCAGCTCGCCGTCTTCGAGCACCTCGGCGTGGCGCAGGGTCACTTCGTGCCCGGCCGGCGCATCGATGCGCAGCTCGAGCCAGCCCACGAGGTTCTGGCCGAAGTCGACGAGGGTCTTGCCCGACGGCGAGGTGAAGATGCGCTGCGCGGGCACGGTCTGGATGCGACGCACCGGCGGCGCGAACGACGGCACGAGCCGCGCGGGGTCGGCTTCGTCGGTGCTCAGCTCGTGGGCGCGGGCCGGCTCGGGGAACGCGGCGCCGACGGCGAGGAGCGCACTGTCGTCGAGGCGGGCGTCGAACACCTCGCCGGGGTAGATGCCGGCGCTGACGACGGGCCCGGCGGCGGTGCCCTGCCAGCTGTCGTCGGTCACGACGCGCTCGACGGTGCCGTCTTCGTAGCTCACGACGAGCTGGGCCGAGAGGGCGACGGGGCCAGGGTAGAAGGTGGCGAAGTTGCCGTCGAAGCCGAAGCGCTCGCGGTACCAGCCCTCGGCCACGGTGGCGCCGAGCACGACGGCTTCACCCGCGGCGAGGCGGTCGGCCACGTCGTAGCTCTGGAAGGTGAGGCGGTCGTCGTAGACGGTCCAGCCGGGGGTGAGCACCTCGTCGCCCACGACCGAACCCGCGAGGGTGAGCTCGTAGATGCCATGGGCGGTGGCGGAGAGCACCGCGGAGATGACGTCGTCGCGCGGCGTGAACTCGGTGCGGAAGCGTACGGTTCCGCGGTCGCTCGTCTCTGCATCGACGGCGATGAAGGGGGCGACCCAGTCGTCGGCAGTGAGCGGGCCGGTGCGGAGAAGGTGCCAGTCGCCGAACTCCGACTCCGAGCCGTCTTCGCCATGGACGCGCACGCGCACCTCGGCGGAGTCGTAGGCGGCGAGCGGCGCGAACGGCCAGGCGACGTGCTGCGACTCGCGCCCGTCGACGGTGAACGACTCCGTGCTGCCTGCATTCGAACCCCCGGCATTCGAGCTCTCGGCATGCGAGCCGCGCTGCGAGCCGCGGCGCACCTCGATGTCGGCCGACGCCTGCAGCCAGCCCGGCGCATCCGTGGTCACCTGCCACGAGAGCGACGGGATGCCCGTGGCCAGGAACTCGGGTCGGCCACGGCCCTCGGCCCAGAGCTTCGAGACGGTGACAGTGGCGTCAGATGGTGACTGGGACATGGACTCTCCGTTGAGACGTGGGACGCGCGGCGAATGAACCGATTCAAAAACCTTACAGTCGTTCGGTTTTTACCGCTAGTGGGCGGGGCGGGGTGGTCTCGATACGCTCGTTCCTCGCTACTCGACCGGCGCTGGGCGTCAGCTCCAGGGGCGGGCGGCGCGCGCCTCCCAGTATTGTTCGGCCGGCTCGGCCAGTGCCGCGAGGCGCTCCTCGTCGAGTGACGGCGCGCGCGCCTCGAGGTTCTGCTTGAGCTGCTTGCGGGTCACCGCTCCGGTCAGCACGATGTCGGCCCACGGATGCGCCACGGCCGCGCCGATGGCCAGTCCGTCGACGCGCTGGCCGTCTTCGGCGGCGAGGGCAGCGGCGGCCGCGACCGCGGCATCCGGAACCGCCTCGCCGGCCGCGCCCGGAACCGACTCGTCGGCAGCGCCCGGAACAGACCCGCCGGCAGCACCCGCACCCGCGGCCCGCGATGTCAGCCGCCCATTGGCCAGCACCTCCTTCACCACGACGAGCCACTTGGCATCGTTCGCTGCGGCGAGCGCCTCGCCCACCGAGGGCTCGAGCAGGTTCCAGGTGGACTGCACGGCAGAGAACGGGGAGTCGGCGAGGCCGAGCGCGCGCTCGATCACGGCGGCCTGCGCCGGCCCGCTCGTCGAGAAGCCCACGCGCACCCCGCTCTCGCGCAGCGCGCGCAGCCGGTCGAGCAGCGCGCCGTCGTCGAGGGCCGTGCTGTCGGAGGTCAGGGAGTGAACGAGGTACACGTCGGGTTCGGTGCCGAGCGCCTCGAGCGTCTCGGCCCACTGGCGGTCGAACATGGCGAGGGAGTGCTCCTTGCGCTCCTGCTGCGCCGCGTCGAGCCGCCAGTCGCCGGTGTACTCGTAGCCCCACTTCGATCCGATGGTCAGCTCGTCGCGATACCCCGGATGCGCGGCGAGCCACGATCCGAGGAACTCCTCGGCGCGTCCGTACGAGCGCGCCGCGTCGACGTAGCGGATGCCCAGCCACCACGCGGCATCCAGAAGCTTGTGCGCCCGCTCGCGCATCGCATCCACGCTGCGATCGGCGCCCTCGCCCAGGTCCTTCGCGCGCCCGGCGGTGATGTACGCGGGGCGACCGATGGCGGCGAGTCCCAGCCCCAGGCGCGACGCGATGCTGTCTTCGATCTCGATGTCATCCACGATTCGAGCGTACGCGGATCGGGCGGGCGCATCGGCGCCAACTCGGTGCATCCGCTGCCAGACGGCCGGGCGCGGATGGGCCGAACGGGCGCCGATTCTCAGCCGCGGCGGCCGAGGTGCTCGCGGGTCAGGGCGTCCATCTCGTCGTCGCTCAGCACATCCATCTTCTTCGCATCTCTGCGGTCGAGGCGCGACCAGCGCACGAAGAGCAGGATCAGAATCGGAACGTCGGCGATCTCGGCGATGAACCAGAGCAGGTCGCCCGCGAGGTGCTGATCGTGCACCGGGTTCGGCCACCAACCGGGCACGAGTTGTGATGCGACGGCGCCGACTCCGCTCGCGACGCCCGGGCCGACGCCATCCAGCACGCCGTCGTTCAACCGCATCAGCACGCCGGGAATGGCGTCGAGAACCAGCTCGACGAACGCCAGCAAGAACTCGGCTGTAATGAACAGGGTGCTGCGCGCCGCCGAGTTCTCGACCAGGGGCAGGGCGAACAGCAGCCCGATGGCCGGCACCAGCAAGCCGATGACTGGCTCCGCGACGGAGCTCAGCCTGAGCGCGCCGGCGAGTGGGGTGAGGAAGACGCAGAAGGCGAGCGCGGCGAACAGAGTGGCGAATGCCGCGTTGCCGGTGACGCGCACGATCCACGACGACAGCACACGTTCGAGCCGTGCGGAACCGCATGGCCCGAGGGAGCGTCTGGCGAGTTCGACGGGGCGGCCCAGCACCATCAGCGCGGGAACCACGAAGAGCAGTAGCGCGATGCGCGTGGTGAACGCGAGTCTCAGCTCTCCGCTGTAGGTGCCGAGAAAGCCGAACGAGACCACGGCCCACGAGCCGAGCCCGGCGACGATGAAGAGCACGGTTCGCGACGCCGGCCAGCGGCCGCCACGAGACCGGATGCGCCGCACGCCGATCGCATACAGCGCGGCGCTGGCGAGTATCGCCGTGAGTGCGGTCGGGTCGAGCGACCACGAGCCGAGGAGGGTGTCGAGGGGAGGCGTCAGCGTGCCTTTCGCGAAGGGTCGAACGTCACGGATGCTACTCCTCGCGGCTGGGCCACCCTTCGGCTGGGGGGCCAACCACCCGCAACTCACGAGCATGCCGAGGAAGTGCGCCTTGCGTTCCTGCTGCGGGCGGCCGATGGCGGCGAGTCCCAGCCCCAGGCGCGACGCGATGCTGTCTTCGATCTCGATGTCATTCACCGTTCGAGCGCACGCGGATGTGTTGACACACACCCAAACACCACATAGTGTTCTTGCTTGTATACAGGTTCGGATACAAGGTCGATGCAGACCCCGGACCGTGACACGAACCGTCCACACGACACAAAGGAGTCTCCGTGGGGAACCATGATCTGGGCAGCAGCGTCGACACCACACTCGTCAGCGGCTCCTCGTTTCTGCGGGGCCACGTGCTGCGCGAACTCCAGATGGCCATCGGCGCCGAGCACGTGTCGATCGATCAGGCCGAGACGCAGGAGCAGGCCGCCGACTGGTCGTGGATGAGCAAGTACCTGCAGTATCGCGATCTCGCGGTGCCCGCCGCCGACTTCGTGGTGCGCCCGGGAACGACGGCCGACGTGCAGGCCGTCGTACGACTCGCATCCGACTACCGCATCCCCGTGGTCCCGCGCGGCGGCGGCTCCGGCACCCAGGGCGGCACCTTCGCACCCTACGGCGGAATAGCCGTCGACCTCACCCGCCTGAACAAGATCGTCGAGATCGACGAGGAGAGCCTGGTCGTGACGACGGGTGCGGGAATCGACGGCCCGACGCTCGAGGCGGCCCTCAACGAGAAGGGCCTCACGCTCGCGCACTACCCCGGCAGCTACCACCTCGGCGCCACGATCGGCGGCTTCATAGCCGCCCGAGGCTCGGGGGTCGTGAGCACCAAGTACGGCAAGGCCGAAGACCAGGTGCTGCAGGTCGAGGCCGTCGTCGCGCCCGGCACGGTCGTCAAGACGCTGAACGTCCCGAGCCACGCCGCGGGCTCCGACCTGCTGCAGACCTTCGTCGGCAGCGAGGGCACCCTCGGCGTGATCACCGAGGCCAGCCTCCGCATCGACCCGCTGCCCGAGGCCCGCGGGTTCCTCTCGTTCAGCTTCCCCGACATCTTCGCGGGCATGGATGCCGGTCGCCGCATCATGACCGCCAGGTTGCGTCCCGCGGTCATCCGGCTCTACGACGAGGCCGACTCGAAGAAGCTCAAGGACTGGGTCGGCACCCCGTTCACCGGCACCCTCATGGTGATCATGTGCGACGGCGACCAGGAGCTCGTCGACTACGAGCTGCGCGCCATCACCGCACAGGCGGAGAAGGCCGGCGGCACCTCGCTCGGCCCCGATGTCGGGCGCATCTGGTGGGACGGAAAGTACGAGCCCTACGCGAAGGGCAAACTGCCCCAGCCTCCTCTGCTCTACGGAACATTCGACACCGTCGCCCGCTTCAGTGACCTGCCCGCGATCTACCGGGCCAAGAAAACGGCGATCGAAGCGCAGTTCGCCGACTACGGCGCCCGCTACACGGCCCACCTCTCGCACTGGTACGACTGGGGCGCCATGATCTACGACCGGTTCTACGTCGACGAGCCGCCCACCGACCCGGCCGAGGCCATGGCGCTGCACGACAGGCTGTGGGATGTTGGAATCCGTGAGGGAATCTCAGCGGGGGGCGTGCTCAATGATCACCACGGCGTGGGAATGAAGCTCGGTCGATTCATGCGTCTCCAGCACGGCACCGGCTTCGAGCTCATGCGTGCACTCAAAGACGCGTGGGATCCCGACGGAATCATGAATCCCGGCAAACTCGGCTTCGGGCCGCCCCGCAACTCCCGCTGGTAGCCGGCCCCCGGCATCCGGCCCCACAACTGAACAGCCTCACCCCCACCCCGCAATTCTCAAAGGAGAGAGTCATGCATCTGTCCATGCACAACTGGATGCGATCGGAACCGATCGAGACCACGATCGCCCGTCTCGCGAAATACGGCTACAAGAGCATCGAGATCTCGGGAGAGCCCGAGAAGTACGACCCCAAGCACGTGCGCGGGCTGCTCGACCACTACGGCCTCGACTGCTGGGGTTCGGTGACGCTCATGGTCGGCGGGCGCAACATGCAGTCCGGTGACGAAGGTGTGCGCGCATCGAGCGTGCAGTACGTGAAGGACTGCATCCAGCTCGTCTCCGACCTCGACGGCCAGATCCTCACGCTCGTTCCCGGCGAGGTGGGCAAGATCACGCCCGACTCGACTCCCGAGAACGAGTGGGGCTGGCTCGTCGACGGCGTCAAGGAGATCTACGAGGTTGCCGAGGCCAAAGGCGTGCGCGTCGGCATCGAACCGCTCAACCGCTTCGAGTCGTATCTCATCACCCGCGCCGAGCAGGCCCTGGCGCTGTGCGACGCCGTGGGCCCGAACCTCGGAGTGGTGCTGGACGCGTTTCACATCAACATCGAGGAGGCGAACCTCTGGGATGCCATCCGGCTCGTCGGCCCGAAGCTCGTCGACTTCCACGTCGCCGAGAACAACCGGATGCCCGCGGGCTACGGGGACTACGACTGGCAGAGGGTCGTCTCGACACTCGAGGAGATCGGCTACGACGGCGCCCTCACGGCGGAGTTCGTGGCCCCCGTCGACCGCACGCCGGCGAACAAGTACCCCAACGCGCTCGAGACGAACTTCGACGGGCTCGACATCGACCCCGACCAGCTGAAGTTCATCATCGACCACGGCTCGTCCATCCTCACCGAGGAGTACTACGACTGGCTGGTCAAGGTGAACGCCGAGACGCTGCTGCCGCTGATCACGAAGTAGGCCGTGATTCTTTCTCGAAGGGAGCCCGTCATGGGTGCTGTCGTACTCATCGCGACGCTCGACACCAAGGGGCCGGAGGTCGCGTATCTGCGCGATCGCCTCGCCTCCCTGGGCGTCGACACCTTCGTGATCGACTCCGGCATCCTGGGCGAGCCGGTGGACATCACGCCCGACATCTCGCACGGCGAGCTGGCTCGTCGAGGGGGCATGACCCTCGACGAGCTGCAGCACGCCGGAACCCGCGGACGCGCCGTCGAGATCATGCGCACCCTCGTCACCGACCTGGTGCGCGAGAAGTTCGCCCTCGGAGAGGTGGTCGGCGGCATCAGCGTCGGGGGAGTGGGCTCGGTCATGGGCGCCGCCGCCATCCAGGTCCTGCCCGTGGGCGTGCCCAAGATCGTCGTCGCGCCGACGGCATCCGGACACCACGAATTCGCGCCGTATGTGGGCACGAAAGACGTGATGGTCGTGCACTCGATCGTCGACATCCTGGGCCTCAACCCTATCTCGACCACGGTCTTCGACAACGTGGCCGCGGCGATGCTCGGGATGCTGCGGGCGGGTCATCCGCTCGGCCCGCCGTCGGCAGACACCCGCTACGTGGCGACCACCATGCTGGGCAACACCACCCACGCCGTGGAGGCGATGAAGGCGCGCCTCGCGGAGCTCGGCTACGAGACGGTGGTGTTCCACTCGAACGGCGTCGGCGGGCCCGCCATGGAGGAGCTCGCGGCGGCCGGCCAGTTCGTGGGGGTCATCGACTACACGACGAACGAGATCACGGATCCGCTGACCGGAGGCATCCACAACGGCGGGCCGAACCGTCTGCGGGTCGTGGGTGAACTCGGCCTGCCGCAGGTCGTCGTGCCCGGCTGCATCGACTTCTCGGTCTTTGCGGCGGGGCAGATCCCCTCGGCGCTCGCGGGTCGACCCGTCTACGACCACAATCCCGAGTACGCGCTCGTGCGCACCCCCGAAGACGAGATGCGGCAGATCGGGCGCATCTTCGCCGATCGGCTGAACTCGGCCACCGGGCCGGTGCGCGTCGTCGTTCCGACCCGCGGGCTGTCGATCCCGTCGACGCCCGACGGTCCGTTCTGGAACCCCGCGGCCGACGCCGCGTTCCTCGAGGAGGTGCGGGCGAACATCCGGCCCGACATACCCGTCGAGACCATCGACCTGCACATCAACGACCCCGAGCTCGGGCGCCATGTCGCCGAGCTGTTCAGCACCATCCTCGACTCGACCCGCCCCAAGGAGGCACTCGCATGAGCGAACGCATTGTGAACAGACTGACCGAGGGAGACGAGGAGTTCCGCGAGAAGTTCCGCTCGTGGAACCTGGCGCACCTCTCGTACGTCGACATCGGCGAGTACCTCAAGACGAAGGACACGGTGCTCGTTCCCATCGCGTCGACCGAGCAGCACGGTCCGCATCTGCCGCTGTTCACCGACACGATCACGGCGGTCGAGATCTCGGAGCGCATCTCCGAGGAGATCGGCGTGCTGCACACCCCGCCCATCTGGACGGGCTACTCGCCGCAGCACATGTACGGCGTGGGCGAGGGGCGCGGCACGATCACGGTGCGCTCGTCGACGCTGCTCGCGCTGATGAACGACATCGCGCGCAGTCTCATCCATCACGGATTCAACCGCATCATCTTCATCAACGGCCACGGCTCGAACATCAAGGTCGTCGACCCGGTGCTGCGCAAGCTCCGCTACGAGACGGGCGCGCTGATCTCGTTCGTGAAGCCCTACATGGAGCGCTACGAGGGCATCCTGAAGGGACTCATGGAGAACCCGCCCGAGGAGACACCCGGCTGGCACTCCTCCGAGCTCGAGACGTCTCAAGACCTGGCTTGGAACGAGAACCTCGTGCGTATGGAGCGCGCCGTCGACACCCGCGCGCACATCCCTGCCTTCCTGCCGAAGGCGTTCTCGAAAGACGACGGGATGCCCGACGCCGAGTTCGAGGGGTACCAGTACTTCAGCTTCCCCATGGACCACCACGAGTTCGTCGAGAACGGAATCATCGGCAACCCGATGCGCGCCACGGCCGAGAAGGGGCACGAGGCCTTCCGCCGGCTGTCGGAGCACGTCGCCCGGGGCATCCTCGAGCTGCAGAAGGTTCCGGTGACGGTGCACAACCGGGAGTTCGTCGACCGCGTGCTGTGATCGTTGCGCCGGTCGCTGAGCTTGTCGAAGCGGGCCGGCGTCGTCACGGGAGCATATTCTTAGTGCACAAGAAGGGTGGTCTTCGATGGTGATCACAACGACCGAAGCGAGCTCACGGGTCAACGACGCCTACGAGTTCCTGCTCTCGGAGATAACGGGCTTCCGCCTGCGATCCGGAGCGCCGCTCTCGGAGAACCGCATCGCCAACCAGCTCGGAATCTCGCGCACTCCGGTGCGCGAGGCCTTGCAGCGCCTCGAGAAGGAGGGGCTCGTCAAGCGCACCGACAACGCGCGCTTCACCGTGTCGCAGCTTACGCGCACCGAGGTCAACGACGCCTGCGACCTGCTCGAGGTTCTCGACACCTACATCTGTCGCAAAGCGGCCGAGAAACTGACGGAAGACGACATCCAGCGCCTGCGTTCGTCGGTCGAGGAGATGACGCGGGCGGCGCACGGCGACGATCGCGACTCCTGGTCGGAGGCGGACCTCGCTTTCCACCGACTGGTCAACGGGATCGCGGGCAACCAGCTGGTGGCCGACACAGTCAAGGAGACGCGACGTCGCATCCAGCGCTTCTGGCTGCGCGCGGCAACGCTGCAGCACCGCCTCGAGGCGTGCTCGACCGAGCACCAGGTGCTGGCCGACGCCATGATCGCCAAGGACTACGCAGCCATCGAACCCGCGGTGAAAGAGCACATCGGCCATATGCGCCGTCGCATGCTCGACATGCTCGACGCCGCTGCGATGCTGCTGGGCGACGCGTAGCCTCGGCGCCCCGCCGGCGCTCTGCCCGGCCTTCCCCTCCTCTCCTCCCCAGCGACTTGCCGCATAGTGCGCTCCTTCTGCGAAAGGAGAGCAGTTAGCGTCGGTTCGCGTTCTCGGTGACGACGCGAACCGACGCAATCAGCTCTCCTTTCGTCGGAAGACAGCAACTTGGGTCGGTTCGCGTCGCCGCCCGGTCGAAGACGACCCTGTGGAGAGGCATCCATCCGGTCGGGCTGCTGCCCCATCATGGGCGCATGACTTCGCACCGACCCCTTCCTCCCCCGCTTCGGGGGCGCGCGTTCTCTGTCAGGCAAGCGCGCGCCGAAGGTGTCAGCCCGGCACGTCTGCGAAGTTCCGACCTCGCCACCCCGTTCCGCGGGGTGCGGATGCCGGCCGGGACCGCAGTGCAGCTCAGCACTGTCTGCGCCGCCTATCGACACCGCATGTCAGACAGGCAGTTCTTCAGTCACACCACCGCAGCTCGCATGTGGCTTGCACCGCTTGCCGGTTACTTCTCGGCGCTCGAGCCCCTGCATGTGATGTCGAGATCACCGGAACGCGCCGCCCGCGGTCGAGGCATCGTCGGCCACGAGACGAATGATCCGCATCTGATCGTGGTCGATCGCTTCGGATTCCCCGTCGCCGACCCCGCCTCGACGTGGCTGCAGCTGGCCGCGACCCCCGGCGTCTCGCTCGACGAACTCATCATCGTGGCCGACCACCTTGTCCTTGTGCCCGAGTACGTGAACCCGGCAGACCCGCGTCCGTTCGTCACCCTCGACGAACTCCGGATGCGCATGGCCGGCTACTCCGGCCGGGGCGCGCGCCGGGCGCGCGAGGCCCTCGAGCACGTGCGCGTCGGATCGGAGTCGCGCAGGGAGACCCAGCTCCGACTCGCCATCGTGAGGGCTGGACTGCCGGAGCCCGAGCTCAACCAGGTGATCTACTCGAAGACGGGCGAGCGCATCGGGCGCGCCGACAAGGTGTACCGCCGCTACAAGCTCATCGTGGAGTACGACGGACAGCAGCACAGGACCGACTCCGTGCAGTACGACCGCGACATGACGCGAACCGAGGAGTTCATCAGGGCCGACTGGTTTCCCCTGAAGATCCGCAAGGAAGAGATGCGCAACGGCGCAGCCGAGGCGACGCGCCGTGTAGAACGCGCCCTCCGCGAGAGAGGCTGGACCCCGTGACCGCCGATGCTGCCGCCGCCGCGCCGCGCCGCGCCGCGCCCCGCTCTGGCAGAGAGTGCGCTCGATAGTGCCATCCACCCTCTCATAGGGGACACTCGCCCCTAGGCTGGAGCCACCACCTCCACAACGCACGAGAAGGACACTCCCCATGCGCTCGACACTCTTCAGCCAGGAGAACAACGAGGTCGAATCCGACGCTCTGATGGCCCTGCAGAACCCCTACATGCTGCGCTCCCGGGTCACGCCCGGGCGAGACCTCATCACCAGAAAAGGCGCGATGGTCGCCTACCAGGGCAACGTCGAGTTCAAGCACGAAGGTGCGAGGGATGCTGGTGCCCTGTTGCGCAAGATGGTCTCGTCGGACGACCAGCCGCTCATGCGCGTGTTCGGACACGGCGACGTGTTCTTCGCGCACCACCGGGCCAACATCCACCTCATTCAGCTCGAGGGCGAGGGCATCACGATCAACGGAACGTCTCTCCTCGCGTTCCAGGCCGACCTCGGCTACGAGCTCACGCGACTCAAGGGTGCGAGCATGCTGGCCGGTGGGTTCTGGAACACGACCGTGCACGGCCACGGACACATGGCCGTCGCCACACAGGGCACCCCGATGATCCTCGACTGCTCGCAGCAGCCCACGTTCACCGACATCAATGCCACCGTCGCCTGGAGTGCGAACCTGCAGCCGACCGTCAAGTCTTCGCTGAGCGCCGGGGCCTTCATCGGTCGTGGATCGGGCGAGGCCTTCCAGTACGCGTTCCACGGCCCGGGCTGGGTCATCGTGCAGCCGTCGGAGTTCACGGGCGTGGTCGCGACGGCGTAGCCGGCCTGCGAACTCAGCCGCGGTAGGGGCGGAAGAAGTCGCGCAGCTCCTGGGCGTAGAGCTCCGGCTCCTCGAACGCCGCGAAGTGCCCTCCGCGCGGAGGCTCGCTGACGTGCACAGTGTTCGCGGCGCGGTCGAGCCACTCGCGCGGAGGCCGCACGATGTCGCCCGGGAACAGCGCGAAGCCGGAGGGCACCTCGACGCGACGGGCGAGCTGTTCCGGAGGGATGGCGGAGTTCGCGTTATACATGCGCATCGAAGAGCCGATCGTGCCGGTGAGCCAGTACATGGTCACGAGGGTCAGGGCCTCGTCTTTCGTGTAGCTGCTCTCGAGGTCTCCGTGGCAGTCGCTCCACGATCGCAGCTTCTCCACGATCCACGCGGCCAGGCCGGCGGGGGAGTCGGTGAGGCCGACCGCCTCGGTCTGCGGCTTCGTGCGGTGCATCGCCGCGTACGCGCCCTCGCTCGAATTCCAGGCGGCCGCATCGGCGACGAAGGCCCGCTCCTGCGGCGTGAGCTCGAGCCCCGGGAGGGCCACGGGGATTCCGGCGTCGGTGCGGTGCACCGCCAGCACCCTCTCGGGGAAGTCGAGCGCCAGGTAGCGACTCACGTGACTGCCGATGTCGCCACCGGCGGCGCCGAAGCGGCCGTACCCCAGCGCATCCATCAGTTCGGCCCAGAGGCCGGCCACGTCGATCGAATTCAGCGGTCGGCCGGAGGGCCTCTCGCTGTAGCCGAAGCCCGGCATGTCGGGCACGATGACGTCGAACGCGTCGGCGGGGTCGGCACCGTGCGCGCCGGGATCGGTGAGCAGCGGGATCACCTTCGAGTAGCGCCAGAACGAGTCGGGCCAACCGTGGCTGAGAATCAGCGGCATGGCAGGACTCGCACCGGTCGGGACGGCGGCGCCTTGCGGCCGCACCGCCCGAACGTGAGCGAAGTGGATGCCGAGGCCGCCGACCTCGAGCCGGAACCGGGGGATGCGCGCGAGCGCCGCCTCCTGCGCGGGCCAGTCGAACTCCTCTGCCCAGTAGTCGACGAGCTCGCGAAGGTACGCGACGTCGGTGCCGAGCGACCAGCCGGCGTCCTCCGGCGCATCCGGCCACCGGGTGGCGCGCAGGCGAGCCCGCAGATCGTCGAGATCCGCGGGCGTCGCCGTCGCAATGAAGGGTTCGGGCGTCGGCGTCATGCGCGAAAGGTTAGTCGACCTTCGTCGAGAAGGCGGCGTCGAAGGATGCCGTGGGCGCCTCCCACAGAAGCGAGCGCACGAAGGCGAGGGCCTCGGGCGCGCCGCGCAGGCGGTCCATGCCGGCGTCCTCCCACTCCACCGAGATGGGTCCGGTGTAGCCGATGTGGTTGAGCGCGCGGAACGCGTCCTCCCACGGAACGTCGCCGTGCCCCGTCGACACGAAGTCCCAGCCGCGGCGCGGGTCGGACCACGGAAGGTGCGAGCCGAGGATGCCTGCTCGCCCCGAGTTGCCGTTGCGCATGCGGGTGTCCTTGCAGTCGACGTGGTAGATCAGCTCGGCGAACTCGGTGATGAACTCGACCGGGTTGATGCCCTGCCACACCATGTGGCTCGGGTCCCAGTTGAGCCCGAACGATTTTCTGTGGTCGATGGCTTCGAGGGTGCGAACGGTCGACCAGTAGTCGTAGGCGATCTCCGACGGGTGCACCTCGTGGGCGAAGCGCACGCCCTCGCCCTCGAACACGTCGAGGATCGGGTTCCAGCGGTCGGCGAAGTCCTGGTAGCCGGCGTCGATGACGTCTTGGCCCACGGGCGGGAACATGGCCACGTACTGCCAGATGCTCGAGCCGGTGAAGCCCACGACGGTGTCGACGCCGAGCTTGCGCGCCGAGATCGCGGTCTTCTTCATCTCCTCGGCAGCGCGCTGACGAACGCCCTCACCGTCGCCGTCGCCCCAGACCTTCGCCGAGACCATGTCCTTGTGCCGGAAGTCGATGGGGTTGTCGCAGACCGCCTGCCCCTTGAGGTGGTTCGAGATCGCGAAGACCTTGAGGTTGTTCTTCTCGAGGATGTCGAGGCGCGACTGCACGTAGGCGTCGTCTTCGGCTGCGCGCCACGGGTCGAGATGATCGCCCCAGCAGGCGATCTCGAGGCCGTCGTAGCCCCACTCTCCGGCGAGCCTGGCCACCTCCTCGAACGGCAGGTCGGCCCACTGGCCGGTGAACAGGGTGACGGGGCGTGTCATGTGCTTCTCCTCATATTCGGCCCTTCGACAAGCTCAGGGAACAGACCGTTCCCTGAGCTTGTCGAAGGGCTCATGGCTGTTACGGGGTGACGGATGCGCCGCCTGCGGCGGCAGAACTCTCCACGGCGGCGAGCACCTTCTGAACCCGCAGTCCGTCGGCGAACGACGGCTGCGACTCGGTGTCGTCGCGGATGGAGTTGAGGAAGTCGGCGAACTGGTGCACGAACGTGTGCTCCCAGCCGATGATGTGGCCGTCGGGCCACCAATGGCCGACATACGGATGCCCGGCCTCGGTCACGAGGATGCGTCGGAATCCCTGTTCCCCGGCCGCATCGCCGGAGTCGAAGAACATCAGCTCGTTGAGGTTCTCGAGGTCGAACGTCAGGCTGCCCTTCTCGCCGTAGATCTCGAGGGCGAGGCCGTTCTTGGCGCCGAGCGCGAAGCGCGAGACCTCGAGCTGAACGATGCCGCCCCCTGAGAGCCGGCCCGTCGCCCACGCGGCGTCATCCACTGTCACGTCTTCGAGCGCGACGTCAGCCGACCCCGAGTCGGAAGCCGAGCCGCCGATCGCGCCATCACCGCTGTCGCCCGAGGGCCGCTGCGTCACGAAGGTGTGCACGCCGCCGGTGAGGCTGTCGATGCTCTCGCCGGTGAGGTGCAGTACGAGGTCGGTGGCGTGCGAGCCGAGGTCGCCGAGCGCGCCCGAGCCGGCCTCCTCGCGACGAAGCCGCCAGCTCATGGGGGAGGAGGGGTCGCTGAGCCAGTCCTGCAGGTAGCTGATGCGCACGTGCCGGATGGGGCCGATGCGGCCGTCGTCGATGAACTTCTTCGCGAGCGCGATGGCGGGCACCCGGCGGTAGTTGAAGTTGACGATCGCGTGCTGCCCGTTGGCCCTGGCCTTCTCGAAGGCCTCGGCCATCTCCTCGGCCTCGGCGACGGTGTTGGCCAGCGGCTTCTCGACGATCACGTGCTTGCCGGCCGCGAGCGCCGCGAGCACGATCTCGTGGTGCAGGATGCCCGGGGTGCAGACGTCGACGATGTGCACGTCGTCGCGCTCCAGCACGGCACGCCAGTCGGTGGCGCTCTCCTTCCAGCCGAACTTCTCGGCGGCGGCAGCGACCTTCGCCGCATCACGGCCGACGAGCACGGTCTGCTCGACGGCGGGAACGTCGAAGTAGGCGGCCACATTGCGCCAGGCGCCGGAGTGGGCCTTGCCCATGAAGGCGTATCCGATGACGGCTACGCCGAGCGGTGCGGCTGCCTGGGGAGTCACAGGGTCTTGGCTCACTTGGTCTCCATTCGCTTCGTCGCGATTTGTTGTGGTGTGCATCTATTCTGCTCCGTTGACAGCGGAGAGCCGTGCAATTAGTGTACAAGAAGTTGTATACAGGTATGGATACAGTTCAGTGTCCATTACCGAATGTTCGATCGATCACAGCGTTGTGAGAGAGAGGTGACATGGATCAGTTCCTGCTGATCGCGCTCAACGGGCTCACGCTCGGGGCCGTCTATTTCCTCGTGGCATCGGGGCTCACCCTGATCTTCGGGCTCATGCGCGTCATCACGATGGCCCACGGAACCAGCTATCTCCTGGGCGGATACCTCGGCTACGTCGTGGCCCGCGAGACGGGCAACTGGTTCCTGGGCGCTCTCGGGGGAGCGGTCGCCGTGGGAATCCTGGGACTCCTCATCCATCAGCTGTTGATCCGTCGCTTTCAAGACGACGACATGCGCGTGGCGCTCATCACCCTCGGCGTGAGCCTCATCGGCACCGACCTGATGCTCGCCACCTTCGGCGGAACGGCGACGCAGGTTCCCCTGCCGCCGGAGCTGCAGATCGGGCTCGAGCTGCCGGGCATCGGGCAGTACCCGCTCATCCGGCTGCTCATTCTCGCGGTGTCGATCGCCGTGGGAGTCGGACTCTGGTTGTTCGTCAACCGCACCCGCTTCGGCTCGATCGTGCGTGCCGGCGTCGACGACAGCCAGATGACCAGCGCGACCGGAATCAACGTGCGAGTCGTGTTCGCCCTCATCTTCGTGCTGGGCTCGGCGCTCGCGGGATTCGCCGGCGTGGTTGGCGGCACCCTCTTCCCGCTGCTGCCGGGACAGGACGGCACCTACCTGCTCTTCTCCCTCGTGGTCGTGATCGTGGGAGGCATGGGAAGCATCCCGGGGGCGGCGATCGGAGCCGCCCTCGTGGGCCTGATCTCGCAGTTCTCGCTGGTCTTCGCCCCCACATACTCGCTGGTTCTCACCTTCGCCCTGATGGTCGTCGTGCTCGCGTTCCGGCCCCAGGGAATCCTCGGACGACGGACGGCCACGGCATGAGCATCCTGACCAAAACCACCGACAGCGGACTCGTCGAGCCGCTGCCCGTCGGCTCGCCGCAGAAGTCGGCCTGGCAGCGCTATCGGTGGATCCTGTGGGTCGTCGTGCTGGGCGCGGCTCTCGCCTTCCCCTACGTGGTCGACAGGCCGCGCTTCTGGATCCCGAATATCGGCATCAAGTCCCTCTGGCTCGGCACGATCGCCATGAGTCTCGTCTTCTTGAACCGCTACGTGGGGCTGCTGTCGCTGGCCCAGATGACGCTGGCCGGCATCGCCGCCTACGGCGTGGGCTACATGGTCGTGACCCTCGACCAATCGGTGTTCCTCGCCGTGCCGGCGGGCATCCTCGTCGGCACCGTCGCGGGCTTCCTCGTGGCGCTGATCGCCGCCCGCACCAAGGCCATCTACTTCCTCATGATCACACTCGCGATCGGCCAGGTCGTGTACTCGTTCGCATCGCAGTCGCTCGAGGTCACCAACGCGCGGCGGGGGCTCGCCCCGATCCCGCGCCCCGACCTGGGAGTGGTCGACTTCACCCAGCTGCACATCTTCTACTACGGCGCGTTGGCCGCCGCGGTGCTCTGCTACCTGCTCTGCCGCTACGTGGCGGCGACCAGCTTCGGACTGGCGCTGCAGGGCATCCGCGATTCGCCGGAGCGCATGAGCGCGCTCGGTTACAACGTGAACCGGTACCGCATCGCGGCGATGACGTTCACCGCGTTCATCGCCTCCATCGGCGGCGTGATCATGGTCTTCGACAGGGCGCAGGTCGACCCCGATGTGGTGAGCCTCTCGTCGACCCTCGACATCCTCGTCGTCGCCGTGATCGGAGGGGTGGGGTCGCTGGGCGGAGTCTTCGTCGGCGGCATCGTGCTCACCCTGCTCGACAACTTCGCCCAGAACGTGACCGAGCGCTACATGACGCTCACCGGACTGGTCTTCATCGTCGTCCTGCTCTTCGCCCCCACCGGACTGGCCGGCGTCGGCAAGCAGGTCGTCAGGGCACTCTCGACTCGTCGGCGCGCACCCCAGGCGCCGACAGCTCCCGACGTGCCGACACCCCCTGGAATCACAGATCCATCCAATGAAAGGAAACAGCAATGACGCTGAATACGAAGAGGACCGCGTTCGCCGCGGCCTCGGCCGGGGCGGGCCTCGTGCTCCTCCTGGCAGGATGCGCACCGGCCGGAACGGGCGGCGACTCGGGAGGCGACTCCGGCGACGGAGGCTCCGACACCATCAAGATCGGCGTGCTCGCCACGTCGGAGGGCAACCTCGCTTTCGGAATGGGCGAGGCCAAGGCCGCGATCGGCGTGGCCATGGAGGCCCGCGGCGGCACCGTCGACGGCGGTGAAGTCGGCGGCAAGAAGGTCGAGTTCGTCTACGAGGGAACCGACGGAACCTCGGGCTCTGCCCAGACGAAAGTGAAGAAGCTCGTCGAAAACGACGGGGTCGACATCGTGTTCGGACCGGTCTCGGGTGACGAGGGAGAGGCGGTCGTGCAGTACGCGCTCACGACACCCGACATCACGTTCGTGAACGGATCGGCGAGTCCCGTGAGCATGACTCTCGAGGGCGCCGAGAACTTCTTCCGCTTCCACGGCGACTCCGCCATGTGGATGGGCGGCCTCGGCGACTACGCCTACAACGACAAGGGGTACAAGAAGATCTACTCGATCGCCGAGGACTACTCGTTCCCCTACGACAACGCGGGCGGATTCTTCTCCGAGTTCTGTGCGGCCGGCGGCGAGGTGAACGGCAACTCGTGGGTTCCCGTCGGCACCACCGACTACGCCACGATCCTCTCGCAGATCCCGGCAGACACCGATGCGGTGTACGTCGGTCTCGGTGGTGCGGATGCCGCCAGCTTCCTCTCGCAGGCCGTGACGGCGGGCGTCAACAAGCCGCTCGTGGGCGGTTCGATCGCCGTCGACACGACGGCCCTGTCGGGGGATGCGAACATCGGCCAGGCCGCGATCGGCACGATCACCGGTGGCCCGGTTCCCGGTGCCGACTATGACAACCCCGACTGGAAGACGTTCGTCGACGCGTATGCCACCCAGCCGGACGCGTTCCCGAGCCCGTCGATCTTCTCGATCCTGTACTACAACTCGTTCGAGTCGCTGCTGCTCGGCATCGAAGACGTCGAGGGCGACCTCGGCGATGGACAGGCCGACCTGCGTTCCGCACTCGAGGCCACGTCGTGGGACTCGCCCACCGGACCGATCTCGATGGATGAGAACCGCCAGGCCGTCGTCGACAACTTCCTCGTGGAGGTAGCCGCGGGTGACGGCGGTGCGCTCACCCTGACCGATGTCAGCGAGGCCACCGGCGTGAAGCAGGGCACCACGGTCTACGACCGCTTCGACGGCTGCCCGTAACAACCGCCCGTTCCCTGAGTTGCAACCGCCCGTTCCCTGAGCCTGTCGAAGGGCCCTTCAACAGGCTCCCCTTCGACAGGCTCAGGGAACGAACCGCTGAAAGGAAAAGACCATGACTGATGTCGCTCTCCGTGTCGCCGACGTGTCCAAGCACTTCGGCGGGCTCAAGGCGATGCGCAACGTCGACCTGGAGATTGCCGACGGGGAGCGCATCAGCGTGATCGGCACCAACGGTGCGGGCAAGTCGACGCTCTTCAACCTCATCGCGGGGGTCTTCCCCGTCACCTCGGGCAGCATCGAACTGTTCGGCCACGATGTGACGGGGCTCTCGACCGCGAAGAGGGCCAAACGCGGGCTTGCCCGCACCTTTCAGACCTCTCGGCTGTTCGAGCAGCTGACCGCGGCCGAGAACGTGTTCGTGGCGCTCGGCGGCTCGGAGTTCAGGGGCGCCTCGCTGCGCGTCGCGTGGCCGAGCTCGAAGCACGTGAACACGGTCAACCGCTGGTCGCGTGTCGAACGCCTGCTCGACCGCGTCGGGCTCGGCGACAAGGGTTCGGCGATCGTCGCCGACCTCTCGCACGGCGAGCAGCGCCAGCTCGAACTGGCCATGGCGCTCGCGCTGCAGCCCAAGCTGCTGATGCTCGACGAACCGGCCGCGGGATTCTCGCCAGCCGAACGCATCCATCTCGTGCGACTGCTGCGTGAGCTGCCCGAGGAGATCACCCTGCTGCTCATCGAGCACGACATGGACATCGCGCTCGCCGTGGCCAACCGTGTCGTGGTGATGCACGACGGCGAGAAGATCTTCGAGGGCTCGCCCGCAGACATCCGGGCGTCCGAACGTGTGCGCGAAATCTATCTCGGAGGCTCCCTTGACGACGTCGCCTGACCCCCTCTTCCGCGTCTCGAACCTGAACGTCTCGTACGGGCGGGTGCACGTTCTGCAAGACGTCTCGTTCGAGATGGGTGTCGAGCCCCTCGGAATGGTCGGCCGCAACGGCATGGGCAAAACCACGCTGGTCAATGCGATCGCCGGCATGCTGCCCGCCCAGTCGGGCTCGATCGAGTTCGAGGGGCGGGATGTCGCGAACAAGGCTCCTTTTCAGGTCACCCGGGCGGGCATCGGCTACGTGCCGCAGGGCCGCCGCATCTTTCCGTCGCTGACGGTGCACGAGCACCTCACGATGGTCGGCGCCAAGAAGTCGGCGAGGTGGAACCCGGACGCGATCTATGAGCTCTTTCCCCGGCTCGCCGAACGCAAGAAGAACGGGGGAGGCGCGCTCTCCGGGGGCGAGCAGCAGATGCTCGCGATCGGTCGGGCGCTGCTCACGAACCCGCGCCTGCTCGTGATGGACGAGCCCAGCGAGGGCCTCGCGCCCGCGGTCGTCGACCACCTGGCCGACGTATTCCGCCGAGTCGTCTCCGAGGGGCAGGCGGTGCTGCTCGTCGAGCAGAACCTGCGTTTCGCCGCCGAGCTGTGCGACAGGATCCTCGTGATGGTCAACGGGCGCATCGCCGCCGACCTGCCGGCCGCCGAGATCGCGGGCGACCCGGAGGTGCAGTCCCGCTACCTCGGAGTGGTGTGACAGATAGGCTCCCCCCATGTTCGATCTGACCGGAAAGCTCGCCGTCGTCACCGGCGCCCGTCGAGGCATCGGACTCGGCATCGCCACCGCGCTCGCGGATGCCGGCGCCGACATCGTCGGCGTGAGCCTCGGCATGGAGGCCTCGGGAAGCGAGCTGCAAGCGGCCGTCGAGAAGCGGAGGCGCGCGTTCACCGCCATCCGGTGCGATCTCGCCGACCGCGCCGCGACCAGCGCCCTGGCGAGCCGGCTAGCCGACCTGCCCGTCGGCATCCTGGTCGGAAACGCCGGAACGTTCCGGCGGGTGCCCGCCGCCGATCACTCGCAGGAGGACTGGGACCACGTTCTCGAGGTCAACCTGTCGAGCCAGTTCGTGCTCGCCCAGGCGGTGGGCCGTGGAATGCTTGCGCGCGGCTCGGGCAAGATCATCTTCACGGCGTCGATGCTGAGCTTCCAAGGCGGGTTGAACGTGGCGAGCTACGCGGCCGCGAAGTCGGGGCTGGCCGGGTTGACGCGGGCGTTGTCGAACGAGTGGGCGGGCAGCGGCGTGAATGTGAACGCCATCGCGCCCGGCTACATCGACACCCGCGTGACCGAGGGGTTGAAGGCAGACCCGGTGCGCTCGAAGCAGATCCTCGAGCGCATTCCGGCCGGGCGACTCGGTCAGCCGCATGACCTGGCGGGCGCGGCGGTCTTCCTGGCGTCGCGCGCGTCGGACTACGTGAACGGCATCCTCCTGCCGGTCGACGGAGGCTGGCTCGGCCGCTGAGCTCTGCGTTGGGCTCGAGACGTAGGCACCCAGCGAGGGCAGACCATGCTGGGAATACGCTCCCGGGCGGCGTCGTGGGTGTTCCCTAGACTTCTGCTGACGAGAGGCTCACCATGGCGCGCAAGTCCGGCACCCAGGCACCGCGATTGGATGCGATCGTGCTCGACGACCTCGTAGCCGGCGATCCCGAGACGCTCGAGTCGCACGACGTCTACGAGGGCCTGCGCTTTGAGGCAGTCGACCTCTCCGGCCGCGACCTGTCGGGCATCCAGTTCAGAGAGTGCGCCTTCGACGACCTGCAGGCTCACGATGCGGTTCTGCGCGGGGCGACGTTCGCCGACGTCGAGATCCACCGGCTGAACGCGCCCATCTTCTCCGCTCCGCGGGCTGAGCTGCGCTCGGTCTCGATCGACGGATCGCGCCTCGGATCTGCCGAGCTGTACGAGTCGGCCCTCTCGTCTGTACACATCTCGTCGACCAAGCTCGGCTTCGCCAATCTCTCGGGAGCCAACCTGCTCGACGTGCTGTTCACTGGATGCTCGATCGACGAGCTCGACCTCGGCAGCGCGAAGCTCAATCGCGTGGCATTCGTCGACTGCACGATCGGCGTGCTGAGCCTCAATCACGCGACGCTTCAGAGCGTCGACCTGCGCCGCGCCGAGATCTCGCGCATCGACGGCTTCACCGCGCTCGCGGGGGCGACGCTGTCGAGCGGACAGGTCGCCGACCTCGCGTCGTCGTTCGCCGAGCACCTGGGCATTCGCGTCGAGGACTGAACCGGCCCTTCGACAGGCTCAGGGAACGGCGCGGCGACAGGCTCAGGGAGCGTTCCCTGAGCCTGTCGAAGGGCGATCACCCCCGCAGCTACACCCCGGCGCCCACCGGCAGCGGCTCCGCACCCGATGCGGAGACCGGCCCCGCGGCATCCAGCGCATGGCCCTCGGTGTCGATGTTCGGAACGATGCGGTCGAGCCACTTCGGCATCCACCAGGCCGACTCGCCGAGCAGGCTGAGCAGCGCCGGAATCAGGACGAGCCGCACGATGAATGCGTCGGCCATCACGCCGACCATCAGCCCGAAAGCGATGGATGCGCCGATCGCGAAGGTTCCCGTGGCGAACCCGGCGAAGACCACGGTCATGATGGTCGCCGCTGCCACGAGCACCGGGCCGGAGCGCGCGAAACCCTCGCGGATCGCCTTCTTCGGTGACATTCCCCGGTCGTGCATCTCTTTGATGCGCGAGACCAGGAACACCTGGTAGTCCATGGCGAGGCCGAAGAGCACGCCCACCAGCAGCAAAGGGAGCAGGCTCATCATGGGGTCGCCCTGGGGCGCGGCGATCACCGGATCCAGCCAGCCCCACTGGAACACCGCGGTGCTGGCGCCGAACGAGGCCCCGACCGACAGCAGGTAGCCGAGCGTCGCGATCAGCGGAATGAGCAGCGACCGGAACATCACGACGAGCAGCAGCATGGAGATCACCACGATCACGATGATGTACTTGATCAGCGCGCTGGTGAGCGCCGCGTCCTGGTCGCGACCGATCGCCGTCTCGCCGGTGACCTCGAGGTGCACGCCTGTCAGCGAGTCGGCGTCGTCGGTGATCGTGGTCACCACGTCTTTCGTCGCCTGGTCGATCGGGCCGCCGTCGGGGATCACGACGATCCGCGCCATGCGTCCATCGGCCGAGATCTCGGCCGGAACCACCTGCTGAACACCCGCCAGCGCGCCCAGCCGGCCCTCGACATCCGGCGTCTTCGAGGCGATGTCGTCGCCTTCGGCGAGAACGATCAACGGGCTCTGGATGCCGCCGAACTCGTCGACGATGAGGTTGTACGCGGTGCGCTCCGTCGACTCCGGATCGGCGCCCCCGGGGATGCTGAACGCGGTCTTCATGCTGAACAGGGGCAGGGCGACGATCACGAGAATCACGATGCCGGCGAGCGCCGAGACGATCGGCCGGTTGACCACGACGCTGCCCCAGCCGCGCAGGAGTCCCCGCTTCTGCGTGGCACCCTCCACCCAGACGGTTCCGGAGGCGAGCTCCGCGCGCTGCTTCTTCGAGAGGGCTCGCGTACCCATGGTGCGCATCAGCGCGGGCAGCAGGGTGAGGGCGAGCAGCACGGCCACGGCGACGGCCGCGGCGGCCGCGAAGCCCATCTCGGTGATGAAGCTGAGGTTCGCGACGAGCAGGGCCACGAGGGCGACGATCACGGTGAGGCCGGCGAAGACGACGGCCGTTCCGGCGGTTCCCGTCGCCCGGGCGACCGCGTCCTCGACGCTCTTGCCGCCTCGCAGCTCTGTTCGGAAGCGGGACAGGATGAAGAGGCTGTAGTCGATTCCGACGGCGAGGCCGAGCATGGCCGACAGGATGATCGAGTTGTCGCCCAGGGGGAAGAGCGCGCCATAGGCGAGTACACCGACCAATCCGACGCCGACGCCGAACACGGCGATGAGCAGATTGACGCCAGCGGCGAGCAGCGAGCCGAAGGTGAGGATGAGCACGAGGAACGCGATGATCACACCGACGCCCTCGCCGATGCCCGGCTCGGGGGCGCCGAGCGGAACGAGGTTGCCACCGAGTTCGACGCCGAGGTCGTTCGGCGCGTTCGCCTGCAGCTCGAGGGCCGCGTCGTAAGACGACACCTGCTTCGCGTCGGACAGGTCGCCGTAGCTCAGCGTCGCGATGGCGAGGGTGCCGTCCTCGGATATATAGGGCCGGCTCGCGTCGAACGGATCGCTGACGGCGTCGACTCCGGGGAGCGCCGCGGCGTCGCTCAGAACGTCGGCGATCTGCGCCGACACCGCCGGGTCGGAGACGTCGCCGCCATCCGGCTGGAAGACGAGCTGCAGCGTGTCGCCTGTGGCATCGGCCGAGGCGGGGAACTCGTCGTTCATGCGATCGAGGGCCTGCGACGCAGGGGAGTCGGGAATCGAGTCGGTTGCCGCGGCCGGCGAGGCGAGGTTGCCCCCGATGATGAGGGTGCCGATGAGGCCGGCGAAGATCAGGAGCCAGGCTCCGATCACCACCATGCGGTGTCGGGCGCTGAACCGTCCGACGCGGGCGAGAAATGTGGACAAGAGAGGCTCCTTCGAGAGAGGCGGAAAGGTCTACCTCGATACTCGCGAGCGGTGTTCTCCTCGGAATCGTCCTGTCGAATCGGTCTGTCTACTGCGTCTGGATGAGATCGGGTGTCGGGCCACCCGATCGATCGCAGATCAGATGGATGCCGCCGGGTTCTGATCGGCCGGGTCCGAGACCGGGCCGTCGGCCGGGCCCGTGGTCGGCGGCGTGGCCGAGCCATCGACGGGCGTGGCCGCATCCGCCTTGCGTTCGACGACCAGCGTGATCTTGGAGACGACGGCCGCGATCGCGCCGATCGCGACAAGCACGGGCGCGAACGCGACGGTCAGTGCAAGACCGACGAGTCCTGCGTTCACCGGGATCTCGAGCAGCACACTGCCGTCTTCGCGCTTCAAGATGATGCGCTGCACGTTGCCCTCGTGGATCAGGTTCTTCACGGTCTCGACCAGCTTGTCGCCGGCAACCTCGAACTGCTCGAACGTGGATTTCTTGTCGCTCATGTCGCTTCGTCCTGTCTGACGTCGATGTTCGTACGACGATCCGGTTCGGAACGCCTGGATTCCAGTCTGGCCGTGTCGCGCCCTGCGCGCATCAGTCCTGGGTACGACTCACCCGATTCACATTCAGTACTACGACGCCGTGAACCCGGCCCGATAGGCGAATGTCACGAGTTGGGCGCGGTCGCGCGCACCCAGCTTCGCCATGGCCCTGTTCGCGTGGGTCTTCACCGTGTACGGCGACACGAACATCTCGGCGGCGATCTGCGTGTTGTCGAGTCCGCGCGCCGCGGCCTTCACGACGTCGAGCTCGCGCGGGGTGAGTGCCGAGAACCGGTCGAGCATGGCAGAGTCTGCAGCGGGTCGGCTCTCGTGGGCGACGTGGCCGATGAGAGCGGCGCTCGCGGAGGCCGACAGCGCCCCGCCGCCCGTCGCCACCTCGCGGATGCCCGCGGCCAGCTCGGCGGGGCCGATCCCCTTGCTGAGAAAGCCATTGGCCCCGGCGCGCAGGGCCGCGAACACGTTCTCGTCGTTGTCGAAGGTGGTCAGCACGATGATGCGCAGCTGCTCGCTCGTGTAGGCGGCGCGCAGACGCTTGGTCGCCTCGACCCCGTCGATGCCGGGCATGCGGATGTCCATGAGCACGACGTCGACGCCCAGCCCGTCGATCGCGGCGAGGGCCTCGAACCCGTCGCCGACGTCGGCGACGATCTCGATGTCGGTCTGCGGCTGCAGAATCGCGCGGAGCCCGGCGCGGATCATCTCCTGGTCGTCGACGATCATCACGCGGATCATCGGATCTGCCCTCCGTCCACGCGCAGTGTCGCGACGACGCTGAAGGCATCGTCGGTGTCGACGACCTCGAGGCGGCCACCGGCCGAGGTGGCGCGCTCGCGCATGCCGATCAGGCCGTAGCCGCGCCGCGTAGCGACAGTCCTCGGCGCCCGGCGCGCCCGGGCATTCGTGACCGTGATCGTCAGGATGCCGGCATCCGCCTTGGTCGTGACCGAGACCGCACCCGGGCCGTGGCGCTGGGAGTTCGTGAGCGCCTCCTGCACGATGCGGAACGCGGCCGTGCTGACCTCGGCATCGATCGCATCCGGTGCCTCGCATAGTTCAGCGCGCACGTCGACGCCGGCCGAGCGGTAGGACTCGATGAGGCGTGCGATGCCGCCGAGGTCGGGTGTGGGCCGGGACGAACCGTCGTCGACGTCGTCGGTGCGCAGCACGTGCAACAGGCGCTGCGTCTCCGACAGCACCGCCTGCACGTTCGCGCGCGCGGCGACCAATGACGAGTGAGCCGTGTCGGCCTCGATCGGCAGGTTCACCTCGGCGACTCCGAGGTGCATGTTGAGCACGGCGATCTCGTGCCCCACCACGTCGTGCAGGTCGCGGGCGATGCGCAGCCGCTCCTCGCTCACGCGCTGGTTCGCCTCGGCGTCTCTCGTCGCCAGGGCCGCAAGGGCCCTCTGCTCGAGCTCGCGTCGGTAGCGATCCTGGCTGTACGCTGCGCTGCCCGCTGCCGCCGCGGCCAGGGCGAACGCGGCCGCCACGATCGCCACCGGATAGACGAGGCCCTGGTTCTGAAACAGCGCCACCGAGACGTAATTCGAGAGCCCGATGAGCAGTGCGACCCGAACCGCGGGGCCGCCACGGACGGTGAGCGAGAATGCCGCGAAGACGGCGAGGTTCCAGCTCATCAGCGGATCCCACGCGACAGCGTTCGACACGAAGGGGGCCGCGGCGATCAGTGCGACTCCGAGCCAGCGCCACCGGTACGACGCCGCGATGCCGAGAAGCGAGACGATCAGCGGCACCCACGCGATGAATCCGTGGCCCTGGAGAGGAGGCGCGACGAACTCGGTGGCCGATGCCAGCCCGATCACGACCAGTGTGATGCGATCGAGCAGAGCCGGACGGCGGAACCACGACGGTCGATACGCCACCATCTCGGCGGGCGCATTCGGCGTGGTCATGGGTCGATCCTCCCACCGGGCTCTTATACGCGAGTACAGCGGACGCAGTAGATTCCTAGGCCACCGACCAGCCGCCGTCCGACGGCAGGATGACGCCGTTCACGTTCACGCCGTCGTCGCTCAACAGGAACGTGATCGACGCGGCGAGGGCGTCGCTCTCGACGGCCTCGGGCATGACCGACATGCCCACGCGCACCCGCTCGGCACCGAGCTTCGAGGTGAACTTCGCCTCGATGTTCGTGATCGTCGGGCCGGGGGCGACGGCGTTGACCCGGATGCCGCTGGGTCCGTACATAAAGGCGCTGCTCTTGGTGAGCCCCGCGACGGCGTGCTTCGACGCGGTGTAGGCGGCGCCGGCGGCCGAGCCGCGAAGGGCCGCCTCGGACGCCGTATTCACGATCGATCCGTAGGCCTGGCCGAGCATCGTGGGCATAACGGCACGCATCAGCTTCATGGTGCCGTCGACGTTGATCGAGAAGACGCGCTGCCACACGTCGTCGGAGACGTCGCCGACCGGGGTCATGTCGTCCATGATGCCGGCGATGTTCGCGAGGCCGTCGATGCGATCGCCGGCTGCGGCGATGATCTGCGCCACGGCCGCGTCGTCGGTGATGTCGGCGACGACGGTCACGATGTCGGCGCCGGGGGTCTTCGCCACGAAGTCGTCGAGGCGCTCCTGCGAGATGTCGACGGCGACGACGCGGCCGCCCTCGCGGGCGACTCTGGATGCCGTGGCCCGGCCTATGCCGGACCCTGCGCCCGTGACGATGATCGTCTTTCCCGAGAAGCGCCCGTCGTCGATGCGCTCGACCCACTCGGGTGACTGGACGGTCGGCTCGGCGTCGTCGGTCACGACGACGGCCGGCGTGCCCTCGGGAACCTCGCCGGCGGCCGCGCGGCGAACGAGGTCGTCGATCAGCTCCTGACTGAACGCGCCCTGGCTCATCTCGACCAGTCGATCGAGCGAGAGCTTGCTCACGGTACGCAACGCGCTGGCATCCTGACCGGCCTTGGCCAGCAGGTCGTTCATGATGGGGCCGCCGACCGGGTGCGACAGCCAGGTGCCGATGGTCGAGGAGCTGGTGAGTGGCGTGTTCTCTGCGGTCATGGGGTGCATCTCTTTCTCTCGGGTCTGAACCGGACAACTCTGTCCGCACGTAGGCTACACCCGTGACAACACCGAAAGCTGAACCGCGCAAGCCGAATCGCGGTCCCAGTGCGGGGCCCGAGAATCGGCGTGCGCTCATCGCGGCCGCGCGCGAGGTGTTCGGCGACGGGGGCTACTCCGCGCCGCTCAGTTCGGTGGCCAAGCTGGCGGGGGTCGGCCAGGGCAGCCTCTACCGGCATTTCCCCGATCGGCTGTCGCTGGCCGTCGCCGTCTTCGACGAGAACATCGGAGAGCTCGAGACGATCGCCGAGCGCGGAGACAGCACCCTCGACGAGCTGCTCGACGCGATCATCGCGCAGGCGCTGGTGTCGACGGCGATGATCGACATGATCACCGCCGACCTCGACGACCCCCGGGTGCAGCACCTCGAGACGCGCATCGAAGACGTGGTCGACACGGTCGTGCGACGCGAGCGGTCGGCCGGTCGACTCGGAGGCGAGGTCGAGACGGCCGACGTGCTGCTCGCGATCTCCATGCTCACCGGCGTCGTCGCCCGCACTCCGGCCGATCGCCGCGACGCGGTGGCGCGCCGAGCCTGGTCGCTGTTCCACGTGGCGTTCGCGCGCTCGGAAAGCGGGACTCGGGTACCACCGACGCGGTAGCAGAAGTCATCCCTGCGCACGATTCGCATTCCTGCCGAACCCGCGAGTCTTGAGTCATCACACGCGCACAACCGAAAGGACGCGACACGATGACCACGACCTACACCCCGCTCCGAGCCCGTGACCACGCCGATCAGGCTCCGAGGCGCCCGTCGACCCTCTCGACGCTCGCCTACGTGGCCGTCGGCACCGGAGCGATGGCCGTGAGCGCACTCGCCGTCGGGCTGAGCATCCTCGTGCAGAACTGATCTCGCCGGGCTGATCGCGGGCGTCCACTGTACGCACGGGCGAGGGATGCGGCAACCCCGCGAGGCCAGACGGTCAGGGGCGAGGAGAGTTCGGCCATGGCCCATTCGAAAAAGTCCTCCTCGCGCGTGCAGCGCATGCCGAAACCTCTCTACGAGAAGGAGCTCGAGCGCCTGCAGATCGAGCTCGTGAGCATGCAGCAGTGGGTGATCGACACGGGCGCCCGCGTGGTCGTGATCTTCGAGGGCCGCGATGCCGCCGGCAAGGGCGGCGCGATCAAGCGCATCATGCAGTACCTCAACCCGCGGTCGGCCCGGGTGGTCGCCTTGCCCACGCCGAGCGAGCGAGAGAAGGGGCAGTGGTACTTCCAGCGCTACATCGAGCGGCTGCCCACGACGGGCGAGATCGTGTTGATGGATCGCTCCTGGTACAACAGGGCCGGCGTCGAGCGGGTCATGGACTACTGCACGCCCGAGCAGTACCGACGCTTCCTTCACCAGGTTCCGACGTTCGAGCGCATGCTCGTCGAAGACGGCATCATCCTCATCAAGTACTGGTTCTCGGTGTCGGACGACATCCAGGAGGAGCGGTTCCACTCGCGCCTGAACGACCCGATGCGGCGCTGGAAGCTCTCCGACACCGACGTGGTCTCGATCACGAAGTGGGAGGACTACTCCCGCGCGAAGGACGCGATGTTCGAGGCGACCGACCACGCCGACGCGCCCTGGTGGACCATCGAGAGCGACGACAAGCGCGCATCCAGAATCAACACCATCAGCCACCTGCTGTCGCAGATTCCCTACGAGTCGCGCGACCCCGACGAGGTGACGATCCCGCCCCGCCCCGTTGCCGACGACTACGACCGACCGGAGAAGGGGCGCTACAAGTACGTGCCCGATCACGCGGGGGCCGTGGCGAAGATCTAGAGGTCGTGCGCTAGAACTCCGCGCCCGCCTCGACCAGCAGCACTCCGCCCATGACGAGGGCGATGCCCGCTGCCATCACCCAGGTGAACGGCTCCTTGAAGATGAGCCGCCCGGCCACCGCGGTGAGCGCGACTCCGGCGGCCGACCAGATTCCATAGGCGACGCCGAGCGGCATGTCGTTCTGCAGGGCGAACGACAGGCACGTGAACGCGATTCCGTAGCCGAGCGCGACCGGGATGTACCAGAGCTTGCTGCCGGTGATGGCTGCCTTGAGCGAGAGCGTGGCGGTGACCTCGGTGAGGATCGCGCCGACGAGGAAGAGCCAGGCCATCAGCGGGCCTGCCTGTGCATGGCCTGCTCGCGCGACTTCTCGGCGCGCTGCCGTCCGAGCTCGATGCACAGCACCCCGGCGATGATCAGCACGAGCCCCGCCCCCATCACGGGAGTCAGCGGTTCGCCGAAGAGCAGAGCCGAGAACAGGGCGGTGAGCGCTACTCCGAGGGCGCCCCAGATTCCGTAGGCGACGCCGAGCGGCAGCCCCGCGCGCAGCACCAGCGACAGGAACACGAACGCCCCCGCGAAGCCCGCCGCCATCAGCGCGTACCAGCCCGGATTCTCGAGGCCGGCCTTCAGCGACAGCGACCCGGTCACCTCGGTCACGATGGCGCCGCCCAGAAACAGCCACTTCTTCATGCTTCTCCTTCGTCGGCGCAACGTATTCAGGAGGAGCGCGTCACCGTCGACACTATCCACACGGCGGAGCGCTCCTCCGGAACAAGAAACGACGAATCAGACAGCGACTATGCGTCGGCCGGCGTCGCCTCGACCTTCTTCGCCGCCGCCTTGGCGACCGCGGGGGTGGATGCGGCGGGCTTGCGGGTCGGCGCCTTGCGCGCGCCAGCCGACGACGCCGTGCCCTTCGACGGCCGCGAGGCGGCCTGCTCGGCCACCGCGGCGGTCTGCGCCGAGACGGCGCGGGGCGCGAGGCGCTGCAGCTGCGTGACGTGGGCCGGGGTCAGCTCCTCGATGGAGGCGACCTCGAGCAGCTTCATCGTGCGCACGATCTGCTCCGACAGGATCGCGATCGTGCGGTCGACGCCCGCGCGCCCTCCGGCCATGAGCCCGTAGAGGTAGGCGCGGCCGATGAGGGTGAACTTCGCTCCGAGGGCGAGCGAGGCCACGATGTCGGCGCCGTCCATGATGCCCGTGTCGACCATGACCTCGACGTCGCCGCCGACCTCGCGGGCCACGTCGGGCAGCAGGTGGAACGGGATCGGGGCGCGGTCGAGCTGGCGCCCTCCGTGGTTCGAGAGCAGGATCCCATCGACGCCGAGGTCGGCGAGGCGCTTCGAGTCCTCGAGGTTCTGCACTCCCTTGATCACGATCTTGCCGGGCCACATGCTGCGGATGAACGCGAGGTCGTCGAAGTCGATCGACGGGTCCATCGCCGAGTCGAGCAGCTCGCCCACGGTGCCGCCGGTCGACGACAGCGACGCGAACTCGAGCGGGGGAGTCGTGAGGAAGTCGTACCACCACCACGGCCGAGGGATGGCATTGATGATGGTGCCCGCGGTGAGTTGCGGAGGAATCGAGAAGCCGTTGCGCTTGTCTCGCAGGCGCGCGCCGGCGATGGGGGTGTCGACGGTGAACATGAGCGTATCGAAGCCGGCCGCTGCGGCGCGCTCGACGAGACCGTAGGAGATCTCACGCTGGCGCATCACGTAGAGCTGGAACCAGTTGCGCCCGGTGGGGTTCGCCGCCTTGACGGCCTCGATCGACGACGTTCCGAGCGTCGAGAGTGTAAACGGGATGCCGGCCGCGGCGGCGGCCCCGGCCCCCGCGATCTCGCCCTCGGTCTGCATCAGGCGGGTGAAGCCGGTGGGGGCGATGCCGAAGGGCATGGTCGAGGTGCCCCCGAGGATCTGCGTCGTCGTGTCGAGCTTCGACACGTCGCGCAGGATCGACGGGTGGAACTCGATGTCCTGGAACGCCTGGCGTGCACGCCTCAACGAGATCTCGCCCTCGGCCGATCCGTCGGTGTAGTCGAACGCCGCCTTCGGGGTGCGGCGTTTGGCGATGGTGCGCAGGTCGTCGATGGTCAGCGCGCCCTGCAGCCGACGCTTCTTGCCGTCGAGCTCGGGCTTCTTGAACTGCATCAGGGGAAGCAGTTCCTTGGGGTTCGGAAAGCGGCGTTCAACCATGGGGCAGTCCTCTATCTGGTTCGGTCCCCTTCGACGAGCTCAGGGAACGGTTGCCTTCGATGAGCCCAGGGAGCGTTCCCTGAGCCTGTCGAAGGGTGTCGGTCGGTGCGGAGATGAAGTTGGTCTCGGTGTAGTAGCCCGTGATGTGGGCGCGAACACGGCTGCGGGCGAGCTCGGCATCGCCCTTCTCGATGGCGTCGACGATGTCGCGGTGCTCGTGGCGCAGGCGGCCGGATGTCTCGGGCCACGACGGCAGGTTCGGCACGCCGGCGAGAACGTAGCTCTCGATGGAGTTGCGGAGGCCCGCCATCATCGAGGCGATCACGGCGTTTCCCGAGAGCTCGGCGAGCGCCAGGTGGAAGGCCGCGTCGAGCGCGAGGAACTCGGCCTCGGAGATCCGGCCATCGGCATCCATAGCGTCGAGCAGCTCGACGGCGGGGCCGAGATCGAGCCCGTCGATACGGGCGACGGATGCCTCGGCGAGCTCGGTCACGACGGCCGCCTCGAGCACGAGTCGGGTCTTGACCACGTCGCGAACGTCGAAGCCCTGGGCCGCGACCTGCAGCCGCATCAGCGACGACATGCCGCCGGATGGGCGGGCCACGATGATGGCGCCGGATTGCGGGCCCGATCCGGTCTGAGTGCGGATGAGCCCGAGTACCTCGAGCACGCGCAGCGCCTCGCGCACGGACGAGCGGCCGACGCCCAGCTCGCTCGCGAGGGTCCGCTCGGCGGGCAGGTGGTCGCCGGGAACGAGGCGCCCCGCGAGCAGGTCGGCCTCGATGTGCTCCAGCACGACCTGCCAGGCGCGGCGCGGGTCGATCGGGGCAACGGATGCGGCGGCGCGTGTATCGGTGGCAGTCACGTCGCGTCCTCCTCGATCGCTGGCTGTCACTGGCGTCTTGTGCTCTGTGGTCAGGCCGTCTGTGGTCAGGCCATGTGGTCAGACCACAGCATAATCGCGGTGTCGCCGGTTGTCCATCCATTCCGCTTTCTCAGGTGCCGGGTCTAGCGTTTAAGCCAGCCCTCCTTCAACGGGCTCCCGGGATGCGTTCCCTGAGCGAGACCCGTTCCTGAGCCTGTCGGAGGGCAACGGCACCCGAACAAAGGACTCCCAATGAGCGCGAACCCCTACGATCGACTTCCGAAGCTCCCGGCGTTCGACCTCGAGTCGACCGATGTGAAGCAAGGAGTGCGGCTGTCGAACGACCAGGTGGGGGCGGGGGCAGGGGGCGGCGACATTTCGCCCCAGCTGAGCTGGTCAGGTGCGCCCGAGGGGACCAAAAGCTATGTCGTGACGGTCTACGACCCCGACGCGCCCACGGCATCCGGTTTCTGGCACTGGGCCGTCTTCAACATTCCGGCCGAGGTGACGAGTCTCGCCGCCGGCGCCGGGACGCCGGGCAGCGACCTTCTGCCGCAGGGTGCGACCACCCTGCGCAATGACGGCGGCGTCGCCGGATATGTCGGAGCCACCCCTCCTCCCGGCCACGGTGACCACGAGTACTACGTCGTCGTGCACGCGGTCGACGTCGAGGCCCTCGACATTCCCGCAGACGCGTCTCCCGCGATGCTCGGCTTCAATCTCTTCTTCCATGGCATCGGTCGCGCCGTGATCAGCGCCCCCTACAGCGTCTCCGACTGAGTCGCGCTGGCGGTTAGTTGAGGAGCGACCGCACGTAATCGAAGGATTCCCTGGTCAGCGCCGACCAGGTCTCGAGCGTCTTCGAGGGGTCATGCGTGTGCAGATCGTCGCCCGCCGGCACCTCGATCCACTCGCGCATCGTTCGGCGACCCATCGACAGCGGCGCGGCGCGCCCCTGCTCGATCAACTCGAGCGCGCGCTCGCGCGGCACCTTCACGATGAGTCGGTCGTCGCTGCCGATGAAGGCGACGATCTTCGTGCCCGTGCGGATTCCGGGATTGTGGAACATGGTTCCGAGCTCGACGGGGCCAGCCGCGCGAAGGATGGCGGCGATCTCATGCAGGAGTTCGACCGCGTCGTCGGATGGTCTGCCCATGCGCACCACCGTACCCATCCTCTGCCGTTCTGCTAATCAGTATTGCTATCTACCGGTACTCATGATTACTATGTAGTGGTAGTCAACAACACTGAGTAGTAGGGAGTCCGGATGGGCAAGCAGGCGACCGAGATGCTCAAGGGTGCGCTCGAGGGAATCGTGCTCGGCATCCTCAGCGATCGGGCGGCGTACGGCTACGAGATCACGGCCTGGCTGCGCGATCAGGGTTTCGCCGACATCGCCGAGGGCACCATCTATGCCCTGCTCCTGCGCATCGAGCAGCGCGGCTACGTCGACGTCGTGAAGGAGCCGTCGGAGAAGGGGCCGCCGCGCAAGGTCTACACGCTGAACTCCGCCGGCGCCCGCACCCTCGACGAGTTCTGGGGCAACTGGAGCTTCCTGGCCGAGCGCATCGAGCAGCTTCGCACCCGTGTCGACGCTCCACCGACAGACACCATACGAACACCGACACCACGAATCGAAGGAGAACACTCATGACCGCCGCCTGGATCGAACAGATCACCGGATCGTTCGAAGACAAGAAGCGCTGGCGCGAGTACAAGGCGCGCAAGAAGCAGCTGCCTGCCAGCTACCGCACCGCGATCGACGGGCTCGAGCGCTACCTCACCTATGCCGGCGCGGTCAGCAAGGGAGACGTGCTCGTGCAGATGTTCGACGACCTCGCCGACCTCGTCGAGCGCGCGGCCACGGACTCGACGCCGATCCGCGAGATCGTCGGCGACGATCCTGTGGAATTCGCCGAGGAGTTCATCAGGAATTACAGCGACGGGCAGTGGATCAGCAAGGAACGCGCCCGGCTTGTCGAATCGATCGATCGTGCCGTCGCCGACCAGGCCTGACGCGGGGCCCGCCATCCGGGTGCGCGGGCTCGCCAAGTCGTTCGGCGACCTCGCCGTGCTCCGCGGCGTCGACCTCGATGTCGATCGGGGCAGTGTCTTCGCGCTTCTCGGTTCGAACGGTGCAGGCAAGACCACTCTCGTGCGCATCCTCTCGACGCTGCTGACATCGGATGCGGGCTCGTCGATCGTGAACGGGTTCGACGTGGCCGTCGAGCCGGGGCGAGTGCGCGAGTCGATCAGTCTCACGGGGCAGTTCGCCGCCGTCGACGAGGTGTTGTCGGGGCGGGAGAATCTCATGCTCATCGCGCGCCTCCGCCACCTTCCGAAGGCGGGCGCAATCGCCGAAGAGCTGCTCGGCCGCTTCTCACTCACCGACGCGGCAGATCGTCGCGCCGCGACGTATTCGGGTGGAATGAGGCGACGTCTCGACATCGCGATGAGCCTCATCGGCTCGCCTGCGGTGATCTTTCTCGACGAGCCGACCACGGGGCTCGACCCCGAGGCCCGCGCCGAGGTCTGGCAGACGATCAGATCGCTCGCCGACTCGGGGACGACCGTGATGCTGACGACTCAGTACCTCGAGGAGGCCGAGCAGCTCGCAGACCGGATCGCCATCCTGCACGAGGGAACGATCATTCGCAGTGGCACCCTCGATGAACTCCTCAGCCTTCTCCCCGCAGCGCGGGTGGAGTACGTGGAGAAACGACCGTCTCTCGAGGAGGTCTTCCTCGCGCTCGTCGGTTCGGGCGCTCCAGATGCTTCACGTCGAAAGGATCAGTCATGACAACTCACGTGATCGGCGACACCGCCGTTCTGACAGCGCGGTCGCTGCGGCACATTCTGCGCAGCCCCGACACGATCGTGACCACCGCCGTCACCCCGATCGCCCTGATGCTGCTCTTCGTCTTCGTGCTGGGCGGTGCGATCGACACGGGCGGCGACGTGCCGTACGTCGAGTACCTGCTCCCGGGCATCCTGCTCATCACCATCGCGTCGGGAATCGCCTATACGGCCTATCGCCTGTTCCTCGACATGCAGAGCGGCATCGTCGATCGACTGAGGTCGATGCCGATCGCGAGGTCGAGCGTTCTGTGGGCGCACGTGCTCACCTCGATGGCCGCCAATCTGATCTCGGTGGTCGTCGTCACGGGTGTGGCGTTGCTGCTCGGCTTTCGGTCGGGTGCATCGGTGCTCGCGTGGCTCGCCGTCGCCGACCTGGTGGTGCTGTTCACCCTCGCCCTGACCTGGATCGCCGTGATCGCGGGCCTCTCGGCGAAGTCGATCGACGGGGCGAGCGCGTTCAGCTACCCGCTGATCTTCCTTCCATTCATCAGCTCGGCCTTCGTTCCCACCGACTCGATGCCGGGGCCGGTCGCCTGGTTCGCAGAGAACCAGCCCGTGACATCGATCGTCGACACGATCCGGGTCCTGCTCGCAGGGCAGCCCGTGGGCGGCGAGATCTGGATCGCGCTGGCGTGGCTCGGCGGCATACTCGTCGTCGCATACCTGGCGGCGCTCGCGATCTACCGTCGCCGGCTGAGTTGAGCTGAGCTGAGCTGAGGGTGGGGCCGAGGGGGAGTGGCGAGCCCGAGCCGACAGGCGGGGCCGACAGCCCGGGCCGACAGGCGGGTGGCGGTGGTTCGGCAGCGAGAGACCGTGGTTCACCATGGCCCCGCCGTTCGTCGCCTGCCCGCCGGCCGCGGTGTGCGTCGCGGGTCGACCCACGAGGGCGGTGTGATGTGCGGCGAGCCGTGGATCATGGTGAGCCGCCACGCGGAACGGTGAATAACCGAGTGGTGGAACGCGCAGAGCAGCGCCATGTTGTCGACGTCGGTGGCGCCGGGTTCGAAAATCGTGCTGACCCAGGGAATCACGTGGTGCGCCTGACAGCGCGAGGGCGGGTCGTGACACCCGGGAAAGACGCAGCCGCCGTCGCGAGCGGCCAATGCTCTTCGTTGTTTTCGGGTTGCCACACGGTGGGTCTTGCCGTGGCTGAGTATTTCGCCGTGGGTGCCGAAAATGCTGACGATCGTGTCGCCTGTGCACTGGAGCATCGCCACCGTACTCACCGGGATCGGTTCGGAGCTGCCATCGATCCAGCCCACGCCCCGACCCGCTTCGAGGTCGATCGCCGCGACCTGCACGTTGACTGTGGGCGCGGCTCCGTTCAGCAGTGATGCCGACGGCGACCCGGCTGCCTGCTCGATCAGCGTCATCAGGGCGTCGAGGAGTTTCTGCTCGTACGTGCGCTCGTCGAGCGAGGCCGACGAGACAGCGTGGCCGGGCCGTCTGGCCTGGAAGGGGCGGTCGTCTGGGGTGCCGGCAGGGTGGGCCTCACCGGATGATGTCGGCTCGTTGTCGGGGCCCGAGTCGGACGGCGCAGGGTCGGCCGTCGCAGAATCGGCCGTGCGAGGGCTCAGAATGGGGTCGATCGCTGCCAGGAGGACGCCGAGCTGCAGCGGTGGCAGTGCTTCGCGGCCGCGGGCCATGCCGTCGGAGCCGATCCTCGGGTAGCTGAACCCGCGCAGGTGCTGCTTGGCAGCGTCGCGGGGTTCGGCGCCATCGGGGTCGAGATGCTCGCGGATGCGTATGGCCAGCCGGGCGATCTCTTCGACCTGTAGAGCCGCGGGGCCGTGCCCGAGCGGCCGCCCGCGGTGTCGCCATCCGGATCGGTTTCGGTCGTGCCCCCGGGGGCACCGGTCGGCGGCATGGAGGCCGTGGCGACGCCCATGAGGTGCCGCTCGGCTTCGTCGAGAGCGGAGGTGAAGGTGGTTCGCGATGCGATGTCGGTGAGCGCGCGGCAGATGACGGTCGCCGTGTCTGCTCCGATCTGACCGGCGAAGAACGCCTTCTAAACGGCGGGGAATCTGCTGGGGCACGGAAGGCCGGTGTTCGAGAGGTGCGAGCCGATCTCTCGACCGAGCTGCACTTGTGAGGCCGCCGTTCGTTCAGAGACGTCCCAGGTGGCGGCCGACTCGAGCAGAGCGTCTGCCGATGAGCGGCCCCGGTCTGCCTCGAAGAGCTCGCGAAGGCGTTCGGCGATGTCGCCGAGGGTCGCGTTCTCGAGGTGCATGCAGGAATTCAAACACGAGCCACCGACACTGAGTCCGGGTGTCCCTTTCACGGCTTGATCAGGGAATGTACCTGTGGAAAAGAGTTGCGAATCAAATCCTGTGGAGGAGATGCTCTGCATGTCGGATGAGGAAAATTCGTGAATTCGCGTCATGAACTTACGGCTCGGTTCTCTCTTCCAATAGGAGCATTGAGGCCACTTTCGAGGCTCGCCGTCGGCCTTCCCCTGTTTTGATCGCTCTGAATTCATTAATTCACATCTACCTAATTACACATTTCAGAAATTTTTCTCACATATGAGTCGATCTGGCTCTATGGTGAGAATCGCACGGAGAAAGAGTGGGGACTCTCTCAGGTAAAAAACCCAAGGAGACCCACATGCCCTCACGGCCTGCACCGACCCGACCACTTCGAACCTTGCTCGGCTTCGTCGCCATCACCGTCCTCGCCGTGAGCGGCGTCGCGGTCGCGGCTCCCGCCTCCGCGGCGGGTGAGACGCTGAACGTGACACTCTCTCAGAAGACGGGCACCGGCCCCTTCGATGCAGACGATGCGGCGGGTCACGATTCGTCAGACAGCAACGACGTCGTCCGCACGAACGACACCGTCACCTACGCGGTGGGAATCCGATACGAGGGCGGCGACCAGACCGCGCCCCATCTGACCTTCACCCTGCCGCAGGGCGAGGGGCTTGTGTCGCTGCCGCCGTTCTGCCTCCCGGGCTCCACGTTGACGCCGGCGACACTGCCCGATCCGGTGGTGCCGACGACGGCCACATCGTGGACGTCGCTGCCGGCGCAGGCGATCGACTGCCTGGTGGCTCCGCAGAGCCAGGGCACCTCGCTGAACTACGACTTCCTGTCGAAGGTGCGGCCCGAGGTGCCGAACGGCACGGTCCTCGGGCCGGTCTCCGTATCGGCAACCACCGACCAGGTGACCACTCCCGCGACATCGGAGAACGTGCAGCACACCGTCTCGGCGGCCGCGCAGTTCGACGTGTCCAAGCGCCTCACAAGCACCAGCGACACCAGCGGGCCGTTCTACCAGTACTCCGCCGCCTGCTCCTTCGACAGCACACGCGCCTGTTTCGAGATGGACTTTCCGCTGACCATCAACGCACCCTCGGGTGGAAAGGGCATCACGCCGCTGGCGTCGCCGATCATTGTGACCGAAGATCTGAGCCCTGACGCATTCTTCGGCGCGGGCACCACGGCATCCGCAGCCTGGACGGCCGCTGGCGCTGGTGCGCTCGACAAGTACGCGCCCCGTCTGTCGTTCTGCAACGGCGGTATCGCCAACCTGCACGCCGCACTGCCCAATCCGAGTGGGGGAAGCGCGACCAACACCGACTCGGTGCGCAACAGCGGGTCCATCACCTGCGCGCAGACGTCGCTCGGCACGCCGGTCGACATCGTGATCACCGACGCCGACACCACAGCCTTCACGGTTCCCTCGTTGTCGCAAGACGGTCTCGCCCTTCCTGCGGATGCGGGGCTCGTCGTCTCGACCACGGTCCGCATCGAACTGCCTATCGAGGCCATCACTGATCTCGGTACCTCCGTCGACGGCGTCTCGAACCTCGACTGGCGCAACACGTACACCAATGTGGTCGCCACCGACATCGCGGGCAACCCGAACGAGGGAGAAGACCCGTCGAACAACACGCGGGCGGGCAATACCAATGTGCGCTCCACGGGCTCGTTCGACAAGGTGTTCTCCGGCGTCACAGGTGATCCGGGCAATACCCTCACGACGAATGAGGGCGCAGTACCCACCGGTTACACCGCCTACCAGTTCGAAGGCCCTCCTGGATCATCGTTCGCTCACGATGGAAACACCGTCGTGCTGCCGGGCCAGACCGTTCTCAGCAATCTGTATTCTCTCCAGAACATCCCGGTCGGCACGGGGACCCAGTTCTCAACGAGCAAGATCGTCTGCGATGTCTGGGACGACACCAAGCTCGGTATGCCGTCGACCTTCGACTTCCCCGATGCGGGCGGCTCGACCGTAGTCCGCCTTCCTTCGGGTGGTTCACCGGTGTGGATCTCCGGCTTCCACTTCACCAGTCCCGCCTACGACGCCGACATCTCGCAGCTCGCGAACCTGAGCATCCAGTACAGCTCGACGCCGACGCCCGGAAGCGGTGCGGACAGCGACTGCTCGACCGGAACGTGGTACGACTCCGCGGCCGCGGTACCCGGTGCCACCGTGGTAGACGGTCTCTGGCAGGGGGTGAATCGTGTGCGGGTCAGCTTCAGTACCCGGTCGGCCAGCGACCAGGAGTTCGGGGTCAACGCCTCGATCGCTCTGACGGTGCTCGACACGGCCGGGCCGCAGGGCACGATCCTGCCGAACTGGGCCAGCACCATCGAGTCCCAGGGTGTCATCGACCGCGACGCCGTGCTCGCCGACCCCGACGCCACGAAGCAGCTCTCGAGTTACGATCCTGCGACGAATGAGGGAGGCAAGGGTGACCGCCTCATCGTCGGCCAGGCCGTCGCTCGCATCAAGAAGTTCGTCAAGAACTCCGACACAGGTGACTACACCGACACAGCGGTGCCGCAGTACACCGCGGGATCGAACATCGACTACCGGCTGAACCCCAGCCTCACCGCGTCGTCGGCCGCGGACGGCTCATTCGGCGATGTCGTGGTCGAGGACTGCTTGCCCCAATATCAGTCCTTCGTCTCGTCCTCTCGTGAGTCCGGCGCTCCGATCACGCCCGTGGTGACGCAGCTCGGCTCCCCGGCAGGCGCAGGTATCACCTGTGCGGCGAATGAGACCTACGTCAAGTGGGATCTGGGGCAGAACGAGATCAACGCAGCGATCGACCCGATCCTCTACACCGTCGAGGTTCTGGCCACGGTGCGCAACGGCCTGTACACGAACACCACCCTCGTCACCTCCGCTGGTGACCCGTCGCCGGCCTCCGCCCGCACCGACACCGCCCAGGTGCAGATCGTCGTTCCTACGGGAATCAAGATCGCCAAGTCGGTCGACAAGCCTGTCGTCGACGTCACGCCCGACGGAGCCACCACACCCCGAGGCTTCACCTGGACGATCGACTTCGCCAACATCGACTCGCCTCAGAACGTGTCGGATGCCGACGTGATCGACGTTCTTCCGGCCAACGGAATCGGCGGGACGCACTTCACGGGTTCCCTCGAACTCGTCTCCGTCACCCCGGCAGGTGCCACCACCGGCGTCGCCACCCTCTACACCGCGGATCCCTCGGCCGACCTTCAGGTCGACCCGTCCGATCCGAGTAACGGAGCGACCGGCAGTACGGTCTGGTGTGATGCGGCTACAGGCGGCGCAGTCGTCTCCGGCTCCGGCTCGGCCGCCGACTGCCCGACCTCGCTGGCCGACGTCACCGGGCTCCGGTTCCTCCGGGCGGGCGAGTTCACGCCGACCGACGCGTTCACGATCGCCATCGCCATGGCTCCGTCGGGAAACAGCGCCGCCGATGTCTACGAGAACCGCACCTCCGGACGCGTCGTCGGTGTATCGCAGCCCGTCGGACCAGCTGTGCGAGACGTCACGGTCGTGTCCTCCTCTATCGGTGACTACGTCTGGAACGACGTCAACGGAAACGGCATTCAGGATGCGGGCGAGCCCGGCATCGCAGGCTTCCCTGTGACGCTGACCGGCACCGATGTCGACGGCAATCCGATCACCGCGTCGACGACCACGGATGCGGCGGGCAACTACCTGTTCACCGATCTGCCGTCGGGCACCTACACGGTGACGTTCGACCCCGCTGGGCTGGGCAGTACCTATGCCTTCACCCAATACAAGCAGGGTGCGGATGGCGAGCTGGATTCGGATGCCGATGTGACGACCGGTGAAGCAGCCGCAGTGACCCTCGGGCAGGACGAGCAGCGCCTCGACGTGGACGCCGGCCTCACAAGGCTCCAGACGGCCTCGATCATTCTGACCAAGGTCGTCGTCGACCCCGACACGAGTGACGAAGCGGGCGACGCAACGTCGTTCCCCGTGACCATCACCTGCACCGTTCCGGAGAACCCGACGCCCATCGTGATCGACACGACGGTCGCGGCCGATCGAACTCCGACCGAGGTGACGGGCCTTCCCGTCGGTGCGACCTGTGTCATCGCCGAGACCGACACCGACGGCGCAGTCGTCACCTACTCGGTCGAGAACGGCACGATCACGACCATCGGCGAACCCGTCGACGTGACGATCACGAACACCTTCCCCGGAACATCCGTGGCCAAGCAGGTCGTGGGTGCACCGGTGAAGAATGCCGACGGCAGCTACGCGATCACTTACGACGTGACGGTGTCGAACACGGGCAAGGTGGACACCGTCTACACGGTCGAGGATGAACTGCACTACGGCGCCGGCATCGTCGTCGACACTGCGGAGATCACCGACTCACCCGACGGTGTCGACGTGAACGACAGCTGGAACGGCGTCACCGACCTGGTGATCGCCGAAGACGTCGATATCCCCGTCGATGGAGTGCACGTCTACCGGGTCGTCGTCACGGCGACGGTTCCGACCACCGTCACCACGGGAGCACGCAACTGCGAGGTCGGCACGGGCGAGACGGGCACAGGGTTCCTGAACTCCGCGACCGTCGTGACCGATCGCGGTGAGACCACCGCCTCGGACTGCGCCCCGGCGCCGGAGGAGCCCGTCGTTCCGGTTGCGAAGCCGGGAACCGGAAGCCTGCCCAACACTGGAGCGAACGTGACCATCGGGCTCGCGGCGCTGCTCGGGCTGATGCTCGCCGGCGGAGTCGCGCTCGTCATCTCGCGGCGTCGACGGGTCGACTGACGACTGACCCATCGCGCGCTTCTCACCCCCGACCGCGTGGGGTAGAGGACTGAGCCCGGCGGGCGCATCCAGAATCTTCAGCCACAAAGATGATGGATGCGCCACGCCGGGCTCAGTCGGTTCGGGGAGCCGGCGGCTCGCGTCGGCAGGGAGTGCCGGTCAGAGTGCCGGTCAGGCCGCCCGATCGGGCCGACGCGAGCGAGGCTCGTATCGGGTCGGGACGAACGCCCGCGCAACCAGCGCGCGCAGGCTCTCGAGCGATCCGGTCACGAGGCCCTGGGCGCGGGCCTGGATGAGCACGTTGCCGATGGCGGTCGCCTCCACGGGCCCGGCGAGAACCGTGCGGCCCGTGCGGTCGGCCGTGAGCTGGCACAGCAGGGTGTTCAGCGATCCGCCGCCCACGATGTGGATGGTGCTGATCGTGCGCCCCGACAACTCGGCGAGCAGATCGATCTTCGTCGCGTATGCGTGCGCGAGGCTCTCGATGATCGACCGCACGAATTCGCTCATGGTGCGCGGCGCATCCACGTCGTTCTCGACGCACCAGTCGACGATGCGCGACGGCAGGTCGCCCGGCGCGAGGAAGCGAGGGTCGTCGGCGTCGAAGACGGCGACCGGCGTCGTGACCTGGGAGGCCTCGGCGATGAGCGTCGGCAGGTCGATCTTTGTGCCGCCCGCCTTCTCCCACGTGCGCACCGATTCGCTCAGCAGCCAGAGGCCCATCACGTTGTTCAGGTAGCGCACGCGCCCGTCGACGCCGCCCTCGTTCGTGAAGTTCGCCAGGCGGCTCGCCTCGCTCACGACGGCGCTCGGCAGTTCGACGCCGACGAGCGACCACGTGCCGCTCGAGATGTACGCGAAATCGTCGCCGGTCGCGGGCACGGCGACCACAGCGGATGCCGTGTCGTGCGACCCGACGGCGGTCACCCGCAGAGACTGTGCCGCCCGGCGCGAGAGCCCGATCTCGGATGCGACGGTCGGCAACAGGGTTCCGATGGGCGTGCCCGCCTCGACCAGCTCGGGGAACAGTCCGCGGGGCAGGCCGAGGCGCGTGATGAGTTCGTCGTCCCACTCGCGGGTGTGCACGTTGAGCAGTCCGGTCGTCGAGGCGTTCGTCTTCTCGGCGCGGGCGACGCCCGTGAGCCAGAAGTTGATGAGATCGGGGATGAGCAGCGCGGTGTCGGCTGAATCGAGCGAGCCCGCGATGCGGTCTGCGGCGAACTGGTAGAGCGTGTTGAACGGCAAAAACTGCAGGCCGTTCGACGAGTACAGCCCTGCGGGCGACGCGATGCGGTTCGTGGCCTCGACGCCGGCGGCGGTGCGCTCGTCGCGGTAGTGGTACGGGTTGCCGAGCATGCGGGTGCCCCGCATGAGCGCGTAGTCGACCGCCCAGGAGTCGACGGCGATGCTCTCGACCGACGGCTCTTCGCGCACGGCGGCGCCGAGGCCCGAGACGACGTTGCGGTAGAGCTCGAGGATGTTCCAGTGCAGTCCGTCGATCGTCGAGACCGGGTTGTTCGGAAACCGCGCCACGGGGCGCAGGCTGAGCTCGTTGTGCGAGACGTGGCCCAGCATGACCCGACCGCTGGTGGCTCCGAGGTCGACGGCGGCGACGGCGGCGGTCATGCGGCGCTCCCCGTTCCCTGAGCTTGTCGAAGGGCTGTTCCCGTCGCCGTTCCTATCGCCGTTCCCTGAGCTTGTCGAAGGGAGACCACGCTGCGGCGAATCCCTTCGACAGGCTCAGGGAGCGACGAGGACATCATGCTGAGCATCATCGCAGGAAGGCCGCCGCGACGCCCGCGTCGACAGGAATGTGCAGGCCCGTGGTGTGCGTGAGGTCTTCGCCCGTGAGCACGGCGACCGCGTTGGCCACGTTCTCCGGGAGCACCTCGCGGCCCAGGATGGTGCGCTTCGCGTAGTACGCGCCCAGCTCCTCCTCGGGAACGCCGTAGACGGCGGCGCGCTTGGCACCCCATCCGCCCGAGAAGATGCCCGAGCCGCGCACGACGCCGTCGGGGTTGATGCCGTTGACCTTCACGCCGTGCTCGCCGAGCTCCACGGCCAGCAGCCGCACCTGGTGCGCCTGGTCGGCCTTCGTCGCCGAGTACGCGATGTTGTTCGGGCCGGCGAACACCGAGTTCTTCGAAGAGATGTAGATGATGTCGCCGCCCATCTTCTGTTCGATGAGTACCTTCGCGGCCGCCTTCGACACGAGGAACGAGCCCTTGGCCATGACGTTGTGCTGCAGGTCCCAGTCGCCCTCGGTGGTGTCGAGCAGCGGCTTCGACAGCGAGAGTCCGGCGTTGTTCACGACGAGGTCGAGGCCGCCGAACGCCAGCACCGCGGCGTCGATCGCGGCCTGGATCTCGTCTGCGCTGGTCACGTTCGCCTGCACGCCGATGGCGACGTCGGTCGATCCGAGCTGCGCGGCGGCATCCTGAGCCTTCTCGAGGTCGAGGTCTGCGATCACGACGCACGCGCCGTCTTTCGCGAGGCGGGTCGCGATGGCTTTGCCGATTCCGGATGCCGCACCCGTGACGAGCGCGACGCGTGTTGCGTGCGACTTCGGCTTGGGCAGCCGCTGCAGTTTGGCCTCCTCGAGGGCCCAGTACTCGATCGCGAACTTCTCGCTCTCTTCGATGGGGGCATAGGTCGAGAGCGACTCGGCGCCGCGCATCACGTTGATGGCGTTGATGTAGAACTCGCCAGCCACGCGAGCGGTCTGCTTGTTCGCGCCGTAGCTGAACATGCCCACGCCGGGAACGAGAACGATCGCCGGGTCGGCGCCGCGGATCGCGGGGGAGTCGGCCGTGGCGTGCCGGTCGTAGTAGGCCTGGTAGTCGGCCCGGTACTCGGCGTGAAGCTCGACGAGGCGCGCGATCGACTCCTCGATGGATGCGTCGGCCGGCAGGTCGAGGATCAGCGGCTTGACCTTGGTGCGCAGAAAGTGGTCGGGGCAGCTCGTGCCGAGCTCTGCGAGGCGCGGTGCCTCGCTGGAGGCGAGGAAGTCGAGCACGACGTCGGCGTCGGTGAAGCTGCCGACCTTGGGGGCGTCGGCCGAAGCGAGGCCGCGGATCGTGGCCCCGAGGGCGGCGGCCTTCGCTCGCCGCTCCGCCTTCTCGAGCGCACCGAAGCCGTCGCGGGCAGGGCCGAAGGGCTTCGCCTTTCCGTGCTCGGCGATGTAGGCGGCGGCGGTGTCGATGATCCAGAGGCTGTTCGCCTCGGTCTCGTCGCTCGTGTCGCCCCACGCGGTGATGCCGTGGCCGCCCAGGATGCAGCCGATCGCATCCGGATTCTGACGTTTGATCTCGGCGATGTCGAGGCCGAGCTGGAAGCCGGGGCGGCGCCACGGAACCCAGACGACCTTGTCGCCGAAGATCTTCGCGGTGAGTTCCTCGCCGTCGGCGGCGGTCGCGATGGCGATGCCGGAGTCGGGGTGCAGGTGGTCGACGTGCGCTGCGTCGACGAGACCGTGCATGGCCGTGTCGATGGAGGGGGCCGCGCCGCCCTTGCCGAACAGGGTGTAGTCGAAGGCGGCGACCATCTCGTCTTCGCGCTCGACGCCGGGGTAGACGTTCACGAGCGACCGCAGGCGGTCGACGCGCAGAACGGCGAGGCCGGACTCGGTGAGCGTGCCGAGGTCTCCGCCCGAGCCCTTGACCCACATGAGCTCGACCTGCTCGCCGGTGACCGGGTCGGTGGTGGTGCCTTTCGCGGAGGTGTTTCCGCCCGCGTAGTTCGTGTTCTTCGGGTCCTGTCCGAGTCGGTTGGAGCGGGCGATCAGCTCGGCTGCGGCGACGGGGGTCTCGGGGGAAGTCATGGGCGCTCCAATGCACGGGGTTTGTTGCGTTTTGTTAGATGTTACAAAATCTAACGCGGGAACACAATGCTCGAAATGCCCTTCGACAGGTTCAGGGAGCGGGCACGCGTTCCCTTCGACAAGCTCAGGGAGCGGGCACGGGGTCTAGAGCAGTTCGACCAGGTCGCGGTACGGGTCGAGCGCCGGATCGGTCGGGTCGAGCTCCGTCACGAGGATGCCGATCTCGTGCCACGCGAAGCCCACGGCGAGGGCCTGCTGGCCGAGCTTCGACGAGTCGACGAGCAGCACGATCTCGCGTGCGCGCTCGGCGAAGGCCCGCTTCACCTGGCTCTCGGCGAGCGACACCTCGGAGCTGCCGTGCGGCGCATCCAGCGAGTAGGCCGACGCGAAGAACCGGCCATAGAGCATGGACTGGGCGCTCTGGCACGCGATCAGCCCGACGAAACTGCCGGTGCGGTCGTCGAGTTCGCCGCCGACCAGAATCGGCGAGACCGCCTTGTTCTGGGTGAGGGCGGCGAAATTCTCGTAGCTGTTGGTCGCGACGGTCAGCGGACCGGTCGGTGCGAGGTGGGCGGCGAGGCCTCCGGCGGTGGTGGATGCGTCGACCGCCATCGATCCCGCGCCAGGGAGAAGGGCGGCGGCCTTCTCTGCGATGCGTGTCTTGGCGGCGAGGCCTGTAGCGCGGCGCTCGCTGAAGGGCCGGGCGTCGAGGGCCGGAACGGCGCCGCCGCGCACCCGTCTCGCGAGGCCCGCCGCATCCAGTTCGTCGAGGTCGCGGCGCACGGTCATGACGCTCACGCCCAGCTGCTCGGCGGCGGCTTCGAGCCGAACGCCGCCCTCGGAGCGGAGGGTCTCGAGCAGCGCATCACGGCGAGCTTCGGCGCCGAAGCTGCGGGTCGTCGCCATGGTCGCCTCCTGACGTGCTTCTCGATGTAAGCGTTTGCGCGTTATCTCACATAAAGTAACATGTCCGACGGCCTAGGATGGCGCGCGTGCTGATCCGCGATGGGTTCCCCGGTCAACGGTTGCGTGTCTTGTCGCGACCGCGCGTCGTCGAGGCGCTTGCCGCGCCGATAACCGAACGTCTTCTGGTGACCGATGCGGGGCACTTCCCGCATGCGGCCGCCCACGGCCGCTCCCGACCGCGAGGTGCCGACGAGGTCGTCGTCATCCTCTGCACGGATGGTGCCGGGTATGTCGAATTGCGCGGCCAGACGTACGGCGTCTCGCCGGGGGATATCGTCGTGATCCCTGCCGGGGCGCCGCATCGGTATCGTGCCGACCCCCTCAATCCGTGGACGATCTGGTGGATGCACGTCGTGGGCCTCGACAGCGACGTGTTCGTCACGGCGATCGCCGAGTCGTCGACCGAGTTCTCTCCGGTCATGCCCGCGCACGATCCCTACGCCGCGCGTGCCGCACTGGAGCATGTGCTCGTCTCCCTCGAGCGCGACGACACGGTCGCCTCCCTTCGCTCGGCATCGGGGGCGGCCTGGGGTGTGCTCGCCCAACTCGCGGCCGACCGCGCCAGAGGAACCGCCGAGGCCGGCGACCCGATTCTGGCCGTGCAGGACTACCTTCGCGAGAACCTCCACAGCAACGCGAGCGTGGCCGAACTGGCGAAGATGGCGGGTTTCAGCGACTCGCACTTCTCGGCACGGTTCCGACACGCTTCGGGGACCAGTGTGGTGGAGTATCGCAAGCGTCTGAGAAGCGCCCGGGCGCGCGAGCTGCTGATCACGACGGACGCCTCCGTCGCGGCGATCGCCCTCGCGGTCGGATACGACGATCCCTTCTACTTCTCGCGCCACTTCCGGGCCATCAACGGCACGAGTCCGAGCCAGTACCGTGAGGCCTTCCGGGATCGGTGACAGCAATCGAGGTCTCTGGCTCGTGGCGGTAAAGATCAGAGAATCGTCTAGGTGATTGCATCGGTTTGTACTCATGCCGTGGCTGTGCCCCGTCATATCGTTTAGGTGCGGTGAGTCCGTCGGCATGATCGCCCGCCACCGCCAGCACCGCCCAGGTCACACTCCGGCTCCGTTGCCGGCCAGTCAAAGAAGATGAGGAAATTACGGATGAACAAGCACACAGCGTCGCGCTCGTGGAAGCGAATCGCGATAGTCGGGGTCGCCGTCGCGGCGCTCGCACTCACCGGATGCACCTCCGGAATGGAGTCCAGTGGCACCTCCACTGATTCCGCAGCCGGCCCGAGTGACGGGCCGCTCACCATCGCCTTCCTGCAGAAGCAGGGCGATCAGCAGTACTTCATCGATGAGGCGAACGGGGCCAAGCAGGCAGCCGACGCCGACGGCGACGTCAGCATCAATGTCGTGGATCTCGGCACCGACTCGAACAAGGCGATCTCAGAGGTCGAGGCCGCTATCGCTCAGAAGGTAGACGGCATCATCATCGTGGTGCCCGACCAGCAGATCGGTCCGCAGGTCATTCAGCTCGCTGAGGAGGCCGGAATCCCGATCATGGCGGCCGACGACACAATCGAGGACGCTTCGGGTACCGCCGCACCCTTCTCGGGCTTCGACGGCACGTCGATGGGCGAGAAGGTGGGCGCTGAAGCCGCCCGTCTGTACCAGGAGGCGGGCTGGACTGCAGCGGACACGCGCATCCTCTCTGCTTACAAAGAAGACCTCTCCGTCTGCACCCAGCGCGTCGGCGGTGCTGAGAGCGCCTTCTCCGAGGCCGTCAGCGACGGTCCGGAGATCATCGACATCGGTACCGACAACTCGGCCACCGACGCTCAGGACAAGGCGGGTGCCATCATCACGGCCAACGCCGGGGTGAAGAACTGGGTCGTCTGGGGCTGCAACGACGAGAGTGAGACCGGTGTCGTCACTGCCCTGCAGAACTCCGGCGTCTCGCCCGACAACATCATCGGCGTCGGACTCGGCGCGTACCTGACCTGCAAGGACTGGAACGCCGGTCAGGAGACGGGCAACAAGGCTGCGCTGTTCATCTCGGGTATCGAGGTGGGCAAGGCCGCTGCCACCTCGATGATCGATCTGCTGCGCAACGGCACCGCCCTCCCGCCGATGTCGATCGCCAACACCGAGATCGTGGATGCCACGAACTGGGAAGCCAAGGGCGTCGTCTGCACCTAGCGGCTCGGCCGGGTGGGGTGGCGACGAGGTCGCCCCACCCGGCGCAGCCGACCATCCCGACGTCAACTGAAAAGGACATGCAATGACGCAGGAATCCATCGCTCTGCGCGCGACAGGCATCACGAAAAGCTACGGCCCGGTCAAGGCGCTCCGCGGAGTCGAACTGGAACTGCGCAGCGGCGAAGTCACCGCCCTGATGGGGGAGAACGGGGCCGGCAAGTCCACCCTGCTCAAGATCCTCAACGGCGACTTCCGGCCGGACGAGGGCGAACTCAGCATCGACGGGATGCCTGTCGATTTCGGTGATCCATCGGATGCCCGAGCTGCCGGCCTGCGGGTCATAGCGCAAGAGCCGGAGATCATCGCCGCAGTCTCCGTGGCCGAGAACATCTTCGTGGGCAACCTGGGCTCCGTGGGCTACAACCGCACAGCACTCCTGCGGCGCACGCGCGACGAGCTCGAACGCTGGGGCTTCCACCGCACGATCCGCGCCGAGGCGCTCGGATCCGAGCTCTCGCCTGCCCAACGGCAGATCGTCGAGATCATGCGGGCGGTCGTGAGCCGGCCACGCATCATCTGCTTCGACGAGCCCACGTCGTCGTTGGGTGATGAGGAGGTGACCCTCCTGTTCGCTCTGATTCGACAATTGCAGGCCGAGGGCATCGCAGTCGGCTACGTGTCGCACCGGATGGCCGAGATCTTCCAGCTCGCCGACCGCATCACGGTTCTCCGCGACGGTGCCTTCGTCGGCACCAAGCTCGTCGCGGATACCGATCACGATGAGCTGGTGCGCATGATGGTGGGGCGCGATCTCAGCCAGTTCTTCCACCGAGACCCCGCCCCACTGGGCGAGATCGTTCTCGAGCTGAGGGGCGTCGGCAACCAGTTCGTCGACGGCGTCGACCTCACGGTCAGGGCGGGTGAGGTCGTGGGTATCGCCGGCCTCGTCGGCGCGGGACGCAGCGAGCTCATGAAGACCATCGCCGGCGACTACCCGACCACGAGCGGCGAGATCCTGGTTTCGGGCCAAGCCCGCCGAATCCGGCAACCCTCAGACAGTATCCGCGCCGGCATCGGCTTCGCTCCTGAGGAACGCAAGGCCGAGGCGTTGCTGCTGCAGCGATCGGTTCGCGACAATGCCGCGCTCGTGGTCCTCCGCTCCCTATCGCGGTGGATCTTCGTGAACAACCGCGCCGAGCGCGCCCTGGCCCAGGAGTACATCGACCGGCTTCGCATCCGCACCCCCTCCGCCGAGCAACTCGTGGGCAATCTCTCGGGCGGAAACCAGCAGAAGGTGGTGCTGGCGCGCTGGCTCGCGACCAAGCCCAAGATCCTTCTGCTCGACGAACCCACCCGGGGCATCGACGTCGGGGCCAAATCCGAGATCTACGCGATCATCGACGAGCTCGCGCACCAGGGCGTTGCCGTCATCGTCGTCTCGAGCGAACTCCCCGAAGTGCTCGGCGTCTCGGACCGCATCTACGTGATGGCGGCAGGCCGCATCTCGGGCGAACTGCCGCGCTCCGAAGCGAGCGAAGAGCGCATTCTGGCCCTCGCGATGGACGAGGACGTCGCCGCATGAACATCGCCACCCGAAAGGACAAACCCGTGCTTCCTGCACAGACTCAGACACAACCATCCGCGCCGACGAGATCGGACGTGGAGCGGGTATCGACATTCAGACGCGTCATCACGACCGTCGGTGTGCAGAACATCTCGCTCATCCTCGCCATCGCCATCGTGGTCGCCATCATCGGCATCCAGAACCCGCTCTTCTTCACAGTGCCGAACCTCAAGGTCATCGGCACGGCGATCGCGATCGTCGGCCTGCTCGCCGTGGTGCAGACCATCGTCATCATCCTCGGAGCGCTCGACATCTCGGTCGGCTCGATAGCGGGCCTGGCCTCGGTGACCTCCGCCATGATCTTCACCTCGACGACGTCGGCGGCGATGGGTGTCCTCGGAGCCGTCGCCATCGGTGTGCTCTGCGGACTCGTGAACGGTTGCATCATCGTTTTCGGCCGCGTGAACCCCGTGATCGCCACTCTCGCCACCCTGGCGGCGTTCAAGGGCGTCGCCCAGCTCATCTCCGACGGCCGGGCTCAGGGCTACACCGGCGCCGACCCGTTCTTCGTCTTCCTCGCCCGAGGAACCCTCCTGGGCATCCCGACCCTGATCCTCGTGCTCGTGCTGGTGGCCGTGCTCGCCCATGTCGTGCTGCGGTACACGACCATCGGCCGCAACATCTACGCCGTCGGCGGCAACAACATCGCGTCGCGACTCGGTGGCATCAACATCAACCGCTACATCATCGGGGTCTACATGGTGACGGGCGCGGTTGCCGCGATCGCGGGCATCCTCATCACGGCCCGCACCGGGTCGGGCCAGCCGATCTCGGGTTCCGAAGGCCTCGAGCTCCAGGCGATCACCGCTGCCGCTCTCGGTGGCGCGGCGCTGAAGGGCGGCAAGGGCGCGATCGCCGGCACCATCCTCGCCGTCATCCTGCTGGGCGTCCTCACGAACGGCATGACCCTCCTCGGCGTGAACACGTTCTGGCAGAACGTCGCGCAGGGAACCCTGCTCGTCGTCGCCGTGGTCATCCAGCAGCTGCGCTCGGGCGAGCGCCGCATCGGCATCCCCGGCTGATCAGCCGCCCAGCATCCGAACCGCACCACTTCCGACTGCCGATATCGAACGAGGCGCACGAAATGACCGTCGAAACGACCATGCCCGCCACCCCCGACCCCTCGCATGCTCAGGCCAAGATCGTCCTGCCCGAGGCACCGGATGCGTTGAGGCCGGAACTCGAGGCGGGTCGGCCGATCGCGTGGAGCGAGCCCCTGACGATCCGCACCTACGAGGCCGATGAGCCGAGCACCTATCCCATGTATCTCGACCGGCGCGTCTACCAGGGCTCGAGTGGCAAGGTCTATCCGATTCCCTTCACCGAGCGTGTCTCCGACCAGGCGCACGATCGCGAATGGCAGGCCGTGCACCTCGAGAACGAGTACGTTCGACTCGTCGTGCTGCCGGAACTGGGTGGCCGCATTCACATCGGCTACGACAAGACGACCGGCTACGACTTCTTCTATCGCAACAACGTCATCAAGCCCGCCCTCGTGGGTCTTGCGGGCCCCTGGGTCTCGGGCGGCGTGGAGTTCAACTGGCCGCAGCACCACAGGCCGGCCACCTACCTTCCCGTCGAGACGACGATCGAGCACGGTGATGACGGCTCCGTGACCGTGTGGTGTGCCGACCACGACCCCTTCACCCGGATGGCAGGCCAGCACGGCGTGCGACTCCGACCCGGCAGCAGCGTCGTCGAGCTCGCGGTGCGCCTGCACAACCGCACCAGCGAACGCCAGACCTTTCTCTGGTGGGCGAACGTCGCCGCACCTGTGCACGACGACTACCAGTCGTTCTTTCCCGAAGACGTGCGCTACGTCGCCGACCACGCGCGTCGGGCCCTGACCGCATTCCCGGCCGCCGACCGTGAGTACTACGGAGTCGACTACGCCGCGCTCGCCGAGGCTGAGCCGGGGGCCGATCGCATCGACTTCTACCGCAATATCCCCGTGCCGACGTCGTACATGATCGTCGATTCGCAGCAGGACTTCTTCGGCGGGTATGACCACGCTGCGGGAGCCGGCTTCGTGCACTGGGCGGAACGGAGGCTCTCGCCCGGCAAGAAGCAGTGGACGTGGGGAGACGCCGCCTTCGGTCACGCCTGGGATGCGCAACTCACCGACGACGACGGGCCGTACGTAGAGCTCATGGCCGGTGTCTACACCGACAACCAGCCCGACTTCAGCTGGCTCCTCCCCGGCGAGACCAAGGTCTTCACGCAGTACTGGTACCCGTTGCCCGCGGTCGGCGCAGTGCACCAGGCGACACCGGATGCCGCCGTGCACGTCGAGCGAGGCGATCGGCCTTCAGCCAGTTTCGCTGTGACGTCGCCCCAGGTGGGTGCAACGCTTCGGGTGAGCGACGGAGAAGCGGTCACGGCATCGAGAATCGCCGACCTCAGGCCGGGGGCACCCGCGGTGATCGAGTTCGATGAACTGACCGATTCCACGGTGATCGAACTCCTCGACGCCTCGGGACGGTCGCTGGTGCGATGGTCGCAGACGGTCGTCACCGACGAGGAGCCGTGGGTCGCCGACGAACCGCTTCCACCCTCCGAGATCGAGACGGTCGAAGAGCTGTATCTCACGGGGCTGCACCTCAGTCAGTTCCGGCATCCCACGCGTTCGCCCCTCGACTACTGGCGGGCCGCGCTCCTGCGCGATGGCGGCGACGTGCGCACGAATCTCGCGCTCGCGGACCTCGACTACAGGTCGGGAGCGTATTCGAGCGCGATCGAACGGATCGAGACCGCCCTCGCGCGATTGACCCGTCGAAACGCGAATCCGCAAGACGCCGAGGCGTTCTACCTCGGCGGTCTCGCGTCTCTCCGGCTCGGCCGCGTGCACGAGGCGGAGGCGTACTTCGGCAAGGCCGGGTGGGACGGAACCTGGGCCGCCGGCGCCGGCTATGAACTTTCAGCGTCGCTCGCGCGTCGCGGACGCCATCGTGCCGCGCTGCGGGTGCTCGACTCGCTCCACTCGGCCGCGGCGCACGACAGTCGTCGCGATGTACTCGAAGCCATCGTGCTCCGCCGCCTCGGCGACGCCGCGCGGGCGGATGCGCTGCTGCGCTCGGAGTCGGCCCTCGAGCCGGTGAACCCGACCATCCGCATGCTCCTGGGAGGAGCGCCGCTCACCGATCCGGGGGCCGCCTTCGACGTGGCCCTGGAGTTGAGGGCTGCGGGCGAATTCGACGAGGCTCTCGCGACGCTCGATCGCGTGACGACGATGCCGGCCACGGCAGCGGGCAACCTCGTTCCGCTGGCGCACTACGTCGCCGCCGGGCTGCTCGAAGGGCTCGGACGCGCTTCTGCCGCCGCGGAACAGCGCCGGATGGCCAGAGAGAGCGACCTGACCCGAGCGTTCCCCTACGGTCTCGACGCGCACGACGCGTTGACGGCGTCGCTGCGAATCGAGCCGGCGGATGCGACGGCCCGGTTCCTTCTCGGCATGCTGCTGTTCGCGCATGGTCGCCGACACGACGCCCTCGTGGAGTGGGAGTCGGCGATCGAACTCGGCCTGGCGCATCCGGTGTTGTTCCGCAACGCCGGCCTCGCCGCCTATAACATCGCGCACAACGACGAGGCGGCGTGGCTCCGCTACGAACAGGCGGTCGAGCTCGCCCCTCACGATGCGCGACTGCTGTTCGAGCAGGATCAACTGGCGTCGCGCCTCGGCCACCCCGTTGAAGAGCGCCTCGCCCGTCTTCGGCCGCACGCGAGCCTGGTGCTCACCCGCGACGACTTCACGATCGTATTCGTCGGACTGCTTGTGGCGGGCGGGCTGGTCGAAGACGCGTTCGAGATTCTTCGGTCTCGCGAGTTCCACCCGTGGGAGGGAGGCGAGGGGCAGGCCATCCGAGCCTGGGATTCGGTGATCGCAGCTCTCGGTCTCCCTCCCACGGATCCGCCCGCCAGCCTGGGGGAGGCGCGCTCGCCCTACCTGGCACCCCAGGCTGTTCGAGAAGACGGTGTGACCGACTACTTCGCGACCAGCCACCCCGAGCTGTTGCTCTTCGCGCGGGAGGAGCCGGCGGCTTCGGCCTCCCGGCCCGACACCGAGGGCTAGCCGAGCTCGTCGATCGCATCCGTGATGAACTGCGCGACCTCGGCCGGCTTGGTCTGCATAACGAGGTGCGGAGCATCCAGTTCGATCACCTTGCGGGCGCCGGCTCGCTTGTAGCCGAAGCGCTCGACATCGGGGTTGATGGTCTTGTCCGCGCTCGAGACGATGCCCCAGCTGGGCTTGGTCTTCCAGGCGGCCACCGGTGCGGTCTCCGAGAAGGCGACGGCCGCAAGGGGGCGCTGTCCTACAGCGAGCACGCGTGCGGTATCGGCGGGCACACCGGCTGCGAAGATCTCGGGGAAGGCGTCGATCTTCACAGAGACGTCGGTTCCGGGCTCCGCGCCCTCGATGGGGTACGGCGAGTACACGAGGTTCGCGGCGAGCGGCGAGTCGGGGAAGCCGCCCTGCAGCTGGCCCAGGCTCTCGCCCTCGTCGAGCGCGTAGCCCGACACGTAGACGAGCCCGATCACGTTCTCGGCGACGCCCGCGACCGTGATGACGGCACCGCCGTAGGAGTGGCCGGCGAGGATGACCGGTCCGTCGATCTGCTCGACGAACGACCTGATGTAGGCCGAGTCGCCGATCAGGCTGCGGTTGAACACCGGGGGAACGTGCACGGTGTAGCCCTGATTCAGCAGCGCGAGGGTGACGGGCGCCCAGCTGGCGGCGTCGGCGAATGCTCCGTGCACGAGCACGATGGTGGGTTTCGTTGGCATGATTTCTTCCTTACTTGTGAGGGGTGGTGGGGTGCGCGGATGCGCGGAGGTGAGGGTCAGGCGCTGGCCGGCGTGCGGCGCAGCAGGTAGGTGTGCTCGCCCGCGAGCACGATCTCGGAGCGCTGGTTGTGCACAGTGGCCGAGGCGGTGACGATGCCGTTCGGGCCGTCGGGGACAAGCGAGGTGATGCGCAGCTCGGAGTAGAGGGTGTCGCCGGCGTGCACCTCGCCGAGGAACTTCGCACTCAGGCCGGTGAAGGCAATGAACACCTCTCCGATCACGTGCGGAAAGAGAGTGGCGCCGGGAGCCGTGAAGGCGAGCACCTGCAGGCCGTGCACGACCGGCGCGCTGTGACCGTGCGCCTTTGCCCAGACGGCGTCGTAGTGCACCGGGTGATTGTCGGCCGATACGGCCTGAAACGCGGATGCGTGCGCGTCGGTCAGCGTTCGGCTGGGCGCACGGAACACCTCCCCGACGATCAGCTCTTCGAACGTTCGGGGCGCGACGATGGCGAAGTCGAGCGGGTCGAAGTCGTCAGTGGTGGAGGCATGAGTGGTGGAGGCGTCAGCGGGCATGATCTGTTCCTTCTTTCGTGGGGGTCTTCGGGAGGTGACGAGGCACGGCGACCGAGACGAGGTGCTCGACCGTGGGAGGGGAGGCCGCAAGCCTGCGCGCGGACTCCACGATCTCGGCGTCGTAGCCGGTCGTGCGCGTGTGGTGCTGGCTGAGGTGCTCCTGCCAGGTGCCGACCTGGAACGCCTCGATCAGGAATCCCGGATGCTCGCGGTCGTCGTAGACGTGCCAGGTGCGGGCGCCCGTGCGACGCCGGCTCTGCTCGACGGCGCGCATGGCGTCGAGGAAGGCGGCACGATCACTGTCGGCGATCTCGTAGCGCACGATGACCAACGTCGAGCCGGCCGGGTCGAGCGGGTGCGCGGCCGGCGGCGCCGCATCCGGGACCGTGCCCGAGCCCGAGCCCGCCGTCGCGGCCGAATCGGGGCCGGCGTCGTCGTCGCCCGGCAGCGGCGTCGCGATAGGCGGAACGTCGGTGAGGGGCATCGCGGACGAGGCGCGGCTCTTGTCTGCGGTGGAGAGGAAGGGCCTCGCGAGCAGGAGCACCGCGCCGAGCACCACGACCACGCCCGCGCCGACCATCGTCTCGGCCGTGCCGAAGATGCCGCCGAGAGCTCCGATGATCGCGGCTCCGAACGCCGTGCCCCCGAACAGCACCAGCTGGTAGACGGAGAGTCCGCGTGTGCGCACCCATCCGGGCAGGAACGCCTGCACCGTGCCGTTCAAGGTGGCGATCACGCCGATCCACGACAGCCCGACGAGAACGAGCACCGGCAGGGTGATCCAGAGCGTCTGCGACAGGGCGGTCGCCGCGATGCCGATGCCGTAGGCCGCGCTCGTGACGACGACCAGGCGGGAGGTGCCGAGGGTCGCCCGCGCCTTCGGAATGACGAACGCGCCCGCGATCGACCCGATGCCGAGGGCGGCGAGAAGCACGCCGTATCCGTTGGAGTCGAGACCGAGCCGGCCGCTCGCGAGAACGGGGAGCAGGGCCCAGAGTGCGTTGGCCGGAATGATGAAGATGAGCAGCTGAAAGTAGATGCGCCGAACGACCCCGGCGTGTAGAACGTAGCGCAGGCCCGCGCGGGTCGCCGACATGAAGGGTTCGCGGTCTCCCTGAGGCGGCGTGTAGCCCTTGAACGTGATCAGCACGATCAGCAGCCCCGCGAAGCTGAGGGCGTTCAGGGCGAAGACGAACGGGATGCCCCACGATCCGATCACGACGCCGGCGATGGCCGGTCCGATGGCTCGGGCCACATTGACGCCGATCGAGGAGAGCGAGGCGGCCTCGCCGACCAGGGGCCTCGGAACGACCCCCGGAACGAACGCCTGATACGCCGGCAGCTGGATGGCCGACGCGACCCCGAGCGCGAAGGTGAAGGCCAGCAGCAGGGCCGGCGTCATCGCTCCGGCGGCGGTGAGCACGGCCAGCCCGGCCGCCACGAGCGCCTGGGCCGACTGCACCCCGATCAGCAGGTGCCGCTTGTTCGCGAACTCGCCGAGAACGCCCGCGGGGATGCCGAACAGCAGCACGGGCGCGGCCGATGCGGTCGAGACGAGCGCGATGATCGCGGGCGACGCGTGCTCCTCCACCAGAAACCACTGCGCGCCGACCGTCTGCATCCAGCCGCCGATGTTGCTCACGACATCGGCGATCCAGAGCCACCGGAAGATGGCGACGGCCAGCGGGGCGAGGGCTCTCGGAGCCTTCGCCGTCGTCTGACCGGTGTCGAGCGGAGAGGTCATGACAGCCCTTCTTTCGACAGCCGGTCTGTTGTGCGTATCCGGCTGTCCGAGGTCGAATGCGTCGAGACTACGACCGTGAAGAGAATGCAGGATAGTAACGCTGGGGTCAGGGCCGCGCGGTCGCTGAACGCGACGGCACCTGCTGCGCCTATCAGGCATCCGCCGACGAAGCCCGCGAGCAGCGGCCACGCGTCGAGCCAGCGCGCGCGGGCGGAGTCGGACGCACCGCGGCTGACCGCCAGATCGACGAGGGCGATGGTGCCGGCTACGAGGTTTCCGGTCATCACTGCGGTCGAGGCCGCCTTCGGCGGAACCAGATGGAGGAAGGCGTTCTGAGTGGCCATGGCGCACACCGCGCAGAGGCCGATGACGACGGCGAGCGGTCGGGTCGGGTCCTGGGAGGCCCGAGTGACGAACGAGAGCGCGGCAGCCGACACGAGTAGCGCCGCCTGCGCGCCGAGCAGAGTCGTCGTGACAGTGCGCGCCGATGCCCCGCGCAGAACCAGGCGGCGCGAGACCACCGTGGCCGTGGCCGCGGTCACCACGAAGACCGGGATGGCGAGCAGCGCCGCGATACCTGGTGCGCGGCCGCTGACGACATCGGCCGCTATCACCACGAGGTTGCCGGTGACGTGGGCCGAGAAGAATCCGCCGAGCAGGAGCCAGCTCGTCACATCGGTGACCCCGGCGAGCAGGCTGAGCGCGGCGGGCAGTGCCACGGTGAGCGCGGGAGATGCGGGTCTGCCCGTCATCGCGGCGACCCTGACGTGCTGGAGGAGTGGCGCCGGAGCCAGTTGTAGATCCCGGCCGGCAGGATGAATCCGACCGCCATCGCGAAGATGGTGAGCCACGCGGTGTTGGCGTCGTTGATCGTCGAGACGAGAAGCTGCTCGGCGGTCGCCCCCGTGGCCGTCTGCAACTCCGCCAGCCCAGCGAGGGCTCGGAAGATCAGCACACCCGGCATAAGGGAGACGACGCTGGCGAAGCCGATCGCCGAGAACGGAAGCTGGAAGCGACGCGAGACCGGAATCAGGATCGCGGCCGCGGCGAGGCAGGCGAGGCCCGCGCCGACATACGGCTCGAGGTGCCAGACCTCGAGGGCGACCCAGCGCAGCGCGTGCACGGCGGCGCCGACGACGAACGGCCAGACCAGAATGCGCAAGGGAGCGGAGTAGAAGATGCCGTAGCAGATGGCGACGATTCCGGCCGAGCCGGCGTCGAGCCAGAGCGGAATGTCGCGACCCGCCGGATCGACGATCAGCTGTGCTCCACCGAGGGTGAGACCGGCTAGCAGACCGGCTCCGATCGACAGCAACGTGAGCGTTGCGAACGCGAGCCGTGCGAGGCCCAGTGGGATGCGCAGGGCGGCGAGATCGAGGGATCCGTTCAGCAGGTGCGGCCCCGGAACCAGGATCATGCAGGGGCAGACGGCCGCGAGGCGGAGCGACGAACTGATATCGCTGTTGGTCGCGATCGCACCCAGCAGACCGGCGAGCAGCGCCGCTACGCCCACCTGCCAGAAGTTGGAGCCCCCGACAGCGCCGATTCCGCGACGCAGGAATGCGCCCGCCACCGCGCTCGCGGCGATGAGAAGCACGGTCTCGGCGTGGTGGATCCCGAAGATGATCGCCAGGCAGCTGGCCCCCACGGCGCAGGCCGCGGCGAACAGGAAGATGTTCGCCGGCTTCAGCGCGGCGGCCTGGGCTACTGCTTTCCGGGCATCCGCGAGCGTCGCCGTTCGAGACGACAGCTCATCGATGGCCCTGTCGACGGCGAGGACGCGGTTCATGGCGACGGCCGACGGAGTGGCCGCGAATCCCCGAATGTCGACCGTCGAGGAGTTCCAGCCGAGCTCGAGGCGCCCATCCAGGCCCAGGGCCTCTTCGATCTGCGCAGCCCGCTCGATCGATCTCTCGGAACCCGCACCGTTGCCGTGGAGGGTGGCGATCGCATCCACCAGGAACTGTTCGCGCTCGGCGGCCTCGGCCCCGGCCGGCGCCGCCTCCGTCGAGGGGCGCGGCGCGGAGGAGGACTCCGCCCCGCGCCGCGCGGTCATCAGGCGCCTCCGACGCCCGAGCCGGTCAGGGCTGCGGGGATGACGATCTTGTCGAATTGCTCGGCGGTGACCTTGCCGGAGGCCAGGGCGGCCTCGCGGAGGGTCTGGTCGTTGGCGAGGGCGTTCTCGGCGATGTGGGCGGAGTTCTGGTAGCCGATCACGGGGCTGAGAGCGGTGACGAGCATCAGGCTCTCACCCACGTAGGAGGCGATCTTCTTCTCGTTGAGCTCGGTGCCCTTCACCGAGTAGGTGAGGAACTTCTCGACACCGTCGCCCAGGATGCGCGCGGAGTGCAGGAAGTTGTTGATGATGATCGGGCGCATCGCGTTGAGCTCGAAGTTGCCCTGCGACCCGGCGAAGGCGACGGCGGCGTCGTCACCGATCACCTGGATGGAGATCATCACGATCGCCTCGCACTGGGTCGGGTTCACCTTGCCGGGCATGATGGATGAGCCCGGCTCGTTCGAGGGCAGCACGAGTTCGGCGAAGCCGGTTCGCGGGCCGGATGCGAGCCAGCGCATGTCGTTGGCGATCTTCATCAGCGACACGGCGACCCCGCGGAGGGCGGCATGAGCGCGCACCATGGCATCCAGTGACCCCTGGGCTTCGAACTTGTTCGGTGCCGTGACGAACTTCTTGCCGGTGAGTTCGGCGATCTTCGCGGCGACGTTCTCGGAGAACCCTGCCGGGGCGTTGAGTCCGGTGCCCACGGCGGTGCCGCCCAGGGCGAGTCGCAGCAGGCCTTCGCGACTGTGCTCGATCTCGCGGATGCATTCCTCGAGCTGCGCCGCGTAGCCCGACCACTCCTGGCCGACCGTCAGAGGCACGGCGTCTTCGAGGTGGGTGCGCCCGATCTTCACGACGTCCATCCACCGCTTCGACTTCGCGTCGATCTCGGCGTGCAGCTCGCGCAGCCTTGGCAGGAGGCGACCGTCGATCTCGGTGATCGCGGCGATGTGCATCGCGGTGGGGAACGAGTCGTTGCTCGACTGGCCCATGTTCACGTCGTCGTTCGGGCCGACCGGTTCCTGGGAGCCGAGGGTGCCGCCGAGCAGCTGGATGGCGCGGTTGGAGAGCACCTCGTTGATGTTCATGTTGCTCTGGGTGCCCGAACCGGTCTGCCAGACGAAGAGGGGGAACTCGGCGTCGAGCTTGCCGTCGATGGTCTCGTCGGCGGCCTGCGCGATGGCCTTCGCCTTCCATGACGGCAGCCGGCCGGCCTCTTCGTTCACGAGGGCTGCGGCCTTCTTCACGACACCGTAGGCGCGGTAGACCTCGATCGGCATGTGGTCGTGACCGATCGAGAAGTGCTGCAGCGACCGCTGCGTCTGGGCGCCCCAGTAACGGTCGGCCGGCACATCGACGGTGCCCATGCTGTCGAACTCGGTGCGCTGACCCGTCGCGTCGAGGCCGATTGGGACGTCGGTGTAAGCGGGCGCCGCGGCATCCGGTTGTGTCGTGATGGTCATGAGTGGCATTCCTTTCGCTGAACAGCTGACATGCACGGCTGTGAGCCGGTGATCTCACTGTGCTCCGGCCCTCGGATGTGCTGCCGTGGCCTGCGCCTGAGGCGTCGAGTCATGCGTGAAAAGCCGATTCCTCGACAAACGAAGAAGCATCGCCTCGACAGATGACGCATTATTGAAGAACGGTCAATCCAGAATTCCAGGGGGTCACGCGGTGCTTCTGCCATCGAACGACTCCTGTGTGCTGGTGCAGATGTCGGCGAAGACACTGCGTGAGGCACCCGCATACCGGCGCATGTCGCGGCGCTCGTTCGAGGGGCTCGCGATGTCGCGCATCGCTTCCGTTCCTCAGGCGGTCACGGCGCACCTCGATGAGGTGCCCGCCGGTCAGATCGAGAGCGCCCAGGTGCAGCTCGTGCACTCTGGCCGGCTGATCCTCGATCAGGCGGATCAGCAGACGGAGGTGCGGGCGGGCGAGCTCGTGGTCTACGACGCGTCGCGGCCGTTCTCCTTCGTCTACCCCGACGAGTTCCGAACGACGATCGTGCAGATCCCCGCACGCGCGCTCGGGGTGACGAACGGCGAACTACAGACGATCTCGGCCGGCGCCGTGTCGCGCCGCTCCGCCAACGGCGGCGTGCTCGCCGCACTGCTGAAGGCGGCCGATGCGAACTACGACGGTCTCGGCGGCAACAGCCGGCGAGCCCTGTCTCGAACGCTGGTCGACGCCGTGCGCCTCGTGGCCGCAGAGCACACGGACCGAATGTCGACCATCGACGGCAACCGGATCGCCCTGGCCTCTGCCGTGCGGTCGTTCGTCGCCGCTCATGTTCACGACCCCACCCTGTCGGCCGTCGTCATCGCGGCGCGCATGCACGTGTCGGTGCGCACCCTGCATGCTGCCTTCGAGGACGAGCCCGACACGCTCGGCCAGGCCATCCGTCGTTCGCGTCTCGAGGCGGCACGCACCCTGCTGGAGACGACGTCGCAGACCGTGCGGTCCGTGGCCGAGACCGTGGGCTACCTCGACGTCACCCACTTCATCCGCGTGTTCAAGAATTCCGAGGGTGTGACGCCCGCCCAGTGGCGCCGCAGGCGGCTCGGCGACGGCCCGGGGCTGCTCCCGTGATGCAGGGCGGTCTGGTCGCCGAGACCGTCGAGGTCGCCATCGAACCGGATGTCGAGGGTTCTCGAAACGGAGGCCGGGCGTCGATCCACGTGCGCGGCGCCCGGGTCGCGCTGCGCGTGCCTGGGTCGGTGTCGGGTTCGGAGTCGGCGTCGGGGTCTGCCGAGTCGACTGTCTCTCGGGTGGAACTCCTCTGGCTGACGCCTGCGGAGACCGACGTGCTTCAGGGCGGCGGTGCGATCGACGCGACCAGGGGGCTCGGGGCCGCGCTCGCCCCGCTGCTGATCCGGCTCGGAGCACGGGATGCTCCGAGCGACGGAGGTGGGCAGGAGGAGTGCTGCCGTCTCGCGATCATGGCGCGGGGGCTGCTGTCGGCGATCGCAGCCGAGCGCGCGGTCTCGGAGGACTACGACGTGACAGCACGGCAGAGGCTGGCGGTGCTGGCGATGCAGCTCATTCACTCTCGACTCGAGGACCCTGGTCTGTCGAGCGCGTCGATCGCGCAGCAGCTCTCCGTGCCGCTTCGCACCCTGCAGGATGCGTTCCGCTCGTCGCCCGCGTCCGTTGCGGAGTCGATCCGGGTGCTGAGACTGGAACGGGCGTGGCTCGACCTCCACAGCTCGCCCGGCGAGTGCCCTCTCGACGTGTCGGCGCTGGGCGCGAAGTGGGGCTTCCGTGGCCGCGACCACTTCGCTCGGGCCTTCGAGCGGCGCTACGGGGTGCGCCCCGAGCTGGCCCGCGACCTCCCACAGAGTGCTGTCCGCGCGTGAAGTCATTGCCGCAGTCAACCCGGAGTGGATCGTGATCACCGTGCGGATCCTTCGCGTTGCTCAACTGACCCGCATCCTCTCGAGCATCGCTCGTCTGGTGAGGGGGCAGGACAATGAGAGCGCGGCCGACCCGACCATGCGTGAGCCGAAATCGAGGAACCGGATCTGGAGCAGCCCAGAAGCTGCAGCAGCGGAGTCACGACCTGCCGAGCCTTCTGTTCCGGCTTGGGGCACCGTTCCGAACCGAGCCAGTGAGTTCGTGATCGATGTGCGCGCCCGCGCCGAAACCCTTGCCGGGCTGACTGCACTCGGCTTCGACAAGGCTGTCGAAGAACTCGCCGACCCGTTCCGGATCGTCGTCAACAGGGGCGGGCTCTACTTCTACTCGTACGGTGACAGGAAACACCTGGATCTTTGGGTCGGCTGGCCGTCGATAACGGGCCTCGCCGCTACCGTCGTGCCGCCGCAGCGTGGATGGTTCGGAGAAAGCGAGAGCCTGAACGCCATCGAAGTCACGGCAGTCGATGCTCACGGAACCCCAGTGCGTTTTCCGCTCGTTGCGCGTGAGCCGGGATCGGGGTTCGGATCTGCGATCAGCGTGAGCTCTCCCCGTGAGCAGCAGGCGTTCATCGATCAGATCGACCGTTTCTACGCGGAGAGATCTGCTGTCGAAGACGCGAACCCATTCTGAGGCCTCGGCGTCGTGTCGAGGCCTGATGCACGGATGGCGCAGGGCGCCGCTTCCACCGGCATGATTGAGGCATGACGTGGCGACAGCGACTTGGCCGTTCCGTGCGACCGCTCGTCGAGTCGGTGGCGCGAGCGGTGCGCGGAGATTCCGAGGAGCGGACGCAGGAGCCCGAAGTCGAGCGGGCCGAAGTCGAGCGGGCCGAAGTCGAACGGGCCCAGGCCGTGAAGCCTGTCGAAACAGAACCGTCCGCAGTGCCACCCTGGGGCATCCTGCCGTCGGAGGTTCCTGCCAGGGTCGAGCTTCTTCGCGGAGATTCATCGGCTGAGATCGTGAAGGAGTCGTGGGGTGCTGCCGTGCAGATGTGCATCGCCGTCGCGGTTCTGGGGGGTGCCGTCCTTCTCCAACATGACGACATCCCGCTCGTCTGGGTCGTTCCGATAGCCCTGCTCGGAGGCGCTGCGACACTCGCCGCCAGCTACTATCGCATCGGCAAACGCGTTAAGGCCGAACAGAGAGCGGGCTACACGGTGTGGCGTCGACGAGCACCCGACGTCCCCCAAATCGATGCTCGGACCGGCTACGTGATCAGGCCGGTCGGCGCGCCCGAGCTCTCGAAGCAGCAGGAGGCTGCCGCGCTGAAGCGTGTTCGTGAGATCGGGCGTTTCGTCGCGAGGCATCCACGAACGATGCGCGGCCCGCTCTGACGCCCAGCGGAGTGCTGCTCGTTCTCTGGCGAATGTTGCCCAGCGCGACGGGTGTTGCCGGGTGACCGGCAACATCCGTCGTCGCGGGCAACAGCCGCGGCGTACGAAGTGGCTAGTGGGCCGCGGGAACCGCGTCGTGTGGGGCGTCTGACTGAGCTGGGGCCCTCACGAAGAAGCTGATCACGATTGCCGCGAGCGAGATGAACGCTCCGTACATGATGGCCGCGTGGATGCCCCCGGCGGTGTCGACCGCGCTCGGAGCGTTGCCGCCCGAGAGGGCGATCGCCCGCGCTGACATGACCGAGACGAAGAGGGCGGTTCCGGCGGCTCCGGCGAGCTGCTGCACTGTTCCCACCACGGCGCTGCCGTGCGAGTAGAGCTTCGGGGTGAGCGACGCGAGCCCCGCCGTGAACAGGGGCGTGAACAGCAGCGCCAAGCCGAGGCTCATGGTGATGTGCGCGGCGAGCACCCAGCCCCACGCCGTGGTGGCGGTGAAGAGGGTCATGCCCCAGAAGGCGGCGCTCACGATGATCGATCCCGGAATGAGCAGGACGCGCGGCCCGAAACGGTCGTAGATGCGGCCGACGAACGGCGCCAGGATGCCCATGAGCAGTCCGCCGGGAAGCAGGAGGAGGCCCGTGGAGAGGGTGCTGAGACCGAGGACGCTCTGCGTGTAGATCGGCAGGATGATGAGGGTTCCGAAGAGGGCCATCATGCTGATCGCCAGCATCGCGATGGCCACAGAGAAGGTGCCCGAGCGGAACACACGAAGGTCGAGCAGCGCCTTCTCGCGACGGGCCAGCGAGACCTGGCGCAGGATGAACACGGCCAGTGCCACGATGCCGACGACGAGCGGCAGCCAGCCGGGCACCGCGCCCTCAGCGCTTTCGCCGCCGAGCGAGCTCAGACCGTAGACGAGCCCGCCGAACGCGAAGGCGGAGAGGATCACCGAGAGCACGTCGAGGGGAGCCTTGCGCGGCTCGGTCACGTTGGGGATCTTGAGGAAGCCGAGCACAAGCGAACCGACGGCGATGGGCAGAACGATCCAGAACATCCAGCGCCAGTCGAGCACGCTGAGGATGAGGCCCGAGATGGTGGGGCCGATGGCCGGGGCGACAGAGATGACGATCGAGATGTTGCCCATGGTGCGGCCGCGCGTGGCCGGAGGAACGAGGTTGAGCACCGTGGTCATGAGCAGGGGCATCATGATGGCCGTTCCGCTGGCCTGGATGACCCGGCCCGCGAGCAGGACCTCGAAGCCCGGCGCCATGGCCGAGATGAACGTGCCCGCGCTGAACAGTGCCATCGCGGCGAGGAACACCGGCCGTGTGTTGAAGCGCTGCAGCAGGAACCCGGTGATCGGAATGACCACGGCCATGGTGAGCATGAACGCGGTGGTCAGCCACTGCGCGGCCTCGGCGGCGATGTCGAGGTCTTTCATGAGCACGGGCAACGCCACGCTCATGATCGTCTCGTTCAGGATGACGACGAACGCCGACACCAGAAGCAGCGAGATGACGAGGCGGTTGCGCCCGGCGAGCGCCGGATCTTCGGCCCAGGGGGACGCGGGCGCGTCGTGCTGAGTGGACGGCGACACGGCCGGTACGGAGTCTGTGGGTGGTGCGAGGCGATCAGTCACGAGAACTCCAAGGCTGAGGGAAGGAAGAGAAGAGGTAGCGGAGGCGAGCGGAGCGGAGGCTCGCGGGAATCGCTTCATCGGGAGAACCTGCCTCCACTCTGCTCTATTCCCCCGACACTCGAAAGAGTGCCCTTCGACAAGCTCAGGGAACGACGAACGCGCCCGCCCGGTACATCAGCGCCCGGTCGAGGGGCGGCGGATGCGCCGAGCGGGCGCGGATACGACGGGATCAGCGGGTCGCTACGCGCCCCAGCTCGCCTGGGCACCCACGCGCTCGGCCGAGATCTTCTCCTGGTAACCGGATGCCGTAAACGCGGCGATCGGGTCGGCTGGAAGACCGCGAGACTCGCGCCACTCGGCCAGCGGGCCCCGGACATCCGTGTAGAAGGCGTCCATGAGCACGGCATTGGCGCCGAGCACATCGTTGGACTCCTGCGCTGCCGTGAGGGCGGCGCGGTCGACGAGCAGCGCGCGGGCCGTCATCTCCTGCACGTTCAGCACCGAGCGCATCTGGCCGGCGATCTTGGCCTCGATGTTGTGGCACTGGTCGAGCATGAAGGCCACGACGGAGTCCGGTCCGTAGCCGCCGCCGCGGATGACCTCGTAGAGGATGCGGAAGAGCTGGAACGGGTCGGCCGCGCCCACGATCAGGTCGTCGTCGGCGTAGAAGCGCGAGTTGAAGTCGAACGAGCCGAGCTTTCCGAGCCGCAGCAGCTGGGCGACGATGAACTCGATGTTGGTGCCCGGAGCGTGGTGGCCGGTGTCGAGGCAGACCAGGGCGCGCTCGCCGAGCGCGGCGACCTGGGCGTAGGAGGTTCCCCAGTCGGGAACGTCGGTGTGATAGAACGCCGGCTCGAAGAACTTGTACTCGAGAACCAGGCGCTGCTCGGTGCCGATGCGGTCGTAGATTGTCTGCAGCGACTCGGCGAGCCGGTCCTGGCGACCGCGGATGTCGTCTTGCCCCGGGTAGTTCGTGCCGTCTGCGAGCCAGATCTTGAGGTCTTTCGAGCCCGTCGCATCCATGATGTCGATGCACTCGAAGTGGTGATCGATGGCCTTCTGGCGCACGGCCGGGTTCGACGAGGTCAGTGAGCCGAACTTGTAGTCCTCGTCCTGGAACGTGTTCGAGTTGACGGTTCCGAGCTCGACGCCGAGGTCGTTCGCGTACGCGCCGAGGGCTGCGTAGTCGTCGACCTTGTCCCACGGGATGTGGATGGCCACCTTCGGGGAGAGCCCGGTGTACTTGTTCACCTGGGCGGCGTCGGCGATCTTCTCTTCGGGGTTGCGGGCGGTGCCCGGGGTTCCGAAGACGCGGAATCGCGTGCCCGAGTTGCCGAACGCCCACGAAGGCAGTTCGATGGACTGCCCCTCGAGCTGCGACGCGATGTCGTTGAACTGCACCATTGGAATTCTCCGTGTTTCTACTGTGGTCGTGTGAGCCGGATCCATGTCACGCAGTGCTGAAATGAATCGATTCAATTGTGTCTAGGTTAGCTGGTGGTCCGAGGTTTCACAATCGCTGGGCGGCGGCCAGCTGATCGGCGAGGTTGAACACCTCGGGGATGTAGTCGAAGGCCTGGTCAGCAGGCAGGGCGAGGTCGACGAAGTTGTCGGCCATCGCCGCCTGCCAGCGCGCATTGACCTCCCGGGTGGCCATCCCGTCCAGGGATGCCTGAAGATCGTCGGTCTCGAAATACCCGATCACGAGACCGTCGGGTCGCAGGAAGATCGAGTAATTGCGCCACCCCGTCGCATCCAGGGCTTCGAGCATGTCGGGCCACACGGCCGCGTGGGCCTCGCGGTACGCCTCGATTCGGTCGGGCTTCACTTGAAGCTGGAAGCACACGCGTTGCGTCGTCATGGTCGGGTTCCTCTCAGCGCCACGCGGGCAGGGCCCGCATGTCGACGTGTCGGTGTTCGATTCCGAGAAGGCTGGCGGCCGCCCGGATGTCTGCGGCCCGGTGTCCGACACAGAGCGCCCAGTGATGGCCGATTCCCGTCTGCGACCACTCGTCGACCCACTCGCCGGGATCACCGCCGAAGTCGACGCGCGACGTCGTATTGCCGATCTCGAGCAGCGGACCGGGCTTCACGACGCCCTCGCTGGTAATGAAGGAGTAGCTGCCATCGGCATCCTGCCCGATGCCGAAGGTGGTGACCGGGCCCTGCTTCACGTCGAACTCGACCGAGACTCCGTAGCCGCGCTTGCCGTGATAGATGCCGAGGCCGCGCAGCAGCGGGTCGCGCTCGGAGACCTGCAGGTGGGCGGGGCCGTCGTGGCCCATCTCGACGACATCGTCGAAGAAGTTGAGCGCCTGGATCTCGGTGAACGATCCGCCGGCGCCGATCGTATGTGCGGCGAGCATGGCGAGGCTGGTGCGCAGCTCGTATTCGCCCACGAACGGGATGCCCCGGGCCGTCAGCAGGGACGAGCCGAGGATCATGCCGGCGCCGAGGCGCTCGTGCTGCTCTCCCTGCAGTCCTCGGTGATAGTACGCGGCAGAGTCGAGGTCGAAGTCCTCGACCAGGCGGTCGAGTCCGACAGAGACCTTGGCGCCCCAGGAGAAGTCGTCGTCGTTCACGGAGTCGTCGATGGTGAACAGGCGCCGGGCGAGTTCCTTGCGGTCGGCGACCTGCGCATCCGTCACCTCGTCGACCCGCACCCTCAGGTCGTCGAACTCGAGAACCTCGACGTGCGAGCCGAACTGGGTCGAGACAAGGGTGAGGTCGGTCGACACGTCGAGCATGCCGGGGTACAGGTGGCCCATCAGGCCGTGGCGGGCGTTGCGCAGGACGCCGCGAACGGCGGCGGCGTGCACCCACTGGGTGATCCGGGCCCAGGCGGACTCCTGTTTCAGGTGGCCCGAGACGCTGCGGAACGGGATGCCGGCGCGCTTGAAGACATTGGCCACTTCGGGCACGGGGCACTGGCCGCAGTAGGCGAGCCACTTGCCGGTGTCGAAGTTGGCGTGGTCCATGGCCTCGGTGGGCTGCAGGTCGATCACGAGCACGGGGGTCTTCGCGCGCTGGGCGATCGGAAGCACCATCGACGAGGTGAGGTAGGTGGTGAGGAAGATGACGATGAGGTCGCAATCGGCGACCCGCAGTTTCTCGGCCGCGACCGCGGCCTCCTGCGCATCCGAGACGAAGCCCACGTCGATCGTCTCGGCGTCGAGCTCGGTGAAGCGGCCGGTGACGTAGCGGCTCGACTCCTGCAGTTGCGGAAGGAGCTCGGGGAATTGGGGCCAGTAGGCGGCGAGGCCACCGGCGACGAGGCCGATGCGGGTCGGACGGTGCTTCTTCGGAGGAAGCAGATCTGCGACGGCGGCGCTGCGGTCGGTCATGTCTCTTCTTTCACGAGTGGTGCGTTCCCTGAGCCTGTCGAAGGGGGCCCTTCGACAAGCTCAGGGAACGAGCGGGGTGACTACTTCTTAGAAGTCGTAGTCGTCGATGTTGTCGGCGTTGAAGCGGGTGGGCGGTCCGACGATCGCGACACCGCCTTCGCCGACCGTGATCTCGCCCAGGTCGCCGGCGTCGAAGGTGTCGCCCTCGGCTCCGGTGATGGTTCCGTCGACGAGCGCCTTACCGGCGAACGCGGCGACGTAGCCGAGCTGTGCCGGGTCCCAGAGAGCGAACTCCTTCACGGTGCCGTCTTTGACGAACTCGCGCATCTCGTTCGGCAGTCCGAGCCCGGTCAGCGCGACCTTGCCCTTGTAGTCCGAGGTCGAGAGGTACTTGGCCGCAGCCGCGATACCGACCGTCGTGGGCGAGATGATGCCCTTGAGGTCGGGGTACGACGAGAGCAGGCCCTGCGTCTCCTGGAAGGACTTGTCGGCGTCGTCGTCTCCGTAGACCTTCGCGACGAGCTTGATGTCCTTGTAGTCGGGGTTGGAGGCGAGCTCCTCCTCCATGAACTTGATCCATTCGTTCTGGTTCGTGGCCGTGGCCGTCGCCGAGAGAATCGCGATGTCGCCGGCTCCGCCGATCTGCTCCGAGATGATCTCGAGCTGGATCAGGGCGACGTCTTTGGCGACGACCTGGCTGATGAAGATGTCGCGGTAGTCGGGGTTGGTGTCGGAGTCGAACGCCACGATCTTGGCGCCGGCCTCGCGAGCCGTCTGCAGCGACGGGCCGACGGCATCCGGGTCGTTCGCGGCGATGACGATGACCTTCGAGCCCTCCTGCGTGGCCTGCTCGATGAAGGGGATCTGAGCGCTCGCGCTCGCCTCCAGCGGGCCGAGGACCTGCGAGGTGAAGCCGGCCTCCTTCGCGCCGTCCTCTCCACCGCCGAGGACCACGTCGGTGTACGGGTTGTTCAGCTGCTTCGGCAGGAACGCCATGGTGTTGTCACCACCGCCACCCGCCGAATCGGTGCCGCCGTCGGTGGATCCGCCCGCGGCGCATCCGGTTGCCAGCAGCGCGACCGAGACCGCGACCGCGGCGACGGTTGCTGCGCGGCGACCGCCGCGCGTCTTACGAGAAAACAACTCCATTGTTCTTCCTTCTTTCGTGTGATGTGGTGCGGACGCCTGGTGCTTTAGGCGTGGGGTGAACCAGAAGACGATGTCTGCTGGACGACTCGGTGGACGCGGGCGAGCCGCAGTCGTTCGCGCGCCCACGAGACGATGCTCGGGGCCACGACCGACAGAACGAGCAGGCTTCCGGTCACGATGATGAGGGCGGTCTCGGGCACCTTCGCAAGGCGCAGCGAGTACGTGAGAACCCCGATGAGCAGCACTCCCCCGACGACTCCGGGGATCGACCCCTTGCCGCCGAAGATCGAGACGCCGCCGAGCAGCACGGCGGCGATGACGCTGAGCTCCATGCCGGTTCCGTTGTCGGGGCCGGCACTCGCCAGGCGCAGGGTGAGAAAGACACCGACGATGGATGACACGACGCCGGTTCCCACGAACAGCCAGAATTTGGCCTGTCCCACCCGGATGCCCACGAACGTGGCAGCCTCCTTCGAGAAGCCGAGCGCGTAGAGGCCGCGGCCGAACGGGGTGAAGTGCAGCAGCACGGCGAAGAACGCGATGATGATGACCACGAAGATCATGACCACGGGGATTCCGGTCGCGCCGATCTTCGAGAGCACGAAGGTGTTGAGCTCTTTCGGGAAGTTCGCCACCTTCTGGTCGCCGATCACCACGAGGGCGAGTCCTCTATAAAGGGCGAGCGTTCCGATCGTCACCGCGAGTGACGGCAGGCCGAGGGTCGTGATGAGGAAGCCGTTGAAGACGCCGCAGACCACGCCGACCAGCACCGAGACCAGGATCACGATGCCGATGTCCCAGCCGGAGTCGCGCCAGAGCACGCCCATCACCGCGCTGGTGAGGCCGGCGATGGAGGCGACGGAGAGGTCGATCTCGCCCGAGATGATCACCAGGGCCATGGGCATCGCGATGAGCAGGATGGGGATGACCTGGATGGAGAGGAAGCCCACGGTGAGGGTCGAGGCGAAGAACCGCACCGAGATCATCGACACGATGATCACGGCGACGAGGATGTAGATGATGATCGCGTCGCTGCCGGTGAGGCGCTTCGCGAGGCCGCTGCGGGCCTTGACGATGTTCGGGCTCAGTGTTTCAGACATCGCGGGACTCACTCACTCGAAGCTTGCGGGCGTTGCGCACCGACACGGCGCGGTCGACGATGATGGCGGCCAGAATGAGCATGCCCACGAAGGCCTGCTGCCAGAACTTGTCGACCCGGGTCGCGGTCAGCGAGCTCGTGATGGTCGACAGCAGCACGGCGCCGATGGCCGCGCCGAAGACGGTTCCGGTTCCTCCCGAGATCGCGACGCCTCCGACCACCACGGCCGCCACCACGTCGAGCTCCAGGCCCGATCCGGTGAGCGCGCCCACCGAGTTGTAGCGCGAGGTGTAGAGCACGCCGGCCAGGCCGGTCAGTGCCCCGGATGCGACGAACGCGGCGAGCACGCGCGGCCCGACGGCGATTCCGAACAGCCGTGCGGCATCCCGGTCGCTGCCGATCGCGTAGAGGTCGCGACCCGCCCGCACCGAGTGCATGAAGATGCCCACCGCGATGACGACCACGATGGCCACGATCGTGATGATCGGAATGCCGAGGAAGACATCCACGCTCAGGTTGCCGAACGCCTTGGGGTTGTCGCCCGAGAAGTACTGCTTCGAGCCGGCCCAGCTCGTGAGGATGCCGCGGAATATGTACATCGTTCCGAGGGTGATCACCAGCGCGGGCACTTTCGCGGCCGTCACGAGGAATCCGTTTATCGCCCCGAGAACCGCGCCGAACAGCATCCCGGCGAGAAAGACGAGGGGGATGGGAACGCCGGGCCACGCGTTGAAGAGCGTGCCGGTGCCGAAGGCCACGAGGCCGAGGATCGAGCCGATCGAGAGGTCGACGTTCTCGGTGATGATCACGAGCGCCTGGCCCACGGCGAGGATGATCACGATCGTCGCGTTGAGCATGAGGTCTTTGACGCTCTGCGGCGAGAGGAAGCGCGGGTTGATGACCGTGGTGATGATCACGAGCGCGATCAGCGCCCCGGCGACCGGGATCTCGCGGGAGCGGAAGAAGCCCCGAACGGCATGAAGCGGGCCGCCGTGGTCGGTGTGCACGGGTGGACGTGCGGTGTCGATGCTCACAGGGCGCCTTCCAGGCTCGAGGTGGCGGCGCTCATCACGCGCTCGGCGGTGGCCTCGGCGCGAGGCAGTTCGGCCGTGATGCGGCCCTCGTGCATGACCAGGATGCGGTCGGCCATGCCGAGCACCTCCGGCAGCTCGGACGAGACCATGATGATGGCGATGCCGCGCCCGGCGAGGTCGGAGAGAAGGCGGTGCACCTCGCTCTTGGTTCCCACGTCGATGCCGCGGGTGGGCTCGTCGACGATCAGCAGCGTCGGCTCGGTGGCGAGCCACTTGGCCAGCACCACCTTCTGCTGGTTTCCGCCCGACAGGGTCGACACCGCGTAGTCCTGCGACCCGGTCTTGACCTGAAGCCGGCTCGACCAGTCCTCGGCGGTGCGGCGCTCGCGGTTGCCCGAGATGAGGCCGAAGCGGGCGAGCGCCTTGCGCAGCGTGAGCGTGGCGTTCTTCGCGACCGAGAGGTCCATGACCAGGCCCTGCTTGCGGCGGTCCTCGGGCACGAAGCCGATGCCGGCGGTGATCGCGGCCTGTGGATTGTGCGGGGCGAGCGCCTTGCCGTGCAGCGTCACGGAGCCCGAGTCGTAGCGGTCGATGCCGAAGACGGCGCGCACCACCTCGGTGCGCCCGGCTCCCACGAGACCTGCGAGCGCCACGATCTCGCCCGCCTTCACCTCGAACGAGATGTCGCGGAACGTGCCCAGCCGGGTGAGACCCTCGACCGACAGCACCGTCTCGCCGACCGGGGCATCCACTTTGGGGAAGAGGGCGCCGAGCTCGCGCCCGACCATCTCCTTCACGATCTGCGGAACGGTCACGTCGGTGGTGTTGTGCACGCCGATGTAGCGGCCGTCGCGCATCACGGTGATGCGGTCGCAGAGCGCGAAGACCTCTTCGAAGCGGTGCGAGATGAACAGGATGCCGGCGCCCTTGTCGCGGAGGCCCCGTGCGACCCCGAAGAGCCGGTCGACCTCGACGCCCGAGAGGGCGGCGGTGGGCTCGTCCATCACGAGCACCTTCGCGTCGAGCGAGATGGCCTTGGCGATCTCGATGATCTGCTGGTCGGCGATCGAGAGGCCCTCGGCGATGCGGTCGGGGTCGATGGGCACACCGAGCGTGGTGAAGAGCTCGCGGGCCATGCGGCGCATCTCGCCGCGGTTGATGAGGCCGGCGCGGTTTCGCGGCTGGCGTCCGATGAAGATGTTCTCGGCGACGGTGAGGTCGGGGAAGAGTGTCGGCTCCTGGTAGATGACCGAGACGCCGGCGGCCTTGCTGTCGGCGGGCGTCTTGAACGAGACGGCGACGCCGCCCACCTCGAAGTCGCCTCCGTCGGGGGCATGCACGCCGGCGAGGATCTTGACGAGCGTCGACTTGCCGGCGCCGTTCTCGCCGACGAGGGCGTGGATCTCGCCGGCCCGCAGGTCGATGGTTCCGTCGGCGAGTGCGACGACGGGCCCGAAGGTCTTGGATGCGCCGGTGAGCGAGAGCGCTGGCGTGCCGGATGCGGGGGTGCCCGATGGCGGGGGCGGCTCGATGCCGTGCTGGACTTCATTCGCCATGGGCTGGCGCACCTCCACGTTGAGGACGATTGAATCGATATAACTCGAATCTGTTGGAACCCTACGGCGACGGGAGCGGCAGCGTCAAGGCCGTTACCAGTTCGCAACCTTGCGCCGAGCCATCCGCTCTGTATGGTGGGGTGAATCGATACAAGGTTGTATCCCGATCATCCTCGTGTCCGCTGGTCGCCGTGCTCCCTGCGCGGTGTCGAAGAACCGCCTTCCGGAGGATGAATGATGGTCGCCGCCAATGTGCGTGACGTGGCCGCCCTGGCCCGGGTGTCGGTGGGCACGGTGTCGAATGTGCTCAACGGCACCAAGAAGGTCGCCCCCGGCACGGAGAAGCGTGTTCTCGAGGCGATCGAGACGCTGGGCTTCGTGCGCAACGACGCCGCCCGACAGCTGCGGGTGGGGCAGAGCCGCATGGTCGGAATGATGGTGCTCGACGTGGGCAACCCGTTCTTCACCGACCTCGCCCGCGGGGTCGAAGACACCCTTGCCCTCTCGTCGCGCTCGCTCATCCTGGGCAACAGTGCCGAAGACGCCGCCCGCGAGGAGTCGTACCTGCATCTGTTCGAGGAGCAGCGGGTCGCCGGCCTGCTCGTCACCCCGGTGAGCCGCACCACCGACCGGCTCGAGCGCCTGCGCCGCCGCGGAACGCCCGTGGTGCTCGTCGACCGGTTCGGCGGCATCGGCGACTTCAGCTCTGTGTCGGTCGACGACCGCAGGGGAGGGCAGATAGCACTCCAGCACCTCGTCGACATCGGTCGGGTGAGGCCCACATTCATCGGGGGCTCGAGCGCCGTCGTGCAGGTGAGCGAACGCCTGCACGGGGCCCAGTCCGTTCTCTCCGAGGCCGGAATCGCACCCTTGCGCGTGATCGAGCGCCCCTACATGTCGGCCGACGCGGGTCGGGATGCGGCAGAGGAACTGCTCGCCCTCGACCCCTCCGAGCGGCCCGACTCGATCTTCGCGGCCAACGACCTGCTCGCCCTCGGGGTGCTTCAGGCGCTCACCCGGGCGGGCGTGCGCGTGCCCGACGACATCGCGATCATCGGCTACGACGACATCTACTTCGCCGCATCGGCGGCGGTTCCCCTCTCGTCGGTGCGCCAGCCGACGTGGGGAATGGGCAAGGCCGCCGCCGAGCTGCTGACCGCGGAGATCGACGGCACGGCGGGCTCCGAATTCCAGCACGTGGTGTTCGAGCCCGAGCTCATGGCGCGCGAGAGCACGCGGGTGCCGGCCTGATCGTCAGCGCCCGAACACCCGACGAACCGCGTCGAGGTAGGCCATGCCGTGAGTGGTGTCGGGCAGCAGATACGACCCCTCCGTCCACTCGTTCCACGCGTTGATGGTGACGATCGGATGCGGGCCGCCGTGTCGGTCGGCGAACGACTTCGCCTCGACGAGGCCGGCCTCGAACTGCGCAGGGGACGCGTCCCAGGTCGTGAGAAAGGGGTAGGAGCTGCGCTCGTAGGGCAGCTGCTGCGCGGTGCGCGGACTCGAGTCCCAGCCGACCGTGACGTTGGGGTGGAAGGGCACGGTCAGCGCGGCCGCGGTGCGCTCGTAGTCGGCGAACGCCTCCCGTCGCAGCCGGTCGGCGTCGCCCGCGGGAAAGTCGTGCGCGTCGACGTCGACGTGGTGCATCCACACATACGACGTGGCCGAGTCGAACGCGAGTTTCGTCACAAGTGACAGGGGATCGTCGAGCACGACCGCGGTCGGCAGTACGCCGAATCCCCAGATCACCGCATCGAGATGGACACCGGGCAGGCCGCTCGAGACCGCCTCGGCGCGGAGCCAATCGAGCGCGTCGACGGTCTCGGCCACGCCGCCGAGCCCCGAGATGAGAGAACCGATCTCGTAGACCGAGAGCCACGGCTTGCCGTCGACGCGCAGGTACGACGGATGGGTGAAGTACTCGGCGATGATGTGCCTGCCGAAGCGCTCGAAGGCCGCGCGGTCGATCGCTCCGGTGGCGAGTCGAGGGGGAGGCGCGTCTGCCGATGCCGCCGGAAAGATGTCGACGAGCTCGTGGTTGGCCCACATCAGGGCGAAGGTCATGTCGCCCACGTTGGGGGCCCGCAGCAGTCCGTCGCGCAGGGCGCCCTCGAGGTAGCCGCCGTCGTCGTACCAGTAGTAGTCGATCAGAAAGCCGTCGACGCCGTTCTCGGTCGCCAGCTCTATCTGCCGCGCGCCCACCTCGGGATCGGCCTCGTTCCATTCGCCGAGTGCGGGCACCCGAGGCTGCCTGTGGCCGGGGAAGCGGGGGCGCGCGTCGCGCAGCAGGCTCCACTCGGTGAAGCCCTTGCCGAACCAGGCCGCGTTGCGCGGGTCGTCGTGCCAGCTCGGAAAGTAGTACGCCAGCACGGTCGGCCGTCGAGCGTCGCCGGCCCGTTCGCGCGGCGCCCTCACGCGTGCGCCCCGCTGTGCTCGGCGACGATGCCGGCGAAGCCGAGGCGCGTCATCCGCGCGTTCCTCGCGAGCTCGCTCGTGACCAGCGGCGCCAGCCGAACGGTGGTGCCGAACTCGTTGCGGCCGGCCACTCGCACCGCATACTCGCCCGGCGCGTCGCCGCGCTGCAGCACCGGATGCGACGGGTCGAGCACGAGGGTTCGGGCGCGCACGAGGTCTTCCGCGTCGTTCTCGTGCGCGTTCGCGGCGTAGGCGAGCTGCCCGAGAAAGAGGGTGACCCGGGTCTCGCCGAGCTCCGGTGCGCCCGACGTCGTGTTGCCGAACGGCGGCGTCGAGGCGGTTCCCGCGACATCGAACCACAGCGCGGGCGACACCTCGACGACGACGACGGAGTGCGGCTCGAGCGCGTCGAGGATCAGCCAGCCTGCCTCCAGGCGCCCCGTCGAGAACGACACCGTCACGCTCTCGGGGATCCGCAGCCGCAGACCGCTGCCCTGCGGCAGGGCGGCGCCCGCTCGCAGCTCGACGCGATCGCCGAACGGGTAGCCGCCGGCGACCTCGAGCAGCACGTCGCCCTCGGCGGACTCGACCACGGCGTCGAGCGGCTGATTCACGACCAACCCGCCCGTCGCATCCACTCGCGCCAGCGACCGGCTCAGCGCGCCGAGCGCCTCGATGCCGTGGAAAGTGCAGCACCACCAGGCCTCGGGCGCGTAGTCGAGGGCGAGCAGCGGACCGTCGCCGACGAGCGTCTCGCAGCCGAAATGACCGGATGCCTGCTGCGCGTGGGCAAGACCGTTGAGGCCGGCCAGCCAGGCGCGCTCGCGGAATCGATGGAGGCCGGTCGCCTCGGCGAGCTCGAGACAGAGCATCACCCAGTCAGCGGTGCCGCAGCCCTCGGTGTTGATGTCCCACGGCGTCGACAGGCTCTCGAGGGCCGAGCCGCTCGGAAGCAGGAACCGGGCCGCGACCTCGTCGGCCTGCCCGCGCACCGCATCGACCTCCTGGCAGTCGTCGCGGGCGACGGCGACCTCGAGGCGACCTCGCAAGAAGAGCAGGTGCCCGTGCAGGTGCAGCCGATCGACGATCGCGGGAGCCGCCTCGACGAGCCGGCGGGCCGCATCCATCGCCCGGTCATCGCCGCGCAGGCCGGCGAACCGGGCGAGTGGACGCACCAGCGACAGCGGGTCGAGGAGGAACTTGCGCGACGGTTCGCGTGAGAGCCAGTCGACCCAGCCGGCGGCGGATGCGACGGCGTGGCCCGCCAGACGATCGATCGCGTCGCCGAGACGGTCGGCCCTCTCGGCCGACACCCACGAGACGCTCGAGAGCAGGCCGTCGAGCAGTCGGCCGTGCCCCCACGCGGCGCCGTGATCGCGGGCCAGGGCGGGCAGCGCGGGGGAACCGAACGAGCCGTCGGGGTTCTGGGCGGCGATCACGCGGTCGAGAATGCGGTGCGCCTTGTCGAGGTCGACGGGCAGGCGCTCGCGGTGGGCCACGGCGACGGCTCCGAGGTAACGGCCCGACAGATCGCCGCGGTAGTCCTGGAACAGGCGGTGCGCGCCCGGCCGGTGTTCGACATCCTGCACCACGAGGTCATCGCTGTAGGGCGTGCTCGAGGCGAGTTGAGCGGTCGCGAGACGCAGGCGTTCGCGCAGGATGCCCCGCGCGAACGCCTCGGCGCCGTCACTCACTTGACGGCACCCGCCGTCAGTCCCTTCTCGAAGAACTTCTGCAGCAGCAGGTACGTGATCACGATGGGCAGGCAGACCAGCACGAGGGCGGCGAAGATCTTGGGCACGTCGGAGCCGTAGGTGCTGGTGAAGAACTGGGGCACCTGGGTGAGCACCTGCAGGTTCTGATCCTGCAGGAACAGCAGGGGCAGGAAGAACTCGTTCCATGCCTGCAGGAACGCCCAGACGATGATCACCGCGGTGATCGGGCGTGAGAGGGGGATCACGATGCGCACCAGGGTGCCGAAGCTCGTGGCCCCGTCGATCTTCGCCGCCTCGATCACCTCGTCGGGGATTCCGTTGAGGTAGTTGCGGGCGAGGAGCAGGGTGAGCGGAACCGTCACCGCGCTCAGCGGCAGGATCACCGCGAGGAAGTTGTTGAACAGGCCGAGCTGGCGCACGATGATGAACATCGGCACCATCAGGGCGATGCTCGGCAGCACGAGACCCACGAGGATCGCGTTGAAGAGGAGCTTGCGGCCCGAGAACCTGAGCTTCGCGAAGGCGAAGCCGGCCAGCATGGTCACCGCGTAGATGAGCGCGATGGTGCCCGCCGAGATCACCGCGCTGTTCAGCAGGAAGGTGAAGAACGGCGTCTGAGTGATCACGGCCGTGTAGTTGGCCAGTGGCCCCTGCCCCGAGAACGAGATCGCGACGATGGCCACGAGGGGGAACAGGAAGGGGATGACGAGCACCGTCGCCACCACCTGGTAGACGAGCCTCTGTCGAAGGGATACGCGTCCGAACATGATCAGTCCTCTCCGAAGCGGTAGGCCCGCATCTGAAATGCGGTGAGAGTGAGGGCGAGCACCAGCAGAACCATGGCGAGCGCCGCGGCGTAGCCGGAGTTGAACTGCTGCACGGCCTGCTTGTAGATGTAGGTGGTCAAAAACTCCGTGCTGCGGCCAGGGCCTCCGCCCGTCACGAGGAACACGATGTCGAATGTCTTCAGGGCGCCGATGACGCCCGTGAGTGCGAGCGTCGCGTGGGTTCCCTTGAGCTGGGGGATGACGATGGACCGGATGATCCGCCAGGTTCCGGCGCCGTCGATCTGGGCGGCCTCGTAGAGGTTCTGGTCGATCTGGCTCACCGAGGCCTGGTACAGGATGAAGCTGAATCCCGTCCACTGCCAGATGTTGATCACGGCGAGGGCGATGAGTGCCGTCTTCGGGTCGGCGATCCAGGCGTTCGTCAGAACGTCGAGGCCGATGAACCGCAGCGCCTCGTTGACCTGACCGTCGGGGCTGAGCAGCTGGCGGAAAGCGATCGACACGGCCGCCGGAGAGAGGATGACCGGCACGAAGACGATGATCTTGTAGATGTTGCTGCCGAAGATCGGGCCGCTGAAGACGAGTGCCATCGTGAGCCCCAGCGCCATCTGCACGAGGATCACGATCACGCCGAAGATGGCGACGTGCGAGAGCGAGTCCCAGAAGATGCTGTCGCTGAAGATCTTCACGTAGTTGTCGAAGCCCACTGACTCGGGGTTCGGGTCGATGCCATTCCAGTCGAGGGTGGAGACCCACCCGTTGTAGCCGATGCCGAGGTAGACGACGCCCACCACCAGGATCAGGGCGGGCAGGACGTAGAGGTAGGCGGAGCGGCCGCCGCGTCGCTTCGGCCGTCGGGTGGGTGGATGCCCGTGGCCGCGTCTCGCGCGCGAGTCGCCGGGGGTGCCGGTTCCGTCCTCCGGGTCGGAGGTGTCGAGGGTGGGGCTCATCGTCATTGACTTGTCGCCTTCGTCGGGTGGTGCCGTGGGGGTGGGGGGGTGTCGGGGGAGGTCGAGGGACCGCGGCGGTGCCGCGGGCCGGGAGGGGGCCCGGCCCGCGACACCGCCGCTTTCGGGTCGGCGGAGCGCTACTTGTAGGCGGCCGTGATCGCGTCGTCGACGGCCTTCGCAGCATCCGCCGAACTCTGCTGGCCCGAGGCGACGGCCGAGAGGGCGTCTCCGAGGGCGGTCTGCACGTCGGCGCTCGAGATCTGTCGGGCACCGATCATGTCGGAGAGGGCCGGCCCCTGCGCCTCGAGCGCGGACTTCTGGGTGTCGGTCACCACGTCGCTCAGGTCGAGCGGCACGGAGGCGAGGGCGGGCTGCTGCACGCTCTTCGCCATGAGCTCCTGGCCGGCGTCGCTCGCGCTGAGCCACAGGGCGAAGGTCGCCGCGGCGTCTTTCACCTTGCTGCTCGAGGCGACGGCGAAGCCCACATCGGGACCGCCGAACATCGTTCCCGTCTTTCCGCCGTCGACGACCTGCGGGAAGAAGTAGGGCACGAACTCGGTGTCGGCGAGCGCGGGGTCGCCGTAGGTGTCGACGTACTGGCCGAGTCGCGTCGTGGTGGTGTCGGAATTCTGCCAGCTGCCGAAAGCGATCAGTGCCGCCCCACCCTTGTGGAACGCGTCGTTGGCGTCGGGGTAGGCCGCGGCTCCGAGGGCGCCGTCCTGGAAGATGCCGTCATCGAACAGGCTCTTCCACACGTCGAACGCCTCGACGAACTCGGGGGTGTCGAACGAGGCGTCGCCGGAGACCGCGTCGTAGAAGTCGCCGGGCGCGATCTGGTTGATGATCGACTGGTAGACGTCGATGTTCTGCCAGGAGTCTTTCGCTCCCTGCTCCATGCAGTCCTTGCCCGCAGCCTCGACCGCTGCGCAGAACGTCTTCAGTTCGGCCGCGGTGGTGGGCACGGTCAGTCCGAGCGAGTCGACGAGCGTCTGGTTGGCCCAGACGAGGCCTCCACCCGTGATCATCCACGGAACGCCGACCTGCTTGCCGTCGACGGCGAGCTGGTCCGTCGCCGTGAGCTTGTCCGACCAGTCCGCGCCGACCGTCTCTTCGAGGTACGGGGTGAGGTCGGCGGAGAGCGGGGCGAACTGCTCGGTGAGCGCGCCCACCTGCGTGCCGAAGACATCCGGCCCCGAACCCGAGGTCAGGGCCAGCTGGGTGGCGCTGGTGTAGTCGGCGAACTGGATGAAGCGGTGGTCGATCGTGATGTCGGGGTGTTCGGCCTCGAAGGCCTCGATGTATGGCTCGGCCGTCGTCTCGTCGGGGTTCCACGACCAGAAGGTCACGGTGGTCTTGCCGTCGGTCGGGGTGTCGCCGCCGGTGCTGCACGCCGAGAAGGCGAGCGTTGCGGTGACGCCGAGGGCCAGCGCGAGCGCTGCCCGTCGTTTCGTGATGCGGGTGATTCTCATGGTGTTGTCGTCCTCCAGTTACTTCGGTGTATTCGGGAAGAGCACCCTTGCGGCCAAGGGTACGTATGGATGCCCTGTCGGGGCAGGCTTCAGCCGCGATCCGGCGCGAATGCGTTCTCGATCCAGAGAGCGCTCGGCAGCTCGACCAGGCCGATGACCCACTCGGCTGAGGCTCGTTCGGCAGGCGGCTTGCGCACGGCGATGACGAGGTCGTGCACGCCGTCGCCCAGCGTGAAGTCGTGGGTCTGGCCGACGGGTGCGGCGTGGGGGGCGGGGAACATGTACTGGCTTCCCTGGGCCCCGAACAGGAACTCGTCGTCGAGCCAGACCCTGAAGTGCTCGGTGCTGTTGAACATCAGTCGCACGTTCTCGCGGCCGCGGCCTGTCAGCGAGTAGCGGAGAACGAGGATGCGGTCCTCGAACTCCTCGCGGGGCTTCGTGACCCACGTGCCCGGAAGGGTGGCCGGGGCGAAGTCGACCTGCGCGGCGGGTGACGCGGAGCCGATCGGCGGCAGTTCAGTCTGGTCGCGGATGTCCCACTTGCCGAACGTCGTGTTGTACCAGCCGAGCTGCACGGGGATGGCGTGCGAACCGGCGTCGAAGGCGGGGAGCTCGGGCTCGGGTGCTCGGCCCCCGAGGCGTTCGGCCAGGTCGATAACGAGGTCGGTGAAGCCGTCGATCGTGGCGGGGGGAGTGATGCCGGTGATCTCGTCGTTGAGCACGAGGTCGCGGCCGATGGGGGCCAGCCACTTCTGGTCGATGGAGCCGGGGTCGAGAATTCCGAGCAGGGCGCCGAGCGAGGCGGTCGACGAGTCGCAGTCCTCGCCGCAGTTGTTGGTGATGCAGATGCGCTCCGAGAAGTCGGCGCCGGCGAGCCAGCCCAGCACGACGAATCCCGTGTTGGGACGCACGTCGGTGAAGTCGCTGCGCCCGTAGCGTTCCATGATGCGCTCGCGCACCTCGAGCCAGTCGAGACCTTCCGCCACCCAGGCGCGGGTGTCGGTGACGACCGCGTGGATTCCGCTGTCGGAGGGGATTCCGGCGAGCGCGCCGTCGAGCAGGGTGTCGGGGTCGGACTCGACGAAGGCCAGCGACTGCAGTCTGGCCAGGAACTGGGCCGCGACGATGCCGTCGCCCGCGTGGTCGAAGCACGCGTCTTCGTAGGCGTAGGCGGCGGCGAGGTCGGGATCTCCCGGAGCCAGGCAGGCCCAGAGCTCACTGCGGATCGCCGCCCCTTCGCCGCAGGTGAACCAGTTGTCGAACGACCCGGTGTAGGGAGGCCGCAGCCCCTCGGCGAGGTTGCGCATGCCGACTCCGTACTCGTTCCAGGGGAACTCGACGTGATCCGCCCAGGAGGCGGCGAGGATGTGCCGGTCGACCACAGGGGTCTCGAGGCCGTCGATGATGCACGCGTAGAGCACCTGCAGATCGAGGTCGTCGTTGGGCACCATCTCCTCGGGAACGGGGTAGTAGAAGTCTGCGGACAGGGGCCCGGACAGGCCTTCGAAGGTCTGGCCCAGGGTTCCGCCCACGGCCTTGCCCAGCCAGCAGCCCAGGATCTTTTCTCGTGACGCCATCGTCAGGTGCCTCTCATCAGTAGGGGTTCGGCTCTCGGCCGAGTTTCGACGAAACCAATTTCGGCGAATGCAATTTCGACGATTCTTGGCTGAAACGTTCTATGAAACGATTCATGAAACGATTCACGAGTTATGATTGCACACGCCGGTGACGGTGACAAGAGCTTTATCGAATCGTTGCCCGCGGAGCCGCTCGGGGGCCGATGGCGGGCTCGGGGAGGGCAGCACATGGTCGTGAGCATCCGTGACGTAGCCGAGCACGTGGGCGTATCCCTGGGAACGGTCTCCAATGTGCTGAACCGACCGAACACCGTCAATGCCGACATGGTGGCCCGAGTCCTCGAGGGCATCCGGGAACTGGGCTACGTTCGGAACGACGCGGCCCGACAGCTGCGTGCCGGCAACAGCCGCACCATCGGCATGATCGTGCAGGACTCGAGCAACCCCTTCTTCGCGGACATGGCGCGCGGCGCGGAGGACCAGGCCGAGGTCGGCGGTCGTATGCTCATCGTCGGCAACTCCCACCAGAGCGCCGAACGCGAACTGCGCTACATCGACCTGTTCGAAGAGCAGCGGGTGCAGGGTGTCTTCCTGGCGCCGATCGACGACCTGACCGAGCGCCTCAAGCAGTTGCGACAGCACCGCATCGCCCCCGTGCTCGTGCAACGCCGTGTGAGTCTCGACGACTTCTGCTCCGTCGCCGGAGACGACGAGCACGGCGGGTATCTGGCGGTGAAGCATCTCCTCGACATCGGCCGACGACGAATCGCCTTCGTCGGAGGGCCGGTGAGCATCATCGGTATCGAGGATCGCCTCACCGGTGCCCGCCGGGCGGTCGACGAGGTCGCCGAAGCCACCCTCGAGGTCATCGACACGGCCGAGCTGACCGTCGGTGTGGGCCGCAGCGTGGGCGAGCAGATCCTCGATCGCGATCGCAGTCGCAGGCCCGACGGCATGTTCACCGCCAACGACCTCGTGGCCCTCGGGCTGATCCAGGCCTTCGTCATGTCGCACAGCATCCAGATTCCCGACGAGATCGCTCTCATCGGCTATGACGACATCGCCTTCGCCACCGCGGCCGTCGTGCCGCTGTCGACGATCCGCCAGCCCGGCGCCATGTTCGGCGTCATGGGCGTCTCGTTGATACAGGAAGAGGTCGATTCGCCCGACGGCCACACGCATCGGCAGGTTCTCTTCCAGCCCGAACTCGTGGTGAGGGAGTCGACGGCGGGCTTCGCCGACCCGGAAGAGTGACGAGGGCCCGGTGATGAGTTCCTCGGTGCAGCCCAGCGTCGTGGCCGGGCGATCGGCGGGCGGGGCCCTAGGGTGAGAACCATGTCAGCGTCGAGCGTGAGAGACGTCGCCCAGCGCGCCGGCGTCTCCGTCGGCACGGTGTCGAACGTGCTCAATCATCCGGAGAAGGTCTCGCCCGCGTCGGCGGAGCGCGTGCAGCGCGCCATCGACGAGCTCGGCTTCATCCGCAACGACGCCGCCCGGCAACTGCGCAACGGTCGCAGCCGCACCATCGGCATGGTCGTGCTCGACGTGCGCAACCCGTTCTTCACCGACCTGGCCCGCGGAGCCGAAGACGAGGCGTCTGCATCCGGACTCACCGTGACGCTCGGCAACAGCGACGAGAATCCGGCGCGCGAGGCCACCTACCTTGACCTGTTCGAGCAGCAGCGCGTCTACGGGGTCGTGATCTCGGCCTACGCCGATATCAGCGAGCGTCTCTCTCGGCTGAAGAAGCGCGGCATACCGGCCGTGCTCGTCGACCGCTCGAGCCCCGACGGAGCGTTCAGCTCGGTGTCGGTCGACGACCTCGCGGGTGGACGCCTCGCGGTCGAGCACCTCCTCTCGCTCGGTCGGCGCCGGCTGGCCTTCGTGGGCGGGCCCATGGGCATCCGCCAGGTCGCCGACCGACTCGAGGGTGCCCGCGCGGCCGTCGCGGCGCATCCGGATGCCTCGCTCGAGGTGATCGAGATCGACGCGCTGAGCGTTCTGGCCGGCCGCGCCGCGGGAGCCGACATCGTGGGGCGAGCGCCCGGTGATCGCCCTGACGCGATCTTTGCGGCGAACGACCTCGTCTCGATGGGACTGCTGCAGGCGTTCGCGATGCAGGGGGCCGACGTGGCGGTTCCCGGGCAGATCGCGCTCATCGGCTACGACGACATCGACTTTGCGAGCGCCGCCGTGGTGCCGCTGTCGAGCATCCGGCAGCCGAGCGCGCTGATCGGCAGGACCGCGGTCGAGATCCTGCTGGCCGAGGCAGAGGATCCGTCGGCGCCTCCGCAGCAGGTGGTGTTCCAGCCCGAGCTCGTGGTGCGCGCGAGCACCGCCGGCTGAGCGGGCTGACTCCGCGCTGAAACGCCAGAGATGGCGGGTTCGGGCGGCGAGAAGTCGCCATGTGTGACATCTCGGGCCAGGTTGATGCGAGCGTCACTCGCGTGATGACGGTTTCGTTGACCGGAAGTGCGTTCTCGGTAGGAAGAAGTCGCCGCAGCTGTCATCGCTCTGGCTCAAGCCTCATGGTTCGTCGGTTGACACGTTTCAATATCTGTTCGAAGATGAGGGAGCGCCGCATTCCAGGGCGCGATCACAACGACGTGCACTCCGCGAACAGCGGGCCAGGCGGCACCTCACGACGACGAGAGAGAGACCGTGACCGACACTTCGACCGGGCAGGCGGCAGAGACCCGGGCTTCGGCCGTGCCGACCGTGGCCCTCGTGGGCACGCTCGACACCAAGGGCGCCGAGTACCAATGGATGTCCGAGCAGCTCGTCGCCCTCGGCGTCGCGGTCGTGGCGGTGGATGCGGGCATCCGCGACCCCCACGGCTACACGGGCGCCGTCGCGTTCCCGCAGACAGCCGTGGCCGAAGCGGCCGGCACAACGATCGACGCGCTGCGTGACGGCGACGACCGGGGTGCGGCTGTGGCCCGAATGGGAGAGGGGGCCGCCGCCGTGCTCGCGCAGGTCTTCTCCGACGGTGGAGTCGACGCGGTGCTCGCCCTCGGCGGCAGTGGCGGCTCGGCGATCGCCGCCCGGGCGGTGCGCGATCTTCCCATCGGACTGCCGAAGCTCATCGTGTCGACCATGGCCTCCGGAGACGTGTCTCCCTATGTCGGAGCCAGCGACGTGACGATGATGTACAGCGTCGTCGACATCGCCGGCATCAACCAGATCTCGCGCAGTGTGCTCGGCAACGCGGCCGCGGCGGCAGCGGGGATGGCTGCGGCGTACGCGGGGCGCGGGGGCGCTTCGACAGGCTCAGCGAACGGAGGCGGCGCTTCGACAGGCTCAGCGAGCGGCGGTTCAGCGAACGGCGGCGGCGGGGAGCGACCGCTCATCGGGGCGTCGATGTTCGGTGTCACGACCCCGGCCGTGGATGCCGCGCGCGAGCGACTCGACGAGCTCGGTTACGAGGTGCTCGTCTTCCATGCCACAGGCTCCGGGGGCAGGGCGCTGGAGGCGCTCGCCCGCTCGAACATGCTGGTCGGGGTGCTCGATCTCACGACCACCGAACTCGCCGACGAGCTGGTCGGGGGTGTCCTCACGGCCGGACCCGACCGGGTGACCGCCGCCGGAGCATCCGGAACACCGCAGGTGGTCAGCCTGGGCGCCCTCGACATGGTCAACTTCGGACCCGAGGCGACCGTGCCGGCGCAGTTCGCCGACCGGCACTTCTTCGTGCACAATCCCACGATCACGCTGATGCGCACGACCGTCGACGAGAACGCCGAGCTCGGCCGATCGCTCGGCGCCAAGCTCGCCGCGGCCGAGTCGCCGACGATCCTGATGATCCCGCACGGGGGCGTCTCGGCGCTGGATGCCGCGGGCCAGCCGTTCCGCGACGTGGCGGCCGACGAGGCCCTGATCGAGAACGTGACCGCCGCTGTGGAGGGATCCGCCGTGACCGTGCTCGATCTGGACGCCAACATCAACGATCCGCTGTTCGGTCGACAGGCCGCCGACGAACTGCACGCGCTCATCACGAAGAACTGAACGACGAACCGAAGGACACCGACCATGGACAGAGCCACCGCACTCGAGCGCCTGCGCGCCACGATCGCCCAGGGCAAGCCGATCATCGGCGCCGGAGCGGGCACCGGCATCTCGGCGAAGTCGGCAGAGGCCGGCGGAGTCGACCTGATCATCATCTACAACTCGGGCCGCTACCGCATGGCCGGTCGCGGTTCGCTGTCGGGACTTCTCGCCTACGGAGACGCCAACCAGGTGGTCGTCGAGATGAGCCGCGAGGTGCTGCCGATCGTGCGCGACACCCCGGTGCTCGCGGGCGTCAACGGCACCGACCCTTTCCGCATCATGGAGAACTTCCTCGACGACCTCAAACGCATGGGCTTCGCAGGGGTGCAGAACTTCCCCACGGTGGGACTCATCGACGGCGTCTTCCGGCAGAACCTCGAGGAGACGGGCATGAGTTACGACCTCGAGGTCGACATGATCCGCCTCGCCGCCGAGCGCGAGCTGCTCACCTCGCCCTACGTGTTCGACGTCGAATCGACGATCGCGATGACCGAGGCGGGGGCGGATGTGCTGGTTCCGCACATGGGATTGACCACCGCAGGCACGATCGGCGCACACACGGCGTTGACGCTCGAGGACTGCGTCGGCCGCGTGCAGGAGATGCGCGACGCGGCCGTGAAGATCAACCCCGACGTGATCGTGCTCTGCCATGGCGGCCCGATCGCCGAACCCGAGGATGCGGCCTACGTTCTCGCCAACACGACCGGTGTCGCCGGGTTCTTCGGCGCATCCAGTGCCGAGCGCCTGCCCACCGAGCGCGCCATCAAGGCCCAGATCGAAGAGTTCAAGAACATCACTCTCTAGCCTTCGACAGCCTCAGGGAACGGACCGTTCCCTGAGCCTGTCGAAGGGCATCCGCCCCCCCCCCGTAGAAGAAGGAGTTTCACGCATGACCACGTCAGCACAGTCCGGCCGTCGCCCCGACGAGGTTCCCACCCGCACCTTCGGCTGGGGAACCATCAAGTGGCTGGTCACCCCGCACCTCGACGAGGGAGCGCAGCTCACCGTCGGCGAGGTCATCATCTACCCCGGTCAGGGCCACGCACCGCACGATCACCCGGGCGAGGACGAGGTCATCTACGTCATCTCCGGAGAGGGTGAGCAGACGGTCGGCGACGGCCCCGCGTTCCCGATTCGCGAGGGCGATGCGGTGTATATCCCGAAGGCCACGCAGCACTCCACCTACAACACCACCTGGCGGCCCCTGCGGCTCTCGGTCACCTACACGCCCGGAGGCGCCGAGACCGGCCTCGATGGTCTGCCCGACGCGCGCACCCTCGACCCCGGCACGGCACCGCTCTGGAGCCAGTTGAACTGATGCCGATCATCGCGCCGGGCTCCTGGCTCAACCCCGATACGAAACCCGACTGGACGGGCATCGCCTCGATCGGGCGCTTCGTCGTCGCCACGGAGGGCGGCCGCTTCGAGCGGCACCACCACGACGATGACGAGGTCTGGATGATCTGGGAGGGCAAGGGCAAGATTCTGCTCGAGGGCTCCGAGCAGTATGTGCAGGCGGGTGACATCGTGCTCACCCAGGCCGGCGACAGCCACGACATCGTCGAGGTCTACGAGACGCTGCGCGGCTTCTTTCTCGAGAGCGGGCTGCCGGCCGGCGGCCTGGTCGGCCACCTGCACGAGAGCGAATCGGATGCGGCGGGGCACGACGTGCCGGCCGCGCCGGTTCCTCGAGACTTCCCCGCCCGCTGACCTGCCCTTCGACAGGCTCAGGGAACGAGCCGGTCCCTGAGCTTGTCGCCTCCGTTCCCTGAGCCTGTCGAAGGGAAACACCTAAGAAAAGGACACACCCCATGCGCATCGCCGTCACCGGAAGCTCCGGCAAACTCGGACGGGCCACCGTCGACCGACTTCTGGCCGACGGCCACGAGGTGATCGGCTTCGACCTCGCGGGCTCGCCGGCCGTCGACCCTCGACTCCGGTTCACGACCGTGGACTTCACCGACTACGGGCAGACGCTCGACAGCATGCTCGGGGTCACCGCGCGGCACAGCGGAATCGACGCGCTCGTGCACCTTGCCGCGATCCCCGTGAACGGGCTGGTGCCCGACGCGACGACGTTCCACAACAACGTCACGGTGTCGTTCAACGTGTTCTTCGCCGCTCTCCGCGCGGGCATCACGACCATCGTCTACGCGTCGAGCATCACCGCCATGGGCTTCCCCTTCGACGAGCCGCCGGCATCCCTGCCCCTCGACGAGAACGTGAGTGCGGCGAACAACACCTACGGCCTCGGCAAGGTCGTCGAGGAGGCGATGGCCGGGCAGTTCGTGCGCTGGAACGACGAGCTCTCGATCACGGCGCTGCGCTTCACGAACGTGATCAACGCCGAGGAGTACGGCAGCTTCGAGCGCGCCGGCGATCCCGCGTATCGTCGCGATCTGCTGTTCAGCTACATCGACGCGCGGGATGGCGCAGCTGCCGTCGCTCTCGCCCTCGCCGCAGCCGAGCCCGGCTTCGAGGTGTACAACATCGCGGCGTCCGACACCGGACTGTCGATCCCGTCGGCCGAGCTCGCCGAGATAACGTTCCCCGGAACGCCCGTGACGAAGTCGCTGGGCGAGTTCGAGACGCTGATGTCGATCGACAAGGCGCGCGAGAAGCTCGGCTTCGAGCCGCAGCACCTGTGGAGAGAGGGTCTCGCGGCGCTCGACCTGTGACGGCAGCGCGGTTGCAGACGCCGCCCGCAGGAAAGACTCCAGGAACGCCGCAGCCGTATCGAGACCATACTGAGCCCATGACTGATGCGAGCATCGCCACGTTTCCACCCCTCGTCGTCGGCACCGACCCCGAGGCGGTGAAGAAGGCGTTCCGTCTTCCGCTCGCCTTCATCAGTGGGTTCATCGTGGTGATCGCGTTCGTCGCCGTGCTGGTCACCGCAATGATGGCGTCGCTGTCGGGTTTCGGCTCCGGCGTGCTCGCCGCACTGCCCTTTCTGATCACGCTCAGCTACATGGTCTACCTGGCGGTGCGAACCGCGCAGACGGCGGGCGAGCGGGCCTCGGCCGGAACCGTGCTGACGATCGACGCGACCGGCCTGAACGCCACCATCCCGCAGGGCGTGCTCGTTCTGCCCTGGCAGGCGATCGAGTCGATCGCGGTGCAGAAGCGGGGCAAGCACCGCATCGCGATCTTCCGCACGGTGCCGGGCGTGACCCCCGACAGCCCCGGAGTTCAGACCACTATCAAGCCCGGCATCTTCCGGCTGCTGGCGAAGAAGGGCTTCCGCATCGGCTCGGCGGGAATCGACGTGCCCGTGCAGACGATCCTCGACGCGACGGCGGCGTTCACGGGCGGGCGGCTCCTCGCGCGCTGAGCACGCGCCGCCGTCTCGGTCTAGTCGTTCAACAGGATGGTGTACACCTTGGCGATTCGGCCGTCGCGCACGAAGCATGCGTCGAGACCTCGCACCACGGGCCGCTGGCCCTCGGGACCGAGGTTCCAGGCCAGGTAGCCCATGTCGTGGTTCACGTAGACCTTCCCTGCGGCGGAGAAGACGAACCCGGGCGCGTCGGCGAGCAGCTTTCCGGCCTTCGCGTCGAGTGCGTCGTAGCCCACGACGATCTCATCCGGGTCGAGGAACTCGACATCCTCGGTGTAGGTTCGCTCGATCGCCTGGCGGCGGAGCGCCGGGTCGCGTTGGCCGAAAACCTCGTGGAGGTTCGCGTTCATCAGTGTCTCGATCTGTTCGGTCATGATCTCTGCTCTCGTCGTGTGTCGTGTGGGTCAGGGCTGCGATGGACGGCGGTCTGTCCAGTCGAAGATCAGTTTGCGCTCGGCGATGAGCCACGATCCGTCGACCTTGGCGAAGCTGTCGAGGTAACGGATGGCCATTGTCAGCAGAAAGCGCTGCTCCTCGTCGTGGAGGAGGTGATATGCCATGCAGTACGTTTCACCCGTGGCCGTGAGCTCGCCCGTTCGCTGGAGCGTGGTCTGGCCATTCAGGTAGGTCGTCGCGTCGTACTGGGCTATGAGCCCCGCGAACGTCGACGTCAGTTCTTCCGTGCCCGACACCGTCTGCAGGGGTGCCGTGACGTTCGGGTCGCCTCCATACAGGAGTACCGTGCCGTCGGACGTGAAGACGGAGGCCTGCTCTGCGGGGCGTCGCCGGTCGGCGAAGTGGGCGTACCGGTCGACGACGTCTCGGATGGCCTGGCGGTCGGTTCCCCAGTCGTCGGAGGTCATGATGCGTGTCCGAGGAGTAATGGCGTGTTCACCGCATCACTGTCTCGCGAGAGTCATACGCAGGACAACCGTCATTTGACGTACGGTCTCGGTCGCGCCGTTTCGATACGGTGAAGCATGATGTCAGTGCAGGAGTCCGCGACGCGATTGTGTCGGGCTCCGGGTCTTCATCGTTCGGCCGGTTCGGCTCTCCGATGGACCGACGACGACGCACGACCCGTTGCGGATGAGCCCACCCTTCTTCGGCTGAGTGCCCTTCGAATTCCGCCCGCGTGGCGGGAGGTATGGGCGTCGACGGATCCCGAGGCTCGAATCCAGGCCACGGGCGTCGACGCCCGTGGCCGTACGCAGTACCGGTACTCCACCTTCGCGGAGCAGGAGGCGGCGGAGCGCAAGTTCGCCGATCTTCTGGTGTTCGGAGGTGCGATCCCGACGCTTCGCACGCAGGTCGACTGGCATCTAAAACATCTGACGGGCGATGGCGCCGAGCAGAGGGTCAAGCGCGCGGTAGCGGCGGCGGTGCGCCTCATCGATCGTGGTCTGTTCCGGGTGGGGTCGGACCGGTATGCCCGTGACAATCACACCTACGGTCTGACGACGCTGACGTCGAGGCACGTTCACGTCAGCGGCACAGAGATCGAGTTCAGGTTCATCGGCAAGGAACACCGCCCCTGGCATCTGATCATCGACGACCCGTACGTCGCCGAGATCGTCGCCCGGCTGGTCGACGAACAACTCCACGCCGATGCGCCCCTGTTCTCCATCCACACGGAGGCGGGTGAAAGAACCGTCGGGAGCGCCGCGGTGAATTCATACATCCACGCAGCGACGGCCGCCCCCGCGACGGCCAGGACGTTCAGAACCTGGGGTGGAACGGCGGCAGCCGCAGCGATCAGCGCGGGAGCCTCATCGCCCGTCGCCCTGCGAACTCGACGCCCCGATCTGATGGCCTACGACGTCGCCGCGTACCTTCTGGGAAACACGCGCGAGGTCGCCCGGCGATCGTACGTGCACCCCCAGGCGTTGGAGGCGGGCCAGAGTCCAGCGGTAGCCGCGGCTGTCGCAGCATCCATCTCGTCATCGGGCAGGGGTGACCTCCGAAGTCTGCTCGAAGACGATGGCGTGGTGGCCTCGGTCGTTCAGGAGCTCACGCGGTTGGCCGAGGCGAGCCGGCAGCAGCGAGAATCCCGGTCATGAATCCAGGAAACCGCGCGTCGAGATCCTCCCGCCTGAGCCTCACCGCATGGTTGCGTCCTTCGACGAGGGTCGAGGTCACGCCCGCCTCTCGGAGCGTCTTGAAGTGAAAGGACAGGGTGGATTTGTGAAGCGACAGCCCGTACTCGTCCGGTGTGCACGGGTGATACTCGCCGTCCGAGAGGCGCGTGACGACCGACAGTCGGGCAGGATCCGCCAGCGCCTTGAGCACGGTCACGAGATCGATGGCTTCTGTCGGGGGAGTGGGGAACATCTCCGCTTTCACATCGTTTGACATATCTAAAACTATAGCGCATGATCGAAAAGGTTTGATAAACGTCAAACGTTTTATTGCATAGTGAGGGTCACCCCCTCGAAAGGATCGATCACCATGACGACGACCACCGATATCGGTGTTCTTGACAACCGAGCCGCCATCAGGGGTGCAACCAGACCGCGCGGCAGGATCGCGATTCTCACCGCCGACCTGGTCGAGGATGTCGAATTCTTCTACCCGTATTACCGCTTCACGGAGGCTGGCTATGACGTGGACGTGCTGACGCCCGGAGGAACCGAAGTGAGCGGATACAAGGGGCTCGCGCTGCGCACGGGCGTCCAGGCGATAGCGGATGCGGACGCGGATGACTACGACGCGCTGTTCATTCCCGGCGGGCTGGCGCCCTCGGAGCTGCGCGATCTTCCCGAAGCTCTCGCGTTCACGTCCGCCTTCGCCCAGACGGGACGCCTGATCGGCGCGGTGTGCCATGGTCCTCAGGTCCTCATCTCTGCGGGCCTCGTCGAAGGCCGTCGTATGACGTCGTGGAAGGATGTGGCGCCCGAGGTCAGGGAGGCGGGGGGCCACTACATCGACGAGCCCGTCGTCGAAGACGGGCAGTTCATCACGGCGCGCAAGCCGGGCGACATGCCCCTCGAGCTTGCACGCTTCATGGTACGACTGGCCGGCGAGAAAGGTGCTGGAGCTTCCCATGAGTGAGCGTGTGACGACGCCGTTCGACGCCGGGGCGACAGCCGATGAGATTCTCGACGGAGTGGACCTCGATGGCAGGACCTATGTCGTCACGGGCGGGGCTTCGGGTATCGGCTTCGAGGCGACAGCGGCCCTCGCGCGGCGTGGTGCACGCGTCATCGTGGGAGTGCGTGACGTGGACAGGGCGAACGCGGCCCTGTCCTCCCTGGATGGCGACCTGACGGCGAGGATCCCTGTGCGGCAACTGGACCTCGCGCAGCCGGCGAGCATCGCCCGATTCGTCGACGGCTGGGAGGACGGTCTCGATGGCCTCGTAGCCAACGCCGGGGTCATGGCGTTGCCCACCAGGGAGGTCGACGAGCACGGCTGGGAACTGCAGCTGGCGACCAACTACCTGGGGCACTTCTCTCTGGCCCGGGCGCTCCATCCGGCGTTGGCGTCGGCCGGAGGTCGGGTGGTCGTCGTCAGCTCGAGCGCACACCTCAGGGCTCCGTTCGACTTCGGTGATCCTCAGTACGTCGACCGGCCCTATGACAGATGGAACGCATATTCGCAGTCAAAGACGGCAGACGTGCTCATGGCAACGGGTATCGCCTCGACCTGGGCGGCAGACGGAATCACAGCGAACTCGGTGATGCCGGGCTGGATCACGACCAAGCTGCAGCGCCACCTCGACGAGGACACCCTCAGGGCGATGGGCGCCATGGATGACGACGGGAATCGGATCGAGCAGTCGTTCTTCAAGACTCCTGCCCAGGGAGCCGCCACGACCGTTCTGCTCGCGGCGTCGCCGCTCGTCGCAGGCGTCACCGGTGGATACTTCGAAGACAATCAGGAGTCGGAGGTCGTCGACAGCGGCGAGGGCCGCTCGACCGGTGTCGCCCGCTATGCCGTCGACCCCGACAACGCGCAGAGGCTGTGGGAGCTGGGGAGCCGGGCGCTGATGTAGCGCCCGGCTGCGGGTCGCCGTCGCTCTGGGCGATCGCCGTCTTGTTAGTTGAATGCGTCGGTGATCGAGGCGTTGGCCAGCCAGATCGCGTGCTTGGCCGACTCGGTGCCGTGCAGGGAGTTGACCATGACGAAGTCGTGGGTGATGCCGCCGAAGCGCACGTTCGCCGTGGGCACGCCGGCTTGGCGCAGGCGCGCAGCGAAGGCCTCTCCCTCGTCCCGCAGCACGTCGGCCTCGCCTGTGATGATCAGGGTGTCGGGCAGCCCGGCGAGTTCGTCCAGGCTGGCGCGCAGCGGCGAGGCCGTGATCTCGGCGCGCTGGTCCTCATCGAGCGTGTACTGATCCCAGAACCAGCGCATGCCCTCTCGACCGAGGAAGTACCCGACCTCGAACTCCTCGTAGGAGTCCGTGTCGAACGCCGCATTGGTCACCGGGTAGAACAGCACCAGCTTCGAGATCGCGACATCGCCGCGCTGCTTGGCCAGAAGCGCCACGGCGATCGCCATGTTGCCGCCCACCGAGTCGCCTGACACGGCGATGCGGCTGCTGTCGAGGCCTCTGCTCGCGCCATCCGAGACGACCCACTGGGCCGCCGCATAGGACTGTTCGATCGCGACCGGGTACTTGACCTCTGGTGAGCGGTCGTATTCGGGGAAGACGACGGCTGCGTTCGAACCGATTGCCAGGTCGCGAACCAGTCGGTCATGGGTGTGGGCGTCGCCGAAGACCCAGCCCGCGCCGTGGATGTAGATGATGACGGGGAGGTCGCCCTGGGCATCGAGCGGTTTGACGATCCGCAGCTTGACCGTTCCCGTCGGGCCGCCATCGATATCGATCCACTCGTCCTGCACCTCGGGTTTCTCGATGGGGGAGTCCTGGACCGAGTCCACGGCCTTGCGGCCTTCCTCGGGTGTGAGCTGGTAGAGGAAAGGCGGCGTGGATGTCGCGTCGGCGAATTCCTGGGCCGCGGGTTCGAGGGCGATGTTCTTCGGGTTTCCGGTCATGGTTCCTCCAGTGATGAGTGATGGGCTGTTCCCTCCAATCTGCAAGGTTGTCGGCGAGTCGTCATCCGTGACCTGACGTATCCGGCGGCGTTCGATAGCACGTGTCGACACGCCCCCTGGTCGTGCCTACTATGGTGATATGTCACTTATTTGGTCGGCCGGATGCGACGAACAGCCGTTGATCGGCCGTTCGAGCGAGACAGACGATCTGCAGCGTGCGGCGATCCGCGCACGGCCGGGCGGCGTGGCTGTCCTCATCGAAGGAGAGGCCGGCATCGGTAAGTCGTCGTTGCTGGCCGAGATCAGCTCGCGAGCGGTCGAGGCCAACTACACGCTTCTGACCTGCACCGGCCTGGAGAGCGCATCGCCTGTCGGTTACGGCGCCCTGCACCAGATGCTCCGGCCACTGATGCGGCACGTCGACCGCCTGCCCACGCGACAGCGAGAGGCCCTGCAGTCGGCTTTCGGATTGGCCGACGGGTCGTCGCCCGACAGGCTGCTCGTCAGCGTCGCCGCACTGGGCCTGCTCGAGGAAGCGAGCTCATCCACTCCGCTCTTCATCGCGATAGAGGACCTTCACTGGGTCGATAGATCCACACGGCATGTGATCGAGTTCATCGCATTGCGGCTCGGCGACGCGCATATATCCCTCGCGGCGACGAGTCGGCCTTCGTGGGATGGTGGGACCGAGGTGCTCGCGATCGAACGGATGATTCTCGGTCCTCTGAGCGAGGCGGCATCGCGCGAACTTCTCTCCGACGTGTCTCCGCACCTCACCGAGGCGCAGAGGGTTCGAGTGCTTCGAGAGGCGGGTGGCAACCCCCTCGCACTCAGGGAGCTGGCGATCGCGGTCACGGGGCCCGTGAAGCGCACGGGCCTCAGGAGCGTCATTCCGACCACGCAGCGTCTGGAGCAGGCCTTTCTCGGCCGGCTGGCCGACGTGCCGGAGCGCAGCCAGACTCTGATGCTCATCGCCGCGGTCGCCGAAGACCTCAGCATGCTCGACGTGTTGGACGCGGCCCGACTCGCGGGGCTCGATCTCGATGATCTGGCTCCCCTGGAGAAGGCCGGCATGCTCCGGGTGGTCGATAAGCGCCCTCGCTTTCGCCATCCGCTTCTTCGCGCGGCCATCCTGGGCGCATCGCCGACAGGGGCCCTGCAGCAGGCGCACTCCGTCCTCGCGCAGACGGTGCGAGATCCCGCGAGGGCGGCCTGGCACAAAGCCGCATCGTCTTTCGAGCGCAGCGAGGCGGTCGCCCAAGACCTCGAGGATGCCGGACACCAGGCACAGATGCGGGGGGCGCTCGTCGAGGCCGCCGCCGCGTACGAACGCGCCGCGGAGCTCTCCGAATCCCAGGACGCTCGAGCGGCACGCCTGGCTCGAGCGGCTGACGTCTCCCGAGCTGCCGGTCTCGGTGCGGAAGCCCTGGCGTCTGTCGAAGAAGCCGAGCGGATAGCGACGCGGCCCGAGACGATAGCGCTCCTGGCGACCACGCGGAACGGGCTCAGCCTGACGACCGGTCTGACGGGGCATTCGCCCGCAGACATCGAGCGGACGATCGCGAGGCTGACCGGACCGGAGAACGCGGACCGGCGCATCGAGGTGCTGTGGGCGGCAGCCATGACCGTGCGGGGAAGGAATCTGCCTCCGGCCGAGTGGCGCAAGATCGAGCGGCAGGTCCGTGCAATCCATACCCAGAACCCGTTGAAGCCGATCACCCTGGCGCTCATGTCGCCCCTGGGCCAAGTCGATGAAGACCTTCGAGCCGCGCTTCCGCAACTCATTCCGCAACTGGATCAATCGCCGATCGGCATGTTGAGTCTCGCGATCGCTGCGGAATCGCTGCACGACATCGAGACCGCCCTGGCGTGCTGGGGCCTCGCCCGCGAGCGGTTCCATGAACGGGGCGCCCCGGCAGACGAGGCACAGGCGCTCCGTGGGCGAGCAACTCTGTTGATGCTCCGCGGTCGAATCCATGAGGGGTTGGCGGATGCCGAGTTCGCCGCACGGATGGCCAAGGAGACCGAACAACCGTTGGTAGAGGGGATGTGCGTTGCCACGATCGCCCGGGGATACGCGACTCTGGGCGACGCCGAGATGACAGCCGTGACCCTGCGACGTCAGCGCGAGCTGGCAATGGTTCATCCGCTGGCCATGGCCACGGCCGACTCGCGATGGGCGTCGGGGATCGTGGCCTTGGCCGAGAATCGATACCGGGATGCGCTCACCGACCTGACCCATATGACGGTCCATCCGACGAGGGGACTCTGGGCCATCGCGGATCGGGCCGAAGCCGCCGTACGCGCGAATCGGGCCGACACGGTGCGGGACAGCATCGATGCGGCGGAGCGTGCTGCCCGCGCCTACCGGTCAGCGTTTCTCGGATCGCTCGTCGCCCGAAGCAGGGCGCTGCTCGCGGACGTGGAAGGCAAGTCGAAGGACACGGAGGAACACTTCGCCGCCGCCGTGGGAATGGGGGAGTTCAGCGAGTCCCCCTTCGAGTTGGCGCGGACCGAGCTCCTCTTCGGGGAGTGGCTGCGGCGGGAACGGCGGCCCCTCGAGGCTCGACCGCACCTCAGGCGTGCGCTCGACACGTTCGATTCGAGTGGAGCCCGCGGGCTGGCCGAGAGGGCCGCGGCCGAAATGCGCGCCGCCGGCGAGGCGCCGCGGCGAGGCGTCGCCGGCGCCGACCTCGCGCCACTCACGCCGCAGGAGCTTCAGGTCGCTGTGCTCGCTGCACGAGGAATGAGCAATAAGGAGATCGCGGACAGGGTGTATCTCTCGCATCGCACGGTGAGCACCCACCTGTACAAGACCTTTCCGAAACTCGGGATAAGCAGCCGCTCGCAGCTGCGAGATGCCCTTCAGGACGGTGGCTACTTCCAGTGACGGCACGCGGCCCCCGATGAGACGCGGGATACTGGTTCTTTCGACGGCATAGGGAACAACGTGAGCACATCAGGTCCAGATGATCCACCTGAAGGCTCGCCGTATTCGTTGATGAGCGACGAGCAGATCCGGGCGTGGTACGCCTATATGAAGGTGCAACTGCGACTCCGGTACGAGATGAATCGACAGCTGCAGGCGGACAGCGCGTTGTCGCTTCCGGATTACGACGTCCTGGTCGCGTTGACGAGCGAGCCCACGGCGACGATGCGTATCGCTGCTCTGGCGACGCGGTTGGGGTGGGAACGGAGCCGCGCGTCGCACCAGGTGAGGCGTATGCAGCAGAGGTCCCTGCTCGACGCGCGCACGGCGGCCGACGACGGACGTGCGACGGACGTGAGCATGACGACCGAGGGATGGCAGGCCTTGCGTGCTGCGACGCCGTCCCACGTGGAGCTGGTGAAGTCCATCTTTCTCGACGCCCTCGACGGCACCGACCTCGATCGGTTGGCCGACATCATGGAGCGCGTCTACGACCGCATCATCGATCAGGGAACATTGCCGCGGCCGGCGGATCACCCCTGATCGGTAAGGCGCGAAGGGCTCGTCTCAGGAGGTGTGCGGACCGTGCGCCCGGCCTGATTCAGTGATGCCAGGACGACCGCGAAGGCGCACGCCGCAGCCCCGATGAGCACGATGCCCACCGGCTGGAGGCTGTCTGCTGCGAACGGCAGGAGAGCCGTGATCAGAGCCGATGGCAGAATCACCCGTGCTCGAATGGCCGCGTACGGGATGAGCTGCGCATTCAGGCTCCACAGCGTCACGAGGAAAAGGCTGACCGGCACCGTTACCGCCAGGGCTATCACCCTTGCCGGAACGAGGCCGTCTTCGCTCGGCGACGCGACCGCGACCTCCAACCCTGCCCCCAGCATCGCGAGAGCGCCGAAAGTGGCGTAGTGCCCGTAGGCCCAGATGTAGGAGAAGCGTCGACGCTCGGCGAGCCCTGCAGCGGATGGTTCGAGGTAGTACAGCCACCAGAGCGCGAACAATGTGACAACGGAGGCTAGCGCGACAATCACCAACTGCGCGCTCAATCCGTCTGCCGTGTACGCACGCTGGAACCCGGTCATGGCTGCGAGCACGCTCTCGCCGAGAAGAATGATCGTGAAGAGTCCGAATCGTTCCGCGATGTGGCCGGGGTTCCATCCGGGATCGCCGGCTCTCGCCGCCCACAACGGCACCAGGAGTTCGAGCACGACGAGAAGCAGCGAGACGGGAAGCCCCCAGTGCTCCGGCAGAAGGAGGCGGGCCAGCCATCCGGCCTGCAGCGTGCCGTAGCCGATGATCGTCCGCACCGAGCTACGTCGGTGTTCAGAGTCCGCCAACGCTGCACGTGTCCATTGAGTGATGAGGCCGAAGCGCATGACGAAGTATCCGAGAGTCAACGCGGTGTAGTCGCCCTGCTCGAAGACCGCCGGAATGCCGGAGCACAGGATCAGAACTCCGATCATCTGCAGCATCGTGGTCACCCGGTACAGGGCATCATCGTTGTCGTAGCCGGAGGAGAACCAGGTGAAGTTCATCCAGGCCCACCAGATCGCGAAGAACGTCAACCCGAAAGGAATCAGGGTCGAGATGAGTGGGCCCCCTTCGAGGCCGTGCGCCAACTGTGCGACTGCCTGAGCGATCGCCACGACGAACGTGAGGTCGAAGAGCAGCTCGAGCGGAGATGAGGCACGATCCTGCTCGTCGATACGTCGTGCGGTCAACGGCACCCGTAGACGGATGTTCATGGGCGGGCCCCGAGAACACGTTCGTCGCTGAAGCCACCCACGTGTCCCTCCCACGAAGGTCGGAACGCCTTCACGAGAACACTCTCCGATGCGGACGATGGAGGCATCCGTCACGTGACGTACCGCTCGCGGCCGTCACCGAGAGCGGGTCTAGCCGGCGGCGGGCCCGAAGACGCGCTCGACGAGGTCGGCCGCGTCGCCGGTCGCACCCTGCGGAAGACCGATCGCCATGAGGGTGTTGATCAGCATTCCTCGAGCGAGGAATGCTTCCGCGTCATCTGCTGAGAGATGCGCCGTATGGAGGAGGAAGTGCAGCAGTTCTTCGAAGCCGGCTCGAGCTGCGGGGCCGACCGCGGGATCGCCGCTTGCGGCGAAGGCCTGGAGCAGGATGAGATGCACCTGTTCCTTCTGCGCCAAAGAGACGTAGGCGGCCCCGAGGGCGGTCAGCGGTCGAGGGGGCGCGTCGTCGAGTGCGGCGGTGAATGCTTCCAGGATTCGATCGAGCGAACGACGGATCACCTCGACGAACAACGCCTCCTTGCCGCCGAACATCCGAACCACGTACGACTGGCTGATTCCTGCAGCGCGGGCGATCATGTCGGTGCTCGCCCCGACATAACCGCGCGCGGCGAAGACGTCTGTCGCCGACGCTATGGTGAGCGCCCGACGCTCCGGACCGGGGATGCGAGGCACGGGATCGGTCACACGCCCACTGTACCCTCGACGCATCGATCGATTCCTTGCCCCGCCCGAGACGGCTCAGGAGACTGGCGCTGCGGCGACCGCCGGTGCAGCGACCGCCGGTGCCGCAACCGCCGAGGAGGCGGCGGCCGCGTTGCGACGCGCGGCGCGGCGGGATGCGACGAACAGGAGCAGGGCGGCGGCCGCATTCCAGGCGAGGAGTACGACGACAGGCCCGACGGTGTTGGCTCCGCCGAAGTAGCCGGTGTTCACGATCAGACGGAATGCAGCGCCCTGAGGCAGCAGTGCGCCGAGCGTCGCGACGAGCGGCGGCATCAGGAAGGGGCTGACGGTTGCGCCCCCGGTGGCGTTGCCGGCCACAGTGAAGAGCAGCGTCGAGAGCACGTTTCCGATCGGACCGATCGCAGCGGCGATCGCCATCGTCGACACCGACACCGCCGCAGACAAGAGCGCGAGGCCGGGGATGACGACCCACAGCGTGGCAGGAACGGCGCCGAGAACAGGCCCCGCGAGAACCCCGGCCACGACCGCGCTGACGATCGCGCCGGCGGCGACGGCCAGGATCCTGGAGCGAAGCGAGAGAAAGCTCATCGCCGACAGGATCTGGGCGAGGATGAATGCGGCGAGGGTGACCCCGAATACCAGGTAGAAGCTGGAGAGGCCCTGGCGATCGTATTGCGCCAAGGGAACCACGTCGGTCGTCGATGCGACGGGCAGATCCGCAGCCTCGGCCAGGCCCTCGATGAGGCCGGTGGCGGCCATGGTCACGCTCCGTCCGTTGGCTCCGGCCGTGTACACGTCCAGTCCGGATGCTGTGGGAACGAATGCGGCCACGGCTGCGTCGGTACGCAGCAGGTCCTCGGCGTCCGCGACGGTGTCGACCACGGTCACAGAAGCCTTCTCTCCCCATGCGGACTCGGCCGATGTCGCCAACTCCTGGCTTGTCGTGACCAGTGGGACGCTGATCGGAGCGGGGTCTCTCTGGAGTCCGAGGTAGATGCCGACGAAGGCTGAGGCGACGAGCGCCGACAGGATGATCTGGATCGTCAGGATGGGCAGCGCCTTGGGCCTGCGCGATATGGGCTGAGCGTGGGACGGGTGAGTCGTCATGGGTTTGCCTCCTCTGTAATCATTCGATTATTACTTATGTAATTGATCAATGCATAACTAAGGCAAGTTATTCCCGGGCTGATGTCCTCAGAGCTGGATCAGATCTCGACCGGCCAGGGGGCCACCCGGGAACTGGTACAGCCGCCCACCCTCTCGCAGTCCGCCGACGTCGAACGGCACGAACGTGGGCGCTTCGATCGGATTCGTCGTATCTATGAGTATTTTGCCCGTCCAGCGTTCTCCGATCGGTCGGCAGGATCTCGACATCCTGCGATGTCATGTGCTGTGACCGCCTGCCTCAGTGAAACCCGGCGACATCTTGAAGATCTCGCACACGGAATGCATGCGCCACCGTCAGATGACGTACTGGCTCCACGCCGGCAAGTTACGTCATCGAACGGATGGACAGATCTCCTGGCGCTTGGGATGCTGAACCGGTCTGCATGAGCTGACACGAGTGCGGGACTGGATGAGAGCAATGAGCGATCCGAACACGACAACGACCGAGATTCTCGACGCCCGACACATCACCAAGTCATATCCGGCCGCAGACGGCGCCTCGGTCGAGGTTCTGCACGACGTCTCTCTGACCGTGAATCGCGGCGAATTCGTGGCCATCGTCGGCCCCAGCGGCTCAGGTAAGTCGACACTGCTGTACTGTCTGGCGGGCCTGGAGCCCTACAGCTCCGGCAGCGTCGTGCTCGCGGGCGGGCAGCTGGACAGACTCACGCCCAAGGCCCTGGCCATTCTTCGCCGCGATCAGATCGGCTTCGTCTTTCAGTCCTTCAACCTCATTCCGTCGCTCACCGCTCACCAGAACGTGGCCCTTCCGGCCCGTCTCGCGCACAGGGCCGTGTCCGCCTCCGCCGTCGACGAGGTGCTCTCGTCGGTGGGACTCAGCGGCCGAGAGGGGTACCGGCCGGGGCAACTCTCGGGCGGTCAGCAGCAGCGCGTCGCCATCGCCCGCGTTCTTGCATCGAATCCGTCGCTGGTCTTCGCAGACGAACCCACCGGCGCTCTCGACACTCAAGCGGGTGCAGCGGTCCTCGATCTGCTCCGTCGGGTCGCGCACGGCGATCGGTCCGTCGTCATGGTCACTCATGACCTCGAAGCAGCCGCACGTGCAGATCGGGTGCTCGTTCTTCGAGACGGACGAGTCCACAGAGAACTCCGACGCCCATCGGCCGGCGACGTGCTCGCCGCCCTGACGGCCGCCGGAGACGAGGTCGCCCCGTGATACGCCTGGTCTTTCGAGACCTCCTGGCGAATATTCCGATCTGGCTCGGGGCGCTCGTCGTGACAGCTGCCGCCGGGGCGGCCGTCTCCGTCGCCGCGGGACTCGTGACGTCGGGCTTCGGACTGGAGTTCGTGTACGCGGCCGGGCTTGCAACCCTGGCTTCGATCGCCACGATCCTCACGACCGTCTCGATCGTCACGGTGCTGGGCAGTGTCACGCGTCTCACCGTGGACCTGCAGCGCAGGAGCTACGCGCTCTGGCAGCTCGTCGGCGTCTCGTCGGCCAGAGTCACTTGGATCGTCAGAGCGCAGCTGACCGTCGTCGCCGTGCTCGGATCCACGCTCGGCACCCTCATCGCCTCGCCGTTCCTCCCGGGGATACTCCGCTTCGGGCTCTCCGATTCGTCGGGCCTTCAGTCGATTCAGCCTCAGACGCGGCCGGAGAGTCAGCTCGTCGTGATCGTCCTCGTCTCCGTCATCGTCGTGCTCGGCAGCCTGAAGGCCTCGAGACGCGCCGGAGGAGTACGGGCCATCGAAGTGCTGCGCAACGCCGACGGCGACGTCACGCGAATGGGGATCGCACGCTGGATTCTGTTGGCCATCACGGTCGCTCTGTCGCTCGTGCTGACCTGGAGCGCCGGGAACAACTCCGAGGGTGCGAGCGGTCAGCTCCTCCTCATCGGGCCGCTCTTCACCGCCGTGGCCGTCTGCGCCATACCGTTGATCGCGCCTCCGCTGCTGCGCACCTGGACGAAGGTGATCCCGGACCGCACCTCCACGTCATGGTTCCTTGCGCGAAACGCGGCAGCCTTTCAGGTGAGCCGCAGCACGGCGACGATCAGCGCTCTGGTGGTGACCATAGCCCTGCCGGGCAGCTTCTACGCCGCATTCTCCACGAATGGGAACTTTGTGCGATCCGTCACCGGCGAGAGCACGGGGACCCTCGGCCCCGGGAGTTTTCTCATCCTGCTGGGCGGACCTCTACTGGTGTCGCTGGCCGGGGCGGCGGCGACGGTGTTGATGGCCACCCGCACGCGCGAGCAGGAGGCGGCTCTGGTGCAGTCGGCCGGCGGCGGTCGAGGTCTCGTCCTCCTGCGCGCGACGTGGGAGGCCCTGATTCTGGTCGGAACCGCGGCTCTCATCTCCGCCGCTGTGCAGGTCGTCACGGGTGTCGGAATGGCCGTGAGTCTTAGCCGTATCTCGCCCACTCTGCCCGATTTCGGGCTGGGGCCAGGGGTGACGGCGACCGCGGTGTGCGCCCTCGTGATCACCGCGGCCAGCGCCATCCCCGTGGCATCGGCGCTTCGTCGTCCGGTCAGGGAAGTCCTGGCCGCCGAGTAGCGCCGAGCCGCCAGCCGCCTACTCCTCCGTGAAGATCAGCCTGTCGAGCGCGGCATTGCGGAACGCGCCCGTCGGGTCCCACTCCGCGGCCAGAGCCCGGAACTCGGGAAGCCGCGGATACAGCCGTGACAGGGTGACGGCATCCACCGTGTTCAGCTTGCCCCAGTGGGGCCGCGCGTCGAACGGCGCGAGCGCCTCTTCGATCTGCGGCAGCAGGGCCAGAACGGCGTCGGGCTCGTTCTTCCACGTGAAGTGGATGATGAGCGAGTCGCGCTGGTAGGCCATGCTCAACCAGAGGTCGTCGGCCGCGGCGGTGCGCAGCTCGGTGATGATCAGGTGGGGAGCGATCTTCTCGCCGAGCGCCCGCACGGCGCGCAGGGCGTCGCCGCCCTGGGAGCGCGGAACGAAGTACTCCGTCTGGATCTCGTCGCCGTTCGACGGGATGCGGTCGAGCCGGAAGTGCGGGAGCCGCTCGAGCCACGGACCGGGCTTGCCGCCCTGCTCGTTGAGGTTGTCGTCCGAGGTCTCCCACAGCGAACCGGCCGAGACGATGTCGCGCTTCGCACCGTTCCACTCGTCGGGAACGTCGACACCCGAGTCGAGCCGGGTCTTCACCCAGAAGTTGGCGATGGTGTCTTCGACCCAGTCGGTGAACACGCTCACGCTGTAGCCCAGAGAGGTCACTCCCTCGACGTCGTCGAGCAGCACGTCCCAGGGCAGGCCGCGGAAGACATCCTGCCGAACCTGGAACGACGGCTGGATGTTCAGGGTGATGCGCACGACCACGCCGAACGCCCCCAAGCCCACGACAAGACCGTCGAAGCCGGGCTCACCGCGACGAACGGTGCGCAGCTCGCCGTCGGCGGTCACGAATTCGAGCGCCGAGACCGCGGTCGAGAGCACGCCGTTGCCGTTGCCCGATCCGTGCGTTCCCGTGGCGACGGCGCCCGCGATCGAGATGTGCGGCAGCGAGCCCATGTTGTGCAGAGCCCAGCCGTTGTCTTCGAGGTAGCGGGCCAGAATGCCGTAGCGGGTGCCCGCGCCGACGGTGACCGTGCGGGCCTCGTCGTCGAGAACGAAGTCGGGCTCGATCTCGGTGACGGTCACGAGCAGGGCGTCGGTGTCGGCGATGTCGCTGAACGAGTGCCGGGTGCCGAGTGCACGGATGCGTTCGGCCCCGGCGACGAGGGAGGAGACCTCATCGATCGTGGTCGCATCGACGATGTCTGCGGCCTTGTATTCGAGCGTTCCCGCCCAGTTCAGCTCGGGTTCGTTTCTCACGCGGTTCCTTCGGTCTCGATTCTCCAGTCGCCCGACGTGAGCGACAGGGTCGCGGCCGACGCATCCGGTGAGATGGCAGAAGCCGGCTCGCCGTTGACAGCCACCGTTGTAGCGTACGCGGGAAGAGTCACCACAGCAGACGTATTCGCCGGTACGGTCACATGAATGCGCGTGCTCTGCGCGCCTCGATCGATCCGCAGTGAGATGGTGCCGCGAGGGGAGGCGAAGTCAGCGCTCACCGATGCGAACTCGCCGGTGTAGTCGGGGTCGACGGCGAACACCCGGTAGGCCGACTCGAGCGAACGCAGGCCGAGTACGCCGCGCCAGAAGTACTCGAGGGCATGGCCGAGCATGTCGTGGTTCTTCGAGCGCACCTCGTCGGCCCAGAATTCCGGCAGGGTCGTCTCTCCGCGGCGGATGAACCGCATGTAGCTCGGGTGCTCCTCGCGGCGGGCCATGCGCATCCAGATGTCGCTGCGCTTGAGGTCGGCGAGCTGCAGGAACAGATACCGCATGCCGATCTCCCCCGTCTCGAAGGTGGCCTTCTCGGCCTCGGCGATGAACGCTGCCTCCACGTCGGCCCTGTGCTCCGCGGGCACGAGGCCGAACTGCAGTGCGGCGGCCTGGTTGACCGCGGTGATCGAGGTGGGCAGGCCGTCGCGGCTCACGTATCGATAGCGGCCGGTTTCCGGGTCGGCCTCCAGCAGGTGATCGTTGTACACCCGGGTGACCTCGGAGGCCTTGTTGCGGTAGGCCACGGCGTCGGCCAACTTGCCGAGCCGGTCGGCGAACGAGGCCATGATGCGCAGGCAGTCGATATAGATCGCCGTCTCGAGATTCGCATGCCCGTTGCCGTATGCGCCGCTGACACCCCAGTCGCCGAGGCCGTGCCGGATGATGCCGCCGTGCACCTCTTTGCCCTGCAGGTAGCTCATATAACGGGCTGCCGCCGGATACGCGTCCGCAAGTATGCCCGTGGAGTCATACGCGTCGACGAGGAACTTCGGCAGGTAGACGATCGCGCTGCCCCACGCGATCGAGTCTCGGAACGGCCCCGTCATATAGCGGATCTCGGGTGCCATCGTCGGCACGAGCCCGTCGCTGTCCTGCGCTCGCATCACGTCGCGAAGGATCTTCGTGTAGAGGTCCTCGACGTCGCGGATGTATTGCGTACCGTTCGCCAGCAGGTGCACCACCTCGAGCCAGCCGAACTTCTCGATCTGCGGACAGTCGGTGTGCAGGCTCTGCAGGTTGCTCGCGAACGTCGGCTCGAGCACGGCGAGGATGGCGTTGGCATCGTCGACGTCCGTCGTCATCGTGCCGGTGCGTGCCGAGGCGCTGGACACGAAGTGGCCCCGCACGTCGGTGATACGCGGCAGACCGCTCGAGCCGTCATCATCCATCGGGGCGACGCCCTCGAGCTGCACCCAGCGGGCGCCCGCATACGAGAAGTCGGGCTGCCACGTCTCGGGCTCGCCGGTTCCCGCGAGGGTGAACGTCGAGTAGACGTGGGTGCCGAACTCCGAGAACTCGGGGTCGGTCATGACCAGAACGCCTTCGTCGCCGAGGGTCTCGCCGTAGCGCACCACGATGCGGTCTCCGGCGCTGCCCATTGCAGAGACCTCGACCATCGTCGACATGTTCTGACTCAGATCGAAGACGAGGGTGCCCGGGCGCGGTTCGGTCACCTCGATGGGCGTGCGCGTCTCGATCGCGGTGAGCGCGGGCTGCGACTGGTAGCGCAGATGCCCGCGCGGGCCCTGGATGAACGACGCCTGACGCCACTCGGAGTCGTCGAATCCGGCTGCCGTCCATCCGGTCGGGAACAGCCTGCGGTCGTGGTCCTCGGACGCGTAGACGTTCGCCAGCGTCGTGGCCGATTCGCGGATGCGCCAGCTCTGGTCGCTGATCACCGTCTCGCGGCGGCCGTCGGCGTACGTGAGGTGCAGCTCTGCCACGAAGGGGAGCTCGTTTCCGTAGCGCACGTACGTCTTGTCCTCGTAGAGCGGCCAGAAGAAGCGATCGCCCTGCTCGCCCGCGTAGAAGCCGTTGCCCACGTGCGCGCCGAGGACGTTCGGCCCGGCCGTGATGCGGCCCGTAAGGTCGTAGGCCGCGTACTGCACGGTCTGGTGGTAGTCCGTCCAGCCCGGGTCGAGACGGTGATTGGATGCGGGCGCGCCGTTCGCGAACAACTGCAGGTGGCCGAGACCGGTCGCGAAGGCGACGGCGCGCACCGGCGTCTCGTCGAGCTCGAACTCGCGCCGCACGTAGAACGGCCTGTCGCTCGTCGTACCGATCCAGCGGCCTTTCCACCGCGCATCCGGGTCGGCGAACCAGCTGCGGAACAGCAGGCTGTCGTCGGGCATGATGTCGCGGTTCGGGCTCAAGGGGGGAGCCGCGTGCGAGTTCTGGTAGCCCGTGTGGAAGCCGGCCGGCTCACTCGTGGACTCGCGTCCGCGCTCGTCGCGCACGGCGACGCTCCAGCGGTAGGCGGTCGTCGGCAGCAGGGGATCCTCGGGCTCGAGTGGGATGTCGCGGGTGGCGTCGCAGTCGACCCAGTCGCTGTCCCAGACGGCGCCTCGGGGGTCCCCCGGCGCATCCATCAGGTCGAGCCGGATGCGGTACGCCGTCTGGCGCGCACCGCGTTCGGGGCTCTCGACGCGCCAGTAGACGCGCAGCTCGGGTTCGTCGACGGCAAGCGTCTCTGCGAAGCCGTGGATGCCGAGGCCGGTGACGTGCATGCAGGGTGCCTTTCGCGAAACGGACGCCGTTGAAGCGCTTCAATAGCCGAGTCTAAGCTGATCGCCCCTCGCAAGACAAGGTCGGGAGGTGTGCTGCCCTCGCGCCGATCTGTCAGAGAACGTTCGCGTCTGCCGAAAAGTGCGCCTTCTCTGACAGATCGACGAATGGCGACGTCAGCGATCTGTCGAAGAATGCTCTCCTCCGCGCGGAACCGCGCGATCTGTGACAGATCGACCCGCGGCAGGGAGCTCAGCGGTGACCGAGGGTGCTCTCGCGCTCGAGGATCGAGGGGCTGAGCACGGTCGTGCGGTGCTCGTGCGAGGCGCCGGCGATCTCCTCGACGAGCAGACGCACCGCCTCCACACCCATGCGATAGCCCGGGGGCTCCACGGTGGAGAAGGGCAGTGGGCTCTCCCACGCGCTGCGGTTTCCGTCGCTGCCCATTACGGCGACATCGCCAGGGATCGAGATACCCGGCATCGCGAGCAGCGACTGCAGGATGCCGAGGGCCAGCAGGTCGGTCGAGGCGATGATCCCGACACGGCCGGCCGCGGCGGCCCAGGCCGCACCATGCTCGGAGCCGACGGCGCGCCCGTCTGCGGCCGTGACGGCATCCGTTCGCACGAGCGCGAGTTCGACGCCCGCCTCGGATGCCGCACGGGTCGCGCCCAGCTGACGATCGCGCACGGGCTGCAGTCGCTCGGGCCCCGCCACGAACACGAGCTCGCCCACACCGGTCGAGAGCAGGTGGCGTGCGGCGAGGTAGCCGTCGAGCACGTTGTCCATCAGAACGGTGCAGCACTCGATGAGCGGGTCGCTGTAGTTGACGAGCACCACCGGCCGGCCGTGGCTGCGCACGCGTTCGATGCCCGCGCGAGAGTCGTGCATCGGGGCGAGCAGCATGCCCTGGGTTCTGGCCTCGTCGAAGAGGTCGAGGTAGCGGTCCTGCTCCGCGACGCTGTCGGCGCTCGACGCGATGAGCAGGCTGAGGCCGTGCTCGCGCGCTTCGGCCTGCGCGCCCTTCGACATGTCGACGAACAGGCTGTTGCCGAGGTCGGGAACGATGAGAGCGATGCTGTCGGTCGAGCCTCCCGCCAACGAGCGGGCGTTCGCGTTGCGCACGAAGCCCAGCTCTGCGATGGCCTGCTGCACCCGCAGTCGTGTCGACTCCGCCACGCGCTGCGGGTGGTTGAGAACGTTCGAGACGGTGCCGAGGGCGACGCCGGCCGCCGTCGCGACGTCCTGCATGCTGGGTTGGGCAGCTCGCGCGGACTGCTTCGCCTCGTCAGACATCCGCTCGCCCTTTCGAATCACTTTCGTGAACTGCAGGAGAGTCTAGCGAGGCGCCAGTGCGACTCCCGCGGGAACCCGGGCGACGTGACTGCCGTGCTGCAGCGCGATCGGCTCGTGGCCCTCGAGCTCGAGCACCGCCGAGGCGCCCACGGGAACCTGCGTCTCGACCACGAGCTCGTCGCCCTCGAACCTCCACGCGATCGAGACGGTGCCGTACGGCGACTCGTGCGTCGCCGAGGCGTGGGTGAGTCCGCCGCCCGGCTGGGGACGGAACGCGATGGTGCGGTAGCCCGGTTCGGCCGGCGCGAGGCCAGCGACGACCCGGTGCATCCAGTCGGCGACCGCCCCGAGCGCATAGTGGTTGAACGAGGTCATCGTGCCCGGGTTGACCCGGCCGTCGGGCAGTTGGCTGTCCCACCGCTCCCAGATGGTGGTCGCTCCCTGGGTCACGGCGTAGAGCCATGACGGGCACTCCCTCTCGAGAAGCAGGTCGTAGGCGGTGTCGACCGCGTCGGCCATCGTCAGGGCATCCGACACCAGCGGCGTGCCCGCGAAACCGGTGGCGATGCGGTTGCCGGCAGCCTCCACGAGTTCGGCGAGGCGCCGCCCGGCAGCCGCCCGACGGGCGTCATCCGGGATCAGGTCGAAGGTGATGGCCAGCGAGTACGCGGTCTGTGCGTCTGAGGTGAGACGGCCGTCGGGCAGCAGGTACTCGGCCGCGAAGGCGTCGCGGACCTTGTCGGCGAGGAGGCCGTAGTGCTCGGCCTCGTCGGCCTTGCCCAGAACCTCGGCGGTGAGACTGAGGTGCCGCGCGCTCCAGGCGAAGTACGCGGTCGCGACCAGGTACTTGTCGGTCGTCGCGTCGGCCGGGTCCTGCGGGGGAGCCGCGGGGTCGAGCCAGTCGCCCAGCTGGAAGCCCTCGTTCCACAGGTGGTCGTCGCCCGAGAGGCGATCCATCAGGTCGACCCACCCCTTGGCGCTCTCGTACTGCTCGGCGAGCACGGCCACGTCGCCGTAGCGCTCGTAGAGCACCCACGGAGTGAGCACGGCGACGTCGCCCCACACGGCACCCGGGCGTACCGGAGTCCACATCTGGTGCGCGGGGATCGCAGGCACGTACCAGGGCACGGTTCCGTCGGGAAGCTGCTCGACGGCCACGTCCTTCAGCCAGCTTCCGAGGAAGCCCGACACGTCGTAGAGGAACGACGCCGTCGGCGCGAAGACCTGGATGTCGCCGGTCCAGCCCACGCGCTCGTCGCGCTGCGGGCAGTCGGTCGGGATGTCGACGAAGTTTCCACGCATGCTCCACACCACGTTCTCGTGCAGGCGGTTCACGAGTTCGTCCGAGCTGTCGAACCAGCCGGTGCGCTCCATGTCGGAGTGGTACACCCGGGCCACGATCGCGCCCCGGGCGACGGCCTCGCGAACGTCTCCGGGCCATCCGGCCACGTCGACGAAACGGAAGCCGTGCATCGTGAACCGTGGCTCCCACTCCTCGACCTCGCGGCCCGCGAGCGTGTAGTTGTCGGTCGAGCGCGCCTCGCGCAGGGGGCGAGTGTAGATCTCGCCCTGCTGCATCACCTCGGCGGTGCGCAGTGTCACCGTCTGGCCGGCCTCGCCCGACACCCGGATACGCACGCGCCCCACCAGGTTCTGGCCGAAGTCGAGCACCGTTCCGCCCGACGGGGTGTCGATGACAGCGACCGGCAGTACCTCCTGGGTGCAGCGCACGGGCGGCCCATCCGGGGCGGTGAGTGTGGCGGGATCGCGATAACGCACCGCGACGGGGGTCCATGCGCTGTCGTCGAACCCGGGGCTCGACCAGCCGGCCTGCTCGTCGCGCGCGTCGTAGTCCTCGCCGTCGTAGTTGCCGGTGCGCACGATCGGACCGAACGCGGCGTTCCACGTCTTGTCGGTGGCGATCGTCTCGACGCGGCCATCGGTGTAGGTGACCTCGAGCTGCGCGATCAGCGACAGGTCGCTGCCGAAGAGGTTGCGCCATCCGCCGCGCCACCCCAAGCGGCCGCGGTACCAGCCGTCGCCGAGCCAGGAGCCGATCGCGTTCTCGCCGTCGACCAGGTGTTCCGTCACGTCGTAGCTGTAGTAGCGCAGGCGCTGCGCGTAGCTGGTCCAGCCGGGAGACATGGCGTCGTCGCCCACGCGACGGCCGTTGATCTCGACCTCGTAGAGGCCGTGCGCCGAGGCGTACAGGCGGGCGGATGCGACGGGCCCGGTCAGCGCGAATGCTCGGCGCACGAGCGCCGGGCGACGATCATCCGATTCGAATTCCTCGCGCCAGGCGCCGCCGACCGGCTTGGCCACCCAGTCGGACGCTTCGAGCAGGCCCGTCTCGAGAGTGGATGGATCGCTCCACTCGCTCTGGATGCCGTCCTCGCCGGTGAGGCGCACCCGCACGGTGGCCCGCTCGCGGGAGACGAGATCGGGACCGGGCCAGGGAACGAGCACGGACTCCGCCGACTCGACCCGGCGCGTGGCGGGGATGCCGTTGCGGGTGACCTCGAGCTCATAGCCGACCTGCGCCCATCCGGGAGCGGCGGTGGTCTTCCACGACAGGCGGGGCCGGCGGTCTCCGATGCCGAAGGGAACGCGGTGATGCTCGATGGAGGGGGCTGATGGGGTGGCCGACATGGCATACCTCTGTCTGGGACGGTGAAGCTGAGGAAAGAGAACTGATGGCGACGGGAGCCCGTCGTCGGATGCGTTCGACTACCACCATCGAACGCATCCGACGCCGGGGTTCTAGCCCTTAACCGAACCGGCCGTGAGGCCCTTCATGATCTGCTGGTTGAGGAACAGGTAGAGGATCAGGATTCCGCCGGTCGTGATGCAGATGGCAGCGAAGAGCGGTCCGTAGTCGGTGGCGCCGTACTCGCCCGAGAAGTTGAGCAGTCCGGCCTGGATGGTGTTGAGCGAGCGGTTGCTCGCGAAGGTGATGGCGATGAGCAGGTCGTTCCAGATGAGGAAGAACTGCACGAGGCCCACGGTGATCACGGCGTTGCGCACCATCGGGAAGCCGATGTACCAGAACGAACGCAGCATCGTGGAGCCGTCGATCGTGGCCGCCTCGAACACCTCGCGGGGGATCGCCCGGAAGTAGGTGGCCATCATGAAGATCGTCAACGGCAGGCCGTGGCCTGTGTAGATGATGATCAGGGGCAGCAGCGAGCCGGTGATGTTCAGGTTGAAGAAGATCGTGAATAGCGGCAGCAGGATCATCTGCACGGGGATCATGATGCCCGCGAGGATCAGCAGCAGGATGCCGCCGCGGCCCTTGAACACCATGACCTCGAGGGCGAATCCGCCGGCGACGCCGAGGATCACGATGAGAGCGAGCGACGGGACCGTCGCGATGATGCTGTTCGTGATGGTCGTCGCCAGGTTTCCGGTGACCCACGCCGAGACGTAGTTGCCCCACTCCCAGACCTCGGGCAGCGCCCAGGACGGGTTGTTCAGGAAGTCGGTGTTCGACTTCAGCGAGTTGATGAACATCCAGAACAACGGGTAGATCTCGATGATCAGCAGCACGCCGATCACGAGGAGCACGGGAATGCGCTTGAGGAAGCGGATCGGTGCGGGCGTGCGTCCCCCGACGTCGTGCTTCACGAGGGCGGATGTGCGGTCGAGGTTGTCGACGTTCGTCACGGTCATGGTCACGCCTCCTTAGATGGTGTTGTCGCGACGGGCGCCGCGGAAGATGAGGGCGGTCACGATGAGGCACATGATCGACAGGACGAGGGCGATGGTCGAGCCGTATCCGTAATCGCTGAAGGCGAATGCAGTGCGGTACATGTAGAGCGTCAGCGGCGTGGTCTCGTTGCCGGGACCACCGCCGGTCAGGGCGAAGACCGAGTCGAAGACCTTGATGGTTCCGTTGATGCTGAAGATGATCGACGAGTAGAGGATCGGGAGCGACATCGGGAGAACGATGTTCTTGAAGAGCGAGAATCCACGGGCACCGTCGATGCGAGCGGATTCGATGATGTCCTCGGGGATGTCGAGGAGGCCGGTGTACAGAAGCACACCGTAGAAACCCATCGATCGCCAGACATCCATGATTACGATGACGATGAAGGCGGTCGTTCCCGAACCCAGCCAGTCGACGCTGCCGAGGCCGACGTTCACGAGCAGCTCGTTCACCAGACCGTCCTTCGGGGCCGACTGGAAGAGCTTCTGGTAGAGCAGGGCGATGGCCACGGTGGGAACGACGACGGGGAAGAAGACGAGCGTGCGGATGATCGCCGACGACTTCTTGAGCACGAACGTGTAGAGCAGGGCGAGGCCGTAGCCGAAGACGACCTGCAGGATCGTGAGGAGCAGCGCGTACTTCACGGTGAAGCCCAGGGCGGCCTGCACGTCCGGGTCGGTGAAGAGCCGGGTGAAGTTGTTGATGCCGTTGAATTCGAAGCCCTCGAGGGCGTTGCCCTTGAAGAAGGTGTAGCCGAACGACCAGACCACGGGCACGAGGATGACGAGCGTGTAGACCAGCAGGGCGGGTCCGAGGAGGATGGCGATCGTTTTACGATCGCCCAGAACTGACTTCATGGGAGCCTTTCCCGTGGTAGGAGGCCGCCCGGGTGGTGGGTTCCCGGCGGCGGAGAGGGCAGCGTGAGGTGGGCCCTTCGTGGGGCCCGCCGCAGTCCGGTGCAGATCGGACGGAGACGGACCCCGCGAGGAGCGGGAGTGATGGTGGCGCTAGCCCGCGTCGAGGTCGGTCTGGAGGAGCTTCATGAAGTCCTCCGGGGTGAGCTGACCGGTGACCAGGAGCGACGCGTTCTTCGAGGAGTCCTGTCCGGCCTTCGCGTTGAACAGCGCCTCGAACCACAGCACGCTCTCGGTGCTGCCGGCGATGCGGTCCTGCACGTCGACGGTCAGGGCGGGCAGATCGGTGACCGGCTCCTTCGACTTGAAGCCGGAGATGGCGCCCGACTGCTCGAGTGAGACCTGGCCGTAGTTCTCGGTGATGCACTTCAGCCAGTCGGCGACCTTGGGGGTGTACGTGTCGGCACCGAAGGTCTGGGGCAGACCGACGTTGGCGGGGTACTGGTCGATGCTGCCCGCGCCGCCCTCGACGGCGGGGAACGGCATGAAGCCGATGTTGTCGACTCCGACCGTGTTCTTCTCCGGGTCGTTGGCGCTCTCGAGGAACCAGGTTCCCATGTACATCATCGCGGCCTTGCCGGTGAGCAGCTCGTTGTAGGAGCTGTCGATGTCGAGCGAGGCGATGTTGTCGTCGAAGTAGCCCGCTGCGCCGAGGTCGGCGATGGCCTGGGCGGCCGCCACATACTCGGGGTCGGTCAGCTTGGCGTCGCCGTCGGCGACCTTCTGCAGGGCGTCGGGGCCGAGGTCGCGGAAGAGGTAGCTGGAGATGAGGCGCGTGATGGGCCAGCCCTGCTCGCCGGATGCCGTGAAGGGGGTGATGCCGTCGGCCTCGAACTGCGACGCGACCTCGACGAGCTCGTCGTAGGTCTGGGGCTCCTCGATGCCGCGCTCGGCGAACATCGTCTTGTTGTAGAAGATGCCCTCGATGTTGAACTGGAACGGAAGGAAGTTGAAGTTTCCGCCGTAGAGGTTCTTGATGGTCGAGATGGCCGCGGGCTCGATGTCGTCGAGAACGCCGAGCTTCTCGAGCTCGGTCTCGAAGTTCAGCAGCTTGCCTGCCTTGTCGAGCTTCGCGCCCTCTGCCGGGGTTCCGGCTGCGGCGAACATGACGGGGAGCGCGTTCTGGCTGGCGAGCAGCTGGATCTGGCTGTCGAGGTCGGCCTGCGGAATGGACGAGACCTCGAGCGGCAGGGCCGTGTTCTCGGTCTTGCACTGGTTCTCGGCGAGTTCGTTGAACACGGGCTCTGTGTTCGTGTTCTCGGTGTTCTTGAGGTACGTGAGCTTCGTGGGCTCAGAAGAGGATCCGCCTGCGGCGCAGCCGCTCAGGATCATGGTGCCGATGCCGACGGCAGCGAGTGCGGCAACGACGGGACGCCTGAGGCGTCGGCTGCGTGGTGCTGTGGTCACAATTCCTCCTTGAAGTGCGACGCCTCCTTTGAGACGTTTCAATTGGGGATGCTAGTTCGGCTTCTGAATCGTGTCAAGCGAATGGCGACTCCGAGATTGAATCGTGTCAAAGGATGTGTGGAGCGCTTCAATGCGGGGTCGCCCGCCTTGCTGGGCATCTCGTCGGCCGCGCGCATCCGATCGTGGCCCTCAGGCCTTGAGTTTGCTACCATCATTCATTGAAACGTTACAAAGTCGGAACGCCGGTTTCGAGGTCGACGACGACACGAAGGATGAAGACACAGTGGTCAACGCACATTCAGACGAAGCACCGAACGCAACACTCGCGGGCAAGCGGGCGGTCGTGACCGGCGGCGCGGGCGCCCTGGGGCGGGTGATCGTCACGACTCTCGCGGCCGCCGGCGCTGACGTCGCGATCCTCGACCTCGACGCATCCGGGGCAGAGGCCCTGGCCGAGCAGGTGCGCGCCACGGGGCGTCGCGCACTCGGTGTCGGGGTCGACCTCACCGACTTCGAGGCCGTGCAGGCCGCGGGTGCGACCGTCGTCTCGGAATGGGGCGGCGTCGACATCCTGCTCAACGGTGCCGGAGGCGGCGCGGTCTCGTTCTTCCACGAGATGACGGCCCAGACCTGGAACACCCAGATCGAGCGCAACCTCACGACCGTCTTCAATGTGACGCGCGCCTTCCTCCCCTCGATGATCGAGCAGAAGTCGGGCCGCATCATCAACATCGCCTCCATTGCCGCGGTCTCAGGCGGTCGTCTGGTGCGCGGTGCCACCGCGTACGCCGCGGCCAAGGCAGGGGTCGTCGGGCTCACCAAGGCGCTCGCCATCGAGGTCGCCGAGGACGGCATCACGGTGAACGCCCTCGCGCCCGGAGCGCAGGCCACGCCCGGCCGCGACAACGACACCCCCGAGCGCCGCGAGGCCCTGCTCGACCAGATCCCCACCCGGCTGCTCGGGGAGCCGCAGCACCTGGCCGACGCGGTGGTGTTCCTTGCGGGCCCGGCCGCCGTCAACATCACCGGACTCATCCTGCCGCTCGACGGCGGCCACTCGATCTAGGAGCATTCGACCATGACGAATCGACTCGACAAGGGCAAGCACTGGTTCAACGAGGTCTACGGAGAGGGCAAGGCCGACGGGCTGATCGAGATGCAGACCGGTCTGGCGCAAGACCTGGCCCGCTTCGGCATCGAGTTCAACTTCGGCGACATCTACTCGCGCCCTGGGCTGACCCTCGCCCAGCGAGAACTGCTCACGATCGCCTCGCTCGTGACGATCGGCGGGCTCGAACCCCAGTTGCAGGGGCACACCCGCGGAGCGATCCGAGTGGGGTGCACTCCGACGGAGATCCTCGAGACGGTCATCCACACGGTGCAGTACTCCGGGTTCCCGAAGGCCCTCAACGCGATACGCGTCGTCACGGATCAGCTCATCGCACTCGGAGTCGAGATTCCCGAGGCTCTGGGCCCCGACGAGGACTGAGTCGACCGCGCCGACCCCGCCGCGCCCATCAGCGCGGGCGGGGCGCCTGGGTTGTCGTGGTGCGGATGCGGTACAGGCTCGTCGAGGCGGTCACGTAGAGATCCCGGCCGGACGCCCCGCCGAAGCACACGTTCGACACCTTTTCGGGGATAGGGATGCGCTCCAGTACCTCACCCGTCGACGAGAGAATCTGCATGGAGTCCTCGCTCGAGGTCCAGATGCGCCCCTCGACGTCGACCCTGAAGCCGTCGGATGCCCCGGGCCGCACCACGGCGAATTCGCGACCGTTCGAGCAGGTCGCGCCGCGAACATCCACGTCGTACGCCCTGATGTGCCGCGCGGCCGCCGAGCCCGCGTAGAACCCGGTGTCGGAGACGAAGAGCGTCTTCTCGTCGAGCGAGAACGCGAGACCGTTGGGGTGGATCATGTCGGTGATCACCGGGTCGACCGCGCCCGTGGCGGGATCGAGGCGGAACACGAAGCACCCCTCGTATTCGGGCTCGGCCGCGTGTCCCTCGCGCTCGGAGGGTTCGATTCCGTATGGCGGGTCGGTGAACCAGACGGTGCCGTCGGATGCGACGACGACGTCGTTCGGCGAGTTGAAGCGAACCCCGTTCCAGCGGTCGACGAGGGTCTGCGGAGGCGTGGAGCCGTCGATGCTCGTCTCGCGTTCGACGGAGCGTCTTCCGTGGCTGCACTGCACCACTCGGCCCTCGAGATCGAGCGTGCGCCCGTTCGTGAACTCGGCACGGTCGCGGAAAACGCGGGTCTCGCCGCTCGCCTCGTCGTACTGCAGGATGCGGTCGTTCGGGATGTCGCTCCAGCGGAGGCTGTTCAGCGGCTCGATCCACACGGGCCCTTCGCCCCACTCGGTTCCGGTGTAGAGGGTCTCGAGCACGGCATCGTCGGCGATGAGGGAGGTCACGCCGCCATCCTGCCAGAAGGCGCCGCCCGCTCGGGAATGTCGCATCCGCGCCCCTGAGGCGCATCCGCTACCGGACGGCCGGTCGCGGATGCACCGAACGGGCGCGGACGCGGCCCGCGGACCCCGCGCCACGGGGCGTCCGCGTTGGAAATCATGCGCTTCTTTGATACGTTTCAAAGAAGCCGGCCGCGAGATTCGTTCAGTAGGGTCGGCTGACGGCTGGATTTTGCCCGACAATGGCGCGGGTACGGAGGATTGATACGGATGACTCGACCATTCTTTCGACCCGGCTGGGTCGATGTGACGTGGAGAAGGTGACCTGAGACGTGGCTCGAGTAGGAATTCGCGAGGTCGCAAGCCTCGCCGAGGTGTCGTTGGGCACGGTGTCTCACTACATCAACCACCCCGACAGGGTGTCGCCGGAGAAGCGCCAGCGCATTCAGAAGGCGATCGACGACCTGGGCTTCGTGCGCAACAACGCCGCCTGGCAGCTGCGCCTGGGCCGCAGCGCCACCATCGCGTACATAGCGCCCGATGTGAGCAACCCCTTCTTCGCAACGATCGCCGAGGGTGTCGAGCGCCGGGCGGCGGCGGGAGGACTGAAGGTCTTCATCGCCAACTCCAACAGCTCGCGCGAACGCGAGGACAGCTACCTCGAGATGTTCGAGGCTCAGGGTGTGCAGGGAATGCTCGTCGCTTCGCACGAACCGGTCGAGGATCGCCTCACGCAGATCCGCCTGCGGGGAACGCCGTCGGTTCTGATGGGGCAGCGGGCGGCCTCGCCGGCGCAGCCCTCGGTCTCGCTCGACGAGATGAAGGGCGGATTCCTGGCGGTCAGGCACCTCATCGACATCGGCCGCACCCGCGTCGCCTATGTGGGAGGTCCGCTCTCGGTTCCCCAGGTAGGGGAGCGCTACGAGGGCGCGCTCGCGGCGGTGCGTGAGAGCCCCGGAGTCACGATCGAACAGATCGACGCGGTGGATCGCACGATCGCCGAGGGTCGCGATGTGGCCGACCAGATCGCTGCGAGACCGGTCGAGGAGCGGCCCGACGCGATCTTCGCGGTCAATGATCTGATGGCGCTGGGGCTGCTTCAGACTCTCGTGGTCGAGCACGGCATCCGGGTGCCCCAGGACATTGCGATCGTGGGCTATGACGACACGGTGTTCGGGGCCTCGTCGATCATTCCCCTCACCACGGTTCGCGGCCCGCACGACTCGTTCGGGCCGACCGCGGTCGACCTCCTGACGGCGGAGATCGCGGGGGAGGGGAGCGAAGAATCGAAGCACGTCGTCTTCGATCCCGAGCTCGTGGTCAGGGCGTCGACGGTCACTCCCGCTGCGTCTTCGCCGGCCGAGTAGGTCGCCCTTCGACAGGCTCAGGGAACGGGCTGCAGGCTCAGGGAACGGGCTGCGCGCTCAGGGGACGGGTGACTCGACTTACGCAGACAACTGTTACACGGCCGACGCGCCCGCTTAATCGTCGTGAAACACGGGTCTCATACTGTTGCGTCTTGCAAACCCAGTTTCACTACAGCCCGAATATTCTTCTGGCCAATTTTGCAACTAAGTAGCATAATTCGAAACCAGCACCTGTTCCCTCCGCCGTCCCACCGAGATCTCGAGGAGCCACCCATGAATTCCCGTCCTCCGTTGAGGCGCTCGCGCCTCATTCCCCTCGCCGCGATTCTCGCGGTCACAGCACTGGCCGCCACCGGATGCGGTCGCTCCAGCGACGGCGCGGCACCCGAGGCCACCGGCAGCCTCGCAGACGGTCCGGCCACCGGAAAGATCACTCTCTGGGCGCCGGACGGCGACGCCACCGCCCTCGACGAGGTGCTCAAGCCGTTCGAGAGCGACAACCCCGATGCCGACGTCGAGGTCACCCTCGTGCCGAGCGACGAGTACAACACCAAGCTGCAGACGGCGATCGCGGCCGGCACCGCTCCCGACATCGCGTTCCTCTACACCGAGGCGCAGACCCAGTTCCTTGCATCGGATGCCTTCGCGCCCGTTCCCGACGGCGTGGCCGACTCCTCGTCGTTCTTCGAAGGCTCGTGGGATGCAGGCGAGGTCGACGGAACCGCCTACTCGGTGCCGTGGTACGCCTACACGCGACTGCTCATCTACCGCGACGACTTCGCGCAGAAGGCCGGGGCCACCCCGCCCGCGACCTGGGATGAGACGATCCCGTTCTTCCAGAAGCTCGAAGAGGGCGGAGCCGAGAGCGGCTACGGCGCCGACGTCGGCTGGGACACCTACAACGGACAGAACCTCGCGATCTTCGGTTACCAGGCCGGCGAGACGCTGCTCAGCGAAGACGGCTCGAAGTGGGAGCTCGACACCCCCGGCATGATCGAGGCGGCCGAGTTCAACGCCTCGTTCTTCTCGTCGGGAGTCTCGTCGCCCGACACTCCCCAGTTCCTCGACACGCAGCCCTACCTCGTGTCGGGCAAGACCGGCTCCATGATCAGCGGCCCGTGGGTGATCTCCGGCCTCGACACCACTGCCGGCGAAGAGGGCTGGACCGCGGCGCACATCCAGACCGCGGTTCTTCCCGCGGGTCCGGATGGCAACGTCGGGCAGTTGGCCGGCGGAAGCTGGGCCGTCACGAAGAAGTCGGACAACGCCGATTCAGCCTGGAAGGCCGTGAGCTTCATGGCCCAGGAGGACACGCAGGTCGCCCAGTACGAGGCGGCAGGCAGCATGCCCGCCGTGGTCGCGGCGTGGAGCGACCCGTCGATCGCCGACCAGCCCCTGCTCAAGCCGTTCTTCGAGCAGTTGAAGAACGTGAAGCCCATGCCGTCGGTGAGCACCTGGAACGAGGTCTCGACCATGCTCGGCAAGGAGCTGGAGCAGGTCGCCCGCGGCAAGGAGACCGCCGCAGAAGCGATGGCGAACGCGCAGAAGAAGGCCGACAGCATCGGTACGGGCACGGACTGATCCGATGGCATTCGCCGTGCAGTTGAACAAGACGGGGGCGCCGCGCACACGGCGGCGCCCCGCGCATACGGGGATCGCGTGGCTGTTCCTCGCCCCCTTCGCCGTGATCTTCGTGGTCTTCAGCGCCATCCCGATCATCTCGTCGCTCGCCATCAGCGTGACCGACATGCGCAGCGCAGACCTGCAGACGCCGTTCGGGGTGAACTTCGCAGGCCTCGAGAACTACGTGGCCCTGCTCTCCGACGGCAACTTCGTGCGGGCGATCCTCAACACCCTCCTCTTCGTGGTCGTCGGCGTTCCCGTGACCATGGCGGTGGGCTTCGCTCTCGCGCTCGTGCTCAACAGCGGCATCCGTCGGTTCCGCTCCGTCTTCCGTGGCCTCTTCTATGCGCCCGTGGTCACGAACATCGTCTCCGTGGCGCTGATCTGGCAGTACGCGTTCAACCAGAACGGCACGGTCAACGAGGTGCTCGCGAACCTCGGCTTCGCCGGCCCGAACTGGCTGGGTGACGAGAATCTCGCGATGCCGGTCGTCATCCTGCTCGGCATCTGGCGCAACTTCGGAACGGCCATGCTGCTGTTCCTCGCCGGCCTCCAGTCGGTTCCGGAGGACGTGCAGGAGGCGGCCGCACTCGACGGCGCCGGTCCGTGGCGTCGGCTCTGGTCGATGACCATTCCGCTGATCATGCCAACGACGCTCCTGGTCTCCGTGCTGCTCTCGGTCTTCTTCCTGCAGGTCTTCGACGAGCCCTACCTGTTGACCAACGGCGGCCCGCTCGGGTCGACCGAGTCGATGGCGCTCTTCACCTACCACCAGTTCGGGTTCGGCAACTTCGGCGTCTCGAGCGCGGCATCGTTCATCCTGCTTCTCATCGTCGCGGCCGTCAGTGCACTGCAGTTCCGTCTGCTGAGGAGTCGCTCATGACCTCGCGCCTGCGCCCTGCCGTGCTCTATACGGCTCTCATCGTGCTCGCTCTCGTCACGATCCTGCCGTTCATCTGGGTGATCTCCGGGTCGCTCCGCACGACGAGCGACATCCAGGCGAACCCCGGGGCCTGGCTGCCCTCCGAGGTGACCCTCGACAACTTCGCCCGCCTGTTCAGCCGCAACGGTTTCAGCACGTTCCTCGGCAACAGCGTGATCGTGGCGATCGTCATCGTCATCGGCAACATCATCGCCGCCTCGATGGCCGGCTTCGCGCTCGCGAAGCTCGAGTTCCGCGGCAAGAGGATCGCCTTCGCCGCCGTGCTGATCGCCCTGATGGTGCCGTTCTCGGCCACCTTCGTTCCACAGTTCGTGGTGACCGTTCAGCTCGGCCTCGTCGACACCCTCGCGGGCATCGCCCTGCCCAGCCTCGTGCTGCCGATCTCGATCTTCATCATGAGGCAGTTCGCCGCGAGCATCCCCGACGAACTGCTCGAGGCCGCCCGCATCGACGGCGCGAACGAAGTGCGCATCTTCTTCCAGATCTTCCTGCCCCTGGCCGGCCCCGCCGTGGCGACGGTCACGATCATGTCGTTCCTGGCCTCGTGGAACAACTTCATCTGGCCCCTGATCGTGGCCCAGAGCGCCGACAGCTACACCCTGCCCGTCGGCCTCGCGGCGATGAGCCAGGCGGCCCAGAACGTGACCGACTACGGCCTCGTGCTCGCCGGCGCCGTGATCGTGATGCTGCCGGTTCTCGTGCTGTTCCTGTTCCTGCAGCGCTACTTCGTGCAGGGCATCGTGTCGACCGGACTGAAATGATGGAGCCCATGATCGAGGTCGACTGCGCTGCGGGCACGATCGTCGGCTTCACCGACGGGGTGGATGCGCGATTCCTCGGCATCCCCTTCGCCGAGGCGCCCGTCGGTGCGCGTCGCTTCGCCGCGCCCGAGCCGCGGCCTGTCTTCGACGAGCCGTTCGCGGCATCCACTTTCGGAGCCACGCCGCAGCGCGGCCGGCCCTACCCCGTCACGACCATCCCCGAGCCGTCGATCCCGGGAGACGACACCCTCACCCTCAACGTGTTCGCGCCGGCCGACGGTGTCGGCTCGGGCACCGCGCCCGTGCTGGTCTGGATCCATGGCGGGGGATACGTCGCCGGCTCTGCAGTCGGCCCCTGGTACGACGGCGCCGCCCTGACCCGCGACGGCATCGTCATGGTCACGCTGTCGTACAGGCTGGGCGTCGACGGCTTCGCCGCGGTGGATGGCCGCGCCAACCGCGGAATGGCCGACTGGCTGCTGGCCCTTGCGTGGGTGCGCGACAACATCGCGGCGTTCGGGGGAGACCCGGGCCGCGTCACCGTCGCCGGGCAGTCCGCGGGCGGAGGCGCCGTTCTCGCGCTGCTCGCCAGCCCCGCCGCGCAGCCGCTCTTCGACAGGGCCGTCGCGATCTCGCCCGTCGACTTCTCGACCCCCCTCGACGAGGCCGCCCTGGTCACCATCGCGCTCGCGGGCTCGCTCGGCGTCGCGCCGACGGCCGAGGGCCTCGCCTCGGTCGACCCGGATGCGCTGCAGCAGGCGGTCATCACGTGGGGCGAGCGGCACCCGGGTTCGGAGCCGCTGCTGTTCGAGCCGGTGAGCGGCGACGAGCTGCTGCCCCTGCCGATCCGAGCGGGCCTCGCGGTGACCGGGCTCGACAAGCCTCTTCTCATCGGCGCGACCGCCGACGAGTTCGACAGTCCCGGCTTCGCGGGCTCGAGCACGGAGCCGGAGGCCGAGACGAACGAGACGACGGACGTCGCGGCTCCCCGCCAGACCGATGTGCTGTTCAGGGCGAGCGTGCTGCGCACGGCCCGGGCACGCGCATCCGCCGCCGCAGGCACGTGGCTCTACTCGTTCGACTGGGCGTCGCCGGTGCTGCGCGGGGCCGCCCACTGCATCGACCTGCCGTTCTTCTTCGACATCCTCGGTGCCGAGGGGGTCGAGGCGGTTCTCGGCGACGAGCCGCCCGCCGCCCTCGCCGCCCGCATGCACCGGGAGTTCGTCGGCTTCATCGCGGGAGCCGAGCCCTCCTGGCCCGCTGCCCACGGTGTCGAGTCAGATCCTGTGCTCGTCTTCGGTGTGGTGTCGAGCGACTCGACCGCTCTCGTTGCCGGCGCGTACGACGCGGTTCTGCCGCTCGTCGACGCCGATCTGGGAGAGTGAGCAGATGCCTGGACTCGACCCGAGCGCGATGCGCCGACTCAATACTTCTGTGGTGCTGCGCGCCCTGGCCGAGCACGACGAACCAGTGACGATGGCGACCCTCGTCGGGCAGGTCAAGCTGTCGCGGCGCACGGTCGAGCTCATCCTCACCCAGCTGTGCGAGAGCGGCTGGGCCGTCGAGGTCACGCCCGTGCACGTGGATGTCGGTCGGCCCCCGCGTTACTTCTCGTTCGAGGCCGACCGCGCCCTCGTCGTGGCCGTGCGCATCGACACGCACGCGGCCAGCGCGGCGGTCTCCGACATCCGGGGCCGGGTGCTCGGGCGTGGCCTCGTGACCCTGCGCGACTACTCCGACACGGGCCAGACGATGATCGACGCCGAAGAGGCCGTGGATGCGGCGATCCGGGAGTCGGGCCAGCCCCGCAGCCGGGTGCGCGCCGGGGCCGTCGCATCCGGTGGAGCCATCGACGAGGACGGTGTTGTGCACCGTCTCATCCACGCGCCCGCCTGGAACGAGTTCGCTCTGGCAGACGTGCTCGGCGCGCGGCTCGGAATTCCCCTCTTCGCCGACAACGACGCGAACCTCGCCGCCCTCGCCGAGCACTGGCGTGGTGCGGCGCAGGAGACCGACACGTTCGCATGGTGCATCCTCGGAAACCGCGCCGGTGTCGGCATCGTGATCAAGGGAGCCGTGCACCGGGGATTCAGGGGAGCCGCCGGTGAGATCGTCGAGGCCGGCGTGCTCGACGTCATGCGCATGGAGACGCAGCCGTTCGGTCTGCTGAGTTCGCCGCTGCTCGAGGAACGCCGCCAGGCCGCCCAATGGCTCGCCAGGGCGCGCGGTGGCGACCCCGAGGCCCTGGAGCTTCTGGGCGAGTTCGCCGACGACGTCGCCCGCCTGCTCTCGTCGCTGGCGTGGACGATCGCGCCCGAGGTGATCGTGCTCGGGGGAGGCCTTGAAGTCGCGGAAGACCTTCTTCTTCCCCGCGTCGTCGAGGCCATGAGTCAGCTCGGCACCCTGCGCATCGATGTGCGGGCCACCACGATCGGGGCGGATGCGCCCCTGCTCGGAGCGGTCAAGCTCGTGCTCGACCGCATGGACGTGGAGTTCTTCGGGCCGACCATCGCGGCGTGACCCGCGGCGAGGCCTCGCCTCGCACCGTCACCTCTAGCAGTACCGTCACTTTGAATTTCGCAACACAGTACGCAAATACCGGCAGTACAGGAACCAGGAGCTTCGAATGTCTGACTCGCAGAACACCCCCGACATCCTCATCGTCGGCAGCGGAATCATGGGTGCCGCGACGGCCAGGCTGCTGCGCGAGGCCGACCCGACCGCGCGCATCCTCATGATCGACGGCGCGCCCGTGGTGGGAAACGTGCCCGGGCTGCATCTGCACGACAGCACCGAACCCGCCATCTGGGAGCGCTACAACCAGCGCGTCTCCTCCGGAATCCAGGGCATGTACACGGGCGCCGACGTGACCCCCGACATCACCGACGAGCTGCGCTCGGTGGAGCCCGGCATGTACAACCTCTCGGCGCTCGGAGAGAACGCGGCCGCCATGCCCGCTAGCGCCCTGTCGTGGAACGTGGGCGGAATGGGCGTGCACTGGACCGGGGCGACGCCCTGGCCCGCGGGAGACGAGACCTTCGACTTCGGCGACCCCGAGCAGTGGCAGGCCGACCTCGGCAAGGCGCGCGAGGTGCTCGGCGTGCACCCGGCCGTGCTCGGTCCGACCGTGCCCGGCCAGCAGGTGCTCGACGTGCTCGACGAGCTGTTCGGCGCCTCGAGCGCCGCAGACCGGCACCCGCAGGCCATGCCGATGGCCGTGCAGCCCGGCGCATCCGGGCCCCTGCCGCGCACCGGCCCCAGCCGCATCTTCCCGCCGATCGCCGAGGGAGGCGACGCTGCCTTCGAGCTGCGCGCCGGCACGCTCGCGATCGCGGTGCTGCACGATGGAGGCCGCGCCCGCGGGGCGCGCGTGCGGGACATCGCCTCGGGTGAGGAGTACGACATCGAGGCGTCGGTCACGATCGTCTGCGCCGACGTGATGCGCACGCCCCAGCTGCTGTTCGCGTCGGGCATCCGGCCCGAGGCGCTCGGGCGCTACCTCAACGAGCACGCCTTCGTGACGAGCCGCGTGCTCATGGACCTCGAGCGCTTCGGCCTGACCCTCGACGAACTGCCCCGCGCCCTCGAGGGCGAGTTCGCCACCGACTCGCTCTGGCTGCCGCAGAACGGATCGGCCCAGCCATTCCATGGGCAGATCATGAACTCCGTCTACGTCGACGACGATGATCGGGCGCTCGCGTACTCGGTCGGCGTCTCGCTCTACACGCCCGTCGAGTCGCGAGCCTCGAACAGGCTGGCGTTCTCGCCGACCGAGACCGACGTCACCGGCATGCCGCGCATCACCGTCGAATTCGAGTACACCGACACCGACCTCGCGCTCATCGAGCAGGCCGCCGACACGATCGAACTCGTCGCTCGACGATTCGGAGCGTTCGATCCCGAGACCGAGTCGGCCGTGCTCGCCCCCGGCTCGTCGCTGCACCAGACCGGCACCGTGCGCATGGGCGCCGTCGACGACGGCACGAGCGTCTGCGATCCGGATGGGCGGGTCTGGGGATTCGATGGCCTCTATCTGGCCGGCAACGGGGTCATCCCCACGCCGGTCGTCGGCAACGCCACCCTCACCGGCGTGATCACCGCCGTGCGCGCGGCGAGAGCCGTCGTCCGCCTGCGGGTGTCGGCCGCCTGACCGGCGGTCGCGCATCCATTCGTCTTACCCATCTCCTCCGTCTTGAAGGGACACTCATGAACATCGACACCCTGGCCACCTCGTACTCGATCGAACTGCCCGACTGGATCGCCGACGAGCTCGCCGACGTGCCGGATGCGCTCGGCAGCTACGAGGAGCGCATGCGGCTCGTGCATCGGCTCGCTGCCCGCAACTTCAGGGAGGGAAGCGGGGGACCGTTCGCCGCAATAGTGGTGGAGTCGGACACCGGCAAGATCGTGTCGGTCGGCGTGAACGTGGTGCTGAAGAGCGGTGTCTCGTCGGCGCACGCCGAGGTCACCGCCCTCGGGCTCGCGCAGACGCGCATCGGATCGTGGGACCTCGGCGGCGAGGGCCAACCGGCGCACGAGCTGGTCGTGAACTGGCGCCCCTGCGTTCAGTGCTACGGCGCGACGCTGTGGTCGGGAGTGCGCACGCTCGTGGTCGCCGGCGACGGACCCGAACTCGAGGAGATCACGACATTCGATGAGGGCCCCATGCGCGAGGACTGGGCTCCTCAGTTCGAGGCTCGGGGCATCGCCGTGGTGCAGGACGTGACCCGCGACGAGGCCCTCGCGGTGTTCCGCGACTACCGCGAGCACGTGGATGTGGGCGGCGCGGTCGTGTACAACGCCCGCGCGGCCGAGTGACGGCATCCGGCCCCCGTTTTTGATTGTCCGACCAGGAAGAAGACCATGACGCTCAGCCGCTCGCAGTTCGCGCTCAACCCCATTCAGTGGATCAACATCAAGGCCGACCCGGCGGACCCGGCCAGTGACGACCTCTGGCTCTTCGCCGAGCCGAGCTTTCGCGCGCAGTACCAGGATGTGCTCGCGCAGGTGCGCCGTTCGGGATTCGACGCGACCATGATGGAGGTGCTCGACACGCAGACCCTGCAGAATTACGCCCGCATGCTGCGCGAGACGGGCCTTCGTGTGGCCTCGGGGTACTGCTCGGTGTCGTTGCCCGAGGATTGCCGGGTGTCGCTCGCGCCGGGCAGCGCGGAGTGGGTGCGCTGGTTCGACGGCGTGCGGCGCAAGGCCGAGGAGTCGAACTTCTTCGGGCTGACGTCTGTCTTTCTCGCCCCCGAGGTGTCGTGGGCTCCCGGCACGGTGCGCACGCTCGACGCCGTGGCCGTGGGTGCCGTCTTCGACGAGGGTCGTCTCGACCGGGTGATCGACGTGCTCGGCGAGGCCGCGAGCGTGCTCGCCTCGGAAGGCATCAAGGCCGGCCTGCACAATCACGTGGGCACCTGGATCGAGACCGAGTACGAGATCGACCGCGTGCTCGCCGCCATCTCGCCGGATCTGCTGGGCGCCTCGTTCGACGTCGGGCACCTCGCGTGGGCGGGTATGGACCCGGTCTCGATGCTGGAGCGCTACTCGGATCGCCTCGTCGACCTGCACATCAAGGACCTCGACCTCGACGTGGCGGCCGCGAGCCGGGCGACGCCCACCCCCTACCGCACCGCGACCGACCAGGGGCTGTTCCTCGAGCCGGGGCTCGGCGGGATGGACCTCGACGGCATCCTCGGCGCTCTGCCCGACGGCTTCGGCGGCTGGATCATCATCGAGGTCGACCGCGCGAGCATGGAGCCGTTCGAGAGCGCGAAGGTGAGCCGCGCCTGGCTGGAGTCGACGATCCCGGCGTGACCCTCCGGCATCCGCGCCCGTTCGGCGCATGCGCCGCCGGTCGTCCGGCAGCGGATGCGCCCACAAGGCGCGGATGCTCGCTACAGAGTGCGGGTCGTCGGGTCCCAGGACTCCGGGAGGACCGGGCTCGCGGGGGCCTTGCTCGTGACGCGCACGAATTGGCCGGCCGCCGACGACTCCTCCATCGCGGTCATCACGTCGAGCACGTGGTAGCCCAGCTCGGCCGGCAGCAGGTCGGCGCCGCCCGACCGGATGGCCCGGGCCATCTCCAGCACGGCCGAGCCGCGGCCGCCGGCGTACCCGGTCTCGGCGAGCTCGATGCTCTCCCCGTTGCGCACCAGCGTGCTCGCGCCCTCGAACATGTTCGGGTCGGGCAGCACGAGCGTTCCGGTCTCGCCGGTGATCTCGACGAAACCCGAACGCTGCAGCGGTGAGTCGAAGCTGAAGATGCTCTGCGACGATTCGCCGCCCTCGAAGCGGGCGAGCGCGCTCATCTGCGTGTTCACGGTCACGGGCAGCTCGGTTCCGGCGCGCGGGCCCGATCCGATGACACGGATGTCGCGAGCGCGCGAGCCGATCGCAGCCACCTCGGTGAACGACCCGAAGATGCAGGCGAGTGTCGTGAGGTAGTACGGGCCCATGTCGAACAGCGGCCCCGCGCCGGGAACGAAGAAGAAGTCGGGGTTGGGGTGCCACGATTCGGGGCCCGGGCCCTGGAACGCGGTCATCGCCGTGAGCGGCCGGCCGATGTCGCCGCGGGCGATCGCGCGGAGTGCGCTCTGCACGCCGGGGCCGAGGATCGTGTCGGGTGCGACGCCGATACGAAGACCGGATGCGGCGGCCTGGTCGAGCAGCGCCTGTCCACTTTCGCGGTCGAGACTGATCGGCTTCTCGCTCCACACGTGCTTGCCGGCGCTGAGCGCGGCCGACGAGAGTTCGGCGTGCACGGCCGGGATCGTGAGGTTGATCACGATCTCGACGTCGTCGTCTTTCAGCACCTCGTCCGCGCGTCCGGAACGCGGCACGCCGTATTTCTCGGCCTGCTGCGCGGCCCGTGCGACATCCAGATCGCCGATCATCACGACGCGAACGTCGGGGAACGTGGTGAGGTGCGTGAGGTACTGGTCGCTGATCGCGCCGGCGCCGATGATGCCGATGCCGACGGGGCCGGATCCGACAGGGTTGTAGGTGGCGGGGCTGTAGGCGGAGGTGCTCATCAGCGGAGACCCCTCTCGACGAGGAACTGTCTGGCTTCGGCGATGCCGGCGAAGAGGTCTCCCGAGTAGACGTCGAACTCGACGACGGCGAACTCAAGGTCGGGAACGGCGTCGAGGCCGGCGGCGAGGGGGACGACTCCCTGCCCTGCGGGGAGCTGGCTCGAGAGGTGCTCGGGCTGCTCGAGGGAGGCATGCCCGGCGGGAACCTGGTTGGGCAGGTCGCCGGTGAGCGAGCCGTCTTTTACGTGGATGAACTTGATGCGGTCGGCGTTGCGGGTGAGGAACTCGACTAGGTCTTCGCCTCCCGCGGCCACCCAGTAGGCGTCGACCTCGAGAACGACGGCGGGGTCGAGCAGGCTCGCGAAGTGGTCGAGGCCGGTGACGCCCTCGACGCGGTTGCGGATCTCGCCGTCGTGGTTGTGATAGCCCACGCGCATTCCGCGGGCGGCGGCGGGCTCGACCGCGGAGTTGAGGCGGTCGGCCAGGCGGGCGATGTTCTCGGCGCTCTCCCACAGGGTCGGCGGGGTGAATGACTCGATGACCGTCTTCACGCCCAGCCGCTCGGCCAGGTCGAAGGATTCCTCGAGCTCGCCGGTCGCCAGCGGCACGTGGGCGCTCGGTGCGCTGAGGCCGTGCTTCGGGAGCCCCGCGGCGTAGGCGTCGCCGAACTGCTGCAGGCCGTAGAGCTCGACGGCCGTGAAGCCGAGGTCGGCGATCCGCCCGAGCGTCGCATCCGGATCGGCGGCGAGCGCCTCCTTGACCGTGTAGAGCTGGAGCGAAATGGTCGCGGTCATGCGTCTCCTCAGTGAGTGCGTGCGGGGTGTGCGACAAGCCTAGTTGGCGCGGTGGGATGCGCATACATTTTCGATGGGTGCAGTCGTCATGGCGGGCATCGAGGATCACGTTGTGGGTCTGATCGGCGTCGACACCGATGAGTTCCGGCTGATGTTGGAGGAGCTCGCAACATCCGTGACCCCTGCAGCAGGTTGAAGGAACGGTACGTCGATTTCAGGCGCGGACGAGGTTGATGTTGAAGTCGAATGTTCCGAGTTGTGCGTAGACGGCGAAGAACAGCCGAGAGTACATCTCTGTCGCTCGAGCGGTACTGATGTCGCCCAAGTCGATGATCGATGCATCGGGCCACCCGAATTCACGCAGAATACCCGCGACCGTCCGCTTCGCCTCGTCATGGTCGCCCGCAATGAAGACGGAGTGGCTTCCGGGGAGCCGCCCCGGGTCGATCATGACCTCGAAGTACATGGTGTGGAGCGATTTCACCACGAGGGTCTCGGGAAAAGCCCGCTGGATCTGTTCGCCGAGGCTGTCGTCGTTCGCGATCGTGAGCGTGGGTGGCAGACCACGAGACAGGTCGAGGGGAATGGCGAGATCCAGGAGGACCTTGCCGGCGAGATTGTCGGACCCGACAGCCCGCAAGGCGGCCATCGAATGGGCTCCAGCCGTCGCGTTGAGAACGACGTCTGCGAACCTCCCCGCCTGCGGAAAGCCGAGGACCTGAATGTCGGGGTGGGCTCGATGCCAGTCGGCGAATGAAGGCGAGCCGTCGGTCGTGGTGCGTGCGAGGGTCTCGTCGACGTCGCGGGTTCCGACTGCGACGGCATGTCCGAGGCCCGCGAGCCTGCCGGCCAAGGCCTGACCGACCATGCCGGTTCCGAGTACTGCGATCTTCATAGGGTTATGGTCCGTTTCGGATGTGGATCGGGTGGTGTCAGCGGTTGATGTAGCCCATGTGGACTTCGTTGTAGCGGTCACCGTGCACGCCGACTCTCTGGGCGAGGGTGTCGAGGTCGGCGACCTCGTCGGCGGAGAGACCGACGGATGCGGATCCCGCGTTCTCCTGGATGCGGGACGTGCGGCGGGTGCCGGGGATGGGGACGATCCAGGGCTGCTGGGCAAGGAGCCAAGCCAGGGCTATCTGCCCGGAGGTCACACCCTTCTCGGAGGCCAGCGTCTTCACCTGGTCGACGAGGGCCTGGTTGGCGGCGAGGTTGTCCTGCTCGAATCGGGGAACGCGGCGTCGGATGTCGTCGTCGGAGAGCGTCGTGCTGGCATCGACGGTGCCCGTCAGGAACCCCTTGCCCAACGGGCTGAAGGGAACGAATCCGATACCGAGCTCGGCGAGAGCAGGAAGAACCTCGGCTTCGGGGTCCCGCGTCCACAGCGAGTACTCGCTCTGCACCGTGGTGACCGGATGCACGGCATGGGCGCTGCGGATCGTCTGTGCCGACGGCTCCGACAGCCCGAAGTGGAGCACCTTGCCCTCGGCGACGAGCTCGCCCACCGTGCCGGCGACGTCTTCGATAGGGACGTCAGGGTCGACACGGTGCTGATAGAACAGGTCGATCACGTCGGTGCGGAGGCGGCTCAGGGATGCCTCCGCGACGCGGCGGATCTGCTCGGGACGGCTGTCGAGCCCGACGCTCTGACCGTTCTCGATGCGCCATCCGAATTTCGTGGCGATCTGCACCCGGTCGCGGATCGGTTCGAGAGCCTCGCCGACGAGTTCCTCATTGACGTAGGGGCCGTAGACCTCGGCGGTATCGAAGAAGGTGACGCCGTGGTCGATGGCGGATCGGAGAACGCCGATCATCTCATCCCGGTCTCCCGGATTCGGGCCGTAGCTCTGGGACATGCCCATGCAGCCCAGCCCGATGGCTGAGACCTGAAAGCCCTGGCCGAGAGTTCGTGTGTGCATGATCAAGCCTCCGTTGTCGAGTTGATGTCGGGTGAGGTGCGGTCGCCGCTGACAGGAGCGTCGTTCCGTGCGTGAACCGAGGCCGCAGCGTCGGACGTGACGGCAAGGCTCGCCAGCAGCCGGAGTCGTTCATCGCTGGGCGAGCCGACCTCGGCCGTGTAGATGAGAAGCGACAGGCCGGGTTCGGCAACCAGTTCCAATCCCTCGTAGCTGAGAGTCAGCTCCCCGACAGCGTGGTGGTGGAACGTCTTGGTTCCCGTGCTGTGCTGGCGCACGTTGTGGGCACCCCACCGAGTGCGGAACTCGTCGCTTCGGGTCGAGAGCTCCCCGACGAGATCCTGCAGGCCACGGTCGTGAGGGTCGCGTCCGGCTTCTGTACGGAGGATCGCGACGGTGATATCGGCGGCGGCAGGCCAATCGGGGTAGAAGCTCGTGGCCCGTTCGTCGAGGAACGCGTACCGAGCGATGTTGCCACCCCCGGGACCATCGAATGCCTCGTCGTAGAAGATCCGCCCGAGGCTGTTGGTGGCAAGGATGTCCATACGACCGTTTCGTACGAATGCGGGTCCGCCGGTGATGGCGTCCATCGCCCGTTGCAATCCTGCGCGAGGTGCCCATCCCCGAGGGCGTCGGCGCGGTGTGGTGAGAGCCGGACCGGTGGCCGTCCGTGCGAGATCTGCCAGATGGGCGCGTTCTGCGGAGTCGAGCTGCAGGGCGCGGGCGATCGCATCGAGCACGCTGTCGGAGGTGCCGACAAGATTGCCGCGTTCGATCTTCGCGTAGTACTCCACGCTCACGCCCGCGAGCTGGGCGACCTCGCCCCGCCGCAGCCCGGGCACCCGTCGAGTGCCGCCCTGAGCGAGGCCGGCCTGCTCCGGGGTGAGCCTCGCGCGGCGAGAGGTCAGGAACTCGCGTACTTCGTCTCGATTGTCCACACAACGACCGTACGGCTATGCGGCACGTCGAGGGGTGCTCTGTCAGTACACGTTCCCGTGGAGCCTCCCTCTGCCGGGAGAATCGGCGAACCATGGGAACCGCGGCCACACACCCACGCGGGTGACGCCGCTGACAGACAAGGAGCCGACTTCATGACCGACAACACTCCCCGCACCGGTTGGACGGGCGGACAGAACGCGTTCGGGGACTTCGCCCCCGCCCTCGCCCACTACACCGACCAGATCCTCTTCGACGAGGTGTGGGAACGGCCCGGCCTGTCCAAACGCGACCGCAGCCTGGCCACCGTCACGGCGCTGGTCGCCATGGGCAACATCGACCAGCTGAATTTCCACCTGCCGTTCGCCCGGGACAACGGAGTCACGGAGCAGGAACTGGTGGAGACGATCACCCACCTCGCCTTCTACACGGGCTGGCCGAAGGCCATGAGCGCGATGACGCTCGCCAAGAAGCTCTTCGCGGACGACCGCGAGAAGTGACCCTGGCTCCCGAGCCGAACCCGACGTATCTCGGGAGGGGGCCTCAGGCCAGCGCCACCGCTGGCAGCTCGTAGACCCCGTCGACGCGGCGGGGGATCGCCAACGGGTTCGACTCCTTGAGGGCGTCGGGCAGCGCGCGCTCCGGGGCGTCCTGGTAGGCGACCGGGCGCAACCAGCGGCGCACCGCCGTGGCGCCGACCGAGGTGAACAGCGACGAGGTCGTCGACGGCCACGGGCCTCCGTGCTGCTGCGACCAGGTGACTCCGACGCCGGTCGGCCAGCCCGAGAACAGCACCCGGCCGGCGATGGACTCCAGTGCCGAGACGAGCGGCCCGACCTCCTCCGATTCTCCGGCGTGCAGAGTGGCGGTCAGCGTTCCCTCGACCGCGCCGACCACGGCCAGCGCCTCGTCGGGCGACGAGTACGACACGAGCAGCGTCGTCGGACCGAAGTGCTCCTCGAGCAGCGCCGACGGGTCGGCGAGCACGGCAGCCGCGGTCGTGCGCAGCACTGTGGTCGAGCCCGAACCCGACGACGCCGCCGACGGAGCGGCGGCCAGCACCTCCACGTCATCCCGGCTCGCCAGCGACGAGATGCCCGAGGCGAACGCATCCGCCATGCCCTGCGTGAGCATCGCGCCCGACGAAGGTGTGCCGACGGCGGCGACGAGCGCCGAGTCGAACGCGCTATCCGCGGGCACGAACACCACACCGGGCTTCGTGCAGAACTGCCCGACGCCCATCGTGAACGACGAGGCGAGACCGGCCGCGAGCGACTCGCCTCGCTCTGACACGGCAGAAGCCGTGATCACCACGGGGTTGATGCTGCCCAGCTCGCCGTAGAAGGGGATGGGCGACGGCCGGTTGACGGCCAGGTCGTAGAGGGCCCGCCCGCCGCGCACCGAGCCGGTGAATCCGACGGCGGTGATCGCGGGGTGCACCACGAGGGCGAGGCCCTCCTCGAAGCCCTCGATGAGCGCGAACGTACCAGCGGGAGCTCCCGCGTCGGCCAAGGCGGACACCACGAGCGACGCCGTGAGGCGCGACAGCTTCGGATGCCCCGGGTGCGCCTTCACGATCATCGGGCAGCCCACCGCAAGGGCCGAGGCGGTGTCGCCGCCGGCCACCGAGAACGCGAACGGAAAGTTCGACGCCGCGAACACGGCCACCGGCCCGAGCGGGCGCAGCAGGCGCCGGATGTCGGCGTGCGGCGGGGTCGCGGATGCGTCGGCATGGTCGATGGTCGCCTCGAGATAGGCGCCCTCGCGCACGACCGTGGAGAAGAGACGCAGCTGCGCCGTCGTACGGGCCAGCTCACCGGTGAGGCGCGGGGCGCCGAGGTGGCTCTCTTCGTCGGCCAGTTCGATCAGCTCGGCGGAGTTCGCGTCGAGGCGGTCCGCGACGGCCTCGAGCCAGGCGGCGCGCTGTTCGCCCGATGCCGCGGAGAGCACGGGCGCGGCCGTGACGGCGGCCGCCGCGAGAGTGTCGAGAGTGGTCGACGAGGTCGAGGTGGTCGAGGCGGGAGCAGTAGTGGTCATGATTCCTCCGAGATAAGAGAAGCAGAAGTGGTCGGGCTGATGCCGGTGCATGCGAAGTCGAGGCCGAGACCGGGCCGCGCGTCCTCGCGCAACCTGGCCCGGGCATCCACGATCTCGACGGGCGACGGCGAGGTGATGAGGCCGAGGGACGAGAAGGATGCCTCCTCGACGTCCTCGATGGCGGTCTCGGCGCCCACGGCGAGGGCGAGCTGGCCCGACAGGTCGATGAGCAGGTGCGGCGCGAGCGACGCAGAACTCTCGGTAGAGATGAAGGACGCGATCTCGAGGAACGGAGTGATGCCGCCCACCCGGATGATGTTGGGCTGAAGCACGTCGGCGAACCCGGCATCGACGATGTCCTGGAACCGCTGTAGCGTGTGAATGTTCTCGCCCAGCGCGATCGGAACACCCATGCGCTCGCGGAGGGCGCGGTAGCCGCGGGTGTCCTCGGCGCGCAGGGGCTCCTCGATCCAGCCGAGGTCGAAGCGGCTCAATGCCTCGAGGGCGGTGGTGGCCTGCTCGAGGGTCCAGCGCTGGTTGGCGTCGATGAGCAGCGTGCGGTCGGGGCCGATCGCCTCGCGCACCGCGCCGACCCGCTCGATGTCGACGGCGAGCGAGGGCCCGCCGACCTTGATCTTCACCGTGTCGTAGCCCGACGCGACCCAGCGCGAGGCCTGTGCCACGAGCTCGTCGAGCGGGTAATGCAGGTTCACGCCGCTGCCGTAGACGGGCACGGATGCGCGCTGCGCCCCGAGCAGAGATGCGAGCGGCAGGGCGGCCCGCTTTCCCGACAGATCCCAGAGCGCGGTGTCGAGTCCGGCGAGAGCGATCGTCGTGATTCCGGCCCCGCCGGCCTCGTGCAGCCGAAGCCAGAGGGCGGGCCAGAGCGCCTGCGGATCGGTCGTGCGGCCGACGGCGTAGGGCGCGATCTCGGTGTCGATCATGGCCTGAACGGCGGCGGCGCCAATTGTGGGAGTCCACGAGAAGCCTGTTCCGACGAGGCCGTCCGAGTCCTCCACCTCGACGATCACCAGGTGCAGGTGCGGTTCGTCGGGAACCCAGGGCCGCGGCATCCGGGCACTGAGCCGACGCGTGCGGACGGCCGCAATCGTGGCCGTGCCGGGGGTGAAAGAACTCACGCGACCAGCGACGGCGCGTACTCGGCGGCGAGCGAGTCGCCCACGGCGAGGATGCGCTCGAGCTCGGCGAGCTGCGCCGGATTCGGGTCGACGAGCGGCGCGCGCACCGAACCGACGGGCAGGCCGCGCTGGCGGATTCCGGCCTTGATCAGCGAGACGCCGAAGCCCGGAACCTGGTCGCGCAGTCGCACGAGGGGAACGTAGAACTCCCGCAGCAGTCGCAGTCGGGTCTCTTCGTCGCCCGAGACGTAGGCGCGGTAGTGCGCGGTGGCCAGCTCGGGGATCATGGCGAACGCCGCCGACGAGTAGAGCGGAATTCCGAGGCCGCGGTACGCGCCCTGCGTGAGCTCGGCAGTCAGCAGCCCGTTGAAGAACTGGAAGTCGCTGCGGCCGAACTCCCCGACCGCGAGCACGATCTCCTGCGCGAGGCCCACGTCGCCGATGCCGTCTTTGAAACCGATCACCTTGGGGTTCGCGGCCAGGCGGCGCATGGCGGCGGGAGTGAAGCGAGCGGTGCCTCGGTGGTACACGATCACGGGCAGGCTGCTGGCGGCGGCGACCTGCTCGACATACGAGATGAGGCCTTCTACGGGTCCGCCCACGAGGTAGGGAGGAAGCACGAGCAGGGCGTCGGCTCCGGCCGCCTCGGCGCGGCGGGCGAGCTCGACCGCCTGGCCGAGCGGTCCGCCGGTGCCCGAGATCACGGGAACGCGCCCGTCGACGACCTCGACGGTGGCCGAGACGACGGCCGAGATCTCGTCGCCGGTCAGGGCGTGGAACTCGCCCGTGCCGCACGCCGGGAACACGCCGCCGGGGGAGTGCTCGAGCCGTGACGAGACGTGCTCGCGCAGCAGTCCGAGCTCGACGGCGCCCTCCGAGTCGAACGGGGTGACGGGAAAGAACAGCACGCCGTCGAAGGCGATGGGGGCGGTGGTCATGACACTCTCACTTCGGTCGGGAGGGATGAGGGATCGGGTTCAGCAAGCGCTTCGGTCGCGGCCTGCACGAGCTCGGTGCGCCAGCTGTAGCGCGGCTCCCAGCCGAGCAGCTCGCGCGCCTTGGCCGATGAGAACGCGGGGCTCGAGCCGGTGAGCCCGGCCGCGAGACCGGATGCCTCGGGCAGGTACCGCGGGATCAGCTCGGCGAGCGGCTCCCGGGCAAGCGCGTCGGCCGCGCCGACGAAGAAGACCGAGCCGTTCGGGGCGAGCTCCGCGCGCTCGAGCCAGACGCGCACGAACTCGGCGGCATCCCGGGCGTCGAGGTAGTTGAACAGTGACACGGCGGCGAGCGACGGATCGTCGAGCCGGTCTGCCACCGTATGTCCCTGCTGCGTCGGTGCGCCCGCCCACTCCTCGGGCGGAATGACGAAGCACGGCCGGAAGACTCCGAACGTGACGTTGTCGCTGTTGCGCACGAAGCGCTCGACCACGTTCTCGATCACCTGCTTTGAGAGGGCGTAGGCGTTCCAGGGCTCAACTGGATGCGTCTCGTCGAGCGGCAGGAATCGAGGCGCCCAGCCCTTCGGATTGCCGTAGCCGAGCACGGTCGGGCTCGACGCGGCGAGCACCAGACGGGCACCGGATGCGACGGCCGCGTCGACCACGGAGAACGCCAGCGCCGTGTTGACGTTCAGAATGGTGGCCTCGGGGGCGCTGAACGGAACCGAGATCGCGGCGAGATGCACGACCGCCTCGGGGGCGATCGCGATGAACAGGGTGCGGGTCGCGTCGGCGTCGGTGAGGTCGGCCTGCAACTGCGCTCCCGGCAGGCCAGCCACGCCCTCTCGGTCGATCGAGGTCACGTCGTGGCCGGCCTCGCAGAGCCCGCGAACCACGCTCTGGCCGAGCCGGCCGGAGCCGCCCGTAACGACGACTCTCATTTCGAGACCTCGCCATCGACGGCAGAATCTGTTGCGGCGGTGTCTTCCGCGAACTCCGCCAGCTTGGCGAACATGTCCTCGAGAAGAAAGCGCGTGTCGACGGTCTCGAGCACGAGGATGTCGCCACCCCGGCCCTCGACGTAGCTGCCGTCGGGCGCGAAACGCACGGGCTTCTGCCGACGGAAGACCCCGCTCCACGGTTCGAGCATCAGGCCGATCGCGGGGGAGTCGCCCAGCGAGCGACTCTCGATCGGCACCTTGTGGTGCGCGTCGTTGAACTCCACGATCTGCCGCACGAGGTAGCGGCCGAGCTCGCCGTGCGGCTCGACCTTGCGCCGCAGCTCCGCGTAGCCCACGCTCAGCAGGCGGTAGATCGTCGAGGGAACCTGCCAGACGGTGATTCCGGAGTCGAAGACCACGTTGGCCGCGGCGATGTCGTTCTTGAGGTTGAACTCGGGCGACGACCCGAGCGGCACCACGTCGGGGTCGTAGGCGCCGCCACCGATCCAGATCACCACGACGTCGCGATCGATGATCGAGGGCTCCAGCAGAATGGCCGAGGCCATGTCGGTGAGCGGGCCGAGGAATCCGATGAAGAGAGGGCCGTCGCCGTCGGCCAGGGCCTCCGAGATGATGAGCCGCGCTCCGTCGGAGTCGACGGGAGTCTGCTCGTCGGGCAGTGCATGGGCGCCGCCGTTGGCGACCGCCACCCGGCCCTCCCGGCCGAGCATTCCGACCAGCAGGTCGATCTCGACGCGGGATTCGAGCATGCTCGTCTGCGTGCGTTGCGTGCCGAAATGCGCCGCGACCAGGCCGCGCACATCCAGCGTCGGCGACAGCAGCGCGTGAACGATCGCGAACTGGTCGTCGGCCTCGTTGCGGGCGTCGGTGTCGACGATCACCCGACGTCGCCGGGAGAGTGCGGAGGCGGTGCGTTCGGGGGGAGTCATACGATTCCTTCGCTGACGAGGTGGGCGCGGTGAGAAGACGGAGAGGCGATGTCGTAGTGGCACACGAAGTCGTAGCTGCCCGAGCCGATGCGCACAAGCACGCCGTCGCCGGTCTCGCCGAGCAGCTCGACGCCGGGTGCATCCGACGCCGGCACGCCACCCTCGGTGACGGTCGACGCGAGTCGTGTCGGCAGTGAGACCTGGGCCGTGGAGCCGGGCGGAACGGTCACCTCGAGCCGGAAGACCCCGGCCTTATCGAGCATCCAGGCGCTGCGCGTGACGCCTCGCACCGTCTGCTGCGACGCGGCGGCCCAGTGCATGGCGCGGCTCGGGCGGGGGCGGATGGAGAGCCGCTCGTAAGCCACCGACCCGGGCGCCTGGTCGATGCCGCCGACGGTTCCGTAGAGCCATTCGCCCACGGCGCCGAGGCTGTAGTGATTGAACGAGTTCATGTTCGCGCTCTGGAATCCGCCTTCGGGGGTCCAGCCGTCCCAGCGCTCCCAGATCGTCGTCGCTCCGGCCTCGACCGAGAACAGCCAGCTCGGATACTCGGTCTGCATCAGCAGCGCGTGCGCGATGTCGTCGTAGCCCCAGCGGCTCAGCACCGGGCACAGCTTCGAGACCCCGATGAACCCCGTCGAGAGACGCATGCCGTTGTCGCGCACGAGTTCGGCGAGCCGAGCTGCGGCGCCCTCCTCGAGCTCGGCCGGCAGCAGCGCGTAGTCGAGCGCGAGCAGGTAGCCGGTCTGGGTGTCGCCCGCGACGCGGCCGTCGGCCGTCACGTATTCGCGCAGAAAGGCATCCCGGATGTCGTCGGCCAGCGCGGCGAATCGCGTCGCGTCTGCGTGATGGCCGAGCAGTGCGGCCGCGCGCGAGACGAGTCGCGATGAGTTGGCGAAGTAGGCGGTGGCGACGAGGTCCTTCGGAGTCTCGGGCCCGGCCTGCAACCAGTCGCCGTAGTTGCGCCCCACTCGGGAGCGCCACAGCAGCGACGGGTTCTCCCGCAGCACGTGCTCGATCCAGCGCACCATCGGCGCGTAGGCCGTTTCGACCACGCGCAGGTCGCCGTAGATGTCGTACAGCGCCAGCGGAATGATCACTCCGCCGTCTCCCCAGGCGGGAGCGCCATCACCCGACCAGCTGGCGACGGGTGCGATGTCGGGAAAGGCGCCGTCGGAGTTCTGGCCCACGATCACGTCGTCCATCCAGCTGGCGAAGAAGGTTCCGACGGTGGCGTTGCGCGCCGCGGTCGGCAGGAAGACCTGCGCGTCGGCGAGCCAGCCGAGGCGTTCGTCGCGCTGCGGGCAGTCGGTGGGAACCGATAGGAAGTTGCTGCGCTGGCTCCAGCGGATGTTCGAGAAGAGCTGCATCACGGCGGGGTCGCCGCAGTCGAAGCTGCCCGACTCCTCGAGGTCGCTCGACACGACCCGGGCGGTCAGGTCGTCGACGGTGAGGCCGGCGCGCAGGCCGGCCACGCGAACGTAGCGGAAGCCGTGGAACGTGAAGTCGGGTTCGAAGATGTCGTCGTCGATGCCGGCCGGGTAGAAGATGTCGCGTGCCTCGGCCCTGCGCAGGTTCTCGAGGTAGAGCTCGCCGGCGTCGTCGAGGGTCTCGGCGTGCAGCAGCTCGACGAGGTCGCCGGCAGAGGCACCGCGTACCCTCAGCCGCACATGGCCCACGAGATTCTGGCCGAAGTCGACGATGTATGCCCCGTCAGGCATGGAGGTGACCGACCGCGGGGGAACGGTGCGAACGATCCGCATCGGCCGCGAGACGGCGGCTGTCACGAGAGAGGTGTCGCGTCCGAGAACGCGCGCGGCGATCCATGCCGAGTCGTCGAACGCCGGCTCTGTCCAGCCCGCGACCTCGTTGCGCGCATCCTGGCCCTCGCCCATGAGCAGGTCTGCGTAGAGCCAGCGCCCTCGCGACTCGCGCCACGTCTCGTCGGTGGCGACGATCGCGGTCGAGCCGTCGTCGTAGCTGAGATGCAGCTCGGCGAGGAGCGCGGGGGCGTTGCCGTAGAGCTTGCCGGCGCGCCGCGGGTCGTAGCCCACGAAGCCGCTCCACCAACCGTCGGCGAGCGTGAAGGCGACAGCGTTACCGCCCCCGCGCAGCAGCTCGGTCACGTCGTGGCTCTGGTAGAGGATGCGGCTGGTGTAGTCGGTCCAGCCCGGCGCGAGCTGCTCGTCCGAGACCTGCTCGCCGTTGATCCAGGCGCGGTACAGGCCCTGCGCGGTCACGTGCAGGCGCGCCCGCAGCAGCCTCTTCTCGATGGGCACCTCACGGCGCAGCAGCGACGGCGGCTGCAGCATGCGCGAGTTCAGGGTGAAGTCGTCGTTCGCCGGAGGAAGCAGCGCGGGGCGGTCCCGCGTGTCGCGTCCGATCCACACGCCGCGCCAGCTCGAGGGATCGACGAGGCCGGTCTCGAAGAAGGCGTGCTTCGGGGCCGACTCGCGCCCGTCGTCATCGGTGACCGTGAGCATCCATTCGTAGCGCGTCGTGCGCTCGAGAGTGTTGCCCGCGTACTCGACGCCCAGCTGGGCGGTGGATGCGACGGTGCCCGTCGACCAGACCCGTTGCCGGGCGCCGTCGGGCGCCACCGCGTCGACCTCGATGCGGTACGCCGTCTGTGCGGCCCCGCGTCGGGTCGACGTGAGGCGCCACGAGAAGCGGGGCGCATCCTGTTCGATGCCGAGCGGCGAGTCGAGGTACTCGGTCTGCAGGTCGTAGGGGTCGAGGGGCATGGAACTAATCCTGTCGCGCGGCGGCCGTGCGGCCGAGCCTCGTGTCGATCGCCACGGCGCCGAGCACGAGCGGGCCGAGGCAGACGATGGTGAGCATGGGGGTGAAGAGCGCCAGGGCGATCGAGGTGCCGAGAGCGCCGGCGAGCAGCAGGCTGCCACCGAGGTCTTCGCCGAGGGCCGCGAAGGAGCGCTGCACGGTCGGGATCCAGCGCAGGCCGGGGCGCCAGGCGGCGGCGGTGCGGATGCCGAGCACGGCGACCACGGCTGAGACGACGCCAAGCGCGATCCACATGACGGGATTCTCGCCGAGGCCGGCGTAGAGCGCGAACAGGTCGACGACGAGCACGAGGCCCAGGGCGGCGGGGATCACGATGACGCCGACCGACGAGCGCACGGCCGTGCGGAACTCACGCCAGAACGCGGCGGGGGTGATCTTTCCCTCGCCTCGGGTGCGGGCACGGAGGATCGCGCATCCGGCCACGAACCCGGCGAACCCGGTGACGAGCGGGATGAACGACAGCAGCACCATGATGCCCACGACGAGGCAGTCGGCCAGCGACGAGATCGGGCCCTCGTAGCGCTGGAGGAAGGCTTGCTTGCTCGGGAGCCGGGTGCGTGTTCTCTCTGAGGTGCTCATGACCTAACCCTTGAGGCCCGAGGTCGCGACGCCGTCGACGAGGTAGCGCTGGAACACCGCGAAGAAGATCACCACGGGCAGGATGGCGAGCACACTCATCGCGAACATGGGGCCGAAGCTCGACGCGGACGTCTGGTCGACGAACAGGCGCAGGCCGAGCTGCAGCGTGTAGGTGTCGGGGTTGTTGAGGTAGATGAGCTGGCTGAAGAAGTCGTCCCAGCTCCAGATGAACGAGAAGATCGTGGTCGTGATCAGCGCCGGGGTGAGCAGCGGGAAGATCACGTAACCGAAGGTGCGGTACGGGCCGGCTCCGTCGATGGTGGCCGCCTCGTCGAGCTCGCGGGGGATTCCCTTGATGAACTGCACGATGAGGAACACGAAGAACGCCTCGGTGGCGAGGAACTTCGGCAGCACCAGCGGAAGGAAGGTGCCGATCATGCCGAGCTGCTGGAAGATGATGAACTGCGGAATGAGCACCACGTGCATGGGCAGCATGATCGTCACAAGCATGAAGGCGAAGAACGGGGCGCGCATCCTGAAGCGGAGGCGGGCGAAGGCGTAGGCGGCGAGCGTGCACGAGAACACGTTGCCGACCACGGCGAGCGTCGAGATGAGCAGCGAGTTGCCCAGCATGGTCCAGAAGCTCAGACCGCCCACGCCCTCGAAGACCGTGGCGTAGTTGTCGAAGGTGAACGCATCGGGCAGCACGTTCATGTTCGTGAGGATCTCGGTTCCCGGCTTGAACGACGAGCCGAGCAGCCAGGCGACGGGGTAGAGCAGCAGCGCCAGAAGGGCCAGGCAGAAGACGTGCCAGACGACGGATGCGACGCGCGAGCGGCCGGTCTTGGCACGCTGGGCGGCGCGCGGCGGGCGCCTCTCGATGATCGTGGCCATTATTTCTCCTCCCCGGAGTAGAAGACCCAGGCCCTCGAGCTGCGGAAGATCAGCGCGGTGACGATGCCGATGGCGACGAGCAGCACCCAGGCCATGGCCGAGGCGTAGCCCATATCGAAGGCGGTGAAGGCCCGGTCGTAGAGATAGAGCGTGAAGAACAGGGTCGAGTCGATCGGCCCGCCGCGGCCGCCCGAGATGATGTACGAGGCGGTGAACGCCTGGAAGGCGTTGATGACCTCGAGCACCAGGTTGAAGAAGATGACCGGCGAGAGCATCGGAACCGTGACCGACCAGAAGGTGCGCAGCTTGCCCGCGCCATCGACGGCGGAGGCGTCGTAGAGGTCCTGCGGAATCTGCTTGAGCCCGGCGAGGAAGATCACCATGGGGGCTCCGAACTGCCAGATGGCGAGGATCACGAGCACATAGAGCGAGAGCTTGGGGTTGGAGATCCAGCCGCCGCCGTCGATGCCGACGGTGGAGAGGCCGTTGTCGACCACGCCGTCGTTGGCGAAGAGCGTGCGCCAGACGAGGGCCACGGCCACGCTCGCGCCGAGCAGCGAGGGTGCATAGAACGCCGAGCGGTAGAAGCCCTGGCCGCGCCGCGCCTTGTTGAGCAGCAGCGCGATGGCGAGAGCCGCCAGCAGCTTGAGCGGCGCCGCGACCAGAACGTAGTTCAGGGTCACCCCGACCGCGCTCCAGAACCGCGGGTCCTCGACCATGCGCTGGTAGTTGGCGATGCCGATGAACTCGGGTGCCGAGAACAGGTCGTAGTCGGTGAACGAGAGGTAGAGGGAGGCGATCATCGGGCCGACCGTGAGGAGGGCGGCGCCGATGAGCCAGGGGGTCAGGAAGACGTAGGCCGCGCCGTTCTTGCCGGTGCGCCCGGTGCGGGGTCTCTGCCGGGAGGCTTTCGCCGGGGGTTGGGCGGGGGCAGTGAGGGCACTGTCCGTCGGTCGATCGACTGCAACGGTCATGGATGTGGCCTACGTCTTCCTGTGTTCGCGGGTTCGGTGGTGCCTAGGAGATGGCCGAGGTGATCGAGGCGACCGTGGCCTTCGCCGCGTCCTTCAACTCCGTCTGGCCGAAGATGATCTGCTCGTAGGCGAGAGTGAAGTCGGCCGGAATGGTGCTGGCACCGGCCGGAGCGAGCGGCGCAGGAGCCTGGAACGTGTCCTGGTACTCGGAGACGAAGTCGCTCACGGTCTTGTTGCCGCCCTCGAGCGTCGGCGAGATTGCCTCGTAGGTGGCGGAGTTGGTCGGGATTCCGCGCGACAGGCCGAGGATCTTGCCGGCCTCCTCATCGTTGATGATGAAGTCGAGCAGCTTCGCAGCCGCCTCCGGGTGCTTGGACTTCGACGAGACCGCGGCGACGTTCGTGCCGTTGAGCGTCATGCCCGACTCATCGGTGTCGGTCGGAAACGGCGCGATGGCGATGTTCTCGGCGCCGAGCGTGTCGGAGTACGCGCCGGTCAGCGATGCGGCCGAGAACTCGGCGGCGCTGATGCCGCGGGCGAGGCCCGAGTTCTGCATGCTCTGGTCGATGGTCGAGGTGGTCTCGGCGTCGGTGGTCGTTCCGTCTTCGCGCAGTTCGCCGGCGAGGGTCCACCAGTCGGCGAGGTCCTTCTCGGTGAAGCCGACCTCTCCGTCTTCGGTGAAGAGGTGCTTGCCGTTCTGCAGCAGGTACATCTCGAAGTAGGCGATCTGTCCACCCGGGTCGCTGAGGGCTGCGGTCTTGCCGTCCGACGCCGCGCGGATCTTCTCGCCGGCCGCCTTGAGGTCATCCCAGGTGAAGCCGGCTCCGGGCGCCTCGGCTCCGGCCGCCGCCCAGACGGTGGGGTTGTAGACCATCGCGTTGTTGGCGAGACCCAGCGTGAGGCCCATGACGGTGTCGTCGATGGTGCCGACCTTCAGAGCCTCTTCGGTGATGTCCTCGGTGCGGATGGTGCCGTCGTCGATGTAATCGGTGAGCGGGGTGAGCGCGTTCTTCGACGAGTACTCGCGCACGCTCTCCATGGGGATGAGGAAGAGGTCGGGCGCTCCACCGCCGGCGATCTGCGTGGCGAGCTTGGGGATGTAGGCGTCGATCGTGGAGAACGACGACTTGACGGTGATGTCGGGGTTGGCCTCTTCGAACAGGTCGATCGCCTGCTCCGTGAGCGCGGCACGCTCGTCGTTGCCCCACCAGGTGAAGCTGATGGTCACGGGGCCGGATTCGGCAGTGTCGTCTGGTGATTCCGAGCTGCAGGCGGTTGCGCCCACCAGCGTCAGGGCCGCGATTCCGGCGAGTGCGATGACTCCCGGTCGTGTGCGTCGTGGCATGGGTTTCTCCTCTTTGAGTCTCCGGTCACACGCGGCGCCGGTGCCTGGGCTGTGGTCGGTACACTCTGTCACAAGAAACCGGTTTCCCGCAATATTCAGATTTGACAGACTGGGATCGACCAGAATTTGCCTGAATTAGAGCCGATCTTTGGTTGTCGCACGAACCGACGACTTCCGCCGACCGCCGGATTCGCTATAAAGTGAGGAACCGGTTTCTACCTCCGACCGTCCTCAGACCCACGCAGAAGGAGCGAGCAGTGTTGCTCACGCCCCGCCCCGCCCATGGCCTCGACTACACCAATCCGATCCTCGACGCCGACTGGCCCGACCCCGACGTCACCCGTGTCGGCGAGCAATACGTGCTCGTCGCATCCAGCTTCAATCGCTCGCCGGGGCTGCCGGTTCTCGTCTCCGACGACCTCGTGCACTGGAGCATCGCCTCGCACGCCCTCGCCCGCATCCACCCGGTGGAGCACTTCGAACTCCCTCGACACGGCCAGGGGGTGTGGGCGCCGTCGATCCGGTTCCACGACGGGCTGCTGCGCATCTACTACCCCGATCCCGATCGCGGCATCTTCGTGGTGACGGCGCCCGGCCCCGAGGGGCCATGGAGCGAGCCCATCGCCGTGCTCGAGGGCCTCGGCCTGATCGACCCCTGCCCGCTGTTCGACGGCGAGCACGTCTACCTCGTGCACGGCTGGGCCGCATCGCGCAGCGGTCGCTCGAACGAGCTGACCGTGGTCGAGCTCGACGCGTCGGGAACCAGGCCTGTCGGCATGCCGCGCACGGTGATCGACGGCGACGAGGTGCCGGGCTGCAGCACTCTCGAGGGGCCGAAGTTCTATCGCCGCGGCGAGCACTACTACGTCTTCGCGCCCGCCGGCGGCGTGGCCACGGGGTGGCAACTGGCTTTCCGCTCGACATCTCCGTGGGGTCCATACGAGTCGCGAATCGTGCTCGAACAGGGCGAGACCGCGGTCAACGGACCGCATCAGGGAGGCTGGGTCACGGCGGACGACGGCAGTGACTGGTTCGTGCACTTTCAGGACACCGGGGCCTTCGGTCGAGTGGTGCATCTGCAGCCCGTGAGCTGGCACGACGGGTGGCCGCTCATGGGCGAGCCGCGCGAGGGCCTGCCGGGTCAGCCCGTGACGGGGATGCCTCGGTCGAGTGGCCACGCGACGAATGAGCCCGCGTCTCGAGACCACCACCGCTTCGCCCGACCAGGTGCCGGCGTTCCCACGCGCAGCGACGATTTCGCCGCCACTTCCCTGGCTCCGCAATGGCACTGGCAGGCCAATCCACGCCCCGGCCAGGTGGCGCTTCGAGGGGATGGAGCGCTCGTGTTGCCGCTTCGGAGCAACGATTCCGGCAATCTGCGAACGCTGCCCCAGGTTCTCTCGCAGCAGCTGCCGCAGTCGCCGACCACGGTGACGACCTCGCTGCATCTCGACAGCCGAGTGGAAGGTGCCCGCGCGGGCCTCACCGTGCTCGGAACCGAGTACGCGTGGATCGGCCTCACCGTCTCCGGCGGACGCGTGCACATCACCGGCGGAGTCGGTCCGGGCCATCGCGGCGACCGGGCGTTCGTCGAGCCGGCGCCCGTCGCATCCGATCTGCCCGTGGAGCTGCGGCTGCGGTCGACGAGCGACGCCCGCGTCGATTTCGCGTGGCGGCAGGGAGACGGGGAGTGGACCGAAGCGATCATGCCGTTCCGGGCCAAGCAGGGCACGTGGATCGGCGCCGAGATCGGACTGTTCTCGGTAGCCCCGTACGGCGCCGTCGACACCGGTGAGGCCGTTTTCGGCGCCATCGATATCCGCACCGATCGAGAAGGGAACGTCGCATGAGCCGCGAACGCTACGGGATGGTCGGCACCGGTCACCGGGCCGAGATGTACATCGACGCCCTGATCGGGCCGCACTCCGACGTGGCCGAGCTCGTGGCCTGGAGCGACTCGAACCCGGGCCGCCTCGACTACTACGCCGACAAGGTGCGTGCCGCCGGGTCCGCCGATCCGGTGCGCTTCGACCCCGCCGCCCTCGCCGACACCGTGGGCGCGCAACGGCTCGACCGGATCATCGTCACCACCCCCGACTTCACGCATGCCGAGTTCGTGTCGGCCGCGCTCCTCGCCGGCGCCGACGTGGTCGTCGAGAAGCCGCTCACCATCGACCGAACGGGGCTCGACACGATCCGCGCCGCCGTCGAACAGTCGGGCCGCCGCGTCGTGACCACGTTCAACTACCGGTACAGCCCCCGCAACAGCGCACTGCGCGCGCTGATCGCCGAGGGATCGATCGGGCGGGTCACCTCGGTGCACTTCGAGTGGGCGCTCGACACCATGCACGGCGCCGACTACTTCCGCCGCTGGCACCGCGACAAGGCCAACTCGGGAGGCCTGCTCGTGCACAAGTCGTCGCACCACTTCGACCTCGTCAATTGGTGGATCGACTCGTCGCCCGTGCGCGTCTTCGCGAGCGGAGGCCTGCGCTTCTACGGGGAAGGGAACGCAGCCCCGCGCGAACGCGCGGGGGTCGACCCCTTCGCCCTCGACATCGCCGCGGATCCGCGACTCAAGGCCCTCTATGTCGACACGGTCGCCCACGACGGCTACCACCGCGACCAGAACGTCTTCGGCCCGGGAATCACGATCGAGGACAACCTCGCCGTACTCGTCGACTACGCATCCGGTGCCACGATGTCGTACTCGCTCAACGCGCACAGCCCCTGGGAGGGTTACCGGGTCACTGTCAACGGCACCGAGGGCCGCGCCGAGCTCGAGGTCGTCGAACGCAGTTCGGTGCTTCTGGATGCCGACGGCCGGGCGGTGCTCGACCCGAGCGCGAATCCCGTGGCCGGCCCCGCCGACACGGTGCGCCCGATGACGGAACGCCTCGTGCTGCAGCGGCACTGGGAATCCGCGCGCGAGGTGCCCATCCCCGAGGGCATCGGCGGCCATGGCGGGGGTGACGCGTTCCTTCTCGAGCACCTCTTCACCCGTGTCGAATCGGATGCGCCGCTCGGCCGGGTGGCCGGCTTCGACGACGGCGTGCGAGCGGTCTCGGTCGGCATCGCGGGGAACGAATCGCTGCGCACCGGCCTGCCGGTCACCCTCCCTTTCGATCAGCATCGCTGAGCGCGCCTTCCATGGGATCATCGATCACGGGCAGCGGCGACGACGCCGCACGCTCCGCATTCCGACACCGCGACCGGCTGGAGCTCGAATGACACGCGACACCTCCGCGCCCACGACACCCGGCGCATCCACCCCGGCCACCATCGCGCAGGTCGCGACGGCCGCCGGGGTCTCGCGGGCGACCGTGTCGCGGGTCATGAACGGCCGCGCGACGGTCGCTCCGGTGATCGCAGAGCGTGTGCGCCAGGCGGTTCGCGATCTCGACTACACGCCCTCGACAGTCGCCCGCAGCCTCTCGCTCGGCCGCACCAACACCGTCGCGCTCGTCGTTCCCGACCTCGCCAACCCGATGTTCCAGCAGGTTCTGCGCGGGGTCACGCAGGCCGCGGCCGTCGACGGCTACCGCGTGCTGGTCGCCGACTCCGCAGAGAACGTCGACGAGGAGAGGCTGCTCGCGATCGAGGCGCGCATGCGCTGCGACGCCCTCGTGCTGTGCGCACCCCGTATGCCGATCGCGCAGCTCACCGAGCTGCTGCCCCGGGTCTCGCCGACCGTCGTCATCAACCGCGACCTCGGGGCGCTCGCGGCCCCCGCCTTGTCGATCGACTACGCGTCCGGCATCAAGGGGCTCATGGCGCACCTTCTGTCGCTCGGGCACACGCGTTTCCTGTTCCTCGGCGGACCCGAGCAGAGCGCGTCGAACCAGGAGCGGATCGAGGGGCTGAGCGAGATCGCTGCCTCGCATCCGGGCATCACGATCGACACCGTCACGTGCGGCGCCGCGATCGAAGACGGGTACGCGGCGGCGGAGGCCGTGCTCTCGAACGGGGCGACGGCCGTGCTGGCGTTCAACGACCTCGTCGCCGTGGGGCTTCTGGGGCGACTCGCCGAACTCGAGGTCCCCGTTCCCGGACGAGTCTCGGTGACGGGATTCGACGACATCCAGTTCGCCCGCTTCGCCACACCCTCGCTCACGACCATGTCGGTGCCGCAGATGGAGCTCGGCCGCCAGGCCTGGGCGCAGCTGCGCGAACTGCTCGAGGGCGGCCAGCCGGAGCACGCGGTGTTCTTCCGGCCGAGGCTCGAGGTGCGTTCGAGCACGGGGCCCGTGCCGGATGCCGTGGGCCCGGTTCTCGGCGCATGACCGGTTCGAGCGCGCCCTCGGCTCACGATCGCGCGGTGAAGCGCGCCAGGCTGCTCGCGATCCTCGACGAGCGCGACGCCGAGAGCCTGGTGCTGTCGAGTCACGGCGCGCTGGCCTGGTACCTCGACGGGGCTCGCACCCACACGAGCCTCATGGGCGATCCCGTTCTGCAGGTGAGGGTCGATCGCGAGGGCGATGCGGTCTCGGCGTTCTCCAACGAGGCCGCGCGGCTGCTCGCCGAGGAGCTTCCGTCGGGTATCGAGGTCTCGACCGCGCCGTGGTTCGGAGCGCTGGGCGACGGGTTCGCCGGTTCTGCCGGTGCCGGTGCAGCGGGCTCCGGTTCTGATGCTGCCGGGCCGCGCTCGCTTGTCGAGTCCGACATCGCGGCCGAACTTCGGGCGGCGCGTGCTTCCCTTCTTCCTGCAGAACTCGCGCGCTACCGCGCCCTCTGCGTCGACACGGCCGAGGTCATGACCGATGCTCTCTCGGCCGCCTCGCCGGGCCAGTCCGAGCGGGCGCTCGCGGCATCCGTCGGCGCCGGGCTGCTGGAGCGCAGAGCCGACCCGATCGTGCTCATGGTGTCGGGATTCGCTCGAGCCGGCTACCGGCATCCGCTGCCCGGCGACGACCCGATCGGCTCGCGCGCCATGGTCGTGGCCTGCGCCAGGCGGCACGGGATGATCGCGAACATCACGCGCTGGGTGAGCTTCGGGGCACCGGCCACCTCGTCCGGCTCGGGCGATCGCGCCGAGGCCGAGCGGCGCATCCTCGAGGTGGAGGCCGCCTACCTCGACGCGACGACCGCGGGCGCGACCCTGGCGTCGGCGTTCGAGGCCGGATGCGCATCGTACGGCCAGGCGGGATTCGCGGCCGACGAGTGGCGAAACCACCACCAGGGAGGCGCCGCCGGCTACAACGGACGCGACCCGCGCGCGACATCGAAGACCCGCGATGCGATCCAGTCGAACCAGGCCTTCGCGTGGAATCCCAGCGCTCCCGGGGTGAAGATCGAGGACACGGTGCTTCTCGGCCCATCCGGAATCGAGTCGCTCACCGTCGACCCGCGCTGGCCCACGGTGCAGCACGCGGGCCGAGCCCGCCCGGCCGAACTCCGCCTCTAGCCGTGTACGTCTAACGCTGGTCGAGTAGGCCGCCCGCGGCCGTATCGAGACCATTCGACGAGTGAACGGGCGGAGATCAGCACATCCGAGCCGAATACGGCGTTGGACCACGGCATCTCCGCCCATTCCCCCGTGTCCACCTCACCGCTACCCTGATCTGAAACGCTTCAACCGGCCGCACGAACACAGGAGTTCCCGCCATGCCCCTCGATCCGTACATCGCCGCGCGCATCCACCTGCTCGATGACATTCCCGGCTGGGACTCGGGCCGCACCAACCCCGAGCACGCTGCCGCCTTCACCGAATTCGCCGTCGACCCGGAGCCCTACGAGCTTCCCGCGAACGTCGAGATCCGCGACGACGTCGTCTCCGGCCCGCACGGACCCATCCCCGTTCGTGTCTATCGCCCATCCCGCACAACAGGCCTGTTGCCCGCCCTGCTCTGGAACCACGGCGGCGGCTTCACCGGCGGCGACCTAGACATGAACGAGTCCCACGTCACGAGCGCCGAACTGGCCCACCGCGCCCAGGCGCTCGTCGTCGCGGTCGACTACCGGCTCGCGAATGACGGGGTTCAGTACCCGGTTCCTGTCGACGATGTCGAGGCCGCGTGGCTCTGGCTTGCGGCTCACGCAGATGGTCTGGGGGTGGATGCCCGCCGCATCGCGATCGGCGGCGCGAGCGCGGGGGCCAACCTGGCCGCCGCGATGGTCGTGCGGCTCGTCGCGACGGGCGGCGCCCTGCCGTCGACGCTGCTGTTGGCCTACCCGGCGCTTCATTTTCCATTCCCCGCCCTCTCCGACGAGGTGCAGGCCGTGATGGCGACGCTTCCGCGCATGATCCGTTTCCTCCCCGAGCGCTCCCGCCGCATGCTGCTGAACTACGCCGGCAGAAGCGTGGATCTGCCGCTCGAGGTGATGCCCGGACACGCACCGCTCGCGGGGTTCCCGGCCACGCGCATCCTGATCAGCGAATACGACGACATCAGGCCGTCGGGCGAGCTGTTCGCCGAGCAACTGGCCGAGGTGGGAGTGCTGGTCAAGACCCAGCTCGCGACGGGAATGCTGCACGGGCATCTGAACCGCACGCCGACGCTGCGAGAGGTCTCGCGGTCGCTCGACTTCTTCGCGGAGGCCCTGCTGTCGCCGCGCGAGTGACCCGCGGAGCGGGTCGCCGAGGGGCGGAGTATGGCCGCATAGGCGCGTGCGGAAGCGGCCAAACTCCGCCCCTGAGTGCGTACGGACTGTACTTACCGCCGAATCTTCCAATGCTTGGGCCCAACGCGTCGAGACCGGAGGATCCTCGGACCTCCGTCGCACATAGCGCATCGAATCTCTGAATCTCCTCCCGTTCGTCCTGATCGCACGCATCCGGACTGCCGACGGGCGGAGTATGGCCGCTTTGACGCCTGCGGAAGCGGCCAAACTCCGCCCCTCAGTGAGTACGGCTGTCACCCCGGCGTCCGAAACACCCCGGCAACACCGCCGCACTAGGCTCGGGTCATGGTTGACCTGTTCGCCGGCTACGGCGCCACACTCACCCCCCGTTCATCGCGAGGGTCCGCGAGTGCCTGGGACGAGATGTTCCCCGAACCCAGCTCTCTGGCCCCCGTCGAGGCGCGCGCCGCCTACAAAGACGTGTATCAGGCGCTGGCCCGCATGACGCAGGAGGAACTGCGCGGGCGCACCGACGCCCTGGCCAGTTCCTACCTCGCCCAGGGCGTGACGTTCGACTTCGCGGGCGAGGAGCGGCCCTTCCCCCTCGACGCCGTTCCGAGGGTGATCGAGCAGAAGGAGTGGGTGACCGTCGAGGCGGGAATCAAGCAGCGCGTGCGCGCTCTCGAGGCCTTTCTCGCCGACATCTACGGCCCCCAGCACGCGGTGCGCGACGGAGTCATCCCCGCGGGCCTGATCAGCTCGTCGAGTCATTTCCACCGCCAGGCTGCGGGCATCGTCTCGGCCAACAACGTGCGCATCCAGGTGTCGGGCATCGACCTGATCCGCGATGAGAAGGGCGCCTGGCGGGTGCTCGAAGACAACGTGCGCGTTCCGTCGGGCGTCAGCTACGTCATCTCCAACCGCCGGGTCATGGCGCAGACGCTGCCCGAACTCTTCGTCAGCATGCGCGTGCGCCCCGTCGGCGACTACCCCAACAAGCTTCTGCAGGCCCTGCGCGCCTCGGCACCCGCCGGCGTCGACGACCCGAACGTGGTCGTGCTCACCCCCGGCGTCTACAACTCCGCCTACTTCGAGCACACGCTGCTGGCCCGACTCATGGGCGTCGAGCTCGTCGAGGGCCGCGACCTGTTCTGCTCGGGCGGCAGGGTCTGGATGCGCACCACGGCCGGTCCGATGCGCGTCGACGTGATCTATCGCCGGGTCGACGACGAGTACCTCGACCCGCTGCAGTTCCGCGCCGACAGCCAGCTGGGCTCGCCCGGCATCATGATGGCCGCGCGACTCGGAAACGTGACCATCGCCAACGCGGTCGGCAACGGCGTGGCCGACGACAAGCTCGTCTACACCTACCTGCCCGACCTCATCCAGTACTACCTGGGCGAGAAGCCGATCATCCCCAACGTCGACACGTGGCGCCTCGAAGACCCCGCCTCGCTCGAGGAGGTGCTCGACCGCCTCGACGAGCTCGTCGTGAAGCCCGTCGACGGATCCGGCGGCAAGGGCCTCGTGGTCGGACCCGCGGCATCCAAAACCGAGCTCGAGACGCTGCGCAAGCGGCTGCTCGAAGACCCGCGCGGCTGGATCGCGCAGCCGGTCGTGCAGCTCTCGACAATCCCCACGCTTGTCGAAGACGGGATGCGGCCGCGTCACGCAGACCTGCGGCCGTTCGCCGTCAACGACGGCAGCGACATCTGGGTTCTGCCCGGCGGGCTCACGCGGGTGGCGCTTCCCGAGGGCGAGCTCGTCGTGAACTCGAGCCAGGGCGGCGGATCGAAGGACACCTGGGTCATCGGCCTCGAGCCCGATTTCTTCCAGGAGTCCTCGGCCCGCAACATCCAGGGCCTGGTGGCCGACCAGGCGGCGAACACGCAGTCGATTCCGATCGTGGGCAAGCACGCCGTCGACCACTCTCCTCAGGACAAGCCCAACAACGACCAGCAGCAACAGCAGCAGCAGGCGCGGTGGAGCCCGGGGCATCCGCCCCTGCCGGCCGTCCGTTCCCTGAGCCTGTCGAAGGGAGCCCGTCTCGACACGCTCGACGAGCGGAGTGAAGGAGAAGACGCATGCTGAGCCGCATCGCCGAGAGCCTCTTCTGGATCGGGCGTTACATCGAGCGCAGCGACGGCACCGCCCGCATCCTCGACGTGCACCTTCAACTCCTGCTCGAAGACCCGTGGATCGAGGAAGACCTCGCCTGTCGCTCGCTCCTTGCCCTCATGGGCAGCGAGGTCCCCGGACCCGAGCGTGAACTGACGCGACAGGACGTGCTCGCGACCCTCGCGGTAGACCGCACGCATCCCGCATCCATCGCCTATTCGCTCGGAGCGGCCCGCGAGAACGCGCGCCGGGCGCGCGAGATCGTGTCGACCGAGCTCTGGGAGTGCCTCAACACGACCCGGGCGAAGATGCCGCGCAAGATCGCGGGCGAGAAGACGCACGAGTTCTTCGGCTGGGTACGCGAACGCGCGGCGCTCGCCGTGGGCATCGTCGAGTCCGGCACCAGCCGCGACGAGGCCTGGCACTTCTTCAACCTCGGGCGTTCGCTCGAGCAGGCCGACATGACGGCCCGCCTGCTGGCGACGAGAAGCCTCACCGAGGCATCCGGCCCGAGTTGGACGACCATTCTGCGATCGTGCGGCGCCTACGAGACCTACCTGCGCACCTACCGGGGCGTGCCGTCGGCGCGCAACGCGGCCGAGTTCCTGCTGCTCGACCGCCTGTTCCCGCGGTCGATCATCTTCTCGGTCTCGCGGGCAGAGGAGTCGCTGCGCGCGATCGAACCCCGCAACGACCGGGTCGGAGTCACCGACAGGGCGCAGCGGCTGCTCGGCCAGATCCGCAGTCAGCTCGAGTACCGCCCGATCATGGACATCCTGCACGAGCTTCCGAAGCACATGGACAGCGTGCAGGATGCGACGTCGACGGCCTCCGAGGCGATCCGCCAGCGCTACTTCCCCACCAACGCCGCCCCTTCCTGGACGGGAGAGAACACATGAACCGGCTTCGCATCCGGCACGTGACCGGTTACCGCTACGAGGGCGAGGTGGCAGCCTCGTACAACGAGGCGCGCATGCTCCCCGTCTCGAGCTCCGACCAGTTCGTGCTGTACTCCAACCTCGAGATCGCCCCCGTGTCGAGCAACCACAACTACCTCGACTACTGGGGCACCCGGGTCTCGAGCTTCGAGGTGCTGACCCCGCACAAGGAACTGTCGCTCACCGCCAACAGCCTCGTCGAGGTGCGCCCGCGCCCGCACCAGCCGCACAAGGTCGGCTGGGAGGCGCTCGCCGATGCATCCGCCAAGGCCACCTCATACGTCGAGCATTCGAAGCAGACCCGCCTCACCGACCCGGCCGACGACATCGTCGAGCTCGCCAACGAGATCGCATCGCGCTATGACAGCCCGTGCGAGGCCGCGCTCGAGATCTGCTCGGCGATCGGCGACCAGATGCAGTACGTCCAGGGTGTCACCCACGTGCACTCCACGGCCAAGGACTCCTGGGCCGACAAGCGCGGCGTCTGCCAGGACATCGCGCACATCGCGCTCGGTGCGCTGCGCTCGGTCGGAATCCCCGCCCGCTACGTCTCGGGCTACCTGCACCCGAAGCCGCACGCCGAGATCGGCGAGACGGTCGCGGGGGAGTCGCACGCCTGGGTCGAATGGTTCTGCGGCGACTGGCGCGGCTTCGATCCCACGAACTCGATCGACATCGGAGACCGCCACGTGACGGTGGGCCGGGGCCGCGACTACAACGATGTGGCCCCGCTGCGCGGCGTCTACGCAGGGCCCTTCGGATCGAGCCTCTTCGTGACCGTGGAGATCACCCGCGAGAGCTGAGCAGCCCGTTCCCTGAGCCTGTCGTTCCCTGAGCCCGTCGAAGGGCGGGTTCCCTTCGACAAGCTCAGAGAACGGCGACACAATGGGCACGTGCCCCAGTTTCTCAGCGACCACGGCGTCGCGATCCACTACTCCGCCTGGCCCATCGAGAACCCTCGCGGCATCGTGCAGATCGTGCACGGCCTCGGCGAGCACTCGGGGAGGTACGCCGAACTCGCGGGCCGGCTGAACGCATCCGGATACGCCGTCTACGCGCACGACCTGCGCGGCCACGGCGAGACCGCGCGGCTGCCCGGCGGCGAGACTCAACCCGGCCATCGCATGGGCCCCGACGGCGTGCGCACGGCCGAGTCCGACATCCTGCGCTTCACCCGGCTGTTGCGCGACGAGGTGCCCGGCGTTCCGCTGGTGGCCCTCGGCCACAGCCTCGGGTCGCTGCTGCTGCAGCGGGTCGTCAACAGCCGGTCGACGGTGTTCGACGGCGTCGTGCTCACGGGTACGGCATTGCGGATGCCGGGGTCGATGGATGGCGGCGACCTGACGCGGCGTCACCGCCCGGCCCGTGGCCGGGGCACGGGGTTCGAATGGCTGAGTCGCGACGTGGCCATGCAGCAGAAGGCTGCCGACGACGCGTACATGTTCGAGGCGAAGGCGCTGGAGGAGCTCGGCGTGCGCGACGGGCTGCGACTGTTCGGCGTGCCCTCTCGTCGCATCCGGCGCGATCTGCCGGTGCTGATCATGGGAGGCTCCGACGACATCCTGGGCGGAACCGCCAGCATGCGCCGGCTGGCCAAGGCCTACACGCAGCGCTCGAAGCTCGCCGACGTCGAGGTCGTGGTGTTTCCGGATGCCCGGCACGAGGTCTTCAACGAGACGAACCGTGCCGACGTGGCCGACCGCCTCCTCGACTGGCTCGAGCACCACACGGCGCAGTGATCAGCGCGGCGTAGGCTGGCTGCATGCATGGTGAGTACAAGGTTCCCGGCGGCAAACTCGTGGTCGTCGACCTCGACTCAGTCGATGGTCGCATCGCGAACTTCCGACTGGCGGGTGACTTCTTCCTCGAGCCCGACGACGCCCTTCCGCTGATCAACGCGGCCGTCGAGGGCCTGCCGGTCGAGAGCGATGCCGCCACGATCGCGGCCGCCGTCAAGGCGGCGCTGCCCGAGGGGGCGCAGCTGCTCGGCTTCAGCCCCGAGGCCGTGGCGGTCGCCGTGCGCCGCTCGCTCGCCAAGGCCACCGGATGGCGCGACTACGACTGGCAGGTCATTCACTCGAAGGCCGTTCCGCCGGTCGAGCAGATGGCTCTCGACGAGGTGCTCGCGGTCGAGGTGGGCGAGGGGCGTCGACAGCCGACGATGCGCATCTGGGAGTGGGAGTCGCCGGCCGTGGTGATCGGCAGCTTCCAGTCGCTGAAGAACGAGGTCGACCTCGAGAACGCCCGGAAGTACGGCTTCGACGTCGTGCGTCGCATCTCGGGGGGCGGCGCCATGTTCATGGAGGCCGGCTCGGTCATCACGTACTCCATCTACGTTCCCGCGGCCCTCGTCTCGGGCATGACGTTCGCCGACTCCTACGCCTTCCTCGACGAGTGGGTCATCATCGCGCTGAAGTCCCTCGGTATCGACGCGCACTACGCGCCGCTCAACGACATCACGAGCCCGACCGGCAAGATCGGCGGGGCCGCGCAGAAGCGTCTGGGCAATGGCGCCGTCGTGCACCACGTCACCATGAGCTATGACATGGACGGCGAGAAGATGGTGCAGGTGCTGCGCATCGGGCGCGAGAAGATGAGCGACAAGGGCACGAAGTCTGCGGCGAAGCGCGTCGACCCCCTGCGCAGCCAGACCGGTCTGTCGCGGGCCGAGATCATCGACAAGATGATCGCCACCTTCACCGGCCTCTACGGAGCGACCCCCGGCGACATCACCGACGACGAGTACGCCAAGGCCGAAGAGCTGGTGCGCACCAAGTTCAGCACGCCGGAGTGGATCGGCCGCGTTCCGTAAAGACCGAGGTCGGCGAGCAGCTCAGCGGGTCGTGAGTGGCTGGTACTCCTCGTGGTTGTCGATGTAGGTCGCCACGAAGGGGCAGGCCGGAATCACGCGCTGCGTTCCCTCGGCGATCTGGTCGAGCACGCCCTGCACGAGAACGCTGCCGAGCCCGCCGTGCTGCTTGCTCGGATCGATCTCGGTGTGGGTGATCGCGATGGCGTCGCCCCGCAGTTCGTAGTCGGCGAGTCCGACCTGCTCATCGTCGACCCAGAGGGTGTAGCGGCTGGCATCGGGCTCGTGGCGCACTTCGCGGCTCTGCATTCAACGAACGATACGCCCACTCCAGACCTGCCACAATTGCAGGATGCCCGACCATGCGATCGATCCGGCGTCCGTCTCGGGCGTCAGCCGGGTCATCCAGGGCGACAATCTCCCCGTTCTGGCGAGCCTGCCCGACGAGACCTTCACGCTGATCTACCTCGACCCGCCGTTCAACACGGGCCGGGTGCAGAAGAGACAGTCCACGACGTCGGTCCGCACCGCGGCGGGGGTCGGGTCGATCACGGGGTTCAAGGGCCGCAGCTACGAACGCATCAAGGGCGATCTGCTTGCCTACGACGACGCGTTCGAGAACTACTGGGAGTTCATCGAGCCGCGCCTTCTCGAGGCCTGGCGGCTGCTCGCTCCCGATGGAACGCTGTACCTGCACCTCGACTACCGCGAGGCGCACTACGCGAAGGTGCTGCTCGACGCGCTGTTCGGCCGGGAGAGCTTTCTCAACGAGATCATCTGGGCCTACGACTACGGGGCCAAGTCGAAGAGCCGGTGGCCCGCCAAGCACGACACGATTCTCGTCTACGTGAAAGACCCGGCGCGCTACTACTTCGACTCGTCGACCGTCGACCGCGAGCCGTACATGGCTCCGGGGCTGGTCACGGCCGAGAAGGCCGCCCGCGGCAAGCTGCCCACGGATGTGTGGTGGCACACGATCGTGTCGCCGACCGGCCGTGAGAAGACCGGCTATCCCACCCAGAAGCCCGAGGGCATCCTGCGGCGCATCGTGCAGGCATCGAGCCGCGAAGGCGACTGGGTTCTCGACTTCTTCGCCGGAAGCGGCACAACCGGCGCCGTCGCCCAGGCCCTGGGGCGCCGTTTCGTGCTGGTCGACCAGAACCCCGAGGCCATTCAGGTGATGCGCGACCGCCTGCCCGACGTGCCCGTGGTGGTGGCGTCGGCACCGTAGGCCGCCGCGCGGAAAAACGTCTGCGCCCGGCCGGCGCATCCGCCACCGGTCGAAGGGCAGCGGATGCGCCGAGTGGGCGCGAACCACGGTGGTGCGGGCGGGGCTAGTGCACGGGCATCGGCACGGCGTCTGCCGAGTCGGATGCGCCGGCCCCGGCGGGTGCCGCCCCATGGCTGAGCGACAGGCCCTGGCCACGGCGGCGGAACAGCAGCGCTGAGACCACGGCGCCGAAGGCGAAGAAACCGGCACCCCACCAGTAGGCGGTGGCGTAGCTGGCGATGGCGGCGTTCGCGGCGACCTCGGCGGTGACCGGGGCGTTCGACGCGAGGTAGTCGGCGGCCGCGGTGGCCGCGAGCGTGTTCATCAGGGCCACACCGATCGAGCCTCCGACCTGCTGGCTCGTGTTGACCATCGCCGACGCGACGCCCGCGAACTCGCGGTCGACGCCGAGGGTGGCGGTCTGCATCGAGGCCGGCATGATCGTGCCCATTCCGAAGCCCATGATCATGAGCGCCGGCAGAACATTGGCCGCGTAGCTGCTGTCGAGGTCGAGCCGCGTGAGCATGACCATCGCGATCGTGGCGATGATCATTCCGGCGGGCACCATGATCTTCGGGCCGAAGCGCGGAACGAAGAGGTTCGTGCCGAGCTGGGCGGCCAGAACGAGCATCGCGATCATCGGCAGGAACGACAGGCCGGTCTGGATGGGCGAGAAGCCCAACGAGGCCTGCAGGTAGTAGGTGACGAAGAGGAAGATGCCGAACATGCCGGCGCCCGCGATGAGCACCGAGGCGTAGGCCGCACCGCGGTTGCGGTCGAGCACGATCTTCAGCGGAAGCAGGGGGTGTGCCGCCCGGCGCTGCCAGAGGACGAAGGCGACCAGCAGTACGGCTGCTCCGGCGAGCATGCCCCAGGTGAGGGGGGAATCCCAGCCGTCGGTCTCGGCGTTCGCGAAGCCGTAGACCAGGCCGAAGAGGCCGCCCGAGATGAGCACGGTGCCCGGGATGTCGAGCTTCGGGCGGGGGCCCGTGCGCTTCGACTCAGAGAGGTAGACGGCCGCGCCGATCACGCCGATGATGGCGATGAAGACGTTGATGTAGAGGTTCCAGCGCCAGTCGAAGCGCTCCGTGAGGAACCCGCCGAGCAGCAGGCCGACGGCTCCACCGGCGCCGGCGATTGCTCCGAAGATTCCGAACGCGCGGGCGCGCTCCTTCGGAATGGTGAAAGTGGTGGTGAGCACCGCGAGGGCGGTGGGGGCGAGCAACGCGCCGAACACGCCCTGCAGCGCGCGGGCCGCGACGAGGGTTCCGAAGCTCTCGGCGGCTCCTCCGAGGGCCGAGGCGACGGCGAATCCGATGAGGCCGATGATGAAGGTGCGCTTGCGGCCGATGAGGTCGGAGACGCGCCCGCCGAGCAGCAGCAGGCTTCCGAAGGCGAGGGAGTAGGCCGTGACGACCCACTGGCGGTCGCCGTCGCTGAAGCCGAGGTCGGCCTGCGCGGCGGGGAGGGCGATGTTGACGACGGTCGAGTCGAGAACGACCATGAGCTGGGCGAGGGCGACGACGGTGAGCGTCAGCCAGCGGCGTGAAGAGACCTTCGCAGCGTCGGCGACGCTCGAGGGCGAGAGAGAGGTCTGAGTCATGGGCCCAGCATATACGAAACTCCAGAGTTCCGGATAGCTGTAGTTCCGAATTTATCCAGTTCCGATTCTTAACAGTTCCCTAATTGCTAGAGTAGGTGCAGCAGCACATCGCGGACAACAGAAGGAGACGAGCGCAATGACGCAGCTCGACGACGTTCACACGAGTAGTGACGCCCCTAAACTCGGCCGCAGGCGAGACCCTGCCAAAGACCAGCAGATTCTGGATGCCGCGGTCGAGGTTCTCGCCGAGACCGGCTTCGACGGCATGACGATCGACATGGTCGCCTCTCGCGCCGGTGCGGGCAAGGCCACGGTCTACCGCAGGTGGACCTCGAAGAACGAGCTCGTGCTCGACGCGGTGGCCTGCATGAAGAAGGGCGACCTCGACTCGCTTCCCATTCCCGACACCGGCACCCTGCGCGGCGATCTCGTGGCCATGATCCGACCGCCGTCGATTCACGACGCCGAGCGCAAGCTCAAAGTGATGGCCGGTCTCGCGTCGATGCTCTCGTCGGCGCCCGAGCTCGCCGATGCCGCTAACGAGGCCATCGTCGAACCGCGTGCCCGCATCAATCGCATGCTGCTGACCCGGGCCATCGAGCGCGGCGAGATCTCCTCCGACACCGACATCCAGCTCATCTCGCTGATCTCGCCGTCGATGGTGGCGTATCGATCGCTGATTCTGCGCAAGCCCGTCGACCGCGAGTTCCTGATCACCATCATCGACGGGATCATCCTGCCCGCCGTGGGCCTCGGCCCGACGGCCCCCGCGCCCTCAACGCCGGTCGAGTAGTCGCGCGAGGAACGAGCCGGGGCACGCAGTATTCGGGCCGGATGTGCTCATCTCCTCCCATTGCGCTGACGAGTAGCCACGAGGCTGCCGTATCGACGCCACCGTGGGAAGGACTTCGATAACACCGGCTCGTTCCCCGCGCGGCCCCTCAATCAGCGTGTGGTGGGGTCACGTTTATGAGGAGACCGTTCGCGAGTCGATCTCGATACGGCCGTGGCCGGCCTACTCGATCCGCGCAGTGGAACGGTCGGCCTACGCGGTCGGCGTGGCTCCCGACGACTCGCGGATCACCAGCGTTGTCGACATGATCTGTTCGTGCTCGAGCGTGTCGCCCGCGATCAACCGCACGAGGGCGGCGGCCATGCCCGCTCCGAGCTCCGACGAGGGCTGGTGCACGGTGGTGAGGGTCGGGCTCAGCGCGGTGCCGAGCGGGTCGTCGTCGAACCCCGCCACGGCGATGTCGCCGGGAATCGCCCGTCCTCGTTCGCGCAGCACCGGGTAGGCCCCCGCCGCCATCTGGTCGTTCGCGAAGAAGACCGCGTCGATCGACGCGTCGCGGTCGAGGAGCCGACCGATCGCATCCGCCCCCGACGCGGGCGAGAAGCCGCCGATCTCGACGAGGTCGTCGGCGAGCCCTGCGGCATCCATGGCCTCTCGCCAGCCGCGCAACCGGTCGACGCCGGGCGGCATGTCCTGGGGGCCGGCCACGGTGGCGATGCGGGTGCGGCCGAGGGCGATGAGGTGCTCTGTCGCCGAGCGCGCGGCGGCCACGTTGTCGACGTCGACGAAGTAGCTGTCGTCGAGTTCAGGAGTCAGTGGTCGCCCTCCGAAGACGATGGGCAGCTTCTGGCCGAGGCGGGTGTAGGAGTGGTCGCCGGAGTGGTGCGACACCACGAGCGCACCGTCGACGTTTCCGCCGAGCAGGTAGCGCCGGGTTTTGTCGCTCGAGGATTCCGACGCGATGAGCAGGTTGAGCGTGTAGTCGGTGTCGTTGAGGTAGACGGCGACGCCCTGGATGACGGAGGCGAAGAAGGGGTCGCTGAACACGGTCGACGTCTGCTCGGGAACGATGAGCGCGATCACGTTCGTGCGCCGACTGGCGAGCGAACGGGCGGCACGGTTGGGCACGTAGTTGAGCTTCTCGATGGCGGCGTTCACCAGGGCGGTCACCTGCGGGGTGACCGCGGTCGAGCCGTTGACGACTCGCGACACCGTGGCGCGGGACACTCCGGCGACGTGCGCGACCATCTCGAGCGTGGGCGCCTGCGGGGTGGTCGCCTGCTCTGACTGGTCGATCGTCATTGACGGGGCCCTTCTGAAGAGAGGGTCCCATTCTAGAAGCGCGAGCTTCGGCCGCAGCGCAGACGAGCCGCGACGCGCTCGTAGGCTCGCAGTATGACCGAATCGATTCCGCCCACCTCCGTTCGCCAGCTGCGTCTCGTGGTCGAGGCCGAAGACTACGACGCCTCCGTCGCGTTCTATCGCGACGCTCTCGGGCTCAGCGAGCAGGCCGCCTACGAGGGGGAGGGCGATGCGAAGGTCATGATCCTCAACGCCGGCATCGCCACCCTCGAGATCTCCAACCCCGCGCAGGTGCGCATGATCGACCGGGTCGAGGCCGAGGGAAAGCCGAGCGCGCGCATCCGGATCGCCTTCGAGGTCGACGATTCGCCGTCGGTCACCTCTGATCTCGTGGCGGCCGGTGCCGAACTGATCGCCGAGCCCCGCGAGACGCCGTGGCGCTCGGTCAACTCGCGCCTCGACGCGCCGGCCGGCCTGCAGCTCACGATCTTCCAGGAACTCGACTCCCTAGAGACGCGCGAGAGCAGCCCGGACTTCGGCGCAAACACCTGACCCGCGGCCACCTGACCCGCGGTCGCCTGACCCGCGGTCGCGTCTGTTGCCCGGAGCGACGTCTGTTACCCGGCGCCCGGCAACAGGCGTCGCGAGCGGCAACAGGCGCGGGCCGGATGCGCAGGCGCCCGGGGCGCGCGGCTACTCGGCGGCGGGCCGGCCCGCGAACACGGCCGCGAACGCGCGTCCGGAGTCCTTGATCGTGCGCTCCTGCGTGTCGTAGTCGACGCGCACGATGCCGAAGCGCTTGTCGTAGCCCCAGGCCCACTCGAAGTTGTCGAGCAGCGACCACACGAAGTACCCACGAACATCCGCGCCCTCGGCGATCGCCTCCGCCACGGCGGACACGTGGGCCAGGATGAACGCGGCCCGCTCCGGGTCGTGCACTTCACCGTCCTCCGACACGACATCGTCGTAGGCCGCGCCGTTCTCGGTCATGAACAGCGGCGGCAGGTTCGGGTACTCGTGGCCGAGGCGCACGAGAAGGTGGCGCAGTCCGTCGGGGTTCACCTCCCAGTCCATGGCCGTGCGCGGCAGGCCGCGGCTCGGGAACGTCAGGAACTCCGAGCCGACGAACGGCGAGCTCAGGGGGCGCCCGGTATCGACGAGGTGCGGGTCGATGGCGCCCTCGCCCAGCGGATGACCGCTCACGACGTCGTCGTGGTAGTGGTTGATGCCGAGGAAGTCGATGGGTGCCGAGATGATCTCGAGGTCGCCGTCGCGCACGATCTCCGACAGCTGGATGCCGGCGGCCGCCAGGTCGTCGGCGACATCGGCGGGGTAGGCCCCGCGCAGCACGGGGTCGAGGAAGATGCGGTTCATCATGCCGTCGAGGCGGCGGGCCGCGTCGACGTCGACGGGATCGGCCGCGTCGGCGGGAATCGCGTTCGTGAGGTTGAAGGTGACGCCGAGGTTCTGGGCGCCGAGTTCGCGCAGGCGATTCACGGCGAGGCCGTGGGCCAGGTGGTGGTGATGCACGGCCTGGATGGCGGCGAGCGGCTCGCGGCGGCCGGGCGCGTGCACGCCGGCGCCGTATCCGAGCAGAGCGGAGCAGAACGGTTCGTTGAACGTGGTCCAGTGCTTTACCCGATCGCCGAGAACCGCGTAGACGCCCTCGGCGTAGTCGCGGAAGCGGTAGGCCGTGTCGCGGTTGGCCCAGCCGCCCTGCTCCTCGACCGCCTGGGGCAGGTCCCAGTGGTAGAGGGTGAGCCAGGGCAGGATGCCCGCGTCGAGCAGCTCGTCGACGAGGCGCGAGTAGAAGTCGAGCCCGGTGCGGTTGAACTCGCGGTCTCCGGGCTTGATGCGCGACCAGCTGGTCGAGAAGCGGTAGGAGTCGAGCCCCAGCTCCTTCATGATCGCCACGTCGTGCTCGACGCGGTGGTAGTGGTCGACGGCGACCTCGGGGGTGTCGCCGTTGATGATCGCGTGGGGAACGCGCGCGAACGCATCCCACACGGAGTCCTCCTTGCCGCCCTCGTGCGCCGCACCCTCGATCTGGGCGGCGGCCGTGGCCGAGCCCCAGATGAAGCCGGGAGGGAAGGACGAGAACGTGGGTGCGTCGAGCGACATGGTGTGGAGTGCTCCTCTGTAGCGTCGGAGAGAGCGCTCTCTCCGCAATCTCACAACGGTAGGCGACCGCTCCGACGGGTGTCAAACCTGTCGGAGCGGTCGATGCGTATGCGCAGGGTTCCGAGCTACTCCCGGGGCTTCTGCGCGGGCACGCTCCCGGTCGTGGGCTCGATCATCGCTCCGGCCTGGCCGGCGGCGCGGGATGCCTCGAGCTGCATCTCGAGGGCGGCCGCGTCCTCGCGCTCGGCGTCGGAGGAGTTCTTCGACGCCGCCAGGGCGGCCGCATCGTCCGAGGCCTCCTGCAGTGCCGACTTCTGGCGCAGGGGAGTCGCCTTGAGGAACCAGCTCAGCAGGAACGCCAGGAGCACGACGCCGAGGCTGATGTAGAAGCCGGTGACCATGGCGCTCGAGAAGCCGTCGAGGAACGGACGGGCCAGGCGGGGATCGATCAGGTTCAGGAACGACGTGTCGCCGTTCAGTGCCTCGCCGAGCGTGTTGGGCTGGCCGGACTGCGCCAGCTGGATCTGCGTGAGCACGTCGACGTTCGCCTGATCCGCGACCACCTTCGGGTCCTGGCTCGCCGCGGTGATGCCGGCCACGACATCCGGATCGCCGAAGGCCGTCTTGATCGCGCCGGGAGCGCGGGAGAAGACGACCGAGAAGATCACGGCCGTGCCCAGCGTTCCACCGATCTGGCGGAAGAACGTGGCCGCGCTCGTGGCCACACCGATGTCGCGCGGGCCGACCGAGTTCTGGCTGGCGATGGTCAGCGTCTGCATCAGCTGGCCGAGACCCAGTCCCAGCATCAGCATGCCGCCCATGATGAAGATGACGCCGCTGGGCGCCGTGGCGAACGTCAGGTAGAAGAACGCGGCCGACATGAGGAACGTGCCGACGATGGGGAAGATCTTGTACTTGCCCGTGCGGGCGATCACCTGCCCGGAGACGATGGAGGCGATCATCAGGCCGACGACCATCGGAATCATCAGGAGGCCGGACTCGGTAGGCGTGGCGCCGTTCACGATCTGCAGGTAGAGCGGCAGGGTGAGCATGCCGCCGAACATGCCGAAGCCGACGAGGGTGCCGATGACGCTCGCCATCGAGAAGGTCGAGGAGCGGAACAGTGACAGCGGAATCAGCGCGTTGCTGCCCATGCGGCGCTCGACGAGGATGAACGCCACGATGCCGACGGCGCCGATGATGTAGCAGGCGAACGCCCCGACGGAACCCCAGCCCCAGTCACGGCCGTTCTCGGCCACGAGCAGCAGCGGTGCGATTCCCATGACGATGAACGCGGCACCCCACCAGTCGATGCGGGTGTCTCGGCGCGTGTGCGGAATGTGCAGGAAGCTGACCACGAGCACCATGGCGATGGCGGCCACCGGCAGGTTGAGCAGGAAGATCCAGCGCCATCCCGTGATGAAGAAGATCTCGTTCGTGCCGGAGATCAGGCCGCCGAGCAGCGGGCCCAGCACGCTCGAGACGCCGAAGACGGCGAGGAAGTAGCCCTGGTACTTGGCCCGTTCGCGCGGGGCGAGGATGTCACCCATCACGGTGAGGGCGAGCGACATGAGCCCGCCGGCGCCCAGACCCTGGATGGCGCGGAAGCCCGCGAGCTCGAGCATCGACGTCGAGATGCCGGCCAGCAGCGATCCGAGGATGAAGATCGAGATGGCGATGATGTAGAGGGGGCGGCGACCGAAGATGTCGCTGAGCTTGCCGTAGATCGGTGTCGCGATGGTCGAGACCACGAGGTAGGCCGTGGTGACCCAGGCCTGCTGGTCCTGGCCCTTGAGGTCGTCACCGATCGTGCGCATCGAGGTTCCGACGATCGACTGGTCGAGCGCGGCCAGGAACATGCCGGCCATCAGTCCGAAGATGATGAACTTGATCTGGCGGGGCGAGAGCACTCCGCCCGACTCGGCGGCGGCCCGTGCGCGGTCTGCGCTGGTGCTTTTTGCGCGGCCTGAGGCGGCGCCATTCGTGCGTGGCATGAGGAGTCCTGAGCGAAGAGGTGAAAGGAAAGAAGGGGAGTGCGCGAACAGAGCGTCGACAAACTTGCGCGGACTGCAAATTTACACCCCGTGAATGCGCTTCTCAACCACGCGATCGGCGGTCTCAGGCAAACGCGGGCTTGCCCCGTAGGGTGGGGTGGTGAACGAGTTGAGACCGCGCCGAGAACTGCGGCGCCGCGAACCCTCTCGCCGCTCCAAGAACCGCGTGCTCATCGCCGGGTTCGTCGCTATCGTGCTCGTGATCGCAGGCGAGGCGGCGGTGTGGTCCGCGACGACCCAGCGGAACGACGCCGATGCGTCCGTCGCTGCAGACGCGATCTCTGCGGCGGGCGACGCGAGCTCCTCGGTGACCATGCCCACGCTCATTCCGGCGCCCGTCTTCACCGCGGCCGCGGCGACCCCGCAGGAGCCCGCCCCGGCGCCCGCGCCCGCCGGCTTCGACAAGTCGGCCCGCTCGATCGACGACCCCACGAGCATCTGGTTCGTCGTCAACAAGACGCGCCCGATTCCCAACGCGTCCACCTACATCCCGCCCGACCTGGTCGACCTGCGCGCCGACATCCCGAACCCCTACGGCTACCCCCTGCGCCAAGAGGCCGCCGACGCACTCGCCTCCATGGCCGACGCCGCGACCGCCGAGATCGGCCAGCAGCTCGTGGCGCAGAGCGGCTACCGCGCCTACGACATCCAGGAGATCGTCTACAACCGCTACGTCGCCCAGCTCGGCGTGGCCGGAGCAGACCTCACCAGCGCGCGCCCCGGCTACAGCGAGCACCAGACGGGCATGGCCATCGACATCCTCGCCACGGGCAGCGGATGCTCCCTCGACGGCCCCTGCTTCGGCGAGACGACCGCGGGCCAGTGGCTGGCCGCCAATGCCTACCGCTTCGGCTATCTGCTGAGCTATCCGGCAGACAAGACCGCGGTCACGGGATACGAGTACGAGCCGTGGCACTTCCGCTACATAGGCGTCGACCTGGCGACGCAGATGCACAACGAGGGCGTCACGACACTCGAAGAGTTCTTCGGCCTGCCCGCCGCCCCCGGCTACCTTGAGTAGGCCAGAGGCCGCCGCGCGATCCCAGAGCATCCTCGACCGGCCCTACCGCCTGGTGAGCATCGGCGCGTGCGCGCTCATCGTGATCGCGGCCTTCGAGCAGCTTGCCGTCACCACGATCATGCCCGCGATCGCGCGCGATCTGGATGGGCTGGCCCTCTACGCCCTGGCCTTCGCGGGCCCGCTCGCGTCGGGCGTCATCGGCATGGTGCTGGCCGGCGACTGGTCAGACCGGCGCGGCCCTGTGAAGGCGCTCTACGCATCCGTCGCCCTGTTCGCTGTCGGTCTGGTGATCGCGGGAACCTCCGTGTCGATGCCGCTCTTCGTCGCCGGCAGGCTGGTGCAGGGCCTCGGCGGCGGAGCGCTCACCGTGGCCCTCTACGTGATCGTCGCCAAGATCTACCCTCCCAGCCTGCAGCCCAAGATCTTCGGCGCCTTCGCGGCGGCCTGGGTGGTTCCCGCGCTCGTGGGTCCGTTCATCGCCGGGGTGGTGGGCCAGTACCTCGGCTGGCGCTGGGTGTTCCTCGGCGTCGTCGTGCTGGTCGTTCCTGCCATGGCGATGGTGCTTCCGGCCATGCGCAGCATGGCGCCGCACGACCGGCTCGAGCCCGACGGCCGCAGCAGCGCCGCGCGGGCCCTGTGGGCCGTTCTGCTGGCCGTCGCCATCCTGGGCCTGAACATCGCCGCCGATCTGGATGGCGTGGGCCGTTGGCTGCTGGCGGTCGGCGGCCTGGTCGTCGCGCTCGTGGCCCTCCGGCCGCTGCTGCCCGCGGCCAGCCTGCGCCTCAGACGAGGACTCCCGAGCGTCATCGCGGTGCGGGGTCTTCTCTCGGGCGCGTTCATGGGTGCCGAGGTCTACCTGCCCTACGTTCTCACCGAGCGGTTCGGCCTCACGGCGGCGCTCGCCGGGCTCGCGCTCAGCTTCTCGGGAGTGGCCTGGGGTTCGTCGTCGGTGGTTCAGGGGCGCCTCGGCGACCGGGTCACGCACCGCACCGCCATCCGCATCGGCATTCTCGGCGCGACGATCGCGATTGCCATCGTGCTGCTCGTGACCGCTCTCGACCTGCCCGCGTGGATCATCATCGGGGGCTGGTTCGTCGGGGGAGCGGGAATGGGCTTCGCCTATCCGCGCATCACGGTGCTCACCTTCGACTACTCGGCGCCGGCCGAGCAGGGGTTCAACTCCTCGGCCCTCGCCATCGCCGACTCGGGCGGAGCCGCCATCGCGCTGGCGCTCGGAGCCGTCGCGTTCTCGGTCGCCGGCAGTCCGGGGAGCCAGCCGTCGTTCGTGGCGACCTTCGCGTTCTCGCTGGTGGTCGGCATCCTGGCCCTGCTGGTGAGCGCACGTGTCTCGGAGCGTTCGCCGCGCATCTGAGGGGTCGGACGTAGCACAGGTCAATTCCTGATGTCACCCATATGAGGCACACATAAAGATGTGTTGGGATGGAAATAACCCTAGTCAGGCGCTCGTCTTTCCTCTTCGCGCGCCTCGAGTTTCTCCGGAGGAAACCATCTCTCGCCGTACCCGCACCACCCGCTCGTTCGTCGCATCCCTCTTCGTCGCCGCCGTCGCTCTGACCGGCTGCGCGGCCGTCGAAGAGCCCAAGACCGAGGGGGCGGAGCAGGTCAAAGAAGAAGACGTGACGCGTATAGACACGATCTCCCCGGCATCCGGTTCGCTTCTGGGCGGCGAGACGATCACGCTCACCGGCGAAGGACTGTCGGATGTGTCGAGCGTGGTCTTCGGAGGAGTCTCCGCCACGTCGATAACGGCGGCGGCCGACAATCAGCTGCAGGTCGTCGCCCCCGCTGCGGTCGACTATGCGGTGGGCGCGGTGAGCGTGACCGCCCTGAGCGAAGAGAACGAGGTCATCGCCAGCGCCGCGAATTACGACTATCAGGTCCTCACCGGGGTCGATGCGCAGATGCAGTACGCGTTCGCCCATTGGCAGGACTACAACGACGAGGTGTGGGGAATCTTCCCCGACAACGACTGCGGCAACTTCGTGAACCAGACCCTCATCGCCCGTGGATGGGTGGAGACGGAGGAGTGGTACAGCGAGTGGAACACCACCGGCGACTTCAGCGACAGCTGGGCGCGCGGCCCCGCGATGGACGCGTACTTCGCATCCCAGACCGACCGGGCCACGCGTCTGTCGCTCGAGCAGCGCAGCCAGGTCAAGGTCGGAGACGTCGTGATGTTCGACTGGGATCCCGCGGGTGAGAACGGCGTCGACCACACGATGCTCGTCTCGAAGGTCGATCCCGTGACCGGGGCGATCAGCATGGCCGGGCACACCATCGACGCGCAGTACCGCGACCTCGACCAGGCCATCACGGTCGAGAACCCGGGCGCGACCGCCTGGTTCTACAGCATCGCGTAGGGTCGCGCCCGCGCGCTGCCCTGCGCCCTGCCTGCGCCGGTCGAGTAGCCCGGGGCCGCCCTTCGACAGGCTCAGGGAACGGCGGGGCCCTTCGACAGCCTCAGGGAACGGCGGGGCCCTTCGACAGCCTCAGGGAACGGCGGGGCTACTCCGCGAGGGCCTCGTCGACGATCGCCTTCGCCTCTTTCTGCACCTGTCGCAGGTGCTCCTCGCCGAGGAAGCTCTCCGCGTAGATCTTGTAGACGTCTTCGGTGCCGCTGGGGCGCGCCGCGAACCAGGCGTTCTCGGTCACGACCTTGACTCCGCCGATCGCCGCACCGTTTCCGGGAGCGTGGCTGAGCTTCGCGACGATCTGCTCGCCCGCAACCTCGGTGGCGGTGATCGCATCGCCGTCGAGCTTGCCGAGCCGGGCCTTCTGCGCCTTCGTGGCGGCGGCATCCACTCGCTCGTAGGCGGGCGAGCCGAACTTCTCGGTCAGCTCGGCGTAAAGAACGCTGGGCGTCTTGCCGGTCACGGCGAGGATCTCCGCCGCGAGCAGGCACAGGATGATGCCGTCCTTATCGGTCGTCCAGACGGTGCCGTCGAAGCGCAGGAAGCTCGCTCCGGCGCTCTCCTCGCCGCCGAAGGCGACGGTTCCGTCGACGAGCCCGGGAACGAACCACTTGAACCCCACGGGAACCTCGAGCAGTGTGCGTCCGAGCTCGGTGGCGACCCGGTCGATCATGCTCGACGACACGAGGGTCTTGCCGATCGCGGCGTCGGGCTTCCAGTCGGCGCGGTTCGCGTAGAGGTACTGGATGGCGACGGCCAGGTAGTGGTTGGGGTTCATCAGGCCGCCATCCGGTGTGACGATGCCGTGCCGGTCGGCGTCGGCGTCATTGCCCGTGAGGATGTCGTAGTCGTGCTGGTGGGCGAGCACCGATGCCATGGCGCTGGGCGACGACGGGTCCATGCGGATCTTGCCGTCCCAGTCGAGGGTCATGAAGCCCCACTGCGGGTCGACCTCGGGGTTCACCACGGTGAGGTCGATTCCGTAGCGCTCGCGGATGGCCTGCCAGTAGTTGACGCTCGCGCCGCCCAGGGGATCGGCGCCGATGCGTATGCCGGACTTCTTGATGGCCTCCATGTCGATGATGGTGCCGAGGTCGTCGACGTAGTTGTTCATGAAGTCGTAGGTCTCGACCGCGCTGGGCTCTGCGCGCTTGACGCCGCGCAGGCCATCGGCGAGAAGCTCGTTGGCGCGGTTCGCGATCCAGCCCGTGGCGTCGCTGTCGGCGGGGCCTCCGTGGGGCGGGTTGTACTTGAAGCCGCCATCCGCCGGCGGGTTGTGGCTGGGCGTCACGACGATGCCGTCGGCCTGCCCTTCGTTGCTTTCCATCGTTCCCTGAGCTTGTCGAAGGGCCAGGTTGTATTTGATGATCGCGTGGCTTACGGCGGGCGTCGGGGTGAAGCTGTCGAACTCGTCGACGAGAACGCGCACCTCGTTGCCGACGAGCACCTCGAGGGCCGTGGTCTGGGCGGGGCGGCTGAGCGCGTGCGTGTCGATGCCGATGAAGAGGGGGCCGGTGATGCCCTGGCTCGCGCGGTACTCGACGATCGCCTGCGTGGTCGCGGCGATGTGGTCTTCGTTGAAGGCGGTGTTCAGCGATGAGCCGCGATGGCCGCTCGTGCCGAACACGACCTTCTGGTCGGCGATGGAGACATCGGGCTTCAGGTCGTAGTAGGCGCGAATGAGCGCCTCGACATCGACCAGATCTTCAGGGAGGGCAACGGTGCCGGCGCGGTTTTCCATGCCTCACAGTCTGGCACCGGATCCGCCGGCTTGGCAGACCTTGCGTCTCCCGTTCCGCGATTCGTCGGGGCGCCATGGGGAGTGGCCCTGGCTGGCGCGGCTTGTGCCGGGCATGTCTCTCGTCATCGCCTGGGCAGAGCTTGGATTTGCTCGGAGAATTATTCGAACACTTGTGCTATTTAATTCGCAGGAGTACCATAGCTATATGGAAGACAAATTCGACACACTTCGAGCGGTTACCGCGCAGGTGTCGAATATCCATGTGTCGGCAGATCTTGTATCGCTGTCATCCGAAGAGGTGAAGACGTTCATGCGGCTCGCCGCGCGATTGAGGCAAGAGGCCGACCGGGTTTTGGCCTGCGGGTCGGCCGAGATCAATCAGCGGTCTCGCCGAGAGCTGGGTGGGGCCGGGCTGGCCAAGGCCGAGGGCTTCGCCAATCCGCAGACCCTGATCGCAGCGCTGACCGGGTCGACGAAGGTCGATGCGCGAAAGATCGATCACCTGGGCAAGTCGTTGATGGATGCTTCGCCCACGTCGTTCCCGCCGGCGGCCGGTTCCGCAGATGCCGGCGGTGATCACTCAGGCGCGGATGAGCCCGGCGATACTGGGCCGGTACTCCCGCCATGGTTCGCAGCGATGACAGAGCAGATGAGATCGGGTGCCATCACCCCCGACCGGTTCGAGGCACTGCGGGCCGGGCTCGGCAGCAGCAGCGACACGGTCCCCGGTGAGGCCCTTGCGGCCGCAGCGCAGCGAATCCTCGATTGCCTTCACCCCGAGGATCTACCCGAGACCGTCTACCGCGACGCCGCGAATGCGCGGGCGTTCCTCGACCGCGCCGGAGTGGCAGAAAAAGAACGGCAGCAGCTCGCCCGGCAAGAAGCGAAGGTGTGGACCGACCGCGAGGGAATGGTTCACCTTCGCGCCACCTTCGCTCCTGAAGATGGCACCTGGGTGAAGAATGCCCTCGATTTGGTGCTCGGGCCGCGCATCGGCGGCCCGCGATTCGTGCACGGCAAAGCTGCCGCCGCCGCCACAACGCTGGTAGAAGACGAGCGCAGCACAGATCAGATCCGCGCATCCGTGCTGGTCGATCTTCTCAAGACCGGCGCGCTCGCCGACGAGAACGCGATCCTCTCCCAGAAGCGCCCGGCGGTGCAGGTTGTGGTCACCGCCGCAGAGCTCGCTCGCCCCGACGGTGACGGAGTCGCGTTCATCCAGGGAACAGGCATCCCGGTATCGATGAACATGGTTTCGAGGCTGGCCTGCGACACCGGCCTGGTGCCGATCGTGCGCAATGCCGATGGGTCGCCATTAGACCTCGGCCGCGAAGTGCGGCTCTACACTCGGGCGCAACGTGTGGTCATAGCGACTCTCCAGGGCGGCTGTGTCGCCCCTGGCTGCGACGCCCCGGCCTCGTTCTGCGAGGTGCACCACCTGCAGCACTGGAGCGAGGGTGGCAAGACCGATATCAACGACGGAATCCTGCTCTGCCGGTTCCATCACATGCAACTTCACAACGATGGGCACCGAATCATCAGAATTCCTGGCAGAGAGTACGAGGAGTCGTACTACTGGGTGCCGTCCGCACTCCGAGATCCGGGCCAGGCACCGATCAAACTGAGATTCAGGGGCGTTGCGCGCCACAACGCCCAAGCAACCCACGAGCCGCACGAGGCCCACACCGTGCTGCCTGCGGCGAGGTCGCTGTGACGATGCTGGCCGGGCTGAGGTCTACCAGTGCGCCGCTCGAGCCGCGGCCGAGCCTCGGCTGTCAGCGCAGGATCTCCACGAGCAGGATCCAGGCGTTCAGCACCGACGCCATGAACACCACAATCATGCCGCCCGCCACCCAGTAGAGCCCTGACCAGTCGCCGGTGAGCAGCATGACCGCACCCACGAGGAACGGCGCGATCTGGGCCAGAGCGAGGGCGATCTTCGGTGCCGGCGGGCCGGAAGCGTAGTCGGGCCGTCTCGACGCCTGCACCACTCTCCAGGCGGAGTCGAGATTGATGCCGAGCACCACCACCGAGACGACCAGGATCTCAAGACCGACGAACAGGGCGCCCTGGCCCGGGATGAGAGCCACGGCGCCGGCGACCACGATGAGCGTGAGCGAGCCGATGGTGGCTCCGGCTCGCGACGTCATGCCCTGGATGCCGATGATCATCTTGATGTTGGCCGTCATGGCCACGATGATGAGGCCCGCCAGTGCCGCGCCGGCGCCCGTCGTCGCCACGAAGAAGTCGCTCCAACCCTCTGGCAGTGTGGTCATAGCGACCAGTGTGCCGCAGGCGCGGGCCGCTGCGACAGGGTCTCCGCAACAGGGTCTCCGCAGTCCCCCGCGGGGAGTGTCCAATAGGCTCTGAGCCATGTCCGATGCACCCGAGCCCGCCGCCGCCTCCGAGAGCTACAGCTACCTGGGCCCGCGGGGCACGTTCACCGAGGCGGCCCTCGCGCAGGTTCCGGATGCCCGGGGCAAGATCTGGCGGAGCGTCAACAACGTGGGGGAGGCGCTCGACGACGTCGTCTCCGGACGCAGTGTCGCAGCGATGATCGCGATCGAGAACTCGATCGAGGGCGGGGTGAGCGCGACCCAGGATGCGCTGGCGAACATCCCGAACCTGCGCATCGTGGGCGAGTACCTCGTGAAGGTGCAGTTCGTTCTGGTTGCCCGCCCGGGAACGACGCTGGCCGACGTCAAGGTCGTCAACGCGCATCCGGTCGCCTATACCCAATGCCACCACTGGCTCGACGCCAACCTGCCGAGCCACGGCCACATCCCGGCCACGTCGAATGTCGCGGCCGCCGCCTCGCTGTTCGACAACGACCTGGCCGACGCGGCCGTCGCGCCCCCGGGAATCGTCGATCACTACGACCTCGACGTTCTCGCCGAGAACATCGGCGACAACGACAACGCGGTCACCCGGTTCGTGCTGGTGAGCAGGACCACGGAGATTCCGCCCCGCACAGGCGCTGACAAGACGAGCCTCATCGTCGAGCTGCCCGACGACCGGGCCGGTTCGCTGCTCGAGCTGCTCGAGCAGTTCTCGACCCGCGGGGTGAACATGAGCCTGCTGGAGTCCCGGCCGATCGGCGACGCCCTCGGCCGCTACCGCTTCGTGATCGATGCCGACGGGCACATCCTCGACGAGCGGGTGGCGGACTCGCTGCTCGGTGTGCGCCGCTTCAGCCCGAAAGTGATCTTCCTCGGCTCGTACCCGCGCGCCGACAAGGCTCCCATCGAGTACATTCCGCGCTACGACGACGACGTGTTCATCGAGGCGCGCGACTGGCTGCGTGCCGTTATCTCTGGCGAGCCCGAGGACTCGTAAGGCCCGCTGTTAGAACTCGGTGATCGCCGTCTCACCGCGCAGGTGGGCGATCATGTTGAGCGCCAGGAAGTTCCAGTTCTGGAACCCCTTCGTCATGATCGGCTCTCCGTTGTCGGGATTGTAGAACTCGTGCATGCTGCCGGTGCGCTCGAGGTCGCGCCCGAACAGCAGCACGGTCTTTTCGGCCAGCTCGGTCGCCTCGGCCTCGAACCCGTACTTCTGCAGGCCGCGGAACACCAGGTAGTTGCTCACACCCCAGATGGGTCCGAGCCAGTTCGACGGGTTGTTGGATGCCCGCAGGTTGTACTGCTTCTCGAGTCTCGAGAGGGTGCGCACGCCGTAGTTGGCGAAGAAGGTGCGCGGTTCGAGGTACCTCTGCCGCATGCGCTCGGCCTGCTCCTGCGACGCGAAGCCCGCCCACATGGGCATGAAGCTCGACCAGCTGTCGATGCGCAGCAGCAGTGAGTTCCAGGTTCGTGGGGCGCCGCGGTGCAGCCAGTCCTCCGGGTCGATCGGGCGCAGGTTGAGGTCGACGCTGTAGTAGGTGCCGTCGCGCTCGTCCCAGCAGTGCAGGTTCACGGCGTCGGCGAGGTCTTGTGCGTAGCCGCGCCAGACATTCGCCTCTTTCACACGGCCAGCCTCCTCGAGCAGATAGCCGAACGCGAGGAGCTCGCGGTAGAGCAGGGAGTTCAAGTAGATCGATGCGGTGCTCTTGGCCGGGCGGTAGAACACCGATGGGTCGTTGTCGACGCCGATCGCGAAATCGCTCTGCCAGTAGGCGAGCCCGGTGGCCTCGTCGACATGGCTCTCAAGATAGCGTCGCAGGTAGGTCTCGATCGCGTCGAGGTGGTCTGTCACCCAGGCGATACTGCCGGAGCGCTGCGAGAGCAGGGCCGAATGCTGGGCGACGATCGGCTTGTGCATGTTCTCTGAGAAACCGGCCGCGCGCGACGGATCGCCGTGGATCATCGGGCCATCCGGTGTCAACAGAATGGGCATCACGCCGTCTTCATCGGTGTGATCGAGGAAGTTGAGAATGACGCCCTCCTCGTACTCGCGGAAACGGCCCCGCTCGTCGATGTCGGCCTCGACCTGACCGAGTGCGACGCTGATGAACCAGGAGTCCCAGTCCCACAGCGTCGACGAGTAGTAGGCCGAGTCCGCCGTGGCCGGAACCGTGTAGGGGTGACGCAGGATGCCGGTGGGCGGTCGCATCATCTGGTCGCTGCTGGTGTGGATGTAGTCCACGATCCTCTGGGCCAGGTGGTCGTGCATCGGATGCCTCTCGTTCGTCGCCATTGATGACACGATCGTACATTGAAACGTTCCAACGCGGAGGAGCAATCTGCGTACCTCCGCCTGAGACGCAAGCTACGCGGGCACCCTCACGCGCAGCGCGCCGGGCTCGACCCAGCTGTGAACCGCAGTGACCTCACCGAACTCGTCACCGTCGAGCTGGAACTCCTCGGGCTCTGCGACCACCAGCTGCAGGTCCTTGCCGGTGCGGTACGTGACCGAGCGAACGTCCTTCGACAGGTCGATGATTTTGCGACCGGCCGCCGACTTGCGCAGCACCCCGTTCTCCCACGCGATCTTGTTCCACACCTTGAGCCAGCCGAACGGGCCCTCGGGGCGCAACGCCATGATGTCGAGCACCCCGTCGTCGAGCCGGGCATCCGGAATGAGGAGCACGCCGCCGGGCAGCACCCCGCAATTGCCGACCATCACGGTGTGCGCCGAGGTCGACTTGAAGGGGGAGCCGTCGATCGAGAAGCGGAACTTCACCGGGTGCAGTTCGGGCAGCGACCGACCCACGCCATCGACGTAGGCCAGCCATCCGACGGCCTTCTTGAGGCGCGAATTGGTGTTGGCGATCATCTTGGCGTCGAGGCCGAGGCCGGCCATCACGAGGAACACGTGCTCCTGAACATCGCCGTCGGGTCGGGTGATCGCGGCGAGGCCGAGGTCGATGACGCGGTCTTTTCCCGCGAAGATGATGCCGAGCGCCCTCTCGGTGTGCGGAACGCCCATGTTGAGGTTGCGCGCCAGCAGGTTGCCGGTGCCGCTCGGCAGGAGGCCCAGGGCTGCACCGGTGTTGCGGAGTCCCTCGGCGACGGCCCTGACCGTTCCGTCTCCGCCGGCCGCGATGACCACGGTGGCACCCTGCTCGACGGCCTGTCGCGTGAGCTTCTGGCCGGCTTCGTCGATCGTGGTCTCGAACCAGAGGGTCTTGTCGAACCCGGCCGTGGCGGCGGCCCTGTCGACCTCGGCGCGCAGCTTCGAGACGTCGACCTTGATCGGGTTGTACACGACAGCGGCCCTTTGGGGCTGCGCGGGTTCCTCGATAGTGGCCACGAGTGTAAAGCTACCGTCTTGTTCACCGTCGGCGACCCGGGCGCGCGTGCGACGAAAGGTAGGCTTGAACGGTGATCGATCCCGTACTGCTGCGCGAAAATCCCGATGTCATCCGCCGATCGCAGGCGGCGAGGGGCGATTCCGTCGACCTCGTCGACGCGGCCCTGTCTGCCGACGCCGCGCGGCGAGCCGCCATCGGTGAGTACGAGAACCTGCGCGCGACCCAGAATTCGTTCGGCAAGAAGGTGGCCCAGGCCGCCAAAGACGAGAAGAAGGCGCTGGTCGCCGAGGCCCAGTCGCTGGCCGCCGAGGTCAAGGCCGCGAGCCAGCGGGCGACGGATGCCGAGGGCCAGTTCACGACGATCGTGCGGCAGATCGCCAACCCGATCATCGACGGCGTGCCCGCCGGCGGCGAAGACGACTTCGTGACGCTGCGCGAGGTGGGCGACCGCCCCGCATTCGACTTCGAGCCGAAAGACCACGTCGAGCTCGGCGAGACGCTCGGCATCTTCGACCTGGCTCGCGGAGCCAAGGTCTCGGGTGCGCGGTTCTACTACCTCACCGGAATCGGCGCGCGCCTCGAGCTCGCCCTGATGACGCTCGCGCTCGACCGGGCAGAGAAGAACGGGTTCGTCCCGCTGATCGTTCCGACGCTGGTGCGGCCCGAGATCATGGCCGGCACCGGATTCCTCGGCGAGCACTCGGACGAGATCTACTACCTGCCCGCCGACGACCTCTACCTCACGGGCACGAGCGAGGTGGCGCTCGCGGGCTTCCACTCCGACGAGATCCTCGACCTCGAGGGCGGCTCGAAGCGCTACGCCGGTTGGTCGACCTGCTACCGACGCGAGGCCGGCTCGGGCGGAAAAGACACCCGCGGAATCCTGCGCGTGCACCAGTTCAACAAGCTCGAGATGTTCAGCTACGTGCTGCCCGAGAACGCCGAGGCCGAGCACCTCGCCCTGGTGTCGTACCAGGAGCAGATGATGCAGGACCTGGGGCTCAGCTACCGCGTCATCGACACGGCCGCCGGCGATCTCGGCTCATCGGCCGCCCGCAAGTACGACATCGAGGCGTGGATTCCCACCCAGGGCTCGTATCGCGAGCTCACCTCGACCTCGAACTGCACCACGTTCCAGGCGCGCCGGCTCGACACCCGCTACCGCACCGAGAGCGGAAAGACGGCCCCCGTCGCGACGCTCAACGGCACCCTGGCGACGACCCGTTGGATCGTCGCGATCCTCGAGACCCACCAGCAGGCCGACGGCTCGGTGATCGTGCCCGAGGTTCTGCGCCCGTACCTCAACGGGGTCGAGAGAATCGAACCGAAGTGACCGACTCCGCGAGCGGGCCCGACGCATCCGCCCAGCCCACGGCATCCGCTGATCGCTGGCTGCTGGCGCTCGACATCGACGGCACCATCATCTACGAGGACGGCACCCTGACCGACGCCGTTCGCGACGAGGTCGCCCGGGTGTCGGCGCTCGGCCACGAGATCATGCTGGCGACGGGGCGGTCGGTCGCGTCGACGCTGCCCGTGCTCGATCAGCTGTCGATCACGCCCGAGTACGTGGTGTGCTCCAACGGGGCGATCACGCTCAAGCGCGATCCCACCGCCCCGGTCGGCTATAGCCGCGAGTTCGTCGAGACGTTCAACCCGGGGCCGGTGCTCACGAAGATCCGCTCGCACCTGACGGAGGCCAGCTTCGCCGTCGAAGACGAGGAGGGCAACTTCTGCTACTACGGCGCGTTCCCCGTCTCCGTCGCCGACGTGGGCAGCCGGGCCGTGCCGTTCGAGCAGCTGCTCGACATCGAGGCCACCCGGGTCGTCGTGATCTCTCCCGACCACGACATGGAGGACTTTCTGGCCCTCGTCGAGCGCATGGGACTGCACCGCGTGAGCTACGCGATCGGGTGGACCGCCTGGCTCGACATCGCCCCCGACGGCGTGAACAAGGCCACCGGCCTCGAGCGCGTGCGCGAAGCGCTGGGCATTCCGCGCGATCGCGTCTTCGCCATCGGAGACGGACGCAACGACATCGACATGCTCACCTGGGCCGGCGCGCACGGCCGCGGCGTGGCCATGGGCCAGGCGCCCGACGACGTGCTGGCCGTGGCCAGCGAGGTGACGGCATCCGTGCACGACGACGGCCTGGCCGTCGCCCTTCGCCCGTTCTGACGGGCGCCGTGCTCGTTCCGAACCCATCGGTGGATGCGGTTCGGTTAGAATCGTGGCTTGTTCGGTTCTGCCGGGCAAGGAGGGCTGTCCGAGCGGCCGATGGAGCCAGTCTTGAAAACTGGTGGGCAGAAATGTCTCTAGGGTTCGAATCCCTAGCCCTCCGCGCATTCCACCCCGATGACCATGGACCCGAAACCATGGGCGTGAAAGGACCCGAATGAGTGCAGCCTCGTCGCGTCGACGCACGCCCGCGCCTCGACCCTCGGCCATTCGTCACGGGCGTCAGCGCACGGGAACAATCTTCGCGGAGCTGTTCAGAGCCGTCGGGCTGGTTCTCGCAGTGGTGCTGGTGAGCGGTGTCTCGCTCGCGGCGATCGCCACCTGGGACGTGCGGAAGGACCTGACCGTCGTCGCCCTCGCCGGTGAGGAGTCGGACGCTCCGCCGCCGAACATCGCGGCTATCGATGGGGGAGTGAACCTGCTGCTCGTGGGCAGCGACAGCCGCGAGGGCCAGGGCGAGGCATACGGCGACGAGACCTCGAATCTCAACGACGTGACCATGCTGCTGCACATCTCGCAGGATCACTCCAGCGCCTCGGTCATCAGCTTTCCCCGCGACCTCGTGGTGTCGATCCCCGAGTGTCCCGACGGCCAGGGCGGCACGAGTGAGGCGATGTCGGCGCAGCCGATCAACGTGACCCTGCTCTACGGCGGGCTGCCGTGCACCGTGCTGACCGTCGAGAAGCTCACCGGGCTCACGATTCCGTTCGCCGCCGAGGTGCAGTTCAACGGCGTCATCGAGATGTCGAATGCGGTGGGCGGCGTCCCCGTGTGCGTGTCGTCGCCGATCGACGACGAGTGGACCAATACGCACCTCACCCCGGGCACGCACCAGCTGCAGGGCATGGACGCGCTGCAGTTCTTGAGAACACGGCATGGGGTGGGCGACGGAAGCGACCTCGGGCGCATCAGCTCGCAGCAGGTCTTTTTGTCGTCGCTCGTGCGCACGGTGAAGAGCACCGAGACCCTCACCGACGTGACCAAGCTCTACGGGCTCGCGAAGGCCGCCACCGGCAACATGCAGATCTCGACCAGTCTGAGCTCGCCCGACACGATGGTCTCGATCGCGCTCGCCCTCAAAGACATTCCGCTCGAAGACATCGGGTTCTACGCCTACCCGGGAACGACCGGCGGGTCTGGTGTGTACGCAGGCAAGGTGCAGCCGAATGCGGCAGACGCCGAGGAGATGTTCGCGGCGATCCGCGCAGACGAGTCGATCGTCGCCGAGGCGGGCAACACGGGGCTCGGCGCGGAGATCGATCCGAATGCTCTTCCGGCCGTGACCGAGGCGGCATCGAGCGATGCCGCTGCACCAGACGCCGGTGCGCCTGCCGCTGACTCCGCCGCGCCTGCCGACATTGCGGACGCCGCGGCGCGGGACTCCTCTGCCACCGTCCTGCCGAAGAGCATCACGGGCCAATCGGCTGCCGAATACACCTGCAGCAAGGGCTTCGACTACTGATCGATCGGGCCGAAGAGAGACATTCGGCCGACGTCGGCTATGATTGCTGAGGCGCAAGCCAAGGAGACGTCGCATAGTCCGGCCTAGTGCACCACCCTGCTAAGGTGGAGTGGGGGAAACCCCACCGAGGGTTCAAATCCCTCCGTCTCCGCACTGATGTTCATTACTCGGTGAAACCCGCTGGGCCTACGTGGCCAAGCGGGTTTTTGTGTATCCGCAGGGGCGCCTGTCACTGAGGTGCGGAATTCTGCCGCATCCCGTCGCCGGGTTGCGACCATACTCCGCACCTCAGCGCAGGCTTTGGCTCGGGCCGGCGATCTCGAGCCGGTGCCACGTTGCCCAGTAGACGAGGGCCGCGGCCGTCGAAAAGGCGCCCGCCAACACCTGGGTGGCCAGAAACGCATTGTGATCGCCGGACCCGCCGGAGATCTCCTGGTCGATCGACACCCATGCCAGAAGTGCTCCGAGCGCCAGGGAGATGAGCCCCAGGATCGACGCAACGACGACGTAGACCACACGTCCACCGTATCGACGCTGGTCGACGACGCGCACAAGCCCTCGTCGGTGCAGCAAATAGGCCGCGATGCTGCCGAGGATCAAGGCGATGAGATCGGCGCCGACGGTGTCCGACAGCCGATGCCAGTGTGCGGTGACCGTGTACTGCCCGATGCTGGTCGCCCACGTCATGACGACGAACATCGCCCAGCCACGCCATCTGTACGGCACGACGAGAAACACCGCCACCATCGTCGTCATCGCGATGGCCGTGTGTCCGCTCGGAAAGCTGTTGTCGAGGAGGTCCACAGGTGTCGACACGAGGTCGGGGCGCGGCAGAATCCAGCGTTTAAGCACTTCTGTCCCGACGGCGCCGCCGAGAACAACTGCGAGGGCGACGATTGTCGTGAGTATCTGACGCCTGAGCAGGCCTATCGACGCCAGCGCGATCAGGGCACCCGCTAGAGACCAGACCTGAATTGCCGCAAGGCTGTCGAGAGCCTGGGCCTCTTCCTCGGGCGAGGCCCGGCCGGAGCCCGTCAGGGCTGAGTTCTCCCATTGCTGCCCCCACGGCGTGAGCACCGCGAAGACGTAGACGCCCACCAACAGCGCCGCTGCAACGACCGCGGTGACAATCCACCGACGGCCTGGCCTGTGGCCTCCCTCACCATTCGCGCCTGCGCCGGCGGAGCCGCCGTGAGCATGTCGGCGATCAAGAAAACGTGACGTCATGGCCATGCACACTATCCGCTGTCGAGTGCTTATGGGGCTGCTGTCTCAGGCTGCGGACAGCCCGGCGCCCGAAAATGAACTGCCCGCCAACAGCGGCCCCGTGGTCGACGACGCAGCCTCGTCGCGAAGGAGAGCAGGGAGCGTTCATGAGCGAACAGGAATCGCCGTCGACAGACATTCTCGCCAGCATCTCGAGGCCCGACGGAAGTCGCTTCGAAGTGCGCCGAGTGGTCCTGCCCGGCGGAACGTCGACAGGGTGGCACTATCACGATGGCTGGCAGACCGGCTTTCTGCTGCGCGGTGCGATCATCCACTCCACCGAAGATCGCGACACCGTCTTCGAGATCGCGACGCCGCTCCTCGAGCAGCCCGCGATCGCCCACATCGCACGCAGCACGGGTCAGGAGGAGGCGGAGTTGCTCTTCCTGTCCCATATCCCGGCGGGTTCTGAGGCCGCGGTGCCGTGCTCGCCGCCGAGCGAGCACCGGGCGGGTGCCGCCGCCGAGCAGAACGCCACCGAGCAGAACACCTCCGTGGCGCGAGCGCCGCAGGCGGCCACCTCGTCGATCGCGGTGCCGCTCGGCAAGCCGATCTTCGCGCAGGCATTCCGGTACACCGCTATGTACGGCCCCAAGCCCTTTCCCGAAGCGCTGCTCATCTACCTCGACAACGGCTCCTACAAGATCCTCTCTCCGGGCGAGGAGCATTACGGCAGTTACGTGTCGGCGACCGCGCTCGGGGCCGGTGCACCACCTCGGCACGTCTCATTCCTCTCGTGGCCGTCGGATGACTGGGGCCGCAACGTGGCGTCGCACACGCTGACCTTCACCGCCGACACGGGCGCCTACATCCAGACCCTCGTTCTGCCGGGCGACCCGGTGCCCCACGCCCAGGCGGGCTATGCGTTGCCCATCGATGACCCAGCACGCATCGACATGACTGCGTCATGGGAGCAGGTGCGCGTGACCTACGACGAGCTGTTCGAGCGGCTTCTGGCGGGCGAGCGCGGTGTCTGATGTGGGTGACACCCACGTCATCGGGATCTCTCAGGTCGCCGCCGCCGTGTCTTCGCGGATGGCCGCTGCGATCGCCGCCGCGAGCACTACGAGGCCTCGGGCAGTCGGGTGCACTCCGTCGAACTGCATGAGCTGGGGCCGACCGGCGAGCGGCTGACCGATGTCGAGATAGTGGGCGCCGACCGACGCCGACGCGTACTCGAGGTCGGAATCCAGCGCCGCCAGCTCCGGCGGCGGCGCATCCGCACCCCAGAAGGCGTTGAACGCGATGATCTGCGCATCCGGAAGCGAATCGCGAAGGTAGGACATCGTCGCGGTGATGTCGTCGGAGACCTCGGTGGGGTCTTCGCCGAGATCGTTGCTGCTGGCGGCGATGATCACGATCGATGGATGCAGCGCCACGGCCTCGACGGCCTCGTCCTGAAATGTGTCGCCGTCGTCTCCGACCGCAGTGAAGCCGGTGCCGTCGCTGGCCAGATCGGTGAGCTGCCAGTCGGTGGCCTGACCGATCAGTTCGGGCCAGGCCCGGCTCGGCTTCAGGCCGTGGCCGTCCATGATCGAGTCTCCGATCGCTACGACGACCGACTTCGAGTCCGTGTTCGAGTCCGTGTCGGTCTCGGTCGTCGACGATACGCTCTGCGACGACGATGACGACGCCGGTGGCGACGTGCTCGGTGCCGCGGTGGCCGAGAGATCTTGGATGCCCCGCGCGGTCGGCAGCGGATGCCCGGGCCGTCCTGCGATTCCGACTCCGACGAGGGCGCCGACAGTGAAGAGGGCCATCACGATCACCACGGCGATCGGCCATTCCCGACGCACAACAGACATCGACTGCCCTTCTCTCGACACATCGATGACCGTAGTCCGACAGCCCCACCGCCACCGGCAGTGCTGCTGTCAGCTCGCTTTGAATCGTCGGCGGCGACATCCGGATGCTGTCGATCACGTCTCGAAGACGTGTCGCGCTAGCTGCCCAAGCCCTCGCCGGCTCCCGCGCGCCTCGTGCGCTCCGCGATCGAGGTGAAGGCCGCGCGCAGCTCGGGCGGTTCGACGTCGCTCACGTCGAAGGTGAAGCGGCAGAACTCGGCGGCCAGGGCCTCCCACGACCAGGAGCCGAGCCGCACCCTGCAGCGGTTTGTGCCGATAGCCTCCGCCGATCCGTCGGCGACGTAGGGCGCGATCCGCGACAGAGGTCCATGAATGGTGGCCGTTCCCGTGCACGGCCAGACGTCTTCGGCAGTCGGGCCGGACGATCCCTTGAAACGTGCCGACAGATAGCGCGCGGGGTCGCCACCGGGAACCGATCTGGCGGTGAACGAGCGCCCCGTGTGGGTGCGGGGAGTGATGCGATCAGCTCGATAGATGCGCCATTCGTCTTCGGCGGGCGAGTATGCAATCAGATACCAGCGGGCATTGTGCGCGAGAAGGTGGTGCGGTTCGACCGAGCGTGCGGCTGGGGCGGCGGCGTCTGCCGCCCGGTCGGGAGTCGCGTAGTCGAAGCGCAACTCGCGCCTGGTGCGGATGGCCTCGCCGATACTCAGGAGAACCGCGGGGTCTGTCTGCACCGAGCCGCGGGCGACGACCGGGCCGACCGTGTCGACGAGGTTCGCGACTCGGTGCGACAGTCTTTCGGGCATCAGACGACTCACCGTGCGGAGGGCCCGGTCGGCGGCTTCATCGATTCCTGCGCCGAGGCCGCCCGCCGTGCGCAGGGCCAGTGCCAAGGCGATCACCTGCTCGTCGTCGAAGAGCAGGGGAGGCAGCTGGCTTCCCGCCCCGAGCCGATAGCCGCCGTCGGGGCCGCGCGTGGCGTCGATCACGTAGTCGAGTTCGCGCAGCCGGTCGATGTCCCGCCGCACCGTGCGCTCGCTCACCTCGAGCCGCCCGGCGAGCACGGGGGCGGGCCAGTCGCGCCGCGACTGCAGTAACGACAGCAGCGCGAGCAGGCGTTTCGACGTCGAGGGGGAGGACGCGGACGGCATGGTGTCATCCTCTCGCACAAAGCGGACGTTCTCTGACCGGAACCGCTGAGACGCTGATCTCACCAACCCACAAAGGAGCACACCATGTCCGCTACCCCCGTCATCCACCTCAACTTCCGCGGCGACGCCCGAGCCGCCCTCGAGTTCTACGCCACGGCCTTCGGCGGTCGGAGCTTCGCGCGCACCTACGGAGAGTTCGGCATGCCCGCGGGTCTGCCCGACACCGACAAGGTCGTGTTCGGCCAGGTCGTCGCCCCCGACGGCTTCACGGTCATGGCCTACGACGTGCCCGGCACCGGCGCGGGCCCTGCGACGGGCTCGACGCACCGCGAGAACGGCACGACCGTGACCGACCAGTCCTTCTTCATCGCCCTCAATGCCGAGACCCTCGACGAGGCCACCGGCTACTGGGCGGCGCTCGATCACGGCGCCACGGTCGTCGAGCCGCTGGCCGCCTCTGCATGGTCGGCGGGCTTCGGGATGCTCACCGACAGGTTCGGGGTGACGTGGCTGTTCAACGTGGTCGCCGAGGATCAGGGCTGACACCCTGACACACCTGATCGCAGCAGACGCCTGCAAGCGGAGCGTCGCGGTCGAGGTGCAGAGAACGGCCCTTCCGGTGGCCGACGAAGGGCCATTCTCTGCACCTCACGTGCGTCCGGTCAGACCGGACGTTCACTCAGACGCTATAGCCCATAGTGGAGCTCGGTGCCAAAGCCGAAAATGTCGATAAACCCAGCTACGGGTGTCGGAAAACGCAATTCTCGTGGCCTCTTCTGAACAATAGACGAACGGATCCCCCCGTTCGCCGCCAGCCCCGCACCCGTCGATAGATTCGCAGAGTCCGGCTGACCTTTCGTCAGTTTTCGGCATTCCTGCACATCCCGGCCATGCCGGGGCAATCACTGAGGGGCATCCACAAGGATGAAAATCGACGTATTCTCGCGCGCGCTCTCGACGCGCTCCCGACGCACAGGGGTGATCGCGGCCACGGTCGCCGCCTCGCTCGCGCTCATGGCACTCGGCGGCGGCATCGCCTCGGCCGCGGGCGGCGGACTCGCACCGCCGCCCGTCGCGCCGGCACTGATCCACGTCGCGTCAGCCGTGCCCGACCGCGTCATCCTGACCCCCTCTGAGACGCCGGCCACCACGCAGAACGTGTCGTGGCGCACCTCGCTCGACGTCACGACCCCGCAGGTTCAGCTGGCCACGATGACGGATGGCCCGATCACCTCGTCGACCACGATCACGGCGGCCAGCACCGTCGAGATGGCCACCGACCTGGGCTACAAGATCAAGTACCACTCGGCCCTGATGACGGGGCTCACGCCCGACACCGCGTACCTCTACCGCGTGGGCGACGGGGAGACCTGGAGCGAGTGGTTCGAGTTCGCCACGGCCGCCGCCTCGAACGAGCCGTTCTCGTTCCTCGTGCAGGGCGACGCCCAGAACGACGTGAAGTCGTACGCCTCGCGCACGTTCCGCGCCGCCTACGAGGCCCGCCCCTATTCGAAGGCCGTCGTGCACCTCGGCGACCTCATCGACACCGATGTCGCGGATGCCGAGTGGGGCGAATGGTTCTCGGCCGCCGGTTTTGAGAACGCCTACCTCAACGTGATCGCCGCCCCGGGAAACCACGAGTACTACCCGGGCCCGCAGCTCAGCCGCTACTGGAAGGCCCAGTTCGCCTACCCCGAGAACGGGCCGGCCCCGACCCCCGAGCTCAAGGCGGCGTTCAGCGAAAACGTCTACTTCACCGACTACCAGGGCGTGCGGTTCATCTCACTCAACGCGTCGGTCATCAACGGCCCCGAGCTGGATGCCCAGACAGCGTGGCTCGACCAGGTTCTGACAGAGAACCCCAACAAGTGGACCGTCGTCGCCTTCCACCAGCCGGTCTTCTCCGTGACGAGCGGACGCGACAACAAGACACTTCGCGAGGCGTGGCTTCCCATCTTCGAGAAGCACAACGTCGACCTCGTCCTGCAGGGCCACGACCACGCCTACGGGCGCGGCAACCTGTTCGCGAACGAGCAGAACCTGCCGGCGGGCGCCGACCCGAAGACCAGCCAGACCGGCCCGGTCTACATGGTCACCATCGCCGGTCCGAAGATGTATGTTCCGGATGATCTGGCGACAAACAACTGGATCACGAACGGCGCGAACCTCCGCAGCACCAACGGCTACACGCAGATGTACCAGACGGTCGATGTCACCGCCGATGAGATCCACGTCGAGAGCCGCAAGGTCACCGGCGAGCTGTTCGACGGCTTCACGATCACCAAGTCCGACGACGGAGCCAAGCTCGTGACCGACGACCTGACCCCGCGCGACTCGGGTCCGGGTTCCGCCCGCACCACGATCAACGCGCCCGAGCTGCCCGAGGTCACGATCCCGTCGGGCGAGCCGACGACGGAGCCGACGACACCGCCGACCACCCCGCCGACGACAGAGCCCACGACGGAGCCCACGACGGAGCCGACGACCGAGCCGACGACGGAGCCGACGACGGAGCCGACCACGGAACCGACGACGGAGCCGACGACGGAGCCCACAACCGAGCCGACCACGGAGCCCACGACCGAGCCGACTACGGAACCGACGACCGAGCCGACGACGGGACCCACGACATCCCCGACCGGCGGTCCGACCACCCCGCCGACCGAACCGACTTACACCCCGTCGGCACTCGAGCTCTCGGCCACAGGCGTCGCGGCCGGAGGATCGGTGTCCATGAAGGCATCGGGCTTCAAGCCGAACGAGGACATGGAGATCGTGCTGCACTCCGACCCGATCACCCTCGGCTACACGAAGGCCGACGCCTCCGGCGCGGTGCTCTACACGGCGCACATCCCGGCCGGAGCTCCCATCGGAAAGCACACGATCGTGCTTCGCGGCCTCGAGTCGGGCGCGACGACCACGGCCGACCTCACCGTGCTGGCGGTCGGCGCCCCGAGCACCGGAGTGAAGGACCTGGCGAACACCGGCGCATCCTGGGTCGGGTCCGCGATCTCCGCCGCGGGAGCCCTGCTCCTCGTCGGAGCCCTCGGACTCGTCTTCGTGAGCCGCCGCCGCCACGCGACGGGCGGCGCCCGATGATCGCGACCGGCGCGGGACCCCGCGCATCCGGTGCCCCCGCTTCGACCGCACCGACACCCCGAAGCACCCGAGCCACACGACCACCGAAAGGTTCCACTCCCATGACGACCTCGTCATCCCGGTTCGGGTCGGGCTTCCGCAGGGGCGTCGCCATCACGGCGGCGGTTCTGGCCGGAGCCCTGCTCGTTCCGCTCGGTTCGACCTCCGAGGCGGCACAGGCCGCCACGGCGACGCCGATCGAGCAGTACGGCCCGACCAGCGTGCCCGACCGCCTCGTGCTCACACCCTCGGGAGACCTCTCGAACTCGCAGGCGGTCACCTGGCGCACCTCGACCAAGGTCACGGCGGCCCAGGCGCAGGCGCAGATCCGCGTCGCCACGGCCAAGCCCTACACCGACGATTACACGGTCGTCGCGGCATCGTCGACAACGACGGTGCCCACCGACAAGGGCTACGACGAGGCGTTCCACACGGTGAAGTTCACGGGCCTGACCCCGTCGACGCAGTACATGTACCGCGTCGGCGACGGAACGAACTACAGCGAGTGGCAGCACTTCACGACGGCGTCGGCCACCCCCGACGACTTCTCGTTCATCTACCTCGGCGACGTGCAGAACGGCATCAAGTCCGACGCCTCGCGTGTCATCCGCAACGCCTTCCGCGACCGCCCCGACGCCAGCATCGTGCTGCAGGCGGGCGACCTGATCGACGAGGCGAACAACGACACCCAGTGGGGCGAGGTGTTCGACGCCGCCGGCTACCAGTTCGGAACGCAGAACTTCCTGGCCGCCGCGGGCAACCACGAGTACGAGGGCGAAGCGCTGTCGAAGCAGTGGCAGGCCCAGTTCGCCTACCCCGAGAACGGTCCATCCGGCCCGGCCGAGGTCGAGGCGCTGCTCGACGGCACCGTCTACTACAGCGACTACCAGGGCGTGCGCTTCATCTCGCTCAACAGCAACATCACGGATGCCGCTGCCCTGGCCGTGCAGACCGCCTGGCTCGAGAAGACCCTCGACGAAAACCCCAACAAGTGGACCGTGGTGTACTTCCACCACCCCGTCTTCTCGCTCGACGAGGGGCGCAACAATCGCGCGATCCGGGATGCCTGGGTGCCGCTCTTCGAGAGCCACAACGTCGACCTCGTGCTGCAGGGCCACGACCACGCCTACGGGCGCGGAAACTCCGACGAGTCGGAGCTCGGCAACCCCGTGAGCTGGAACAAGGACCTCAACTACGACGGCCCCGTCTACGCGGTGTCGGTCGTGGGATCGAAGATGTACAACAACACCGGCCCCCGCCTGTGGAACGACAACGGCGCGCACCTGCGCAAGCTCGGCGGCGGAATCGAGCTCTACCAGCTCATCGACGTGGCGGGCGACAAGCTGCGTTACGAATCGCGCACGGCCGACGGCGAGTACTACGACGGCCTCACCATCGTGAAGAACGACAGCGGCAAGGCCGTGACCGACGACACTGTTCCGCAGGTCATCGACGAGAACGGCGGGGAGCCCTGCCTCGGCTGCGAGCCCAACCCCGACCCGGGCGGAGAAGAGCCCGAGGAGCCGACCACCACGGTCGACTACCGCGTCGTCGGAGACCTGAAGTCCGTCGCCAAGCCGGCCGCTCAGCTGCCCGCTGGATCGGCATTCTCGGAGAAGCGCGATCACCTGTTCCTGGGTGACCAGAACGGCCGCACGATCTTCGAGATGGATCCCGCCACCGACACGATCGTTCGTCAGATGACTCTGCCGGAGAACATCCGCGACATCGGAATCGACGACGCGAACGACCTGCTCTACGTGGGTCAGCAGAACTCGAACTGGGTGGTCGTGTCGACGGCGGATGCGACATACGGCCAGGTCGTGCGGGGCCCGTTCCCGTTCGTGCAGTCGAACCGCTCCATCGACGTCGACCCGGTCAACGGTTACGTGTACGGAGCGATCCCGTCGCGGGGTGTCGAGGTTCTGGATGCCCAGACCGGCGAATCGGTCGGCGTGATCAACGGAACGGCCGGTGCCTACTACGTGGCCGCCGACCCCGAGGGCGGCCGCGTCACCGCGGCCTTCTTCGAGGAGACGGCCGATGTGAAGAACATCGCGGCGTTCGACGTGAAGGACAACTTCGCCCAGCTCTGGGAGCAGCCCACGAGGCCGAACGCCCGCCAGCTCGACGTCGACTCGACCCACGGTCTGGTCTATGTCGCCTACACGGGCACGGCGGCGGGAACCGGCGGATTCTCGGTGCACGACATCGCCACCGGCAAGCGGCTCGGCGACTTCGCCGATCCGAAGTACGGCAAAGACGTCTACGGCATCTCGATCGATGAGGAGCACCAGAGAGTGTTCGCGTCGAACCGCGACTTCAGGCTGAACCCGCCCGGATCGGAAACGTCGGCGGCGGCGGTCACCGTGTCAGAGAGGATCGTCGAGCAGGGCTTCGACTACTCGCCGGCCGGTCAGGTCGTCTCGGTCGCGAAGCCGGCGGCGCAGCTGCCCGCGGGCTCGGCGTACTCGGAGAAGCGCGACCACCTGTTCCTGGGTGACCAGAACGGCCGCACGATCTTCGAGATCGATCCGAACACCGACACGATCGTTCGTCAGATGACGTTGCCCGAGAACATCCGCGACATCGGAATCGACGACGCGAACGACTTGCTCTATGTCGGCCAGCAGAACACCAACTGGGTCGTGGTGTCGACGGCGGATGCGACGTACGGCCAGGTCGTGCGGGGCCCGTTCCCCTTCGTGCAGTCGAACCGCTCCATCGATGTCGACCCGGTCAACGGTTACGTCTACGGCGCGATCCCCTCGCGGGGTGTCGAGGTTCTGGACGCCCAGACCGGTGAGTCGATCGGCGTCATCAACGGAACGGCCGGTGCCTACTACGTGGCCGCCGACCCCGAGGGCGGCCGCGTCACCGCGGCCTTCTTCGAGGAGACGGCAGACGTGAAGAACATCGCCGCGTTCGACGTGAAGAACAACTTCGCCCAGCTCTGGGAGCAGCCCACGAGGCCGAACGCTCGCCAGCTCGACGTCGACTCGACCCACGGTCTCATCTACGTGGCCTACACGGGCACGGCGGCGGGAACCGGCGGCTTCTCCGTGCACGACGCGAAGACCGGAAAAGTTCTGGCAGACCTGGCCGATCCGAAGTACGGAAAGGACGTCTACGGCATCTCCGTCGATGAGGAGCACCAGCGGGTGTTCGCGTCGAACCGTGACTTCAGGCTGAACCCGCCCGGGTCGGAACTGACCTCGGTCGCGGTGACCATCAGCATCCGGAACGGCGGAACGCCGGTCGACCCGACCGACCCGACCGACCCCACGGATCCGACCGATCCGACCGACCCGACAGACCCGACGGACCCGACCGACCCGGAGGGGCCGCCCACCGGACTCACCTACGCGCCGACCGCGCTAGGAGCGATCCCGTCGCAGACCGCGAACGCCGATCTCGACGTGAAGCCGGTCGGCTCGGTGGTCGACCCGACCACAGGGCACCTCTTCGTGGGCAACGAGCAGCGGCCGGCCCGGGTGCTGGAGATCGATCCGGCGACCGACACCGTCGTGAAGACGCACTCCATCGCCGGGGGAGAGGCCGAGGGCGTTCGAGACGTCGCGCTCGACACGGCGAAGGGTGAGCTCTACGTCGCCTATGGTGCGGCCTGGGCCGTGCTCGACGTGAAGACCGACGCGATCGTTCGCGGACCGTTCGCCTTCTCGGCGAACGTGCGCGGCATCGACGTCGATCTCGAGGCGGGCCGCGTGTACGGTGCGACCCGAGGCACGGGCTTCCAGGTCATGGATGCCGTCACCGGCGCCCAGATCGAAACCGTCGCGACGACCTCGGCGACGTCGTGGAAGTCGCATGGAATCGCCGTGGACCCCACGACGAAGCGCCTCTACGTCACCAGCGAGGACACGTCGGGTGTGGACGGCGTTCGGGTCTACTCGACCGTCGACTACTCGCTGCTGCAGACGCTTCAGGTGGCGGCGCCGGATCTGCGTTCGGTGGCGGTCGATCCGGTCGCGCAGCGGCTGTACATCGGACACATGACCGACGCCTTCGAGAAGAGCGGAGTTCTCGTGCTGAACGCGGGCGACCTCACCCAGATCGCGAACTACTCTGCGACGACCTACGGCAATAAGGTCTACGGGGTGTCGGTCGATCCGACGAAGGGAACGGTCTTCGTCTCGAACCGCGACCGGTTCCCGACGGGCATCATCTCGCTGCAGCGCTCGCGCTAGCCGCTCGCCCGGGGCGCATCGCGCCCAGTTGCCCGAAATGGCCGCTTCCCTTCACGGGGAGGCGGCCATTTCGTGCAACTCGTTCGCGGTCGACGGGAGCGGTTCTCCTTCAGTGGGGGAGGAGCTCGCGCGCCATCGCCAGGTACGCGGGGCCGTCGAACTCACGGAACAGCGCGGACTGCGCGATGTATCCCTGTCCCAGGCCCACCGCGACCGATGTGAGCCTCGTCGCGTACTCGATTGCTTCGACGTCGCCGAGGCCGCGCTCAGACTTCGCCCAGTCGGTGAAGAGCTGCAGGTAGCTGGCCCGGAGCTCGCCGAAGACAACGTCGACGAGCTCGCGGATGCTCGGGTCGGTGACCGACTCGCCCCAGACCTGCAGCAGCAGGCCGGTGTCGGCCACATCGTCGCTGAGCCCGGTCAGGATGCGCGTGAGCACCTCGCCGGGCGACGGGATGCGGTCCCGGGATCGCAGGTTCTGCATGTCTTCGATGCGGCTGCCCATCACCTTCACCGCCACGGCCTGCATGACCTCGGCCTTGCCGGCGAAGTGGCCGTAGATCGCGCCCGCCGACAGCCCGGATTCGGCGATGATGTCGGCCATCGATGCGCCGAACCCCTTGGCGGCGAAGCAGCGCAGCGCCGCCTCCGTGATCTGGTCGCGCTTCGCCTCGCGGTACTGCTCTGTGACCTTGGGCATCGGGCCTCTCCTGCGTCGAATAAAAAAGAACGAACGTTCCTTGACAACGATCCTATCGGTGACTCATTCTTATAAAGAACGAACATTCTGTTTTGTTCCCCGAACTTTTTAAGAATCGACGGTCCTCATGAGCAGCGCACGCAGCACCCGTATCGCCCCACCCCCTACTCCCTGGAAGCGCATCGCCGGCATTGGCGTCGTTCTGGCGATCGTCGTCTCGGTCATGGTCATGGCGTTCTCCTGGCCCTCGGTCACCTCCGCCGTCAAGAGCGTTCCCCTCGCCGTGGCGGGTCCGGATGCCGCGGTGCAGCAGGTCGAGGACGCTCTCGCCGAGTCGGCCCCCGATACCTTCGCCTTCGTTGACGCCTCCGACCGGGCCGACGCCGTCTCGCAGATCGAGACGCGCGAGGTCTACGGCGCGATCGTCCTCGGCGATGCTCCCGAGGTTCTCACCTCGTCCGCCGCCAGCCCCATCGTGAGCCAGTTGCTCACGGGCATCGCGCCGAAGCTCGCCGCGCAACTGAACGCCGCACTCGCAGCCCAGGGCGTGACCCTCCCCGAGCCGGTCTCCGTGCCGGCGACCGATGTCGTGCCTCTGGCCGATACCGATCCACGAGGCGCGGGGCTCACTGCGGCCGCCTTCCCGCTGACGCTCGGCGGCATGCTCGGCGGCATCCTCGCATCCATTCTGATCGTCGGCGCCTGGCGCCGCGTCGTGGCCATCACCGTCTACGTGGTCGTCGCCGGCTTTGCGCTCGCGGGCATTCTGCAGGGCTGGTTCGGTGCGCTGCAGGGCGACTACCTCGTGAACGCCGGGGCGATCGCGCTCACCCTGCTCGCCGTCAGCGCCACGATCGTAGGGGTCGCCTCTCTCGTCGGCCGCGCTGGAATCGCCGTGGGCCCGGTGCTCTTCCTGCTCATCGCCAACCCGATCTCGGCCGCGACTCAGCCCCTGGAGTTCCTGCCGCAGCCGTGGGGGCTCGTCGGCCAGTGGTTCCCGCCGGGAGCGGGCGCGACGCTGCTGCGCGACCTGTCGTACTTCCCGGATGCACCCACGACGTTCCCGTGGTTGGTTGTGGCCGGGTGGGCCGCGGTCGGCCTCGCGCTGGCGGTGATCGGGCACTTCCGGGCCGGCGTGAAGGTGGAGGTCGAGAACGAGGTCGAGCTGCCTCGCATCTCGACTAACGCCGAGCCGGAACTGGCCACGGCCCGCTGATCACGGACGCTGTGCAGAAGGGCTCTAAAAGGCGTGCTAAGATTTCATCTGGTCTTGACCTGCGCCCTTAGCTCAGCTGGATAGAGCGTCTGACTACGGATCAGAAGGCCAGGGGTTCGAATCCCTTAGGGCGCACAGAGATACAACACGAAAGCGGCTCGCGAAAGCGGGCCGCTTTTTTGTGTGCCCTGCGCCTCGCCGATCAGGCCTCGCCGCCGGGCGGACCGATGAAGAGCAGCGTCGCCATGATCGCGACGAGAGCCACGATCAGGCCTCCAGCCAAGGGGATGGGCCGCTGCAGCGCCCAGCGGAAGGCGCGGTCGAGCGGGCGCGCGTCTCGGGGGTCGTCCGTCGCATCCGTGCGCCATCCGCCCTCGAGGCTGCCGCGTCGGGCCAACCAGCGCTCCACCGGAATGGTGGCGTAGGGCACGACGGCGGATGCGACGGCCAGAGTCGCGAGGCCGAGGTGCCACCGCTGGTTCACGGCCACCACGCCGGCCTGCAGCGCGTAGGCGATGAAGATCAGACCGTGGATGAAGCCGGCAATCGACACGGGCCAGTCGCCGACACCGACCGCGTACTTGAGGATCATGCCCACGATGAGCAGCGTCCAGGTGATGGTTTCGAGCAGGGCGAAGACGCGGAAGAGTCTCTCGGGCGTGAACGTGCGAGCGGAGGCCATGCATCCAGTCTGACGCATCGGCATCCGCGCCCTCTGGGAGCGTGCGCCCCCGGCCGTCCGGGCGCGGATGCGCCGACGTGGCGCGGACGTCGCGCGCGCCCTAGCGTGGACGTATGGCACAGCTTCCCCGCGCCGTGAGGCCCTTCGCCACAGGGCAGTACCGACTGCTCTTCGGTGCGCTGACCCTGTCGCTCTTCGGCGGGGGCATGTGGCTGGTCGCCCTGGTGTGGCAGGTCATCGAGCTCGGGGGCGGCCCGCTGCAGCTCTCGATCACGGCCACGGCCACGAGCATCGGCATGGTCGGCGCGACCCTCATCGGCGGTGTCGTCGCCGACCGCGTGCCGCAGCGCCTGATCCTCGTGGGCATCGAGAGCGTCAAGCTAGTGAGCATGGCCGCAGTGGCCGCGCTCGCGCTCGCGGGGTCGCTCGAACTCTGGCACCTCGTGGTCGCAGCCGCGCTGCTCGGCATCGGGGAGGGCTTCTTCTATCCGGCCTACTCCGCCATCCTGCCCGCTCTACTCCCCGCCGACGACCTGCTCGCGGCCAACGGCATCGAGGGGGTGCTGCGCCCCGCCGCGCTGCAGGCCGCGGGCCCGGCTGTCGCGGCCGGCCTCATCGCACTCGGCGGGCCACCCTCCGCATTCGCGGTGATCGTCGTCGTGCACCTCGCCGCGCTCGCGGGCCTCGTCGTGATGCGCAGCGTGCCCATCGCGCGCGACCGCTCGGGTGACTCCGCGCATCCGCTGGTCTCGATGTACCGAGACATGCGCGAGGGCGTCGTCTACATGGTGCGCACTCCCTGGCTGTTCGCGACGCTGCTCTTCGCCTTCGGCTGGGTGCTCGTGCTGCTCGGCCCCATCGAGGTGCTTCTGCCGTTCGCCGTGCGCGACCAGACCGGGGGAGGGGCCGGCTCGTTCGCGCTCGTGCTCGCGGCCTTCGGCGTGGGCGGCGCGATCGGATCGATCGTGGTCGCATCGCGCCGGCTGCCGCGCCGCTACCTCACAGTGATGCTGCTGGCGTGGGGAATCGGCTCCGTTCCGCTCGCAATCATCGGCTTCACGAACGAGCTCTGGGTCATGGCGGTGGCGGTCTTCATCGTCGGGTTCACTGGCTCGGCAGGGCAGGTCATCTGGGGAACCCTGCTGCAGAGGCGAGTGCCGCGCGACCTGCTCGGGCGGGTCTCGAGCCTCGACTTCTTCATCTCGCTGGCACTTATGCCGGTGTCGATGGCGCTCGCGGGGCCGGTGGGCGAGGCGGTGGGCCTGGCCCCCACCTTCCTCGTCGCCGGGGTGGTTCCCGTCTTCTTCGCGGTGGCCGCGCTGCTCATCGCCCGCATGCCTCGCGATGAGATCGCGCATCCGCTCGACGCCGAGGGCTGATTTCCGACATCCGTCGAGTCGCGCAGCTGGTGCGCTCGGATAGCGTGAGGGCGTGACCGATCCCCTCGGCGGCGAGCCGCTGCCCGCATCCCAAGCCATCCTCAATCCGCTGAGCGACTCGGCGATCTTCCTGGTGCTCACTATCGCGCCCGGTAGCGAAGAGCTGGTTCACGACGCGCTCGGCGACATCTCGGGGCTCGTGCGCTCGGTCGGTTTCCGCGTGCCGAGCAGCCTGCTCACCTGCATCACGTCGATCGGGTCGGATGCCTGGTCGCGGCTCTTCGACGGACCTCGCCCGAAAGAGCTGCACGTTCTGCCGGAGTTCCATGGAGTGGTGCACTCCTCGGTCTCGACGCCCGGCGACATCCTGTTCCACATCCGCGCCCAGGGCATGGACCTCTGCTTCGAGCTGGCGAGCCTGCTCGTCGAGCGGTTCGGAGGGCCGGCCGCCGTGGTCGACGAGGTGCACGGCTTCAAGTCCTTCGACGAGCGCGACCTGCTCGGCTTCGTCGACGGCACAGAGAATCCGACGGGCGCCCTCGCCATGCAGAACGTGATCGTGCGCGACGACGAGCCGCAGTTCGTGGGCGGCAGCTACGTGGTCGTGCAGAAGTACCTGCACAACCTCACGGCCTGGAACCTGCTCACGGTGGAGCAGCAGGAGCAGGCCATCGGTCGGGGCAAGGCGAACAACGTCGAGCAGGCCGACGAGAAGAAGGCCCCGAACGCCCACACGGTGCTCACCGTGCTGACGGATGCCGATGGCAACGAAGAAAAGATCGTGCGCGACAACATGCCGTTCGGCCGCATCGGAGAGGCCGAGTTCGGCACCTACTTCATCGGCTATGCGAAGACTCCGGCGGTCACGGAGCGCATGCTGAAGAACATGTTCGTCGGCGACCCGGAGGGCACCTACGACCGCATCCTCGACTTCTCGACCGCGGTCACGGGCTCGCTGTACTTCACACCGACCGCGGACCTTCTCGACGATCCGCCGCCGCTTCCCCGCTGACGGGCGCCGTCTGACGACCGCCGTCGCTCGACTGTGCAGTTTCTGCCCGTATCGGCGAAGAGGACCGACGCTTTTTGCACATTCGCGGTGGGTGTAGACGTGTGTCGGGTGGCCGGTTCGGTGCTTTCTCACTGAGTAGTGCCACTCTGGAACCCCGGCGCGACAGCGTCGAGCGAGTTGTATCAACCAGAGGGAGCTGCAATGGCTGAGAAGAAGACGAAGAAACCCGTTTCGAAGGCGACGAAGAAGTCGGCGACGAAGAAGTCGAACGAGAAGGCCGCGTCGAAGACGGCGAAGTCGATCGAGCAGAAGCTCGAGAAGGCCGCGCGCGAGGCGATCGCCGCGGCGGAGACCGCCGTCAAGAAGGCGCGCAAGGCTGCGAGCGAGCGCTCGAAAGAGCTGCGCAAGCAGGCGAAGAAGGTCGCCCGCGACCTCGAGACCGTCGTGAACGACGCGAAGCCCGAGGCGAAGAAGCCCGACACGGCGAAGCCTGACGCGAAGAAGCAGGCGCCGGCGAAGAAGCCTGCGACCGCCACGAAGGCGACCGTCGCATCGGTGCCGGTCGCGGCCGAGCCGCCCATCGCATCCGCGCCCCCGGCGACCAAGCGCGGGCTCGACCTGCCGAAGGCATCCGCGGCGCCGAAGGCGGCGCCGAAGGCCGCGCCGAAGGTTGCCGCGAAGACCGCGGCGCCTGCGAAGCCGCCGACGCTCGTCGAGCTTCGCGCTCAGGCGAAGGCCAAGGGCGTCGTGGGGTACTCGCGCATGAGCCGCGCGATTCTCGTGGAGCGCCTGAAGGACTAGTCCTCGCCTCCTTGGGCGCGCCAGGCGGCCCTTCGACAGGCTCAGGGAACGGAGTCGGCGTATCGAGACCACCGCGAGGGTGGTCTCGATACGCCGGCTCTTTCGTCGTGTGGCTACTCGACCTAGGCCGAGCGGCGGCGGCGCAGTGCCATTCCTGCTCCGAGAACGAGCAGTGCGAGGGCTCCGAACAGCACGGGTGCCGCGTCGGTACCCGTCGCTGCGAGGCGTCCCGATCCCGCGCTGCCGGCTGCCGCTCCGGGCGCCGGCACGCCGGCTCCGGGAGCGCCGGTGCCCGGAAGCCCAGTGCCCGGAAGCCCGGTGCCCGGATCCACGGGTGCGTCCTCACGCAGAGCCAACCCCACGACCACGGGATCGTGGTCGCTCGAGCGGTAGGGATCGGCGCTGTAGAGGTTGACCGCGTTGTAGTTGTACCGGCTGTACTCAAGGGCGATCGACTCGACCGAGTTGATGTTCCAGATGTCTGTACCCGTCACATCCGCCGCCGCAGCCTGCGAGGCGAAGACGTGGTCGAGCGAGCCGACCGCGCCGTCGAAGGCGTAGCTCTTCTTGCCGGTGGCCTCGCCGAGGTCGGTGTATCCGGCCGCGAGAATGACGTCGATCGGGTCCTCCTTCTCATACGAGTTGAAGTCGCCGCTCAGGAGCACGCGGTCGATGCCGGTGTCCGTCACGAGACCGTCGGCGAACTCGACGAGGGCCGTCGCCTGACGTACGCGGGAGGCGTTGGACGCGCCCTGCCCGTCGTTCTGGTCCGCATCCTCGCCGATGCCCGACCCCTTCGACTTGAAGTGGTTCACGATGGTGAGGAACCGCGTGGACTCTCCTCCATCAACCAGCTGGAACGCCTGGGCGAGCGGGTAGCGCGCGTTCGAGAACGCCGTGTCGTCGTCGATCACCGAGTCACCGACCGTCTCCACGACCGCCGCGCGATAGATGAATGCCGTGCGAATGACATCCTCGCCCGCCGGAACCGCCTCAGGGGAGGGCACGAACGCCCAGGTGCCTGCGCCGGCCGCCACGTTCAGCGCGTCGGTCAGCTCGGCGAGGGATGCGTCGCGATCGAGCCCGAAGCGACTCGAGTTCTCGATCTCCTCGAGCGAGACGACGTCGGCGTCGAGCGCGTTGATCGCCGAGACGATCTTGGCCTGCTGCCGGTCGAGGTCTTCCTGCTCGGCGGCCCCGCGCGCATCGCAGCCGGAGTTGACGGTGACGGGGTCGCCGTCACGGTCGGTGTAGTAGCTGCATCCGGTGAGCTCGTCGCCCGTGGTCGAGAAGTAGTTGAGCACGTTGAACGAGGCCACCGTCGCGTCGCCGCCCACGTCGAGAGGCTCCGCCGTGCGAGTGTTCTCGAAGGTCGCGGGCTGAACGGTCGCGGCGTTGGCGGGGGTGAGCTCCTGCGTGGGCTGCAGGCTCCAAGCGCCGAAGCGGTAGTCGACGACGACCGGCCCGGTGAAGGTCACGGCCGCTCCGATGCGAACCGGGTTCTCGACGGTCAGGTACGGCAGGGGCTTCGACTTGTTCGCGGCGCTGTTGAAGTTGGTGCTCGCTCCGTCGTCGAGGGTCACGGCCGCTGCGGCGTTGGCCGCGACGAGCGCCGTGTACTCCGCGCTGCCCGGCTCGGTGACCGAGGTGGGCGTCACGAGGGGTTCGGTGCCGGCGGTGAGCACGACCGAACCGTAGTAGTTCGTGTCGTAGTTGTCGGTCACCGTGTAGTCGCCGGCGGGCGCGAGCAGCATGCTCTCCAGCGACTCCCGCTGGGCGGGGTCGCTCGGCAGGGCGACTGCTGCGGGCGCAGGCGGGGTGACCGCCTCGGTGAGCACGGCGAGGCCGTCGGATGCGACGGTCAGCTCGGTCAGGCCCTGGTACTCCGACACCACGCCGGTCACCTCGACGTACGCGCCGATCGTCGCCTGCGGCACGGTTGCCGACGAGAAGACGAAAAGGCCATCGGATGCCGTGTGCGTCGCCAGATCGAGGCTTCCTCCGGTGCCGGGCGTCTGGATCACGTAGCCGTTGAACCCGCCCGTCGGGTAGCTCGCGGTGACGACTCCGCGGGTCACGACAGTCTGTCCGGCGAGCGGACTCGTGTCGGTCGTCCCCTGGATCTCCGCGATCGTGGCGGGAACCGCGGGGCCGCTCGGTTCCTCCGGCTCTTCCGGCTCTTCGGGCGGAGCCTCACCGCCGCTGTTCTGCGGTGTGGGCGCCGCGAGGCCGAAGTCGGCCGAGTTCACGTCGGTGTCGAGGCCCGCGCTGCGGTTCATCGAGGTCGTCACCGACGGGGCCGCGGCCACAGACGTCTCGAAGGTGTTCGATGTTCCATAGCCGAGCAGGTCGACAACGGCGGGGTTGTTCACGAGCGACCCCGTGGCCGGCGTAGTGAGCGGCGTCGTCTGGTTGGCGAGGAACAGCGTGCCACCGCCTCCGGCGAACGAGAAGGTCAGCGAGGCGTCAGGCGTGGGCAGGGCGGCGCCATTGGCGGCATTGCTGTTCCCCTGAATCAGGTAGTAGCCGCCGGGTGCGATGCTGCCGGTGAGGGGCAGCACCCCGGTCGGGTTCACCGTGCCCGTAGCCGAGCGGTACTGCAGCGACATCGAGCTGAGGTCGATCGTGGCCGTCGTCGGGTTGTAGAGCTCGACGAACTTGTTGAGGTACGTGGCGCCGGCGGATCCGCCGTTCACGTACGCCTCGTTGATGACGACGCCGGTGCTCGCGGCGAACGCGGGTACGGCGAGTAGCGGGCTTGCCGCCAGGGCGGCGCCAGCCAGGGCAGCGATGCCGAGTCTGAAGCGCCGGGGGTGGTTGCGGGGCATGGATTTCCCTTGATCGAGATACGGGTGGGTATCTCTCAATCAAAGTCAGACCGCGCGACGAAACGAAGTCGCCCGTGTAAACAGCAGGTTTAAGTTACCCCTGTTAAGGGGGTGTTGGGCGTGTCTGCCCGTGCTGTGATACCGGCCGTGCCGGCAGCTCTAGACGTGACCTCTAGGCGGGTTCGTCGCTCCATTGGGCTCCTCCGAGAAGATGAGGCCCTGGCCGCTGTTCGCCGAAGAGGTGAGGATCTCAAGCCACTCGCGATTCAGGGTGGGCATCTTGCCACCGAAGAACTTGAAGTAGAGCGGAATGGACTTGTCGAGCCAGATGCTCGAGCGGCCGTCGCCGATGGCCGGGTCGTCTTTCCACGAGAAGAAGAAGCTCTCACCTCGGCGCAGCTTGGAGCCGATCACGATCTGCAGGTGCGTCAGTGCCCTGTCGTCGAACTCGATCTCGATGTCGGAGTCACCGTAAAGCAACTTTCCCATGCTGTCCCCTTGTGTCTTACCGCATCGCGGAGCGCGATGTTCCTCCAACATTAGGTGAGAGTCGAGGGGAATCTCGCTTCGACGCGAAGAGTGCCAGTGCGCCATCTAGGCTCGTCGCAGTGTACGATGCGACGCCCTGATTCAAAACCGTCACTTCGAACGAACTTCCGCGGGCTTCGATGAACCCGAGAAGCGATGCGGCGTCGTGCGCCGACGCACGAGGGTCGGAGACTCTCCACTCCGTCGGGGACAATTTCACGAGTGTTACTGAATCTGTTGTTGCTGAATCTGCTACTGGATTGGGGGCCGTCTGGGCGGTGCTGTCTGCGATCACGCTGTTCCTGTCATTGGTCGCCTCTCTCGCGACACTGCGAACCGAAGCTCTGACCAGTCTGCGTCAGAGCTTCGGTCGCCAGCAGGGCTAGATATCCCCGGGTGGTCGTGAATCACTTCCCGGGCCGGCTCCCAGTTTGGGACGGCGCAGCGCGAGCAGGGTCACTGTCACCGCGACGACGACGGCGGCCAGTGCGCCGCCGCCCCATGCCAGCACCGAGAAGAACTCGTCGTCGGACGAGGCCGCCGAAGCCGCGTTCGAGTCGCCCGACGTCGTCCCTGTCGAATTGTCGCCATCCGCGGCACCCGCCGCGTCGTTCGCGGTCGGGCACACGGGGGCCGCGGCCGATCCGGTCGACGCGACCTGCGCGGCATCCGGCTGCCAGGTGAACGCGAACTGGTTCGACACCGGATGCCCGTCGGTCGACACGACCCGCCAGATCACGGTGTAGTCGCCTGCCGGTCCGAGTGCGGCCGCCGTCGAGATCGACGGCCCGGATACCGTCACGCATCCGTCGCCGTAGAACAGGCCGTCGGGGCCCTGCACTTCGAGCGCGCCGGCCGATCCGGTGTTCTCGCCCCCGAAGTCGAGCAGTACGTCGTTGGTCGTGATCACGAACTCGGGCGGCAACGAGGTGAGCACGGAGCCCGCCTCCGGAGTCGACGACACCAGGTAGTTGTGCGCCGAGGCGGTCGGCACCTGGCCGACCGCCCCGACCGTCACAGCTGCGAGCAGCGTCAGCGCGCCGACGACCGCCGTGCGGCGAGCCGTCCGATTCGGTGAAGCGATGCGCATGCGACTACGCCGTTCGAGCGCGTCGGGTCGCGACGACCGCGATGACGACGCCGACCGCGCCCACGACGAGTCCGCCGATGCCGAGCACGCGGGCGAGCACGTCGTCACCGGAGCCGGCGTCGGCGACCGAGCCCGACGCATCCGATGACGCCGTGTCGGCGGTGCTCACCGGGTCGCCGTCCGCCTCCGTGGCGACGGCCTCCGTGACGGTGATCGCGGGCGCCGGATGCTCGACCGAGTCCTCGTCGGCGCCGTCGGCCGGAACTTCGTTCCAGTTCGTCGAGCCCGTCTCGCAGGTCTGCAGCACGGGGAAGTCGAGGGTCGTGCCGGCCGCGTCCGCCGGGAGCTGCAGCGAGAGCGCGAACGTGTCGCGGTAGCCGTCGGCCAGCGGGGTCTTGGCGGTGTACACGACCTGGCCGACGCGCTCGGTCGCCGCCTCGCCATGTGCGCTCGTCGAGGGTGTGGCCAGCGGCGTCATGACCTTCGAGACGTCCCAGTTCGGGTTGACCGTCGGCGTGACCGAGGCGATCTCCTCGGGAATGTCGATGGCGATGGTCGTGGTGGCCGACCCGTCGCATCCATGGGGAACGGCGAACGTGAGCACCGTGTACGAGCCGGCCGCCGTCGCGGCGGGCGTCACACTCACGTGGGCGCTGGCGGAGAGAGGAACTGCGACGGCGAGGAGCACGCCGATACCAAGGCCGGTCGAGGCGAGGGCGAGAGGGGTGGATTTCTTCATGATGGGTCCTTGAAAAGTGTGCGGAGGGGCGCGTCGAACGCGCGCGTGCTCCGGCGAGTGGATGCGCAGGGTGCGCGAAAGAATTCCGGCGCGCGGGCGAGTGCCGGCCGGATATGAGGGGTGAGGGTCAGGCGGCGAGCGGTGGGCCGCGGTGCCAGACGGATGCGCGCAGCACCTCGAGCACGGCAGGGGCGTCGATGCGAGCCACGCGGCCGAGGCGCACGGAGCGAGGAGGAAAGACCGGGGCGGGAAGAAGCAGTGCGGTGAGGCGGGTCGCGCGCACGAGCGCGGCGGCCAACAGGCCTCGAACGGCCCGCTCGCCCCACACGATCGCGGCGAAGGTCGCGACAGCCGCGAGCACGTGGCCGGTCACCATGGCGACGTCGACGGTGATCGCTGCGCCGCCGGATGCCGCGGCGCCCGTGGGCACGAACATGGCGGCCATGTCGTGGCCGGCGTGGGCCGTCGCCGGGGCCGCCGGCGAGGCGGGGGCGGGCTCCACGATGAGGCTGAACAGCGTGTGGAAGAAGACCTGGCTCGCGGCCACCGAAGCGCCGATGCGCCAGTACGACAGGCCGCGACCGGCGAGGGCCACACACACCAGGGTCGAGAACGCGACCGCGAGCGAGAGCGCTGCGATGCCGGGCGCCGAGCCGCCGGAGACGGCGTGCGAGAACGCCGCGACGAAGGTGGAGAAGGCGGCGGCGAGGCTGCCGCGAGCGACGCGTGTCCAGCGTGCGCTCATCGTGCTCCTCGTCTTGCGGTGATCACCCGAGTCTATTCGGCTCTGCGCGCGCGCAGCCGACCGGTCACCAGTAGCGCTCCTCGCGCCAGGGGTCGCCGTGGTTGTTGTAGCCGTTGGTCTCCCAGAATCCCGGCTGGTCGTGCGTGTGCAGGGTGATGCGGTTGATCCACTTGGCGCTCTTCCAGAGATAGAGGTGGGGAACGAGCAGCCGGGCCGGGCCGCCGTGACTGTCGCTCAACGGCTTGCCGTCGTAGCGCGTTGCGATCCAGGCCTTGCCGCCGCGCAGTTCGCCGAGGGGGATGTTCGTCGTGTAGCCGCCGTAGCTTCGGGCCACCGCGAACGAGGCGGTCGTCTCGACCCCCTCGAGCAGCAGATCGAGCGAGACTCCGCGCCAGGGCATGTCGAACTGCGACCACCGGGTCACGCAGTGCAGGTCGACGGTGACATCCTCTGTCGGAAGCTTCTGGAACTGCTCCCAGGTGTAGCCGGTGGTCTGGTTGCGCTCGTTGGTGATTCCGAACGTCCACCGGTCGAGGCGCACGTTCGGAATGGGCCCCGCCGACAGCACGGGAAAGTTCGTGACCGCGTGCTGGCCGGGCGGCAGACGGGGGTCGCGCTCGCGTCTGCGACCGAGGAATCCCGGAGAGAACACACCCATGAGCACCGCCCTTCCTGGCGTCGTCGACGATGGGCTCCATTCTCGCAAAATCGGAGGCCCGCTATCGTGGAGGGGTTGCGACGAGTGTGAGGAATCTTTGTGAGTCTGCCCCCGTATCCCGCCGGCCCTGAGCAGGGCGGCGCACAAGGTCGACCGCCGGTTCCGCCGATGCCGCCGCAGCAGCCTCAGTTTCCACAACCGCAGCAGCAGCCTCAGTTCCCGCAGCAGCCGCAGGCTCAACATCAGCCGTCTTATCCGCCGCAGCAGACCCAGCAGTTCCCGGCGCCGTCGCCGCAACCGTACGCATCCGGATCGCCGAAGCCCGCGCGCGTGCGCGGAATGACCTGGTGGCAGGGCCTGATGGTGGGCGTCGCGGCGCTGCTGGCCATCGCGCTGCCCGTCTCCGGCGGCGTCTACTACGCCGCGAACGCGCGGATCATCGCCGATCGCCAGTCGGTCGCCGACTTCACCCCGAGCGAGAACATCGAGTCGCTCGTCGAGCGCGCCGACATGAACGAGGTCGGCACCTTCCTCTTCTACACGAGCCACCCCGAGCTGAACACGGCCAGCGAGTTCAACACCGCGTGCGGAATCAGGCCGGAGCAGTTCCTGCTCGGCTGCTACACCGGCGAGACGATCCACCTCTACGACGTGACCGAGGAGCGCCTCGACGGGCTGCGCGAGGTCACCGCCGCTCACGAGATGCTGCACGCCGCGTTCGACAGGCTCGACACCGCGTCTCAGGAGCGTCTCGGCGTTCTGCTCGAAGAGGCCTACACCGCGCACGGAGACGATCCGGAGTTGGCGGCGCGCATGGACGCCTACGCGGTCTCGCAGCCGGGAACCCGCCTCACCGAGCTGCACTCGATCATCGGAACCGAGTTCACCGACCTCGACCCGGAGCTCGAGACGTACTACAAGACGTACTTCACCGATCGCAGCATCGTCGTCGGCCTGCACGCCGCATACGAGAAGGTGTTCAGCGACCTCGAGCAGCAGACCACTGACCTGTCGAACCAGATCCTCGCGCTTGCGGATGAGATCGAGTCCGACACGAATACGTTCAACGCCGACCAGACACAGCTCAACACCGACATCGACGCGTTCATCGCCAAGAACGAGGCCTACGGGTATTCGGACGACCCCGCGGGGTTCGATGCCGACAAGGCTGCGCTGATCGCTCGCGACGCCGACCTCGAGACGCGGCGAACGGCCATCAACGGCAAGATCACCCAGCTCGGGGACCTGCAGCAGCAGCTGCGCGACCTCGACGCCGACGCACAGGCGCTGAACCGCAGCATCGACTCGACGATCGTTCCCGGAGAGGGCATCTAGCGGCGGCTGTTCTGCCCTTCGACAGGCTCAGGGAGCGAGGCCCCCTCGGCGGGCTCCGGGAGGGGGCGGCGGCCTAGCCGGGCTCGCCCAGCGCGCGATCCTTCGAGATCGAGGCGTACGCATCCAGAGCCGCCGCGCGCGACTGCTTCAGGTCGACGAGGGGCGGGGGATAGGTCTCGGCGTCGATGTCGGGCACGAAGCGGCGGATGTACTCGCGGTGCGGATCGAACTTCGTCGCCTGCAGCTCGGGATTGAACACCCGGAAGTACGGCGCCGCGTCGACGCCCGACCCGGCCACCCACTGCCAGTTCACCGCGTTCGCCGCAGGGTCGGCGTCGACGAGCGTGTCCCAGAACCACCGCTCGCCCTCACGCCAGTCGATGCGCAGGTTCTTCACGAGGAACGACGCCACGACCATGCGCACCCGGTTGTGCATGATGCCCGTCTTCCACAGCTCGCGCATGCCCGCGTCGACGAGGGGGATGCCGGTGCGTCCCATCTGCCAGGCCTCCATCACGACCGGAGAAGGCTCCGCCCACGGGAAGTCGTCGAAGGCGGGCCGCATGTTCGAGTGGGTGATCTGCGGCCAGTGGAACAGCAGGTGGTACGAGAACTCGCGCCACACGAGCTGGCGCAGAAACGCGCTCGCCCCCTCGGATGCGCGTGCGCCCTCGGCGGTGCGGCGGTCGAGCGAGGCCACGTACGAGCGCGTCTCGTGCCATACCTGAAAGGGGCTGATCTCGCCCCATCGCAGGTAGGGCGAGAGACCGGATGTCGCATCCTGCGCAGGCAGGTCCTGCTCGGCCACATACGACGACAGCTCGGTCTCGAGGAACGACCGCAGACGCGTCACGGCGGTCGCCTCGCCCGGTGTCCACGAGTCGCGCAGGCCGCCGGCCCAGTCGGGTGTCGTGGGCAGCAACTGCCAGTCGGCGAGATCATCGCTGGCGATGTCGGGCAGTGCCGTCACGTCGTCGTCGACAGGCAGTGGATGCCGTGGCTCCTGCTGGGCGAGACACGAGCGGTAGAACGGGGTGAAGACACGATACGGGGCGTCCTGGCCGGTCATCACCGTCCAGGGCTCGAACAGCAGCGAGGCCTGCGAGCTCTGCGCCTCGATGCCGGCGGCCCGCAGCGACGACTTGATGCCGGCATCCACGGTTCGTTCGGCCTCGCCGTAGCGCCGGTTCCAAAAGACCGCCTGCGCGCCCGTGTCGGCGACGACGGAGTCGATGACCTCGGCGGCCGCGCCGCGACGAAGCATGAGCTCGAGTCCGATGTCGCGCAGCGACGAGGCGAGCGATTCAAGACTGTGGTGCAGCCACCAGCGGGCCGCGCCGCCCAACGGCCGTATGCCGGGGCTGGCGTCATCCAGAATGTAGAGGCACACGATGGGCCCGCCGTGCTCTGCGGCGGCGTGCAGGGCGGGGTTGTCGGAGACCCGCAGGTCGTCGCGGAACCAGACGATGCTCGGAGCGGTCATCGGGCGGTGACGCTGGCGTAGAGCTTGCGTGTCAGGCGCGCGAGTTCGGTGAGCTCGTCGGGCGACAGGGCCGTGCTCATGCGGCTGGCGATGGAGCGCCCGTGAATGTGCGCGGCATCGCGAAACAGGTCGAATCCGGTGTCAGTGAGCGCCACGAGGGTGCCGCGGCCGTCGTTCGGGTCGGTGAGTTTGGTCACGAGTCCGCGGCCGGCGAGTCGATCGACGAGGCGGGAGATGCTCGGCTGCGTCAGGAGCACGTTCTCGTTGAGTTCCCGGATGCGCAGGGTGCGGTTCTCGGCGAGCGACAGGGTGAAGAGAACGTCGTACTCGTTGAGCGAGATGACGTCGGAGGGGAATTCCGAGGCAATCTGGCGCATCACGGCGACTTGCGCTCGGAAGAGCGACTCCCAGGCGGCGACGGGGGAGACGGGCTTTGTCATAGAGATCCTCTCGTGGCCTCCACACTAGGGCGGCTACTGAGGATTCCCCGAAAATCGGGGGGCGGGTTGACATGCTGCAGACAGACAGACCCTTGCACCAAGAGTGTCCTGCAATCACATTCCGCGGTAGCTGCCACAGCAAACAACTAACGCTCTTGAACCATATAACGGTTGAGTAACGGAGCGCTAGTTACCAAAACGTTATTTTGCTGGGAGGTGTCTGGGAGCCCCTCATCGGGGGTGGCTGGGAACTAATCGCGGACGAGTCCGTTGAGTGCGGCCCAGCCGAGAGCGGGGGGTGATGAGACGCGAGCGTCCGGCGTCTCCAACATCGCGGAGGCCCAGTGCTGCGCGACGCTGTACGCGGCTTCGGCGATCGAGGATCCTGCGCTGATGCGACGTGCACCTGCCCTCGAGAGTTCGCTGATCGACAGGGTGCCGGGGCCGTAGGCGACGTTGAGCGGCAGCGTCGTCGCGTCGGCAAGTCTCGTGATCGTGTCTGCCGCCAAGGGGCCGAGTACGAAGATTCCGCTCGCTCCGGAGCGTGCGTACGACGTGGCCCGTGTGACTGTCTCCTCGAACCAGTCATCGCCTCCGATGTTGCCGAGCCGATGCGTGTCGATGCGGGCATTGATGAATAGCGGGATACCCGCGTCGTCTGCTGCGGTTCGGGCGCCGGCGATCCTCTGCTGCTGTTCATCGATCGGTCTGAGGGAGTCCTCGATGTTCACGCCGGAGATGCCGGCGTCGATGAACGAGGTGACGGTCTCGGCCACGTCACTCGACGTCTCTCCGTACCCGGCTTCGACATCTGCCGAGATCGGCACGGTCACAGAGGACGCGATCCGCCTCACCGCATCGAGTGCGGCGTCGCGACTCAGCTCGTTCCCGTCGCGGTGTCCGCTCGACCACGCGACACCGGCGCTCGTCGTCGCGATCGCTCGAGCGCCGCACGCGAGAACGACGCGGGCGGACGCGACGTCCCAGGCGTTCGGGAGGATGAGGGGGGAGGCCTGGTCGTGCATGGCGCCAAAGGCGCGTGCTCGGTCGATTTTCGTGCTCATTCAGCAATTCCAGCACGCCCCGGGTCTGGCCGATTTCGTTCGCGGCGTGCCAGTTATCGAATGGGCCGGTTAACGGACGAAAGCCCGTCCCTTGCACCAAGAGTGTCCTGCAATCACATTCCGCGGTAGCTGCCACAGCAAACAACTAACGCTCTTGAACCATATAACGGTTGAGTAACGGAGCGCCAGTTATCAAAACGTTATTTTTCTGGGAGTTGCCTGTAAGCCCCTGTTCGGGGGTCGCCGTGTCCCTCAGGCTGCTTCCTCAACGTGGGTCGGTTCGAAAGACGCTGTCGGGCTGACGGCGGGGAGGGGCCGATCGCCCCGTAGCTCATCAGCACCGCTCGTCATTGGCCGGTGCCTGCGTAGCGGGGATCGCGGGCATAGTCCTGCTGGCGCAGATCGAGCGCTTGCCGAACCTGCATGGGCGCGTCGTCACCGATGAGTACCCGAAGCCGGCGGTCGTCAGATGCGGCCACCCGATCGAGGATCGCTGTCGCGGCATCGCCTGGGGCTGTCCCCACGGACGACTCGCCCCCCGACGGCCAAGGGACCTCCGCTGTCCCGAACATCTCGATCCGCTGAGCCTCGTAGGCGTCTGACGGTGAACTGAACCGCATGCTGCCGCCCGCCCAATCCGTGTCGAGGGCCCCGGGTTCGATCAGAGATACGCGGATGCCGAATCGCTCGACCTCCGCGGCCATCGCCTCACTGAACGCTTCCAATCCCCACTTGGTCGAGTTGTAGAGTCCGAGCATCGGCATCGTGCCGACCGTGCCCACGCTGGAAATCTGGACGATATGTCCGGATCCCTGGCGCCGCATGACCGGGATGACGGCTTGGCTCAGCCAGAGCGGACCGAGCAGATTCGTGTCGATGATCGCGCGGGCGTCCTCCTCTGTCGCCTCTTCGATCGCGCCGATGAGGCCATAGCCGGCGTTGTTCACGAGTACGTCGATTCTTCCGAGCGTGTCGACAGCATGCGACACCGTGGCCTGCGCCGCCGAGCGATCCCGAACGTCGAGGTGCAGCACCGTCAGGCGATCGTGCTCGGGTAGAGCACTCTCTCCTCTGACGGTTGCGACGACGGCATGGCCCGCGTCCAGGGCGGCGTGAACGAGTGCTCGGCCCAGGCCGCGGTTGGCTCCGGTAATCATCCAGGTCTGCGGTGAACTCATGAGGCGAGCCTACCTCGAAACTGGACGCTCCGTCTCGTTAGCTCCGGTATGCTGCTGCTCATGGCCCGCGATCGAACCCGTGTGAAAGTGCACGCTGCCGCGCTCTCGCTGGCTCTCGACGCGAACGGGGCAGGCCCGCTCACGATGGAGGGGATCGCAGCGCGGGCCGGCGTCAGCAAGCAAACCGTCTACAGGTCGTGGCCGTCGACCGGGGCAGTCTTGTTCGATGCACTCCTCGCGCGCAGTGCCGATGAGAGCGGCCGCGTGGTCGTGCCGAACTCTGGTGACCTGTCGAGCGACCTCCTCGCACTGGCTACCGGAATGATCGGGGAACTGACGGACCCACTCGAGGAGGCTTTGCTGCGCGCCCTCACAGCTGACCTGCAATCAAATGCCGTTCTTGCCGCGCAGTACCGAGAGCTGCTGCTGGGGCCTCAGCTGAGCGCTATCTCTACCCGCCTCAGCGAGGCCGGGGTGCCGGAGTCGGGCGATGTCGCGGAGTTGTTCGTGGGCCCGATCTTCTACCGCTGGTTGCTTCGCACTCGACCGTTCGATTCGGAGTGGATCAGCGCCCACGTGGAGCGCATCATTCGGAGCATCGGACCATAGCAAGAAAGCGACCCGTGGCCATCGTTTGCGGGATCGACGGTCAGCCTGTCGCCGGGTGACTACCGGCCCACGGCTGGTGGCGTTCGAGCTGGGCGCTCAGGGCGAGCACCGCAAGCTCGCCGTTCGGCGGCCCGATGACCTGCACGCTGAGGGGCATGCCGTCGGCACCGAACCCGGCGGGCACGGCGGCGGCCGGATTGCCGAGAACGTTCCACACCGAGGTGTACGAGCTGACAGGCGTGGCGCGTCTTATCGCCGCAAGCGCCCCGGCATCCTGCAACTGCCCGATCGGCCAGGCAGCAGTGGGTGTGGTGGGAGTCAGTAGGAGATCGACCCTGCCGAACAGCTCATCGAGAAACGGCTCGCCCAGCCGAGAGGCGGTTCGCTCTGCCCAGCCTCCGAGCCGACGCAGCGGGCGACCGATGCGCAGCATGGTCTTCGTCCGCGACTCCAGGCGACGGGGCTTGTCTGCGCGGGTCGCCTCGTCTCCGATGCCGCCACTCAGCTGAAGCTGAAACGGCACGTTCAGCTTGGGGTAGGCCGGGTCTGCCTCGATGATCTCGTGGCCGAGCGTCGCCAGAAGAGCCGCGGTTCGCTTGAGCGCCTCCGTGGTCTCAGCGTCGGGCGAGGGTCCGCCGGAGGGGTTCTTCGTCGACACCATGATTCTGAGCGGAGGCACGGTCTCGTTCGTCGCCGCCGCATACATCGACCCCGCCAGCGGCGCCGCGTGGAATCGGTCGACCGCCGTGGTGCCGGCGATGACATCATGGATGAGCGCGCTGTCGGCGACCGTGCGCGTGATCGGCCCGATGACGCCCAGCGATCGCCACAGATCGGCGTTCGGTGCGAGGCTCATTCGGCCGCGCTGCGCCTTGAGCCCGAACAGACCGCACCAGCTGGCGGGCAGCCGAATGGATCCGCCGCCGTCGCCGCCGATACCGGCTGCCACCAGGCCGGCTGCCACGGCCGCCGCCGTACCGCCGCTCGATCCGGCAGGAGACCTGTCGAGATTCCATGGATTGCGAGTCATCCCGAAGGCTTCGCTCTCGGTGAAAGGCCAGATTCCGAACTCGGGCATGCGCGTCGTGCCGATGATGACCGCGCCGGCCGCGCGTAGCCGGCGAACCACCTCGCTGTCTGCGCGGGCGGGTGTCGAGTAGGCTGCGCTGCCGTAGCGGGTGGGGATGCCGGCGATGTCGTTCTCTTCTTTGATCACCATGGGCACGCCGTGCAGCGGCCCGAGCTCGGAGGAGTTGCGGCCCTGCGCATCGAGGGCGTCGGCGCTCAGCCTGGCCTCGTCGGCCATGATCGTGGCGACGGCGTTGAGCGACGAATTGCGGGCATCGATGGCCTCGAGCGAGTGCTCGACGAGCTCCCTCGCGCTGACCTCGCCCGACGCGACCCACTCCGCCTGCTGCACAACCGAGCTGTACGTGAGTTCGCGCATCTGGCTCCCGCCTTCGTCTCGGTGCCTACGCTATAGCCGCATCATTTCGCGCGGATTTCGGGATAGCCGGTTCTCGAGGGCGGTAGCGGGAGCTGCCCTGACAGGCGAAGGATCTTAGCCAGCCGGCGGGTGCACCGGAAGTACCTGACGCTGTGTTACGTCGGCGTCCAAAAGTTACGCGCTGAGCCGCTGCGGCGGTCGTGGCTCCATCAGTATCGGTCTCCTTACGAGGAATGGACCGATTCACGATGACGACAGCCGAGACGACCGCGACGATCAGCCCTGCCGGCGCCCTGACGCGCACTGTGCAGAACCGGCACCCGCAGATCGAGGTGCGACCGGCATCCACCGACACCGCGGCCTATCGGTACGACTACGCGACCGCGCCGCGGCCCGACGCGGTGCCCGACGGCCGCCGGGGCCCGGCCGTGGCCTTCCCGACGACGGCCGACGAGGTGCAGACCCTCGTGCGGCTCGCAACCGAATTCGGCGTCACCGTCGTCGCCCGGGGTGCGGGAACCGGGCTGGCCGGCGGCGCGAGTGCGACCGAGGACCAGCTCGTCATCTCGACCGAGCGGCTGAACCGCATCGTCGAGGTCTCTCCACTCGACGAGGTGGCGGTCGTCGAACCGGGCGTCATCAACGGAGACCTCAACGCGCATCTGCGCGAGTTCGGCCTGTTCTACGCCCCCGACCCGGCCAGCTTCGAGATCTCGTCGATCGGCGGAAACATCGCCACGAACGCCGGCGGCCTGCGCTGCGCCAAGTACGGGGTGACCCGCGAGTCTGTTCTCGCCCTCGACGTCGTGCTCGCCGACGGCAGCCTCATCAGCGTCGGCCACCGCTCCATCAAGGGAGTCACCGGGCTCGACCTGACCTCGCTCTTCGTGGGGTCGGAGGGCGTGCTGGGCATCGTGGTGCGCGCCACCCTTCGCCTGCGTCCCCTTCCCGTCGCCCGTCGCACGGTCACGGCGTTCTTCGACAGCACGGCATCCGGTGCCGACGGTCTGGGCGCGATCACGCTCTCGCCCGTGCGCCCGGCCATCGTCGAGTTCTTCGACAGGGTCAGCCTGGAGGGCATCGACGCGCACTCCGGCACCCGGCTCCGAGAACGGGGCGAATCGCTCATTCTCATCGAGCTCGACGGCTACGGCATCGACGAGCAGGCCGCAGACCTCGAGGATGCTCTCACCACGGTCGGCGCGCGTGTCACGGTTGAATCGGACGAGGCTGCGGCGGCGCTCTGGGAGCTGCGCCGGCACGGTCGGGGCCTGCCCACCTCGCGCCGGTTCATCGGCGAGGACATCGCGGTTCCCAAGTCGGCGCTTCCGGCGGTCTATCGTTCCTTCGCCGCCCTCGAGGCACGGTTCGGGGTCGAGATCTCGGCCGTCGCCCACGCGGGTGATGGCAATCTCCACCCGCTGATCACCCAGGAGATCGAACCGGGCGACGACCCGGCGGTTGTTCCGACCTCCCTCGCCGACGCGGCCACGGAGCTCGTGCGAATCGCCCTGGCGCTCGGCGGAACTGTCTCGGGCGAGCACGGCATCGGCACGCTCAAGCGCGAGTGGGCCGCCTTCGAACTGTCCCAACGGTCGATCGATGCGCAGCGTGCCATCGCGACCGCGCTCGATCCGCAGCACCTGCTCAATCCCGGCAAGGCCATCTAGGCCGTCATCCCTTCGCACCCCTCCAGCAGAAAGAGAACACCATGATCATCTCGAAGAGAATACGGCGGGCCGCCAGCGCCGTCGTGGCCGCCGCCGCGACGACAGCACTGCTCGCAGCGTGCGCCGCGGGCACCGCCTCCGCGCCGTCGTCCTCCGACTCCGCTCCGGTCGAGGGCGGCGATCTGACCTTCCTCATCCAGGGCTACGACGCGGGCTGGGTATCGAGCAAGACCTCGATCTCGAGCTACGAGGGCAACCTGTGGGGTGAGATCACCGACAAGCTGATCTACGTCGACGAGCAGGGAACCCTCAGTCCGTGGATCGCCACGAGCTGGGAGGAGTTGAACGGGGCGACCGAATTCGTTCTACACCTCAAGGAGCGCGTCACCTTCTCCGACGGCAGCCCGCTCGATGCGGCCGCGGTCGTCGACAACATCAACATCTGGGCCAAGGGCGACCCCGACCGGGGCATCAGCAAGGTGGGCCTCTTCCCCTCGGGCAACTTCGACCGGGCAGAGGCGACAGACAGCTCGACCGTGCATGTCTTCTTCACCTCGCCGGCACTGAGCTTCATCCCGACGCTGGCCTATCACGGCACGATCCTGCTGTCGCCCGCGACCCTGGCCCTGCCGATCGACGACCAGGCCGATCTCGCGCAGCAGGTCGGCAGCGGGCCGTTCACCGTGAAGTCGTTCACACAGGGCGACAGCTACGTGCTCGAGAAGCGGCCCGACTACGACTGGGGGCCTGAGGCGATCGGCCACACCGGCGCCGCGTATCTCGACACCATCACCTACAAGGTGATCAAGGACACATCGGTGCGCACCTCGACGGTGGCGTCGGGCCAGGCCGACGTGGCGTACAACGTCGAACCGCAGGAGATCGAGTCGCTCACCGACCAGGGCTTCGTCGTCGACACCCCTCGCTATCTGGGGTTCACCGACGGGTTCCAGGTCGACACCAGTGTCGCCCCCACGAACGAACTCGCCGTCCGGCAGGCCATCCAGCACGGCATCGATCGCCAGGACATCGTCGACACCGTGTACACCGACAAGTGGGACGTGGCCACGTCGTTCCTGCAGGGCAACGTTCCCGAGGCCGGCGACTACAGCGAGCTGCTCTCGTACGACCCCGACAAGTCGGAGAAGCTGCTCGACGAGGCGGGATGGGTGCTCGGCTCCGATGGATACCGGTCGAAAGACGGCACGACGCTCGAGTTCACGGTGACCCCCAATCCCTACGTGCCCTCGACCCAGGCCGAGGACGAACTCATCGCCCAGCAACTGAAGCGCATCGGCATCAAGGTGAACCTGAACGTCGTCGACGTGTCGGGCTACGCCGCGGTCCTCGCCGCGCATCCGCCCCTGTTCCAGACGTCGCGAAGCTTCGTCGACGTCGGCACCGTCGCGGGAGTCCTCACGAGCCAGAACAAGGGCGAGGACTGGTTCAAGACGGGAACGAGCGACCAGAAGCTGAACGACCTGGCGAACGGAATCGCCACAGCCTCGGATCGCGACTCGCGAACGGCGCTCGTCGATGAGCTCCAGCAGTACGTACTCGAGCAGGGGTACTCGATCCCGACCGTGCAGCTCGTGCAGCGCCTCTACCTGCTGTCGCCGAAGGTGAAGGGCGTGACCTTCAACGGTCTGGCCTTCGCCAACTTCGCGACCGCCTGGATAGCGCCGTGAGCAGGTCCTACGGACGATACGCGCTGCTGCGGGCGGCGCAGGCCGTCATCGTCATCCTGTTGGCCTACGTCGCGACCTTCCTGGTGATCAGCGTGCTGCCCGGCGATCCCATCACGACCATGCTCCGCGATCCGCAGAACGGCCTCACCGACGACGAGATCCAGCGGGTCGTCTCGCACTACGGACTCGACAAGCCCGTCGTCATCCAGCTGATCCTGTCGCTGGGGCGTTTCGTGACGGGCGACCTGGGGTTCTCGCTGCAGTCGAATCTGCCCGTGTCGCAGCTGCTGGGCGACGCGCTGCCCTCGACGCTGACGCTGGCCGGCACCGCGCTGCTGCTTTCGGTGATGATCGCCGTGGTCATCGCCTACGGCGTGCAGTACCTGCCGAGTCGATGGGCTCGCGGGGTGCTGCGATCGGTGCCGTCGCTCTTCCTGTCGGTTCCCAACTTCGTCGTCGGCCTCATTCTGATCGAGATCTTCGCGTTCCGGCTGCACGTGTTCACCACCATCGATCCCGACAGTGCGGCGGCGACACTGTTCGCCGCCCTGACCCTCGCCATCCCTGTAGCGGCGCCGCTCGCGGAGGTGCTCATCGCCAACCTCGACCACGAGTCCAGGCAGGAGTACGCCGTCGTCGCGCGCTCCCGCGGGCTGAGCCAGGCGCGACTGTTCGCGCGGCACCTGGTCAAGCCGTCGATGCTTCCCGCGGTCGCGATGATCGCACTTATCGTGGGCGAACTGCTCGGAGGAGCCGTGATCACCGAGACGATCTTCGGTCGCGACGGTCTCGGCACGGTCGTGCAGAAGGCCGTCACCAGCCAGGACGTGCCGGTGCTCCAGGCCGTGGTGTCGCTGGCCGCCGTCGTCTTCGTGACGGTGAACCTGTTCGCCGACCTCGCGTCGCCGCTGTTGGATCCGCGGCTCGACGCGAAGGCTCGGCCGAAGGTGAAGTCCGAACGAGACGCGCCGTCCGAACGAGACGCGACGCCCGAACGAGAGCTCGAGGTACCCGCATGACCAGCCTGACAGGACTCGTGACACCGACGGAGCGCATCCGCGCCGCTGGACGCTCGGCCGTTCGTGTGCCGCCGACGGTGGCGGTCGCCGCGGTGGTCATCGTCATCGTGCTGCTGTGGTCGTTGGTGCCCTGGCTGTTCACCTCGTACGACCCGACGGTCGGAGACACGGCCGAGAAGCTGACGGCGCCGAGCGGTGCGCACTGGTTCGGAACCGATCACCTCGGACGGGACGTGTTCGCGCGGGTCGTGTACGGAACGGCATCGTCGGTGACGAGCGCGCTCGTGGCCGTGGCGATCGGGCTCATCGTCGGCAGCGTCATCGGCCTGGCGAGCGGATTCCTTCGCGGGGCGGTCGACGTCGTGCTCGGCCGGGTCGTCGACGTGCTGCTCGCCATCCCGAGCTTCCTCCTGGCCGTCGTCATCGTGAGTTCCCTCGGCTTCCAGACGATCAACGCGGCGATCGCGACCGGAGTCTCCGCGATCGCGATCTTCGCCCGGCTGATGCGTGCCGAGGTTCTGCGGGCGCGCGGATCGGTCTTCGTCGAGGCCTCCTATCTGCAGGGCGGCAACCGGCTCCACGCGCTGCTCGGCCATGTGCTCCCCAACACCTACAAGTCGGTGGTCGCGCTGGCCGTGCTGCAGTTCGGCACCTCGATCCTGGTGATCGCGTCACTGGCGTTCCTCGGCTATGGGGACCCGCCACCGGCATCCGATTGGGGCCTGCTCGTGGCCTCGGGCAAGTCGTACGCGACCGCACCGTGGCTCATCTACGCGCCCGCGCTGGTGATCGTGATCACCGTGCTGTCCGTGAACCGCATCAGTACCTGGTTGAGGAGAACCCAATGACCGTATCGATCGACACCACGCGGCCGGCGCTTGCCGAGGTCGTCCCACCCGTTCGTTCGGGTCCGCCTGACGCGCGGCCCCTGCTCAGCGTCGAAGGCTTGTCGGTCTCCTACGGCGACACCACCGTCGTGCGCAACGTGGGTTTCACCCTCGAGCGCGGCGCGAGCCTGGCGCTGATCGGCGAGTCCGGCTCGGGCAAGTCGACGGTGGCGAAGAGCATCCTGCGCCTGCTCCCGACGGGCGACAGCGCCGTGAGCGGAAGCGTGAGCCTCGACGGCCGCGAGCTGTTCGGCCTGCCCGAGCGGCAGTTCAGGCCCCTGCGCGGTCGCCTCCTGGGCTACATTCCCCAGGACCCGTCGTCGGCCCTGAACCCGGTGCGCACCATCGGCTCGCAGGCCCACGAGGCCGCCGCGCTCGCGGGCGAATCGGATGTGCGGGTCCGGCGCCGAGACATCCTGTCGGTTTTCGAGCGGGTCGGCCTTCCCGACCCCGAGCGGGTCTACGCCTCGTATCCGCATCAGCTCTCCGGCGGCATGCTGCAGCGCGTCCTCATCGGACTGACCGTGCTGCCGAGGCCGGCGCTCATCGTCGCGGACGAGCCCACCTCGGCGCTCGACGTGACGATTCAGAAGCTCATCCTCGACCTGCTCTCGGAGCTGCGTCGAGACCTGGGCATCAGCCTGCTGCTCATCACGCACGACCTCGCGGTCGCCGCCGAGCGGGCGGACTCGATCGTGGTGCTGAAGAACGGGATCGTCGAGGAGAGCGGTTCGTCGAGCCAGGTCTTCTCGACCCCGACGTCGGAGTACGCGCGGCAGTTGCACGCCGACGTGCCCGCCCTGAACCCCGACCGGTACCGTATCCAGCGCGGCACGGCATCCGGTGCCACCCCGGCTGTCGCCCCCGCTGTCGCCCCAGCCGTCACCCCCGCCGTCGCCTCAGCCGTCGCCTCGCCCGCGGTCGAGGTCGACGCCGTCACCAAGCGGTTCCGTTCGGGCGACGTCGACGTGACCGCGCTCGACGGCGTCTCGTTCACGCTCCCGAGGGGAACGACCCACGCGCTCGTCGGCGAATCGGGGTCGGGCAAGACCACCGCGGTACGCCTTCTGCTGGGCCTCGAACAGCCGGATGCCGGACGGATCGAGGTGGCGGGCACGCCGGTGCACGGGCAGACGTCGGCGGGGCTGCGCGGTCTGCGGCGCCACCTGCAGCTCGTCTACCAGAATCCCTTCACGTCGCTCGATCCCACCTGGCGGGTGAGCCGGATCGTGCGGGAGCCTCTCGACCGCTTCCGCGTCGGCGAACGGGGCGAACGCGCCCGTCTCGTCGAGCAGACGATCGAGGAGGTCGGTCTGCCGGCATCCGTTCTCTCACGCCGACCGGGACAGCTCTCGGGCGGCCAGCGCCAGCGCGTCGCCATAGCCCGGGCCCTCATCGTGCGGCCGGATGTTGTGGTGCTCGACGAGCCGACGTCGGCTCTCGACGTGAGCGTACAGGCGGGCATCCTCGAGCTGCTGTCGCGCCTCCAACGGGAGCACGGCCTGTCGTACCTGCTCGTGTCGCACGACCTGGCCCTGGTCAGGCAGCTCGCAGACACGGTGACGGTGCTGCAGCGGGGGAAGGTCGTCGAGAGCGGTAGCGTCGATCAGATCTTCGCGCGCCCCGAGAATGCGTACACCCGCGCCCTGCTCGAGGCGATCCCGCGCACGAGCGGAGGCGCGGCTCAGTCGTGAGGCCGGCTTCCCCGAGCCTCGATCGTCTCGACGATCGAACCGAGCACCCGGTGCATGTAGGGCGCCCAGAACAGGCCGACGATGGCGCGCACGACGAACGCCCGGCCGGGCAGCGGAAAGAACCGGTACTGCCAGCGGATGTTCGTGGTCGCCGACTCGGAGTGCGGGCTCGAGCCGCCGGGGCCGCCCGAGGCGTCGGAACCACCGGGGCCTGCCGGGGTGAAGGTCCACTCCGCGCGCCCTCCGCTGACGAGTCGACCGAGCACGCCCGTGAACTCGCTCAGGTCGTAGGCGAAGAACGCGCCCGGCTCGCTGTGCGTGATGGTCTCGACGACGGTGCTGCCGTCGGAGAGTCGGAGCGTGCGCGTGTAGCCGACGACGTCCCAGGTGTCGGGCTGGTCCACGACTCCCACGACCGCGGGCAGGGGGCCGAAGCGCGGGTAGAACTCCGTGGGCGTCGTCTGCAGGGCGACAGTCCAGCTGCGGAGGGCCACGGCGCCCGCGACGAGCTCGGTGGTGAAGCCGATCGCGCGGCGCGGGTTCGTCGTCATGAGCGTTCTCCGATCGATTGGGTCTCGGCGACCACGAGTCTCACGACGTCGTCGAGCTGCTGTGTGCGTGCGAACGTGGCGCGCTGCCTGTGCGACGAGTTGCCTCGGGCGAGGGCCTCCTCTGCCAGGGACCGCACCTCGTCGTAGTCGCCGAACTCGTCGAGCGCGGGACGGAGGCTCTCGACCAGGCTGCGGACCGCCTCCGCCGCTTCGATAGGACGCGGTCGCGCCCCGGCGCTGAGCAGTTCGGCCGAGAGACCTGTGCGCGCTGCCTGCCAGAGCGCGGCCCGCTGCACGGGTGCTCGACGAGGCTGCAGTGGCACACCGTTCTCGATGTCGATCTCGGCGGCGCGCACGGCAGCCCTGAACAGTCCGGCGATGAGCACCGCATCGTCGACGAGCGGCAAAGCGTCGCACACGCGCAGTTCGAGGGTGGGCGCATGGGCCGATGGCCGGATGTCGAAGTAGGCCATGCCGTCGTCGGCGATCACGCCGGTGCCGATCAGGTCGGCGATGAGCTCGTCGTACTCGGCGGCAGATTCGAGCGGCCCGGTCGCCCCCGCGCTCGGCCAGCGCTGCCAGACGAGGCTGCGCACGCTCGCATAGCCGGTGTCGTGTCCGTTCCAGAACGGCGAGCTCGCCGAGAGGGCCAGCAGAACGGGCAGATGCTCGGCCACACGCTGCGCGAGCTGGATGGCGAGATCGCGGTCGGAGACTCCCACGTGCACCTGGAAACCGCAGATCAGCTGCTCGTCCACGAGAAGCCGGTACTTCTCCTGCATGGCGCCGAAGCGCTGCGACGAGGTGAGCTCGAAGTCGGAGATCTCCGAGCGGGGTGCGGTGCCGACGGCGGCGATTCCGACGCCCAACGGACCGGCGACATCCATCACGCCTCGCCTCAACCGCACGAGCTCGGCTCGCAGCCCGGCGAGGGTCTCGGTGACGTCGGTGTTCGTCTCGACGGTGGTGCGCTGAAGCTCGGCGGCATAGCTGCCGCCCGGCAACTCCTTGAGCAGCTGCGGCGCCGAGGCCGACAACCGCCAGGAATCGAGTTCGATGAGGTGAAGCTCTTCTTCTGCGCCCAGCGTCAGTTCCGCGCTCATGACCACAACCTAATGCGGTCGCCCGAACAAAGCGACCGGGGGCGCATCGCGGGCCGGCCTGCTATCGGCCTAGAACAGGTCGGGCGACGGCGTCGACGTGTGCTGCACCGAGACGTCGGCGTGGCGATCGAAGCGGTAGCCGGCGCCACGCACCGTGCGCACGATGTCTTCGTAGTCGCCGAGCTTGGCGCGCAGGCGACGCACGTGCACGTCGATGGTGCGCTCGTTCGGAATGTCGCTGTCGTCTGCCGACCACAGGGACGCGATGAGTTCGGCGCGGTCGATGGTGCGGCCCTCGCGCAGAACGAGGTACTGCAGCAGCTCGAACTCCTTGTACGTGAGATTGGCGGCATCGTTGTCGAGCAGCACGCGCTTGCGCGACAGGTCGATGACGACGCCGTCGCGGGCGCGGTCCTCATCTTCGGGTGCGTGGCGGTGCTTGGCCAGGGCCGCGGGGTCTTGCAGGGCGAGCCGCACCACGTCGACGTCGCGTCCGCCGGCGCCGCGCGGCGCCAGAGCGACGGCGGCGTAGGTCTCGGAGGAGGGCGAGAGCTGTGCGGCGAGGGCACGCAGCTGGGCGACGATCTCAGAGAGGTCGGTGCCATCGGCTGCGGCCTTGTCTTCGTCGATTCCGACGTAGAGAACGAATCCGCGTGCTTCGGTGCCCGTGGGAACGGCGCGAAGGCGGGTCGGCGTCGATTCGGCGGCGAACTGCTCGGGGCGGCCGATCGAGGCGACGGGGGCGGAGGGACGGGTGTCGAGGTGTGCGAGAGACATAGGGGAGATCCTTCGATGAGGTGCCCTGGTCATCCGGCCGGATACGGCGAAGAAACGGATGCCCGTGGGCGGGTTGTGCGAATGGTGCGGCGGGAAAGCCGGAGACCGCAGACGGTTCTGTTGTTCAGAACCAGGCGGGGGATTCGGAGGTCTCTAACGTGACGGAAGAGACGCAGACCTCGGAACCCAGCGAACCTGAGATGTCAGGCGCAGTGTCTGGTCAGGCACACATTCGGCAACACATGACAGCGCTGCTGGGCATCATCATGCCAGCAGTCCCCAATGCCTCAAAGGAGGTAAGGGCGAGCGCGTTGTCAGTCATGAACGAAAGCTAAGCGGATTATGACTCCGCATGTCAAGCATTTTTTTGACGCGGGGTGGATCAGATCGCCCCGCGCCCGATCAGACGAGGCCGTAGAGGCGGTCGCCCGCGTCTCCCAGGCCCGGAACGATGTAGCCCTTCTCGTTGAGGCGCTCGTCCATCGCTCCGAGCACGAGGTGCACCTCGCGGCCCTCGGTGGCCTTCTCGAGCGCGGCGACTCCCTCGGGCGCCCCGAGCAGGCAGATCGCGGTCACGTCGACGGCTCCGCGGGCGAAGAGGAACTCGATGGCCGCTCCGAGCGACCCTCCCGTGGCCAGCATCGGGTCGAGCACGAAGCACTGCCGGTCGCTCAGGTCGTCGGGCAGGCGCTCGGCGTAGGTGGTGGGCTCAAGCGTCTCCTCGTTGCGCACCATGCCGAGGAATCCGACCTCCGCGCTGGGGATGAGCTTGACCATGCCCTCGAGCATGCCGAGCCCCGCGCGGAGGATCGGAACGATGAGGGGCCGCGGCTCGGAGATCGCGAGGCCCTGGGTCTCGGCTACCGGCGTCTGGATCGTGACGACCTCGGTGCGCACCTCGCGGGTGGCCTCGTAGGCGAGCAGGGTGACGAGCTCTTCGGTGAGCGCCCGGAACGTGGGTGCCGGCGTCGACTTGTCTCGCAGCACGGTGAGCTTGTGCGTGATGAGCGGGTGGTCGGCAACGTGAACTCGCATAGGCTCAATCTACTGGAGCGGAAGGGGACTGGCGGCATGTCGGAACGACCGGGCCCCGCGCATCCATGGCCTGCCGCGTTCGGCGAGCGCATGCGCGAGCTGCTCGCAGACGCCCGGCTCGCCGAGGCGTCGGGCGACGTTCCCGTGTCGGCCCTGGTTCTGCATGCCTCGGGCCGGGTCATCGGGCGCGGCCGCAACGAGCGCGAGTTGCGGCACGACCCTACCGCGCACGCCGAGGTGCTTGCGCTGCGGGCGGCCGCCGAGCAGACGGGCGACTGGCGGCTCGAGGGGTGCACGCTCATCGTCACCCTCGAACCGTGCGTGATGTGCGCCGGGGCGATCCTGGCCGCGCGTGTGCCCACCGTGGTGTTCGGCGCGTGGGACGAGAAGGCCGGCGCGGTCGGCTCCGTCTACGACGTGCTGCGGGACCGCCGCCTCAACCACACGGTGGAGGTGTGGGCGGGCGTCGAGGCCGATGCCTGCGCGACGGCCCTCACAACCTTCTTCCGCGCGCCCCGCTAGCCGGTGGCCGCGTTCAACAGGACGACTCGTTCAACAGGACGAATTGAAGACACGCCGGCAATTCCTCCGCGACTTGCCGTGAGAGGTGCAAAACGCCCTGTAATACGAGGAACTCAGCTCTTCGTCGGATTCATGCCAGCCGCGATCTCGGGATAGAACTGCACCGTCATCGTCCAGTTCTCTCACCGCCGACGATGCCCCGGCATCCGTCGGCTCGCCCGATCGAAAGCCCACCTGCACAGGAGTAGCCGCGACGAAGGACCCGGCGTATCGAGATCACCGTGACGGATCTCGATACGGCCGCTGGCGGCCTACTCGATCAGCGCGGAGGCGTGGCGGGCGTGTCGGCCGAGTCTGCGACGGCTTCGTCCACACTCGGCACGTACACGTCGGGCTCCAGGTAGATGACGCGGGCGATCGGCACGGCCTCGCGGATGCGCGCCTCGACCGCGTTGATGGCGAGGGCGATGTCGGTGAGCGTCATCACGTCTGGCAACGTGATCTTGGCGCCGACGAGCATCTCGTCGGGCCCGAGGTACATCGTCTTCAGGTGCACGAGGTGCTCGACCTCGGGGCTCGACGTGATGGCGTTCTCGATCGCGGCCAGGTCTTCGTCGGTGGCGCCCTCGCCCACGAGCAGGCTCTTCGTCTCGATGCCGAGAATGATGGCGACGAGCACGAGCAGCGCGCCGATGAAGATCGTTCCGATGCCGTCCCAGATGCCGTTTCCGGTGAGCACGGTGAGGCCCACACCGGCGAACGCGAAGACGAGACCCAGCAGGGCGGCCGTGTCTTCGAGCAGCACGACCGGCAGCTCCGGCGCCTTCGCGCGGCGGATGAACTGCAGCCAGCTCTGCGAGCCGCGCGTGTGGTTCGACTCGCCGATGGCCGTGCGCAGCGAGAAGCCCTCGAGCCCGATGGCGATGGCCAGCACGAGCAGCGGAAGCCACCACACCTCGAGCGGATGCGGATCGTTGACCTTCTCTATTCCCTCGTAGAGGGCGAAGACTCCACCCACCGAGAACAGGATGATCGACACGACGAAGGCGTAGACGTAGCGCTCGCGGCCGTAGCCGAACGGATGCGCTCGGTCGGCCTGCTTGCGCGACTTGCGGCCGCCGAGCAGCAACAGCAGCTGGTTGCCGGAGTCGGCGGCGGAGTGCACGCTCTCGGCGAGCATCGACGACGACCCGGAGAAGAGGAACGCGATGAACTTGGTGAGGGCGATGCCGATGTTGGCCGCCAAAGCAGCCAGGATCGCCTTGCTGCCTCCGGATGTGCTCATGTGTGTGACCTCTGCGCGCTGTGTGTGGCCCGATGGCGGCTTCCCCGTCGAACCCCAATCCTAGGATGGACGGGTGACCGACACCTCTCCCGTCTCCCTGCCCGCCATCGCCATCCTCGGCGCCGGATCGATGGGCCGCGCCATCCTCTCCGGCCTGCTCGCGCCCACGGTCGAGGTCTCCGGCGGAATCCGCGTGACGAACCGATCGGCCGCTCGTGCCGCAGAATTCGACGACGTCGACGCGGTCACGGCCTGGGCGACCGACGACGAGCCCGAGGCCAACCGCCTGGCCGTGGCCGGGGCATCCATTGTTCTGGTGGCGGTGAAGCCGCCCATGGTGCCCGCGCTGCTCGACGAGATCGCGGATGCGCTCGAGCCGGGCGCGATCGTCGTGAGCGTGGCGGCCGGCGTGACCGTCGCCACGTTCGAGCAGCGCCTGCCCGAGAGCGTGGCCGTGCTGAGGTCGATGCCGAACACGCCCGCGATCGTGGGCAGCGCGGTCACCGGGTTGTCGGCGGGCACGCGCTCGACGTCGGAGCAGCTCGCCCTGGTCACCCGGGTGTTCGAGACGGTCGGCGAGGTCGTGGTCGTTCCCGAAGAGAAGCTGGATGCATTGAGCACGATCTCGGGGTCGGGTCCGGCGTACGTGTTCTTCCTCATCGAGCAGCTCACCGCGGTTGCCGTGCAGAAGGGGTTCACTCCGGAGGAGGCGGCCGTTCTCGTGAACGGAACCTTCCTGGGCGCTTCGCGGCTGCTCGCCGCGTCGGAGTCGACGCCGACGGAGCTGCGCCGGCAGGTGACGAGCCCGAACGGAACCACGGAGCGCGCCATCGCGGTGCTGCAGGACGGGGGAGTCGACGACCTCTTCACCCGGGCGACGGATGCGGCCCTCGCCCGCGCCAAGGAGCTCGCCGCCGGCTGACCCCCGTTCCCTGAGCCTGTCGAAGGGTCCTCCTCTCCTGTTCCCTGAGCCTGTCGAAGGGTCCTCCTCTCCCGTTCCCTGAGCCTGTCGAAGGGAACCCGACAAGACGCGACGTGCTTTCATCAACCCCTTCGACACGCTCAGGCAACGGGCGTAGCGTTTCAGCGTGAACCTTCTCTCCCTCTGGCCGATCAGTCTGATCGCCCGCCATCGCGAGGCCGAGGCCGCTCGCATCAACCTCACGATTCCGGTCAACTCGGCGTTCTGGAGGGCCCGCCAGAAGAAGGCCGGCGAGCTGCTCTACGTCGTGATCGGGGACTCCGCAGCCCAGGGCATCGGAGCGTCCAAGCCCAACCGCGGCTACGTGCAGATCGTGGCCGACCGCTTCGCGGCGGAGACGGGGCGCACCGTTCGCATCGTCAATCTCAGCGTTGCGGGCGCCCGCCTGCGCGAGGCGATCGCCATCCAGATGCCGAAGCTGGCCACGCTGCTGCGCGACGCCCAACCCGACCTGCTCACCGTGTCGATCGGCGCGAACGACATCAACAGCTTCGAGAAGGAGCGCTTCACGCGCGAGCTCGAAGAGGTCTACGCGCAGCTGCCGCCGTCGACCATCGTCGCCGACCTGCCCTGCTTCCATATTCCGCAGCGGGAGCGTCTGGTCGCGGTCGCGAATCGCATCGTGCGCGCCACCGCCGCCCGGCACGGCCTGACCGTCGCGCCGCTGTATGCGGTGACGAAGCGTCAGGGAATCGTGCGCGCCGTCTATCAGGCGGCCGGCGACCTCTTCCACCCCAACGACCGGGGCTACGTGGTCTGGGCGTCGGCCTTTCTGCCGGCGGTCTCGAGGCGGGCACAACAGGTTCGCGCGAGCTCGGAGTCACGCCCGGTGGCCTGAGCCGCCGTCTGTTGCCCGGCGCGACGAACGTTGCCGGACGACCGGCAACATCCGTCGCCCCGGGCAACAGGCCAGCTGCTACTCGAGGGCCGAGAACTTCTCGATGTCGCTCGAGGTGCCCGACACGATGATGATGTCGTGGTCGGTGACGACGGTCTTCTCGGTGGCGTAGGTGAACGGCTTGCCCGGGGACTTTACGCCGACGACGGTGATGTTGTGGCGGCTGCGAACGCCCGACTCGGTGAGGTTCTTTCCTCGGATCGGCTTGGGCGGGTACATCTTGACCAGGGCGAAGTCGTCGTCGAACTCGATGAAGTCGAGCATGCGGCCGGAGACGAGGTGGGCTACGCGTTCGCCGGCCTCGGCCTCGGGGTAGATCACGTGGTTGGCGCCGATGCGCTCGAGGATCTTTCCGTGCGACTTCGAGATGGCCTTGGCCCAGATCTGCGGAACCTTCAGGTCGACGAGGTTGGCGGTGATGAGCACGCTCGCCTCGATGGAGGAGCCCACGGCGACGACAGCGATCGAGAACTCGGCCGCACCGATCTGGCGCAGCGCATCGATGTTCTTGGCGTCGGCCTGCACCGTGTGGGTGATGCGCTCCGACCACTTCTGCACGAGCTGGTCGCTCATGTCGATGGCCAGGACCTCGCGGCCGAGGCGGTCGAGCTGCCCTGCCGTCGCGGCACCGAACCGTCCGAGGCCGATCACGAGTACGGGGGCGTCGTGCTTGATGCGATCAACCAACGATGGGCCTCTCTTCGGGTCGTCTGAACAGCTGCCGCCGCTGGCTCGCTGCCAGCGCGGCGGCGAGTGTCACTGTACCAACGCGGCCCATGAACATCGTGGCGGCCAGCACGTAGACGCCGGAATCGGGAAGGGACGCGGTGAGTCCGGTCGACAGACCGGATGTCGCGAAGGCCGATATGACGTCGAAGAGCACGAAGTCGAGGGGCGCCTTGGTGATCTGCAAGATGATGATCGACGCGACGGCCACCGTGGTCGCCCCCCACAGCACGACGCTCACGCCGAGTCGGAGCACGTCGCCGGGAATGCGTCGACCGAACGCCTCCATCGACTCGTTTCCGCGGGCCTCGGCGAAGGCGGCGAGGAACAGAACGGCCAGCGTCGTGACCTTGATGCCACCGGCCGTCGACGCCGAGCCGCCCCCGATGAACATGAGCATGTCGGTGACCAGCAGGCTCGAGCCGTTGAGCTCGTCTATGGGAACGGTGGAGAAGCCGCCCGAGCGAGTCATGACGGAGAGGAAGAGCGACTGGAAGATCGTGTCGCCGGCGTTGAGGTCGCCGTACGTCTTGGGATTGTCGAACTCGAGAATGATGTAGAGCACTGCCCCGGCGACGATGAGGATCAGCGATGTCAGGAGCGTGAGCTTGACGTGCAGCGACCAGCGCAGCGGCTTCTTGATGTTGCGCGACAGTACGTAGATCACGGGGAATCCGATGCTGCCCATGACCACGCCGAGCATGAGGATGCTGAGGAACCAGTAGTCGTTCTCGAACGGCGTGAGTCCCTCGGCGTTGGGGGAGAACCCGGTGTTCGTGAAGGCCATTGCCGAGTAGTAGAAGCTGTCGGTGATGGCCGGCGCGAGCGCGACGCCGTCGACGATCATGCGGGGGATGAGGAGCAGGGCGATCACGAGCTGGATCACGAGGGAGCTCACCGCGACGGTGGCCAGCAGCCCGCCGATCTCGCCCAGCCGCACGGCCTGGCCCTCCGACACGGCGCCGTGGCGCATCCGCATGGGGTTGGTGTCGCCCGCCGCCATGAGGCGGCTCTTGAGACCGAGCTTGCGCGACACGGCGAGGCCCAGGATGGAGGCGAGGGTGAGCACGCCCAGGGCGCCGATCTGCACGCCGATGTAGATGAAGATGTGGCCGACGACAGACCAGTGCGTGGCCATGTCGACGGTAGAGAGCCCGGTGACGCAGATCACCGAGACGGCGGTGAAGAGCGCGTCGGCGAGAGGGGTGACCGCGCCCTTCGCCTGCGAGATCGGAAGCGAGAAGAGCACCGTGAAGATGAGGATCATCGCCGTGAAGATGAGGATCGCGAACCTCGAGGGGGACTGCTCGGAGAACTCGTCGATCATGTCGCGCAGGCGGCCGATCGGCGTGCGGCTGGCGTAGACGGAGCGTCGCGTGGGTGCGGGTATGCGCATCGTGCGTCCTTCGTCGACATGGCCGACAGGTGCTCGGTCGGCCGAATGAATTCCCGCCATGGTACTCCGGAGAGGAACCCGGTCGGCGCGCCAAGCCTTGTGGCTGGGGAGCAATCGGGCGTCTACTGACTAGCCTTGTGCCATGGCCGACATCTTCTCCGTGATCGCTGACCCCACGAGGCGCCACCTGCTCGAGTTGCTGCTCGAGCGCTATGCGGCCGCCGATGCCGTCGAGGCGACTCCCCACGCGGGCGAGTCGAGCGTGTCGGAACTCGTGCACGCGCTCGACCTCAGCCAGCCCACGGTGTCGAAGCACCTCAAGGTGCTGCGCGACGCGGGCCTCGTCGCCGTTCGCGAGGAGGGCCAGCACCGCTACTACAAGCTCGACGCGTCGCCGCTCGAAGACGTGGAGGACTGGGTGATCCCGTTCCTCTCGGCCGACTTCGACGGCTCGGTCAAAGACGACGACGCCGAGTGGGCCGACACCGCCACAGGCGCCGCCTCCGACGCCGCCTCCGGCGCACAGGCTCCGGATGCCGCGGGTGCGGCCTCGGAGTTCGCCCGCAACGTCGGGCGCACGGTCGCGACGTCGAGCCACCAGGCGCGCAGCGTGGTCGAAGACCTGCAGGCCAACGCGAGCAAGCTGGTGTCGCGGCTGCGAAAGTAGGGCCTCGTACCCGGTTGCCCCGCATCCGGTGCACCCCCTAGAGTTACGAATCATCACGGAGTCTCGTTCGTCACTCCTGTGACTCGCGGATACTCGGCACTAGGGGGAAGCATGGCCGGTTCAGACCTGCCCGATGTGCGCTTCCTTACGGTCGCCGAAGTCGCCGACATGATGCGCGTCTCGAAGATGACCGTCTACCGCATGGTGCACTCGGGCGAGATGCCGGCAATCCGCTTCGGCCGCAGCTTCCGCGTGCCCGAGACCGCGGTCGCCGAGGCCCTCACGCAGCACGCGGCAGACACGGCGTAGCCGCCCGCCCGTTTGCGCCAGGTCCGCGCCCGATAGGCGCATCCGCCGCCGGACGATCGGAAGCGAACGCACCTATGGGGCGCGGATGTTCAGCGTCGCCACCGGCGATTCGGGTCGACGACGGGCAGGCCGTCGCGCATGAGCCGGGCTCGCATCTTCGGGACGCTGATGCACACCGCCCAGTCCCAGCGCGTGACCTTCTTGGGAAGTGCTTTGAACCTGTCTTCGCGGATCTTCTCCTCGTAGATCACGTCGCCTGGCTCACGGCCGTGGAGGAATTCGGGTTTGAAGTACTTGAACCTGCCATCGACTTCGCCCAGATGGTCATAGCCCTCGAAGTCGTAGTCGGGTTCACCGATGAATCCGTCTACGTCGTAGAAGGGAGTCTGAAGCCGAGGCTCAGGGAAGCCTGCGAGATACATGTTCACCCGTCCCGCCGACTCGGCGGGGGCGTAGTCCGCGCCCGCGACTCCCGACATGGCCGAGCTCACGGTGGCCAGGTCGACGATTGTTCGCGCGAACGACGTCACGAGGAGACCGTCGATCTCGACGACGTCGACCGAAGCCATCTCGGTAACATGGGCGACGATTCCGTTCTTCGACCGTCCACCGGAAGTGCGATCGATCACTCGGTGCACGTCGCTTGGCCACCGGCCGATGATCGGGATTCCCCACAGCGCGGCTGCAGACCAGTGCGACAGCACCGGCCGCTCGCGGCGAGTCTCCGCGGCAGCGCGTATGCGCAGGAGGTAGCGGTCGAGATCCTCGAGGTTCGTCCACTCGGCGGCTGATGCGTAGACACCTCGCCGAAGTCTGACCGCGCGGCCGGATGTGTGCGCACGAGCAAGGGCGTGGCGATCGCCTCCGAGTCGCTCGAACTCACGGGCGATAACGAGGCGGGTCGTGTTGCTCCGGGTCATGCATGCCAGCCTGCGACGCTGAAGCCGCACCATGGCATCCGGAGCAGGATATGTGGACAACCGCGGAACGGACCGCGTGCGGAGGAGAGGAAACGACGTGTGTCCGCGCCTTCTGGGCGCGTCCGCTGCCAGACGTCCGGGCGCGGATCGACCGAACAGGCGCGGATGCGGCAGGGCTAGAGCAGGGCCAGGGCCTCTTCGAGGACCGTCGCCGCGTCGTCGATGAGCTCGTCGCTGATGACCACACTCGGCATGATGCGCAGCACCGAGTCCCAGCTGCCCGCATCCAGCACGATCACGCCGTGCGTGGTGGCGTACTTCAGGATGGCGGTGAGCGCCTCGGGGTTGGGCTCTCGGGTGCCCGGCTTCACGAGCTCGACGCCGAACATGGCTCCCTTGCCGCGAACTTCGCCGACCACGTCGAACTTCTCGGCCCAGTCGCCGATGCGCGCCCTGAGCGACGCCTCGACCCGCTGCGCCTCGGCCAGCAGGCCCTCGCGCTCGATGATGTCGAACACTTCGAGGGCGGCCGCGGTCGAGACCGGGTTGCCGCCGAACGTACCGCCGATGCCGCCGGGCTGCACGGCATCCATGATCTCTGCGCGACCCGTGACCGCGGCGAGAGGGAACCCGCCCGCGATGCCCTTGGCCGTGGTGATGAGGTCGGGGATCACGCCGTCGTGGTGCTCGATCGAGTACCAGGTTCCGGTGCGGGCGATGCCGGCCTGGATCTCGTCGGCGACGAAGACGATGCCGTTCTCGCGGCAGAACTCGGCGATGCGGGCGAAGTACCCGGGTGCCGGAATGACCACGCCGCCGTCGCCCTGGATCGGCTCCACGAAGAACGCGGCGATCTCGGACGCGCCGATGTGGGTCGTGATGTAGTCGATGGTCTTCTCAGCGGCCTCAGGTCCGGAGAGCCCGTCGCGGAACGGGTAGCTCGTGGGAACGCTGTAGACCTCGCCGGGGAACGGCCCCATGCCGGCGCGCTCGGGCCAGGGGCGGTAGGTCATGGCCATCGTGAGGTTGGTGCGGCCGTGGAACGCGTGGTCGAGGCTCACGATCGCGCGCCGACCGGTGAACTTGCGGGCGATCTTCACCGCATTCTCCACAGCCTCGGCGCCCGAGTTCACGAGGATCGAGTGCTTCTCGAAGTCGCCAGGAGTGATCTCCGCCAGCTTCTCGGCCACCCGCACGTAGTTCTCGTAGGGGGTGACGGTGAAAAGGGTGTGGGTCAGCTTGCCGGCCTGCGCGGCGGCGGCTGCGGCGACATCCGGATGCGCGTGGCCGATCGTGGTGACACCGATTCCGCACCCGAGATCGATCAGCTGGTTGCCGTCGACGTCGACGAGGATCGCTCCGGCGCCGCGGTCCATGTAGATGTTCGCGAGGGTGCCGGCGCCGCGCGAGACGGAGCGCTCCCGCCGCTGCTGCAGGGCGACCGAATTGGGGCCGGGCAGTTCTGTGACGAGCGAGCGCTGCTGGGGGATGTCGAAGTCGCGAACCATGCTGCCAGCCTAGGCGGCTGATCCCTTCGACAGGCTCAGGGAACGGGAGCGGTTCTGGGCGCATTAGTCGTTCGGCGTTCGTCCTTGTAGACTGCTCCGAGGCAAAAATTCTCTTCCGCTGCGACCTGCGCAGCGAAGCCCAAAATCGTGAGGTCCCTGTGGGTTCAGTAATCAAGAAGCGTCGCAAGCGTATGGCGAAGAAGAAGCACCGCAAGCTGCTTCGCAAGACACGTCACCAGCGCCGCAACAAGAAGTAGCACGTCGCGCAGCGCCGAGCGCTGCCGATGGAGCCGAAGCGCCAGGCCTGAGGTCTGGCGCTTTTGCTGTGCCCGGATGCGCCCTTCGACAGGCTCAGGGAACGGCCGTATGCGCGCCCGTTCGGCGCATCCGCTGATGGACGACCGGGCGCGCATGCGCCGGACGGGCGCGGATGCCGGTCAGCGGGCTCGGCGGGCCTCTCGGCGAACGCGCTTGCGTGCCTCTTTGATGCTCGACGGGTTCAGGCGCATGACCGGCCAGTCGTGCTTCACCGCGTGCGCGTTCAGCGCGTGGTCGGGGTTCACCACGACCGGATTGCCCACGAACGTGAGCAGCGGGATGTCGTTGCTCGAGTCGGAGTAGGCCCAGCACTCGGCAGGATCGACGCCCATGCCGGTGGCGAGGGCGATGGATGCGTCTGCCTTGTCTTGCGCATGCATGACGGGCCCCTCGAGAACACCCGTGTAGACGCCGTCTTTCGACTCGAAGCGCGTTCCGAGTGCGCCGGTGAGGCCCAGGCGGTGGGCGAACACGTCGGCGACCTCGCTGGCGGTGGCCGACACGATCCAGACCTGGTGACCCATAGCGAGGTGCTCTTTGGTGAGCGCAACCGTCTCGGGCCAGAGTCGCTGGCTGATGCGCCGATCGAAGATGTCCTCGCTCAGCGAGCGGATCTCCGCTTGGGTCTTGCCCGCGATCAGAAGCAGGGCCTTCTCTTTGATGTCGCTGAGGTGGCCCATGTTCTCGCCCACCTTGATGAAGTGGCGCTGCTGCCAGAAGAACCGCCAGATGTCGCGGGGCGAGAGCATGCCCCGGCGCCATGCGCCGATGGCCACATGCCAGATGCTCGCACCGCGCAGAAGCGTGTTGTCGACATCGAAGAAGGCGATGACAGGTCGTCCTCCTGCGGGCGACGCGGGGTCGCCGTGGGAGGGGAGCTCGGTATTCGCCATGGGTTCTCTCATGGTACCCATCCCGGGTGCCGGGCGGCGCCCGGGGTCTAGGGTGAATGGGTGCCCGCCATCCACGTAACCCTGCTCTCGAAGCCGGGCTGTCACCTCTGCGACGACGCCCGCGAGGTGGTCGGAGACGTCCTGGCGACGTTCCCGCCCCGCGAGGGTTCTGCCGTGGTCGTGTTCGACGAGAAGTCGATCCTCGACGACCCCGAGCTCTTCGACGAGTACGTCGAGGAGATCCCCGTGGTGCTCGTCAACGGTCGGGTGCACACGATCTGGCGCGTCGATCCCGAACGCCTGCGCACCGCACTCACCACCGAACTCGAGGAGTCCGCATGATCCGTCACGTCGTCGCATGGAAGCTCGCCGCAGAAGACGAGGAAGGTCGGGTGGCCGCTGCCGCCGCGATTCAGGCCGCGCTCGCCCCTCTGCCGGCCATCATCCCCGAGATCAAGACGTTCTCGATCGGCCCGAACGTCGCCTACGCGGACAAGAACTGGGACATCTGCCTGGTCGCCGACTACGACGACCTCGAGGGCCTCGAGACCTACCAGGTGCACCCCGAGCACCTGAAGGCCGTCGACATCGTCAAGCCGCTCGTGTCGGCGCGGGCGAGCGTCGACTTCGAACTCTGAGCCGGTGGCGGCGCTCCAGCGCATCGAGACGCCGAGACTGATCCTGCGTCGGTGGCTGCGCTCCGACCGTGAGCCGTTCGCGGCGATGAACGCCGACCCCGAGGTCATGCGCTACTTTCCCGCGGCGCTCGACAGGTCGACGAGCGACGGTCTCGCCGACCGACTGGATGCCGGGTTCGACCTGCACGGACACGGGCGCTGGGCGCTCGAGCGCCGAGACACAGGGGAGTTCATCGGCTTCACGGGGCTGGGCCCGATGCCGCCGGATGTGCCGGGCTCCGGAGGCATGGAGATCGGCTGGCGGGTCGCCCGTGCGCACTGGCGGCAGGGATTCGCGATCGAGGCGGCGACGGCGGCGCTCGACGCCGCATTCGCGCCGGATGCTGCCTCTGCATCGGATCCCGATGCCGCCCCGGCAGCGCTTCAAGAGGTGAACTCCATCACCGCGGTGATCAACGAGCCGTCTCGGGCCGTGATGCGCCGTCTCGGGATGCGCCACATCGACGACTTCGCGCATCCGGTCGTGCCCGACGGTTCGCCCATCAGGGCGCACGTGCGTTACGTACTCACTCGAGACGAGTGGATGCGGTGGCGCGTCAGGACGCCTCGGAGCGACGTGCCGCCTCGCGTTCGCGCTCGCGGATGAAGTCGGCGGCGGTCAGGCCGTGCACCCGCTTCTCGTACATCGACGAGTTCAGGCCCTCGACGAAGACTCCGGGGTCGGCGTTGAGGGCCGTCGCCAGGCGCACGAGTGTCTCGACGTTCGGATGGACCTGACCGCGTTCGATCTTGCCGACGCTGGTCCAGTGCATCTCGGAGAGCGACGCGAGGTCTTCGAGCGTGAGGCCCAGCTTGAGCCGCTGCTGGCGCACTCGCTCGCCGAGAATGGCGGCGGCATCCGAGTGCGTTTTGGTCACGCGTCATGATGTCGCGCATAAGAGAAGCGAGACCAGAGGGTCGCAGCCCTATGCTTTTGTGCCACAATCGCGGCGGTGGGCGCCGTGAAGGCGCCCGGTCGATCAGCGTGCGGCGTACTCGCGGGTGGGCTGGCGACGGTAGCCGTCGGTGGCGACGGCGCGAATGGTCGCGGTGATGCCGGCGACGGAGATGACGGCGAAGATGGACGATACGACGATGGCGATAAGCATGAGTTGTGAACCTTTCTTGTAAGTAAGTCTCATCTTCTTAACGCAGAAGCACAACTAACTATTTCTTCCATTCACGTGTATTTCTGCTACTTCTTTGGAGCCGGTCGAAGCCCCCGAATCGGCTATCAGCCTTTTCCCCGATCAGCCCTACGTAAACTGGACTCCGTGGTAGCCAGCCAAATCCATCTCGTGCGTCACGGCGAGGTATTCAACCCCCGACGCGTACTCTACGGTCGACTCCCCGGATTCGGGCTCTCCGACCTCGGGCACGAGATGGCGCGCTCCGCCGCAGCCGATCTGGTCGAACGCCGCCGCACCATCAGCGCGCTCTTCGCGTCGCCGCTGCAGCGCACCCAGGAGTCGGCGCAGCCCATCTCCCAAGCCTTCGAACTGCCGATCATCACCGATCCGCGGATCATCGAGCCCACGAACCGCTTCGAGGGTCTGAACATGCGAGGCCGCAGCTCCGCCCTGAAGAATCCCCGCACGTGGCCGTGGCTGCGCAATCCCACGATTCCCAGCTGGGGCGAGCCATACGCATCCATCAGAACCCGCATGCTCACGGCCATGAGCGACGCCTACAACTCGGTCGAGTCGGGCGACGTCGTTCTCGTGAGCCACCAGCTGCCCATCTGGACGACGCACCTCGCCATCGCGGGCAAGCCCCTCTTCCACGACCCGCGTCGTCGCCGCTGCGAGCTGTCGAGCATCACCAGCTTCGAGCGCCTCGGCAACCGCTGGGTCGAGACCGGCTACGCCGACCCCGCCGCCGACCTGGCCGAGAACGCCACCGACGTGGGTGCCGTATGAAGGGCATCCGGATGCGTCGGGCGACCCGCGCGGGCCTGGCCGGTCTCGTCGTGGCCGGCACGATGCTGCTCGCGGGGTGCGCGAACGACCCCCTCGCCGATCAGTACCTCTCGGGCGACAGCAAGAACTACATCGCGGGCGACGGCACCGTCACCGAGATCGAACCCGAATCGCGGCAGCAGGCGGTCGACTTCGCAGGCACGACCGCCGAGGGCACAAGCGTGAGCCAGGCCGACTACGCCGGCGAGGTCGTGGTGCTCAACTTCTGGTACGCCAGCTGCGCGCCCTGCCGCGTCGAGGCCCCCGAGCTGGCCAAGCTCAGCGAGAAGTACGACGGCGAGGGAGCCAGCTTCCTCGGCGTGAACGTGCGTGACCAGGCGCCCCAGGCCATCAGCTTCGAAGAGAACTACGGCATCGACTACCCCTCGGTCATCGACACCGACGGGGCTATGCAGCTCGCCTTCAGCGGAGACGTGTCTCCCAACGCGGTGCCCACCACGCTCGTGATCGACAAGCAGGGCAGGGTTGCCGCACGCATCCTGGGCCAGGTCAGCGAGCCGTCGATCCTCGACACGCTGATCCGCGACACCATCGCCGAGTCGAGCTAGCACCGGTGAACAATCCTTTCGCGGAGGCGGTGCTCTCCGGGCAGTTGCTGCTCGCCCTGCCCATCGCACTGCTCGCCGGGCTCGTCTCGTTCGCGTCGCCCTGCGTGCTGCCGCTCGTTCCCGGCTATCTCGGCTACATCGGCGGCTTCGCCTCCGCTCCGGATGCGACGGGTCGCGCACGCGGCCGGGGCCGACTCTTGCTCGGCGTGGCCCTCTTCGTGCTCGGATTCTCGCTGGTGTTCGTCGCCTACGGAGCGGCGTTCGGCGCCGTCGGCGCCTGGCTGACCACGTGGCAGGACCTGATCACGCGCATCCTCGGGGTGGTGGTCATCGCCCTGGGACTGGTCTTCATCGGCCAGTTCACTTTTATGCAGCGCACGATCAAACCGTCGTGGGCCCCGGCCACCGGCCTCGCGGGTGCGCCCCTGCTCGGCATCGTCTTCGGTCTCGGCTGGACTCCCTGCATCGGCCCGACGCTCTCAGCTATCGCGGCTCTCAGCCTCAACGGAGCATCGCCGTGGCGGGGAGCGCTGCTCGGGCTCGTCTACTGCATCGGGCTCGGCATCCCCTTCTTCCTCGTCGCCCTCGGCTTCAACTGGGTCACCGGATCGGTCGCATTCCTCAAGCGGCATATTCGCGCGGTCAACATCATCGGGGGCGCGCTGCTCATCGCCGTCGGACTGCTCATGGTCTCGGGGATCTGGACCATCGTCATGAATAACCTGCAGGGGGTGATGTTCTCCTTTGTCACGCCCGTCTGATCATTACGATTCCCCGAGCCCGGCGCCCGAGTCCGCACGCGAGGCCGGCTCGGCATCCATCACCCAGCCGAAGCTGGGCGTCGTCGGATGGCTGCGCTGGTTCTGGCGGCAGCTGTCGAGCATGCGCACCGCGCTGTTCCTGCTGCTCCTGCTCGCGCTCGCCGCGGTTCCCGGCTCGCTCGTTCCCCAGCGTTCGAGCGACCCGAACGGGGTGACCCAGTACTTCGTCGACAACCCCACGCTCGCTCCGATCCTCGACAGCGTGCAGATGTTCGGCGTGTACAGCTCGGTGTGGTTCTCGAGCATCTACCTGCTGCTGTTCATCTCGCTCGTGGGCTGTGTCATTCCGCGCACCAAGCACCACTTCGACGCGCTGCGCTCGGCTCCGCCCAAGACGCCCGCGAGGCTGAACAGGCTCGGCGGCTTCATCACGCGCGAGTATTCGTTCGCTGAGCCTGTCGAAGCGGGCCCTTCGACAAGCTCAGGGAACGACGTGACCGGGGAACGCCCTTCGACAGGCTCAGGGAACGGCGGGAACGGGGGAAGCGCCGCGATTCTCGAATCGGCGCGCGTGATCCTCAAGAAGGCCGGCTACCGGGTGCGCACGTACCAGGATGCGCGCTCCACGTCGGTCTCGGCCGAGCGCGGCTATGCGCGGGAGACCGGCAACCTCGTTTTCCATACGGCGCTCGTCGGCATCCTCATCACCGTCGGCATCGGCGGCGGCTTCGGTTACGCCGGGCAGCGCGTGGTGGTCGAAGGACAGACCTTCGTGAACACCCTCCTGGCCTTCGACTCGTTCAACCCCGGACGCTTCTTCTCCGACGACACGCTGACCCCGTTCACCCTCAGGCTCGACGAGTTCGACGCGACCTACGAGACCCAGAACCTCGACGCGTTCGGGCAGCCCACCGACTACACGGCGCACGTCACGACCACAGAAGACGGCGACGAGTCCGATGGCGAGGTCAAGGTCAACAGCCCGCTCAAGATCGGCGGTTCCGACGTCTACCTGCTCGGGAACGGCTACGCGCCCACCCTCACGGTGAAGAACGCCGAGGGCACGGTCGTGTTCACCGACTCGGTTCCCTTCCTGCCGCAGGACGCGAATCTCACCTCGCTCGGAGTGGTGAAGATCACCGACGGCCTGCCCGAACAGGTGGGCATGATCGGCTTCTTCTATCCCACCCAGGACGTATCGTCGACGGGTGCCTACTTCTCGTCGTTCCCCGAGGCCGAATATCCGGTCGTCACCCTCAACGTCTACACGGGTGACCTGGGGCTGAACGAGGGCGTGCCGACATCGGTCTATTCGCTGGCGACCGACAAGATGACACAGCTCACCGGAGGCAAGACCGGAGTAGACTCCATCGAGCTCAAGCCGGGCGAGACCGCACAGCTGCCGAACGGCATGGGATCGGTGACGCTCGACGGCATCAAGCGGTTCGCCTCGTTCGACATCCACCGCGACCCCACCCAGCTGTGGGTTCTCGTCTTCGCGATCCTCGTGCTCGGCGGTCTGCTCACCTCGCTCTTCATCCCGCGCCGACGCGTGTGGGTGAAGCTCATCGAGAACGCCGACGGCACGGGTGTGACCCTCGAGTACGCGGGGCTGGCCCGAGGCGACGATCCGCGCCTCGACGACGCGGTCGCCGAACTGGCCGACAAGCACATCGCGAGCCTGCCCTCGGCCCGGGCCGCGACCACTTCACCCGAAATCACCGGCGCGAAGACGCCGGACGACGCTTAGGATTGCCTCCGTGATGGAAACGCTGGAACAGTACTCGATTCTCCTCGTCTATTCGGCGATGGCGATCTACGCTCTCGCGTTCATCTCGTTCGCGCTCGACCTGGCCAAGCGGTCGTCGCAGATCAAAGCAGACGAGGTCGCGGCTGCGCCCGCCGAGCTGGTCGGCGCATCCGTGTCGGGCCGCAGCGGTGTGACCGACGCCCCTGTCGTCGCCACCACAGGCGCGGCCGGCGCATCCGGTGCCGATGCCGGCCCGAAGCGTTCGGTCACCCTGCGCATCGGCGTGGCGCTCACCGTGATCGGATTCCTGCTGCAGCTCGTCGGCGTGGTTCTGCGCGGCATCGCGGCGGAGCGTGTGCCGTGGGCCAACATGTACGAGTTCTCGATCACCGGCACGCTGCTCATCATGGGCGTGTTCCTCGTGGTGCTGATGCGCCAGGACCTGCGATTCCTCGGAACGTTCATCACCGGACTCGTTCTGATCCTGCTCGGCGTCTCGACGGTCAACTACTACGTGGCGGTCGTTCCGCTGCCGCCGGCGCTCGACTCGGCGTGGCTCGTGATCCACGTGTTCGTGGCCAGCCTCGGAACGGCGTTCTTCGCCCTAGGAGGCGCGCTGTCGGGCATCCAATTGCTGCAGAACCGACGGGAGACGGCGAAGGGCTCGAAGTTCCTGAACTTCCGCCTGCTCGACACCCTGCCCGACTCGGTGCGCCTCGAGAACCTCGCCTACCGCATCAACATCGTGGGCTTCGTGTTCTGGACGTTCACCCTCATCGCCGGCGCCGTCTGGGCCGAGCGCGCCTGGGGTCGCTACTGGGGCTGGGACACGAAAGAGGTGTGGACGTTCATCATCTGGGTCATCTACGCCGGCTACATCCACGCCCGCGCCACGAAGGGCTGGAGAGGATCGCGCTCCGCTTGGCTGGCACTGATCGGCTTCGCGGCGGTGCTGTTCAACTTCGGCGTCGTGAACGTGTTCTTCAAAGGACTGCACGCCTACTCGGGCCTGTAGACCTCGGCTCGTATCGTGAGCGCTCAAGAATGAGCGACGCTCCGAACAGTCCCATGGCGAGAAGGATGGCCGTCAGCATCCCGGGCTGCGCTACCAGGGCGGCGAGCAGCAATGCGCCACCCGCGATGTAGAGCACGAGCCGGGGCCGAGCGCCGCGCGCGACGAGCAGCGCGAGCACGACCACCGCGAACGCGGCGAGCACGATCGTCACCCCCAGCATCGGCGCCGTCCAGAGGACGCGCGACTGCGCGGTGCTGGTCCGCCCCGCTGAGCCCGCCGCGCCCGCAGCGATCCAGCTCAGGTACGCGAGCGGAGCGAGGGCCAAGACGCCGAGCAATCGAGGCCGCAGCGCGGCCGGCACCCACGCCGACATGGCGACGAATGCCGCTGCAGAGACGAGCGTCCAGACGAAGAAGGTCGTGACGAGGGGAACGATGTACCCGATTCCGTCAGCGCAGAAGTAGGTGCCGGGTGCGGACTCGCCGACATCGGAGTACTCGCAATAGAGGTGCACTCCGTCGCGGAGGAATGCCAGGAGCGGAACGCCCCCGACCACGATCGAGAGGACCAGGGCGGCGCCGACGATCAGTGCACTCGGCCACCGGCCGGGAACATGCGTCACCGGGCCGCCAGCACCTCGTAGCAGCGGGCCAGTCGGGCTCGCCACCACGCGTCGCGTTCGGCCGATGCGGAGTGCTGCGCCAGCGTGGCCGCGTCGAGCTCGACACGCTCGACCTCGATGAAGCCGGCGGCCGCCCGCACGGGCCGCGCCGTCACATCCGCCGCCAGCAGCGACGCCGTGCCCAGCCCGCAGTCGTAGTCGAGCTCGGGAACGCTCGCGGCGAGCCAGGCCCCCATCGACAGGCCGACCGAGGTGTCGAGTGCGCTCGAGACGACCACCGGCAGCCCCGCCTCGCGCACGATGTCGAGGGCCGCGTGCACGCCTCCGAGCGGCTGCGCCTTGATCACGAGCAGGTTGGCGGCGCCTGCGCGGGCCACCTCGAGGGGGTCGGATGCCTTGCGCACGCTCTCGTCCGCCGCGATCGGGATGTCCCAGTCGTGCAGGCGTTCGCGCAGCTCGGCGAGCTCCTCGATCGAGGCGCAGGGCTGCTCGACGTATTCGAGATCGAATTCGGCGAGCGCATGGATCGCGTGCTCGGCCTCGTCGACGTTCCAGCCGCCGTTGGCATCGATGCGTATGCGCCCCTCCGGGCCGAGTGCGTCGCGCACGGCGCGGACGCGGGCCACGTCGTCGGCGAGCACCTGTGCCGCCTCGGCCACCTTCACCTTGGCGGTGCGGCAGCCGTCGTACAGGGCGAGCACCTCGGGAACACGGGACGCATCCACCGCCGGCACCGTGGCGTTGACTCGAATGCGGTCGCGCAGAGGCGTGGGCTGCGCCTTCCACCCGAAGTCGATGGCGGCCGCCAGCCAGGCGGCCGACTCGTCGTCGCCGTACTCGACGAAGGGCGAGAACTCGGTCGAGCCCTGCGGCCCGCGGAACACCATGGCCTCGCGGATGTCGATGCCGCGGAACCGCGTGGTCAGCGGCAGCGAGACGACGTGGGCGGCGGCGAGCAACTCTGCCAGGGGGGGAAGCGCGGGGGAGGCCATGGCGTAAGCCTAGGCCGACGCTTCGGCCGCGCGGTGTCCGCTCCGCGAGGCTAGAAGAGCGAGGGCGGCGCCGTGTCTTCGGCCAAGACGGGCTCGACCGGCGTCGTCGCGGCGGCTCCCGGCCATCCCGGGCCGCTGGGCACGGCGGTGCGGTTCTGATACGCCGTGGATGCCGCCCGGGCGCGCGAGTCGGCCGCCTCGTTCATGGGGTGGTTGGCGTGGCCCTTGACCCACTCGAACGTCACGACGCGGCCCTGCAGCGCCTCGTCGAGCTGCTTGATGATCTCGACGTTGAGCACCGGCTTGCCGTCGGCCTTGCGCCAGCCCTTGCGCTTCCAGCCCGCCATCCACTCGGTGCAGGCCTTGATGGCGTACTGGCTGTCGCAGATGATGTGCAGCGGCTCGTCTTCGCCCTCGGTCGCGCGCAGCAGCTCGAGAACCGCGGTGAGCTCGCCGATGTTGTTCGTGGCGCGCGGCCATCCGCCGGCCGCCCACCGCTCGTCGTCGACGTACCAGGCCCATCCAGCGGGGCCGGGGTTGCCGAGGGCAGAGCCGTCTGCGGAAGCGACGATCGTCACGAGGTACTCCTTCTGGCGCGGGGCGGGTGTTGCGCACTATCGAGGGTAGGCGACGCGGGCTGACAGACTGGACGCATGCGTGACGACTCCGCCCCGGTGCACGACGACGAGACGCCCGGCATGCCCGATTACGGAACCCCGGGAGGTGTGCCGGCGCGGGTGGGCGGCCCGGTCTACGGGTCGGCCCGGCCGTCGCGCACGGTCTCGGATGCTCCGGCGACGGATCTCGAGGCGCAGCCCGACGACGACGAGGGCGGCTTCGCCGATTTTCTGGATGCCGTGCAGGACCGCGCACAGGCGGTGCTCTCCGATCTCGGCATCGGCCCCGACGACGACCTGCCCACCGTGTCCGACGGAGTCGACTGGTCGCACTACCCGGGAACCCGTGTGCACGACGCCGAGTTCGCGCTCGCGGCGCTCTCGCAGGAGCAGACGATCGAGCGCAACGAGGCCCTGCTTGCGAGGCTGCGCGACGCCATCACGCCCCGCTTCGGGCTCAGCTGGGGACTGTTCGGCGAGATTCCGCGCATCGAGCCCGAGACGAACGACTGGGGAGGGGAGAGCCTGCTCGAGACGTGCACCACGGGAACCTGGCGCTCGACGGCGCGGCTCACCAATCCACTCGTGAAGCAGCAGCTGGTCGACCTCGTGAGCGGCCTGCTCGAGGCCGAGGGTTTTCACGACGTGACCCTGCGCAACGACCCGGCCCGCGCATCCGGTCAGGCCGCACTGGCCGAACTCGAGCGCGAGTTCGGGGGCACGCAGCTGAAGGACCAGGTGATCTGGTCGTTGGTGGCCCGCGAGTCCGTGCACTCCGACAGCGAATTCGAGCTGACGATCATCGAGTTGAAGCACGATCGCACCGGCCGATTCCTCGAGGCTGCGCGTGCCAGGGCCGAGCTGCGTGGCGGGCCGATGAGCTCTGTCGACCTCGAGATCGTGAGCCGTGGAACGCTGTCGACCGAGTCGGCGGCGGAGTTCCGCGAGCGGGCCCGCCGCTACGACGACCGCGAGCCGCCCGCGCCGTGACGTGCGGCTGGCAGACTGGCTGCATGTCTGAAACGCCGTTCGTCTCCGAGATCTTCGATGCATCCGAGTGGGCTGTCGCGCCCGGGGCCAGCGCCCTGACCGACATCACCTACCACCACTCGAACGACGGGCGCGTGGCCCGCATCGCCTTCAACCGGCCCGAGGTGCGCAACGCCTTCCGGCCTCACACGGTCGACGAGCTCTACCGCGCCCTCGACGACGCCCGACAGAATCCGCGCATCGGCGTGGTGCTGCTCACCGGCAACGGCCCGAGCCCGAAAGACGGCGGCTGGGCGTTCTGTTCGGGGGGAGACCAGCGCATCCGGGGCCGCGACGGGTACCAGTATGCCGACGGCACCGCGCCCGACGGACCGCTCGCCGGCGCTGCGACCGGACGGCTTCACATCCTCGAGGTGCAGCGGCTCATCCGCACGATGCCGAAGGTGGTCATCGCCGTGGTTCCCGGCTGGGCGGCGGGCGGCGGGCACTCGCTGCACGTGGTCTGCGACCTGTCGATCGCCAGCGAGGAGCACGGCAAGTTCAAACAGACGGATGCCGACGTCGGCTCGTTCGACGCCGGTTACGGCAGCGCATACTTCGCCCGGCAGATCGGGCAGAAGTTCGCACGCGAGGTGTTCTTCCTTGCCCGGGAGTACTCGGCCCAGCGCGCCTACGAGATGGGTGCGGTCAACGCCGTGGTGCCGCACGCGGAGCTCGAGCGCGAGGCGCTGGACTGGGCGCGCACGATCCTGACCAAGTCGCCCACAGCCATCCGCATGCTGAAATTCGCGTTCAACGCGGTCGACGACGGGCTCATGGGCCAGCAGGTGTTCGCGGGCGAGGCCACGAGGCTCGCCTACGGAACCGACGAGGCCGTCGAAGGGCGCGACTCGTTCCTCGAGAAGCGCGAGCCCGACTGGTCGCCGTTCCCGTACCACTACTGAGTCGCCCGTTTTTTGAGCCTGTCGAGACCCGTTCCCTGAGCCTGTAGAAGGGCCTCACAGCCTCTCGACAGACTCGACGAACGACGAACTAGGTTGCGCACAACTGAATTGTGCGCAATGCTTTTGTCATGACCACCTCGACGGCTCCCGCTGCAGCGCCGCAGCACTCCGTGATCGACGAGCTCGTCTGCTTCGCGCTCTACAACGCATCCCACGCGATCACGCAGACCTACCGTTCGGTGCTCGCGCCGTGGGGGCTCACCTACCCGCAGTACCTCGTGTTCGTCGTGCTCTGGAACGAGGGGGCGATGCCCCTCGGCGACCTCGGCCGACGGCTCGAACTCGACTCCGGCACGCTCTCGCCGCTGACCCGCCGCATGGAGCAGGCCGGCTATGTCGAGCGCCTGCGCGCATCCGACGACGCCCGGGTGGTGACGATCGCGCTCACCGCCGAGGGCGAACGGATGCGCGAGGAGCTCGCAGCCGTTCCGGCCTGCGTGGCTGGCGCGATGAAACTCGACCAGTCGACCGCCGTGCGGCTGCGCGGCATGCTGCACCAGCTGGCCGACGACACCCGCGGGTTCGACGCGGCGTCGTCGGGCCTCACTGAGACCACCGGCGCACCCGACGCCGGTCGATGAAAGGAAACACCATGGAGATTCTCTACACGGCGGAAGCGCTCTCGACCGGCGAAGGCCGCAACGGCCACGTGCGCACGAGCGACGGGCAGGTCGACCTCGACCTCGCTATTCCCAAGGAGATGGGCGGCTCGGGCAACGGAGCAAACCCCGAGGACCTCTTCGCTGCCGGATACGCGGCCTGCTTCCACTCCGCGCTGCAGAGCGTCGCCCGTGCCCGCAAGGTGAAGATCTCCGACTCGAGCGTCGGCGGCCGCGTGCACATCGGACCGAACGGCGAGGGTGGATTCCAGCTCGCTGTTCTGCTCGAAGTCGTTCTTCCCGGCCTGGAGCTCGCCCTGGCGCAGGAGCTCGCCGACGCCGCACACCAGGTGTGCCCGTACTCCAACGCGACCCGCGGCAACATCGACGTGCAGATCGTCGTCGAAGAGGGCTGACCCGCTTCCCCCACCGAGCGCGGGTGTTTCCGTGACCGCCGTGGCTGCGCCGCCGCGGTGTTCACGAACACCCGCGCTCGCTGCGTGCCCGACGCATCCGGCAGCGCTTCAGCCGAGCTTCAGCGCCCGTCGGGCAGACTGGGCGCATGCGCGTGCTGGTTGTCGAAGACGAGAAACGCCTCGCCGAGGGGCTCAAACGCGGGCTCGAGGCCGAGGGGTTCGCCGTCGACGTCGCGTCGACCGGCACCGACGGGCTCTGGATGGCCACCGAGAAGGACTACTCGGTGATCCTCCTCGACATCATGCTGCCCGGAATGAGCGGCTACCGCGTGTGCGAGCGACTGCGCGCGGCCGAGAACTGGACCCCGGTTCTGATGCTCACGGCGAAAGACGGCGAGTGGGACCAGGTCGAGGCGCTCGACACCGGCGCCGACGACTACCTCACCAAGCCGTTCTCCTTTGCGATTCTGCTTGCGAGAGTGCGCGCCCTCATCAGGCGGGGCGCCGCCGAGCGGCCGGCCGTTCTCGAGGCCGGCGACATCCGTGTCGACCCGTCGACCCGCCAGGTCACCCGTGGCACCGAGCACATCGACGTGACGGCCCGGGAGTTCGCCGTTCTCGAATACCTGATGCGGCGCAAGGGCGACGTGGTGTCGAAGCGCGACATCATCGACAACGTCTGGGACGACGACTTCGACGGCGAGCAGAACATCGTGGAGGTCTACGTGGGCCACCTGCGCAACAAGCTCGACAGGCCCTTCGGGCGCAACGCGATCGAGACGCTTCGCGGCGCGGGTTACCGGCTTGCCTCCCATGGCGGCTGAGCAGGGCAGGCGTCGCCGGCTCTCGCTGCGCTGGCGCATCGTCTTCGTGGCCACGGCCGCCGTCGCCGTCGCGCTCGCCGTGGGGTCGGCGGCGTTCGTCGGCGTGCTGCGGGAGTCGCTGGTCGCGGGCGTGCAGTTGACCGCAGAACGGGATGCCGCAGAATTCGTCGGTCAGGTCGAGACGACCGGGGCCTCGTCGGTCGACACCGACGGGGACGACGACGAGCAGATCGTGCAGCTCGTGGCCGCCGACGGCTCGCTCGTGGCATCGAGCGACAACGCCGACGACGGCCCGGCGCTCTCTCTGCCGGAGCTGCGGCACACTGACGTGCCCGTGCCCGTCGACGACGTCGAGAGCACGCCCACGCCGTCGAGCAGTGACGACGACGATGACTCCGATTCCGACTCGGGGTCGGGGTCGGGCAACTCGGGGCGGGGCTCGAGCGACGATTCGGACGACGACTCGGATGACTCGGGTGACTCGAGCGGCTCGGCTCCGACATCGACCGCGCCCGCCGCGCCGCAGCCCACGACGACACCCGTGCTCATCGACGACTCGACGACCGCAACCGTGACCGACTCGGACGGCGCGTCGTTCGTGGCCGTCGCGCGCACCGCGACCGAGGCGGGATCGGGCCGGGAGCTCTGGGTGGTGGCCGGGCGCAGTCTCGCCACCGTCGACGGCACGATCTCGACCGTGGTGGGACTGCTTGCGGCGGCCGTTCCCCTGCTGCTCCTCGTGCTCGCCCTGACGATCTGGTTCGTCGTGGGCAGGGCTCTCCGCCCCGTCGACCGCATGCGGCAGCAGGTCGACGAGGTGACGGCGTCGAGCCTCGACCGCCGCGTCGCCGACCCCGGAACAGACGACGAGGTCGGCCGCCTCGCCCACACCATGAACCGCATGCTCCAGCGCCTCGACGACTCTCGGCGCTCGCAGAACCGATTCATCTCGGATGCGTCGCACGAGCTGAAATCGCCCCTCGCCTCACTGCGCCAGTACGCCGAGGTCGCCCGCGCGCATCCGGATCGCATCTCGCCCGACGAGCTGTCGGCGGCCGTGCTCGACGAAGGGGCCCGCCTCGAGGGGCTCGTGCAGGGGATGCTGGTGCTCGCCAAGGCCGACGAGCGCATGCTCACGAGGCCCGCGACCCTCGTCGACCTCGACGACATCGTCTTCGCGGAGGCGCGGAGGCTGCGCCGCTCGACCTCGTTGACGGTCGACTCGAGCGCGGTCGGCGCGGCTCAGCTGCACGGAGACGTCGCGCTGCTCTCGCAACTGGTGCGCAACCTCGTCGACAACGCCGCCCGCCACGCGGCGACGACGGTCGCGCTCGCGGTGCGGGCCGACGACGCGGATGGCACGGTCACGCTCGTGGTCGACGACGACGGCGCCGGCGTTCCCGAGGCAGACAGGGAGCGCGTGTTCGAGCGCTTCGTGCGCCTCGACGAGGCGCGCGCACGGGACGGCGGCGGAAGCGGCCTGGGGCTCGCGATCGTCCGCGAGATCGCGGCCGCCCACGGGGGCACCGTGGCCGTGCAGCAGGCCGCGGGCGGGGGAGCCCGCTTCGTCGTGACGCTCTCGACGAGCTGACCTGATCCCTTCGTTCCCTGAGCCCGTCGAAGGGCGGCCGAAACCCGCTTCTGCGCCGGTCGAGTAGGCCTCTACGAAGACTGCCGATGCGAGCGGTCGCGTCGCGTCGTTGCGCCCATCCCAACGCGCGGGATGGGCGTGAAGGCGCCACGCAAACCACGAACCGAGGTCATGTGGCGCCACTGTGCCTATCGCAAGGACTCGGATGGGCGTGACGACGCCACCGGAACCGGCGTTCCCTGAGCCCGTCGAAGGGCGGCCGTTCCTGAAGGCGACTTCAGGATGCTTCAGGGCCGCTTCAGCGCCCGCGCGTCACAGTGGGTCTCATCACCACGACGCCAGGAGGCAACCATGCAGAAGAAGACCATGTGGATCACGGCCGCAGCCGTCGGAGCCGTACTCGTTCTCGGAGGCGCGGGAGCAGCCTTCGCATCGAGCGACCTCTTCGACGATGACGACGATCGTGCCACCAGCACCTCGACGGGCACCGGCTCGGACGACCGATCGCGGAGCGATGACGGTCGCGATGACAGCGACGGCCGCAGCGACGACGGCGGCGACAGCGGCCGCGACGACAACGGCGGCGACCGCGACGACAGCTCCGACGACAGCTCCGACGACAACAGCGTGCCGGCGACGGCCGACGAGCGCTCCGCCGCCGAGGCCGCGGCCCTCGACGAGATCGGACAGGGCACCGTTCGCGAGTTCGACACGGGCGACTCCGACGACGACTACGCCTACAAGGTCGAGCTCGTGATGGACGATGGCAGCGAGGTCGAGGTGGAGCTCGCCTCCGACCTGAGCGTTCTGCGCATCGACCGCAACTGACGAAGCGCGTGAACGCGGGTGTTCGCCCACGCCGCGGTGGCTCAACCACCGCGCTGTGCGCGAACACCCGCATTCGGCGTTGGCTCTGAGCCGCTTCGCCGTTCGACCGGCCCAGACGTTACTTTCCCGAAACACGCGCTGACGTAGGGTGAACGGATGACACGCCCGCTCGACATCGTGGTTGCGAACGACGCACTGGCGGTGCTTCCGCGCCTGCGCGAAGCCCTGTCGCAGGGCGGCGCGGCCATCCTGCCTCGCACCATCGACCAGCGCGAGGTCGACTCGCGCCCGCTGCCCCGCCACGCCGCACCCGCCCCCGGCGAGACGCCTGCGGTGCGGGACGAGCCTGTTCCCGATCAGGTGGACAAGAACGTCGCCCTCGTGATCGAGACCTCGGGGTCGTCGGGAGCGCCCAAGCGGGTCGCCCTGTCGACGGGTGCACTGCTCGCCAGCGCGGCCTCGGTCGAGAGCGAGCTGGGCGGCAGTGGCCAGTGGCTGCTCTCGCTGCCCACCCACTACATCGCCGGCGCGCAGGTGCTCGTGCGCTCCATCGTCGGCGGAACGACCCCGATCGTGCAGCCGCCCGGCCACTTCTCGGCCCGCGTCTTCGCCTCGCTCGTCGACGAGATGGATGCGCCGCTGCGCTTCGCCTCGCTGGTTCCGGCCCAGCTCGCCCGCGTGATCGACGCCGGAGAGGCCGATGCGGGCATCCGGCAGCAGCTGCGTCGACTCGACGCCATCCTCGTGGGCGGACAGGCTCTACCGGCCGCCCTCTACCAGCGCGCGAACGAGCTCGGCCTCACCGTTCGCCGCACCTACGGCTCGAGTGAGACGGCCGGCGGATGCGTGTACGACGGCATTCCCCTCAGCCAGGTTCAGGCGCGGGTCACCGCGGGCGAGCTCGAGCTCTCGGGGCCGATGCTCGCCGAGGGCTACCTCGGCGACCCCGAGCTCACCGACCGCAAGTTCTACATCGACAACGGCCGCCGCTGGTATCGCACCGCCGACTCGGGAGACGTCGTCGACGGGGTCGTGCGCGTCTCCGGCCGCATCGACAACGTGATCATCTCGGGCGGCATCAAGGTGTCGCTCGACCGGGTGGAGCGGGTCGTGCAGTCGCTCGACGGCTTCCGCGGGGCCGTCGTCGTTCCCCAGCCGAGCACCGAGTGGGGGCAGGTGTCGGTCGTGGTCACCGAGGGCCCGGTGGATGCCGACAGCCTGCAGCGCGTGCGCGACGCGGTGATCGCGGGGCCGGGTCGGGCGGCCGCCCCCGTGCGCATCGTGACCGTAGAAGCGATGCCGACCCTCGCATCCGGCAAGCCCGACAGGCTCAGCCTGGCCCGCTCGCTGGCGTCGGCCGCGGCATCCGCCTCCGCCTCGGACTGATCAGGCGGAGCGCATGCGTTCGACCGCGTTCTCGCGAAGCACCCGCAGGCGCTTGTAGTACGCGGCGAGGGTCGACACGAGCACCGCGGCGATCACGATGGAGATCGACGATCCGAGGAGCACCGCGAGGGTTCCCTCGTCGGCCACCTCCTCCTGGCCGGCGAACGCGAGTTCGTTCATCAGCAGCGACACGGTGAAGCCGACTCCTCCCAGTGCACCGGCGGCGAGCAGCCCGTGCAGGGTGAGGTGGGGGCGCTTCTCGCGCGGGCCGACGAAGCTCGACAGCCACCCGCCGAGGCCGATGCCGATGATCTTGCCTACGGGCAGGGCGACGAGAATGCCCCAGAACGGTGCGGCGAGTTCGCCGGGCGCCACCTGCGGGATAGCGACGAGGGCGGCGGAGAAGGCGAAGATTGGCAGGATCGCACCGTTGGTGACGGGCTCGAGCACGTGCCGCACGCGCATAGCGGGCAGGCGCACCATCGCCAGGCCGAGCGCGACGCCGGCGATCGTGGCGTGCACTCCCGACAGGTAGGTGAGCGACCAGGTGATCACCGCGACGAGGCCCATCACGATGGCGACGGGCACGCGGTAGCGACCGCCGAGACTGCGGCTGAGCAGCCAGAAGAGCGCGACGCCGACGGCGGCCAGGCCGATGAACAGCAGATTCGGGTCGGCGGTGAAGAACACCGCGATGATGAGGATCGCCACGATGTCGTCGAGGATCGCGAGCGCGAGGATGAAGATGCGCAGGCGCGACGGGATGCCCTTGCCGAAGACCGCGAGCACGCCGAGGGCGAAGGCGATGTCGGTCGCCGTGGGGATGGGCCATCCGCCCTCGTAGCCGGAGCCCGCGGTGATGGCGATGTAGATCAGGGCGGGCACGATCACGCCGCCGAGCGCCGCGATTGCGGGGCGCACCGCCTTCGAGACGCTGTTCAGCTGACCCACGGCGAACTCGTTCTTCAGCTCGACCGCGACGACGAAGAAGAAGATCGCGAGCAGGCCGTCGCTGATCCAGTGGCCCACCGAGAGGTCGAGCGGAGTTCCGGGAATGGCGAGGTGCGCATCTTGCAGGCCCATGAGGGCCGGCCCCGCGGGCGTGTTCGCGAGAACAAGCCCGGCGGCCGCGGCCACGAGAAGGAAGAGGGCGGCGACGCGCTCGGATCGAATAAAGCTCATGCGGTGTCCTTGCTGCCCCCGGCTCGGAGGCGTCGTGAAGCGGAATGAAGCGATCCCCTGATCGCTTGCCGACCAGACTTCCCGGCGCACCAGCATCCATTCTACGTCGAGCCCTACAATCGTCGGGTGCCCACGAGTAAGAAGTCGCCCCGCAAGAAGTCCCCGTCGCGCAACGCCCGCCGCGTGAAGTCCACCGGGCATCCGGCCGGGCCCCGGGTCGCCCCGAACCGCCCGAAGAAGGTCACGGCGGCAGATTGGATCGCGGGCGCTCGTCTGCGAACCCTGCCCCTGGCCATTGCGCCCGTTGCGCTCGGAACCGGCGCCGCCACGATCCTGGGCTCCGTGCACGATCAGTGGCCCCTCGTGGTGCTGTGCCTCGCGGTGGCCCTGTTCCTGCAGATCGGCGTCAACTACGCGAACGACTACTCCGACGGCATTCGGGGCACGGATGCCTTCCGCGTCGGCCCCGCGCGCCTGACCGGCTCGGGCGCGGTGCGGCCGAAGCTCGTGCTCACCGTGGCACTCGTCTTCTTCGGCCTCGCCGCGGCCGCCGGCATCGCCATCGTGATCATCACGCAGATCTGGTGGCTGCTCGCCGTGGGGGCCGTGGCCATCGTGGCCGGCTGGTTCTACACGGGCGGCAAGCGTCCCTATGGATACGCGGGGTTCGGCGAGCTCTTCGTGTTCGTCTTCTTCGGGCTGGTCGCGACGCTCGGCACGATGTGGGTGCTCGTGCGCGACATCAGCCTCGAGGGGCTGCTCGCCGCCGTGGCCATCGGATTCATCTCGTGCGCCGTTCTCATGGCGAACAACATCCGAGACATCCCGCAGGACCGCATCGCGAAGAAGAAGACGCTCGCGGTCCGCGTCGGCGACCGGCCGGCGCGCATCCTGTACTGCGTCTTCATGCTGATCCCCTTCATCGTCGTGGGATTCCTGACGCAGCTGTTCCCGCTCGCGGTCCTGGTGTTCTTCGCGCTGCTGATCGCCATTCCGGCCGGGCTCATCGTGCTCACGGCGAAGACGCCGAAGGAGCTGATTCTGGCGCTGCAGCTCACGAGCCTCACGGGGCTGGTCTACGGACTGGGGCTGGCCGCCGCCATCGCGTTCTAGCCGAGGGCGCAGGTGTACGGCGCGAGCGCGGCCCCGCACCGCCTAGAGTCGAGGGATGGCTGACTTCAGGGGACCGAACACATCCGCCGGCTGGGATGTCGGCGTCAAGCAGACGGTTCCCGGCAGCCGCAAGACCGTCTGGGCCTTTCTCATGGGCGAGGGCCTGCCGCTGTGGCTGGGCAAGACGACGAAGCTTCCGCTGGTCAAGGGCGCAGCCTACGAGACCGACGACGACATCACGGGCCGCGTGCTCAGCGTGCAGCCCGGGGTCGACCTTCGCGTGAGCTGGCGCCCGGGGGAATGGAACCACGATTCCACCCTGCAGCTGAGTCTCAAAGAGGCCGACGGCGCCACGATCATCTCGTTCCACCAGCAGAAGCTCACCAGCCGCGACGAGCGCAAGATGATGCTCGGCCGCTGGAAGGGTGCCGCGAGCGACCTCGAGAAGGCCCTCAAGCGCCAGTCGAAGTAGGCCGACCGGCGGCGCGCCCGGCTACTTCGTCGTCGTCGTGCCGTCGACGGCGGCGTCTTCGCTGTCTTCGTCGTCGCCCGACGCAGTCGACTGCGAGCGCTTCGTGCTTGACCGCGCCTCGTAGAGGCTCTTCGCCGCCTCCTCGCGCTGCCTGCGCAGGAAGATGAACGAGAGGCAGAACGCGATGATCGCGGCGAGGAGAGCCGAGATCCATGCGGGCACTCCGCCCGGGGTCAGAAGCAGCAGCAGAACCGCGAGCACGACGGCGAACAGCCCGATTCGGATGAGCGAGAAGAGCAGCCAGGTGCGTCGAGGATTCACGGCATTCAGTGTAAGCGCTGCACAGCAGGCAACCCCCGGGCAAACGTACGGTTAGCGCGCCTATCATGGGTGCATGGCCCGCTTGCTGTTCGTCCTCGGTATCGTCGCCGTGACGTTCATGATCTATTCGATCGTCGACGCTGCCCTTCGCCCTGTTCGCCTCATCCGCGGTCTCCCCAAGTGGGCCTGGCTGCTCGTCATCATCGTGATCCCGATCATCGGTGGTGTGCTCTGGTTCGTGATCGGCCGCGGGCGCGAACAGAAAGCCGCCGTCTACCGCACCGTCGGCCCCGACGACGACCCCGACTTTCTGGGCAAGCTGGGCTACACCACGCCGCGCGACCCCGCGGCCGAGGCCCGCACCGACGAGCAGATCCGCGACCTCGAGAAGCGGCTGGCCGAGCAGTCGGGCGACAAGCCGTCTGACGACCCCACCTCAGGCCGCGGCGGTAAGCCCGGCCCGGCATAGTGAGTCCGGCAACGGACTTCTCCGTCGCCCTCCTCACGCACCTGGTGGCACGAGGGCTTCGTCACGTCGTACTCACCCCCGGCTCGCGTTCGCAGGCTCTCGCCCTGGCAGCCGCTGAGCTCGATCGTCGCGGCATCCTGAACCTGACCGTTCGACTCGACGAGCGATCCGCGGCCTTCACCGCGCTCGGTATCGCCCGCGAGACCGGCCTGCCCGTGGCCGTCGTGACCACCTCGGGCACGGCCGTGGGCAACCTGCTCCCCGCCGTGATGGAGGCGCACCACAGCGGCGTGCCCCTCATCGTGCTCTCCGCCGACCGCCCCGCAGAGTTGCGCGGAACCGGCGCGAACCAGACGACCTGGCAGCCCGGCATCTTCGGCGCGTTCGTGCGGCTCGAACTCGATGTGGATGCCCCGTCGGGCCCCGCAGACGAGCCGGTCGACGAGGTGCTCGGACTGAGCCCCGATGCCGAGGGGCTCGCGGCGCAGGCGATGGATGCTGCGCTCGGCTTCGTGGGCACCCACGGCATGCCCGGTCCCGTGCACCTCAACCTCCAGTTCCGCGAACCCCTGTCGGGAGACTTCCCCGAGATCGCCGTGCCGCGCCTCGATGACCCGGCCCCGTCGCATCCATCGCCCGCCCACCTGCTCGAACCGGGCCCGCGCACCATCGTCGTCGCCGGCGACGGTGCGGGTGCCGACGCCGAGGAGGCGGCCCACGCGGGCGGCTGGCCGCTGCTCGCCGAGGTCTCGAGCGGCGCGCGCTTCGGTCCTAACCTGATCGTCGCCTACCGCTCCCTGCTCGGCGGCGAGCTGGCCCAGCACGTCGAGCGCGTGATCGTCTTCGGCCATCCGACGCTCAGCCGCGAGGTGCCCGCGCTTCTGGCGCGAGACGACGTGCAGATCGTCGTCGTGGCATCCGGGGGCGAGCGCATCACGCCCGGTCACGAGGGCCGGATGCTGGTCGACAGTGTCGAGGTCGGGCCCGAGGCCGTGGCTGCGAGCCGCGAACCGGATGCGCGTGCCTGGCTCGGGCGCTGGGTCGTCGCGAGCCGTGCCCAGCTCGAACTCGACGATCCCGAGCTGCCCGCTCCCGACGTCGAGGCTCCGCGCTCGGGCGACCTGAAGCGTCGCCGCGAGTACGCGAAGGCCGAGCTCGCGGCCGCGCGCGCGACGATCTCGCGGCCGATCCTCGCCCTGTCCGTGTGGCGCGCGACCTGGCCGCACGACCGACTCGTGCTCGGGGCATCCCGACTCATTCGCGAAGCCGACAAGGTCGTGCCCGGCAAGAAGATCACGGTGCACGCCAACCGCGGCCTCGCCGGAATCGACGGCACGATCTCGACGGCGATCGGCGTGGCCCTGGCCAGCCAGTCCGACGCGAAGGGCGGCATCACGCGGGTTCTGCTCGGAGACCTCACGCTGCTGCACGACGTGGGCGGGCTGTTGATCGGCGACGGCGAGACCCGCCCCCGGGTTCAACTCATCGTGGGCAACGACGGCGGCGGCACGATCTTCGATTCGCTCGAGGTCGCGTTCTCGGCAGACCCGGATGCCTTCGCCCGGGTCATGCGCACCCCGCAGTCGGTCTCGATCGAGCAGCTCGCCGCAGCATACGGCTGGAGCTACACGCGCGCCACGACGCGCGCCGAGCTCGACCGTGCGCTCACGAGCCCGGAGGGGCCGCTGAGCATCGTCGAGGTTCCGCTCGCAGAGACGCACTGAATGAGCCGGTGCGGCGTCAGGCCTGTTCAGCGGCCCAGCGCCGCAGGGCGGTGATAGCCGCGCTGAGCGCCAGCCCGCGTTCGGTGAGTGCGTAGGCCCGGGTATTGTGCCGCAGGGGGAGCCGGCGGAGAACGCCGGCGGCTTCGAGCTCGCGCAGCCGAGTGGCGAGCATGTTCGTGCCCATGCCGAGCTCACGCTGCAGATCGCCGTATCGTCGAGGTCCTTTGAGCAACTGCTCCACGATCAGAAGGGCCCACCGCGCCCCCACGATCTCGAGGGCCGCAGCCAGCTCGCTCACGCGGTCGGATCGGCATCCGCCTTCAGCCAGAACGGCGAGTAGTGATAGCCGTCGGGGTCATCGAACTGACGCTGGTACATAAAGGGGTAGTCGTCGGTGTCACCGATCCGTCCGCCGGCGGCAGCAGCACGCTCGACGAGCTCGTCGACCGCCTCGCGGCTGCCGAGGTCGAACGAGACCGTGACCTTCGAGGGGGTGTCCGGCCCGCCGACCAGCTCCTCGGTGGCGCCGACGCTGGCGTACATCTCGCGGCTGCCGAGCATCACGTACTGCTCGGGCGCTATCGCGAAGCACGACACGTTGTGATCGGACATCTCGGCATTGAGGGTCCAGCCGAGAGCCGTATAGAAGGCGGTGGCCCGTGCGACGTCCTCGACCGGGCAGGTGATGAAAAGGCTCATGGGCTAACACTTTCAAAATGGAAGTGCGCCGTCAAGATCGAAACAGTGTCGGAAGGCATCGCCGGGCGATCCGCAGAACCCGTGACGCGCGCCTTTCCCTTTGCTAGGTTGCCCTCGTGACCAAACTTCGAGTGCACAACCTGGCCGTCTCTATCGACGGCTTCGCGACGGGCGAGGGCCAGTCGTTCGAGACTCCGTTCGGCCATGCTGGGCAGAGGCTCATGAGCTGGTTCTTTCCCACGCATGCCTTCGTCAGCATGACCGGACATGACGCCGAAGCGATAGGCGGCGGAACCCGGGGCGTCGACGACGCGTTCGCCGCGACGACCAATGCGGGCATCGGCGTGGAGATCATGGGTCGGCGAAAGTTCGGCCCACAGCAGGGTCCGTGGGAGGACGAGTCCTGGCGCGGCTGGTGGGGTGAGGAGCCCCCGTTCCACTCGCCGGTCATCGTGCTGACCCACCACGCGCGGCCCGATCTGCAGGTGGGAGAGACATCGTTCCTGTTCCGGGATGCGTCGCCGCGCGAGGCCCTCGACCTCGCGACCGAGCTGGCGGGCGGCCTCGACGTGCGCCTCGGCGGCGGACCGACCGTTGTGCGCGAGTTCCTCGAGGCCGACCTCGTGGATCACCTGCACATCGTCGTGGTGCCGATCGTTCTGGGGCGCGGAGTTCGTCTCTGGGACGGCCTGGAGAGCCTCGAGAAGCGCTTCGACGTCGAGGTGACCGCGTCGCCGTCTGGCGTCGTGCACTACGTCTTCACCCGAAAGCAGTCGTAGCGCCGTCTACAGTGGGGGACACGCTCGGCGAAAGGGAACAATGATGGCCACGAACGACGACTCCTTCTTCTCGGGTAGTGCCCGCGAGCTGCTCGCCGCGCGCGAGGGCTTCGTTCTCGCCGATCTCGACCCCGAGAGCACGCCGGGCGTCACCGCCTCGAAGAAGCAGGGAGAGAAGGCGCTCGCGGCCGGCGCCCCGACCCTCGACGACCTGCAGGTCAGACTGCACGCCAACAGCCTCTCGGGCGACAACCGCAGCGTGCTGCTCGTGCTGCAGGCCATGGATTCCGCGGGCAAGGGCGGCATCGTCAGTCACGTGATCGGCACGGTCGACCCCGAGGGCGTCGCGCACACCTCGTTCAAGAAGCCGACGCCCGAAGAGCTCAGCCACGATTTCCTCTGGCGCATCCGCAACGCACTGCCGAAGGCCGGCCAGATCGGCGTGTTCGACCGCTCGCACTACGAAGACGTGCTCATCGCGAGGGTGCGCAACCTCGCAACCCCCGACGTGATCGAGCACCGCTACGAGCTGATCAACGAGTTCGAGCGCCAAGTGACCGAGTCGGGAACGGCCATCGTGAAGGTGATGCTGCACATCAGCTCCGACGAGCAGAAGGCGCGACTCGGGGCACGCCTCGAGCGCGAGGACAAGCTGTGGAAGTACAACCCCGGCGACGTCGACGAGCGCCTGCTCTGGCCCGCTTACCAGGAGGCCTACCAGCTGGCCATCCAGAACACGTCGACCGATATCGCCCCCTGGTTCGTGGTGCCCGCAAACCACAAGTGGTACGCCCGGGCCGCCGTGCAGCAGCTGCTGATCGAGACGATGGCGGCGTTCGGCCAGGGCTGGCCCCCTGCCGACTACGACATCGAGGTCGAGAAGGCGCGGCTCGCGGCCAGCTGATCACGGTGCGAGGCTCGAGCCGTTCTGGCCGGTGCGCACCTCGAAGCCGTCCCAGAATGCGCTGATCGAGGTCGAGCCCACGCTCGAGACCAGCACCCCGGATGCGGTGAAGTCGTCGGGAGTCGCACACTCGACTACCGCTTCGGGCGTGGCGGATTCGTGCACCACGAGGCAGAGGTTCGCCTCGGAGTCCTTTGCAACCCAGACCTTCCAGCCGGGCACGTCGGTCGAGACGAGGCGGGTGGAGAACCCGTCAATTCTCGGTGGCAGGAACGCATCGACGAGGTCGGTGTCGGTCTGCGCAGCGTCGAACCATCGCTCTGCCGACGCGGCGCTTCCCGTCGTGACCGCCTCCGCGGGAACGCGAGTCGGCAGCGGAGCGACCTCGCGATGCCCCAGCTCCATGGTGTCGACGAACGGCTTGTCGTCTCGCGACGCCGGCGGGGAGAGCAGCATGGAGGCGCCCGCCGCGACGAGGCCCAGCACGGCCAGCACGCTCGACACCCGAACGACGCGAGATCGGATGCGATGGGCCCGGCGCTCGCGGGCATCCGCGGCATCGAGGGCGGCTCGATCGCGGGCCGCGCGCCCGGCTGCCTCACGGAGCTCGAACTCGTGCAGCTCGCGTGCGGCGTCGGCGGCGCGCGCCTCGTCGGCCGGTGTCGACGTGCGCCCGTAGGCGGCACGCTCGAGCGCGGAACGCTCTGCCGACGTTCCCAGAGCCGCCGTTCCCTGAGCTTGTCGAAGGGAAGGATTCGAGCGGGGCCCTTCGACAGGCTCAGGGAACGAGCTGCAAGAGCGGCGCACGGGTCATCTCCTAGCCGAAGGCCTCGACGATGGGACGGAACTTCATCTTCGTCTCGATGAGCTCCCGGTCGGGGTCGGACTCGGCGACGATCCCCGCACCGGCGTAGGCGGTGATGTCGCCGTTCTCGGCGATCTGGGCGCAGCGCAGGGCGACGGCCCACTCGCCGTCGCCATCCGCGCCCACCCAGCCGACGGGGCCGGCATAGCGACCGCGGTCGAACGGCTCGAGCTCGTCGATGACGGCCAGGGCGGTCGCCGTCGGCGCGCCGGCCACGGCGGCCGTGGGGTGCAGGGCCGCGATCAGGTCGAGCGACGTCGAGCCGTCGGAGAGGATGCCCTCGACGTCGGTCGCCAGGTGCCACAGATTGGGCAGCTTCAGGGTGAAGGGGATCTCTGAGGTGATGAGCGTGCGCGTGTGCGGCTGCAGAGACTGCACGACGCTGGCCACGGCGAAGCGGTGCTCGTCGAGGTCTTTCGCGCTCGTGGCCAGCGCGATGGCGGCCTCGTGGTCGGCCTCCGCATCGCGGCCGCGCGAGATCGTGCCGGCGAGCACTCGGGCGCTGACCGTTCCGTGGTCGACGCGCACCAGAGTCTCCGGGCTCGATCCGATAAGGCCGTCGACCGCGTAGGTCCAGCAGTCGGGGTAGCCCAGGGCGAGGTCGGTGAGGGTGCGGCGCAGATCGCTCTCCGCGGGCAGATGGCCCACGAGGTCGCGGGCGAGCACGACCTTGTTCAGCTCGCCCGCCGAGATGCGCGCGACGGCGGCCTCCACCGATGCCCGGTAGTCGTCGGGCTTCACCTGGCCGGGCAGCAGCGACAGCCGGTACTCGGCTCCGAGGGGGCGTGCCACCGGTGCGGGCGGCGGAGGCGCGATCGGATCGCCGGACTCGGAGAGGGCGGTGATGCGGGTCATCCAGTAGACGCCCGCGCGCTTGCCGATGACGATCTTGGGAACGATGAGCGTGGAGATGAGGGCCGAGGTGGCGGAGAAGGCGAATGCGCCGAACGCGACGAGCCCCGTGCCCGGCGACTGCAGTGGATCGGTGACCTGCGCGAGCCGGGCGACCTCTCGCCACGTCTGGCAGGCATCCACGAATCGGTTCTCGCCCGAGAACTCGAGTCGCAGCGCCACGCCTGCGCCGGCCATGCCCTCGCCCTTGCGCATCCAGAGCAGCGGATGCCGCGAGTCGAGCAGCGGCACCAGAAGTCTGATGTCGTCGACGCGGGTGGTCTCGACGACCAGGCGGGGGAGGGTTCGTGACGTTTCGCTCACCTGTTCAGCCTAGTTCGGCCAGGGGCTGGCTAGGGTCGAGTTGTGAACCGCACCGACCGCCTCTATGCGCTCGTGGAGGAGCTTCGTGCGGTGGCGCCGCGGCCGCGGAGCGCCCGGTGGCTCGCCGACCGTTTCGAGGTCAGCTCGCGAACGATCGAGCGAGACCTGTCGGCCCTGCAGCAGAGTGGCGTGCCGATCTGGGCGGAGCCCGGGCGCACCGGGGGCTACTGCCTCGACGCGTCGCACACCTTGGCGCCTCTCGGCTTCACCGTCGACGAGGCGCTCGCCGTCTCGATCTCTCTCGAGATGCTGGCGACCAGCCCGTTCCGGGAGGCGGCGAGCTCGGCGCTGCGCAAAGTGGTCGCCGTGATGAACGATCGGCACCTCGCCGAGACCGAGGAGCTGTCTGCTCGCGTCCACCTGCTGACCGACGGGCCGGTCGCCGAGTCATCGGAGGAGAGAGCGCCGGAGCTTGTGCCGGAGCTTGCGTCGGCCCTCCGCACGGGCCAGGTGCTCCGCATCTCGTATGCCGACAAGAACGGTGCGCGGTCGACGCGGGAGATCGAGCCCATGGGATGGGTGGGTCGGGGCCAGCACTGGTATCTGGTCGCCTGGTGCCGTGATCGCGAGGCGATTCGTGCATTCCGCGGAGACCGGATCGCCCGTGCGGAGCCCACGGGCGAGACTCCTGCCCGCCGCACTCTCAACGCCTCGGACCTCGACATCTCGTTCGGAGAGCTGCGCAGCATCACGACGAGCGAGAAGACGACGAGCCAGACGACGAGCCGGACAAGTTCGTAAACACCGACAGGACGGTGTCGCGGAGGAGCCCCAGCATGGAGACGTCGAGCCGACCGGCGCGACGGAAAGGCCATCGTGAACCTCACCTCCATCCGCCTCATCACCGACGACGTCGACCGCCTCGTCGAGTTCTACGAGACAGTCACCGGCGTGGTCGCCACTCGACCGGCGCCCGTGTTCGCCGAATTCCGAACGGAGACGGGAACCTTCGCGATAGCGAGCTCGGCGACCGTCGCGATGCTCGGCGACGAGGCACCGAAGCCCGGACCCGGCGGATCGATCATCGTCGAGTTCATGGTCGCCGATGTCGACGCCGAATTCGCGCGGCTTCGCGCCGTGATCGACCGCGTCGTGCTCGCGCCGACGACGATGCCGTGGGGTAATCGTTCGACGCTGTTCCGCGATCCCGACGGCACCCTCGTGAACCTCTTCTCGCGGCCGCTCTCCTGAATTCGAGGTGCGCTCTGCACAGCTGGTCAATCCCAGCCGCCATGCGGGCAGCGCAACTACACTGGACGAGTGAATAAGGCAGACCTTACTAAAAAGCCCCAGGCGGTCTCCGCGATGTTCGACCAGGTCTCCACGCACTACGACCGCACGAACGCGGTTCTCTCGGTGGGCAACGACCAGCTGTGGCGCGCGGCCACGGTTCGTGCCGTCGACCCCCGGCCCGGCGATCGCATCCTCGATCTCGCCGCAGGAACGGGCACGTCGAGCGCCGCCCTGGCGGCCAAGGGCGCCCACGTGGTCGCTGCCGACTTCTCGCCCGGCATGATCGAGGTCGGCAGGCGGCAGCAGGCGGGCAACCGCAACGTCGAGTTCGTGCAGGCCGACGGCATGGACCTGCCCTTCGCCGACGACGAGTTCGACGCCGTCACCATCTCGTTCGGTCTGCGCAACATCGTCGATCCGCATGTGGCCCTGAAGGAGCTCTACCGGGTCACCAAGCCGGGCGGGCGCATCGTCATCTGCGAGTTCTCCAAGCCGCCGGCCAAGCTCGTGCGCTCGGGTTACTTCACCTACCTCAACAGGGTCATGCCCACACTCGTGAAGCTCGCCTCGTCGAACGCCGAGGCCTACGACTACCTGGGCGATTCGATCAAGGCCTGGCCCGACCAGAAGACGCTCGCCGAATGGATGCGTGAGGCCGGCTTCTCGAGGGTCGCGTACAAGAACCTCAGCCTCGGCATCGTCGCCCTGCACCGGGGTATCAAGCCCCGTACGGGTCAGTAGGCTGAACCTGTGACCCCGAAAACACCCGCTGCAGGCACGCGCGCGCCCGCAGGCAAGGCCCGGCGCACCCAGAGCCTGTCGTCGTCGCTCAATCTGCACGACCGACTCTTCTCCACCAGTCGCGACCGCGAGGTGGCCCGTGCGGTCGACGACGGAATCGAGCGCCTCGAGGCGCGGCTGTTCGCCGAGGTCAAATTCAGCGACGAGCTCGCCGACGTGGCGGCCCGCTACCTGCTCGAGGCCGGCGGCAAGCGCGTGCGCCCCATTCTGGCCATGCTCACGGCCCAGCTCGGCGACGGCGTGACCGACCAGGTCATCATGGCCGGCGCATCCATCGAACTCACCCACCTCGCGTCGCTCTACCACGACGACGTCATGGACTCGGCTCCCGTCAGGCGCGGCGTTCCGACCGCGCAGAACGTCTGGGGCAACTCCATCGCCATCCTCGTGGGTGACCTGCTGTTCGCCCGGGCGTCGAAGCTGCTCTCCATTCTGGGGGAGCGCGCGATCCAACTTCAGGCCGACACGTTCGAGCGCCTGTGCCTCGGCCAGCTGCACGAGACGATCGGTCCCAAAGACAACGAGAACCCGATCGAGCACTATCTGCAGGTGCTCAGCGACAAGACCGGATCCCTCATCTCGGCGTCTGCACAGATGGGCGTCATCTTCTCGAACGCCCCCGTCGAGTACGAGCAGCCCGTGATCGAGTTCGGCGAGAAGATCGGCGTCGCGTTCCAGCTGATCGACGACGTGCTCGACATGTCGCCGCCCGTCGAAGACGGCACCGCGCAGCCCACCGGCAAGAAGGCCGGCACCGACGTGCGCGCGGGCGTGGTCACCCTTCCCGTGCTCTACCTGCGCAAGCGCGCCAAGCGCAACCCGGAGGCCGCGGCGCTGCTCAAGCGCATCGACGCCGTCGCCACGGCGAAGCCGGGCGACACGGTCGACGAGGCCGCCGTCGACGCCGTCATCGCCGAGCTGCGCGCGCATCCGGTCACCAAGGCCACCATCGACGAAGCGCACCGCTGGGCCCGCGGCGCTGTCGAGGCCCTCGCTCCTCTTCCCGACGGAACCGTCAAGAAGACCCTCAGCCGATTCGCCGACACCGTGGTGGATCGAACAAATTAAGGAAACACCTCCCTCCATGACCACGTTGCGACTGGCCATCGTCGGAGCCGGCCCCGCCGGCATCTACGCTGCCGACCTTCTGATCAAGGCCGAGCGTCACTTCGACGTCTCGATCGACCTCTTCGAGCACCTGCCTGCTCCGTACGGGCTCGTGCGCTACGGCGTCGCTCCCGACCACCCCCGCATCAAGGGCATCATCACCGCGCTCCGCGAGGTTCTCGACCGCGGAGACATCCGCTTCTTCGGCAACGTGCGCTACGGCGTCGATGTCACCCTCGACGACCTCAAGAAGCACTACAACGCAGTGATCTTCGCCACCGGCGCCATCACCGACGCGCCGCTCGCCATCCCCGGTATCGAGCTCGAGGGCTCCTACGGTGCGGCCGACTTCGTGAGCTGGTTCGACGGCCACCCCGACGTGCCGCGCACCTGGCCTCTCGACGCCGCATCGGTGGCCGTGATCGGCAACGGCAACGTCGCCCTCGACGTGTCGCGCATCCTCGCCAAGCACGCCGACGACCTGCTGCCCACGGAGATCCCCGACAACGTCTACGAGATCCTCAAGTCGTCGCCCGTCACCGACGTGCACGTCTTCGGCCGCCGCGGCCCAGCGCAGGTCAAGTTCACCCCCCTCGAGCTGCGCGAGCTCGGCGAGATGAACGACGTCGACATGATCGTCTACGACGAGGACTTCGAGCTCGACGAGGCGTCGAAAGCCGCCATCGCGAGCAACAAGCAGGTCTTCGTGATCAACAAGGTGCTGAACCAGTGGCGCGAGCGCCCGGTGGGCGAGGCGTCGCGCAGGCTGCACCTGCACTTCTACGCGAAGCCGCTCGAGATCACAGCGGATGCCGATGGCCGGGTCGCGTCGATCCGGTACGAGCGCACGCGGCCCGACGGCGCCGGCAGTGTCGAGGGCACCGGCGAGATCCGCGAGATCGAGATCCAGGCCATCTACCGGGCCGTCGGCTATTTCGGATCGCCGCTCGCCGACATCCCGTTCGACGAGCGCCACGGCGTGATCCCCAACCACGAGGGACAGGCGCTGGCCGACGACAACTCGGTTCTTCCGGGCGTCTACGCCACCGGCTGGATCAAGCGCGGACCGGTGGGGCTCATCGGCCACACCAAGTCCGATGCGATGGAGACCGTCCAGCACGTCGTGAACGACCAGGCCAGCTGGTGGACGCCGTCGCACCCCGACGAGCAGAGCATCATCGACCTGCTCACCTCGCGCGGCGTGGAGTTCACGACCATCGACGGCTGGCACCAGCTCGACCAGCACGAGCTGGCGCTCGGCGAGGCCGAGGGGCGCCTGCGTAAGAAAGTCGTTCCTCGGGATGAAATGATCAGGGTTTCCAACGCCTGACCCAGATCGTTATCGGCCGTACCGATTTCGTGACATAGCATGTGGAGTGCGAGTTCTCTGCGACGGGAGGTGGTGGCATGACTGAGCTGGCTGCTCGACCGAGCGTGCCTGACGTTTCCGTCGACCCCTCCACAGGCGGTGCCGAGGCCCAGCCGTCGACCAAACGCTGGGTCCTCCCTGCACAGGCGAAGAAGAAGCGTCACCTCGGCCGATGGATCGGTATTCCCGTTGCCGCGATCGCGGTCTCGCTGGCCGTGGTCGCCTCCCTCGTCTTGATCGCACCGGGAACGACCGTCGCCGGCGTGAACGTCGGAGGCATGACAGAGGGCTCGGCGGCCGACGCCGTGAGCCAGCGACTCGCCGACACCACCGTCGTCATCAGAGGTGCCGACGGCACTGCGACCATCCGCGGCGGTCAGCTCGGAGCGAGCCTCGCGAGTGCGTCGACCGATGGCGCCGAAGCCGAACTCAGCGGCGGAGACCTGGGCGCGTCGGTCGACGCGCAGGCGCTCGCCGAGCAGGCACACGCGCAGAACCCCCTGTGGAAGGTGACGGCGTGGAATGCGAAGGCGCCCGTCACGCCGACCGTCGCTCTCGACGAGAAGACAGCGACCGCTGCTCTGCACGATGTCGCTCCCGCCCTGTTCGTCGAGCCGGTGAATGCGACCATGGTGTTCGACTCCGCATCGGGCTCCTACACGGTCACGCCCGCCGTCGACGGTGCCGGTGTCGACCTCGAATCCATCCGCCACGCGTTGCAGGGCGCCCTTGTCTCTGGTGAGTCCAGCGTCGAGGTCGACGCGACGCCCACCGTCGTTCCCGCATCCGCCTCGACCGAAGCGGTCACCGCCACGGCCACCCAGCTGAACACGGTCCTCGACGGCGTCGGTTTCTATGTCGGCGACGAGCGCACCGTGCCGATCGACCGCACCGTCGCGGCGTCGTGGATCACGCTCTCGACGAACGACGACGGCACCTACAGCTACACCGCAGACACGGCGGCGATCCAGAAGGTCGTCGACACCCTCCCGGCTGCGGTGAACCGCGATCCGGTCAATGGTTCCGTCATCACCGACACCGGGGGTGAGACGCTCGACACGATCACCGCGGGCGTCGACGGCCGCGCGCTGGGCGATACCAGCGGAGTCGCCGCCGCCTTCGCGAGCCAGCTGACCGGAGGCAACCCGGCCTTCGTCCTTCCCGTCACCGTCACGCCCGCCCAGGTCACCAAGACGTCGCGCAACATTGTCGTCAACCTCAGCGAACAGCGCGAGTACCTCTTCGAGAACGGCCAGGTCGTCGACAGCTTCCTGATCTCGTCGGGTGTGTCCGGCCACGATTCGCACACGGGAAGCTTCCGCATCACGGCGAAGCTGACCTCGCAGAACATGGGCAACCCAGACCTCACCCAGGCGCCCAACTACTACACGAAGAACGTGCCCGACGTCATGTACTACAACGGCGACGAGGCTTTGCACGGTGCCTACTGGCACAACAACTTCGGCAACGTGATGAGCCACGGCTGCATCAACATGCCCCTCGATAAGGCCGCGCAGGTCTTCGACTGGGCTCCGATGGGCACCGAAGTAACCGTCACCTACTGACGTTCAGGGTGACCGCGAGGTCGAGGTGGCCGTGTCATCGAGGTGGCGGCAGTGTAGAGGTGGCCGTGCCATCGAGGTGGCCGTGCTATCGAGGTGAATCTGAGGGTGAAAACGCCCCTCGAGACCCCCTCGAAGTGAGAATTTCCCAACTTCACGTGAAAACATAACTGAGCTTCAGTTATTTACGTCGCAGAGTGATCTATCCCGACGATGGTGCTGAAAGCATCAGCTGGCGTTTATGCGCCGATCCAACTTCGTGGGGAAATCACCATGGCATCGCTCCGTCTTCAGCCCGGCACCCGGCTGGCCGCCATCGCCGCGACACTCGTCGCCATACTCATCGGCTCGGTCGTCGTCGCGACTCCCGCAGTCGCCGCCCCGCAGGGCCTGTTGACGATCGCCAAGATCGTCAATGGCGAGCAGGCTGTCGAACTGGCCCCAGGCGACGAGTTCGACTACACGATCACGGTCGGATGCGACGACAACGACTGCCTGGACGCGACGCTGGTCGACGCCATCCCCGCCCAGTTCGACGGGTTCGGGCTGCGCAGCACCACGGTGCAGCCGAGCTCGCAGGCGAGCTCGATCTCGTGGAACGGCTGCTCGACGGTCGTCACCACCGCGTGCGAGCTCGACGTCGCGTTCACGCAGGACCTGGGAGAGGGAGCTGTCGGCATCAAGGCGGGCCTCACCTATCAGGTCGTCATCGGACTCACGGTTCCCGAAAACCTGCAGCCGACGTGGCCGTCGAACGGAGTCGCCGTGACGAACACGGCAGAGGCCTCCTCGTCCTCCGCAGACACGGTGAGCGATGGCGCCGACGTGACGGTGGTCATCCCCTCGGTCGTCGATGTCGCGGTTTCGAAGACCTGGCAGCCCGAAAGCCAGCTCTTCACTCCCGGCTCCGAGTCGACGATCGTCCTGTCGGCTCAGAACACCTCGAACGTTCCCGCCGGCTCGATCGAACTCCTCGAGCCGAGCTCCGCGTCCGCGGCGGCCGCGGTGCTCGCCGCAGACAACCCGTTCTCGCTGGTCGACTTCACGGGCTTCGGCGCGGTCGCGCTGCCCGAGGGTGCCGACTCCGTGCGCGTCGACGCCTACGTCTTCGACACGGGCTCGGGCAACTATGAGTGGGTTCCGGGATCGCCTCGCGCGCCCGGTGACATCGCCCTGCCCGACGCCGTCGCGGCGGCCGACGTCGCCGGCCTGCGGATCACCTTCCTTTCTGGCGACGGCGACGAGATCGTGCCGTCGGGCACCGCGGGCAGCGTCGCCCTCGCCGTAGCGCAGCGAGCCACCGACCGGCGAGACGATGCGCCCCTGTTCACCGGAGCGTCCATCACCAACCAGGCCTCGGCCACGATCACGGTCGACGGGTCGGCCCCGGTGACCAAGCAGGCCACTGCGCCGTTCGTCATCGAGCCCCTCTCGGTCGCGGTGTCGGCCGGCAAGTCGATCACGCCGTCGCGCATCCCGGGAGGCACCAGCGCGGATGCCTCGATCTCCGCGAAGAACGACTCGTCCGGACCGGTCACGACGCTCACCCTCACCGACGACGACTTCTTCACGACGGAGCTGACCTTCGACGGCTTCTCGTCGCCGATCTCGTACCCGACCGGGGCGACGGGGGCGACGATCACCTGGCTGTTCAGCGGCAGCGCGGGCAGCCCGACGCAGGTGGCCGAGGGCACAACGCCGTCTGCCCCGACGCCTCCGGCAGGGCAGTTCATCACAGGCTTCGAACTCTCCTTCACGGGCAGCATCGCGTCGGGCGCCGTGGCGAACGCCGCATTCGGCATCGCTGCGTCGGCAACGATCGTCGCCGACGACGCGAGCCCGCTGCGTGTGACGAACACGGTCGACGTCGAGGCGCAGAATGCGCGTGGCTCGGCCACGGCCTCCGCGTCGGCTCCGCTCGACATCTTCTTCCCGCAGATCGACGTGCAGCTCGAGAAGACCATCTCTCCGGCCGGTTCCGTCGCGCCCGGCGCCACCGTGGTGGTGCAGCTGCCGACCTCGACCACCGTCGACTCGGCCTACGTCGATCCGAACAGGGTCGTGGTCACGGACCTGTGGCGTGACACGGTGGGCGACGACTTCTGGAACGCCTTCGATCCGATCGCCGTCGCGCCGACGCAGGTGCTCGCCGGTTCGACGTTGACCATCGACTACTCCACCGACGGGGGCGCGACCTGGACGCAGTTCCACGTCGTGGACGCGACCGCCGGGACCACGGTGTACTCCGGCAACCTGCCCGCCGGCCTCACCTCATCGATCACGGGTCTTCGGTACACCTTCGAGAATCCGGCCGGTTTCTCGCAGGGAACAGAGGTGACGCCCAACACGGTGTTCCAGGCCCGCGGCCAGCTGCGCGATGGCAGCGGACCGACATCCGTCGCCGACGCCGGTGCGAGCACCTACACGAACGTCGGCACCGCCGTCGCCGAGGGTCAGGTCGAGGGCATTCCCGTCGTTCGCAGCGAGACCGTCGCCGCCACGGCTCCGGCGGCCATCCGCTCGAACTCGGGCCCCGGCTCGCTGATGGCGTCCAAGGCATGGCTCACCCCCGGCTTCTCGGCCGACCTCTCGCTTCTGAGCTCCCAGTCGGGTGACCGCGCGGGCACCGTGCTCGGCTGGGGTGTGACCTCCACCGGGTACGATTCGGTCACGATCTCCGACCCGTCGAGCGATCCGGGCAACGTCGCCCAGACCGTCTTCCAGGCCTTCGATCTGCTGCAGATCGCCCCCGTGACCTTCGCCCAGGATCCTCTCCTCCAGTGGGACACCGTCTCGCAGGTCGAGCTCTTCAGCGACGGCGACTGGCAGGTCGTGACGGCTCCGGCGAGCGGGTGGATGTCGGGCGCCGGCTTCGTGGGCTACACCCTGACGCCTGCCCAGGTGGCGTCGACGACGGGTGTGAGGCTCACCGTTGTCCCCAATGATGCGGCCAGGGCCGCGAGTTCGAACCCCCTCGCGCCTCCGGTCGGCACGGGTGTCGCCAGCAGCGCGAACGATGCGACGCGATCCATCGGCCTCGTCTGGCAGCTGCGCAACACGGTGCGCGACACGACCTCGAACCCGAACCGGTGGGTCACCGCCACGCACGGGTACAACGACGCGAACCCCAGCACCGTCGTCAACACAGTCGACGTCTCGGGAATCCTGAACGGCGAGCCGGTCGGCCCGCGCAGTGCCGAGGACAGCATCGCCCTCATCGACCAGCCGCCGGCCGTCACGGTCTCGAAGAAGTCGAGCCGGTCGAGCATCGTGGTCCCTCAGCCGGGCGACGTGCCCGCGACGGGCTACCCGCGCAACGACTTCACGATCACCGCGACGAACCAGTCGAGCTCGCGTGCCTCGTACATCAGGGTCTCCGACCCGATGACCTGCTCCGTCGAGTCGATCGGAGACTGCGTCTCGCCCGCAGACGGGTGGGATGCGAACCCCTACGCGTCGGCGAGCTACGACCCGACCACCAACCCGTTCGAACGCTTCGATCTGACGGGCGTCGCCTTCTCGGCTCCCGACGCCGGTGTCGATCCTGTGGCGTCCACCGTGACCCTGTGGAAGCGCTCCGCCGCCGGTGTCCTGTCATCGTCGACGGCGACGCTCCTGGCGACGCTCGCGATGCCGTCCTCCGCGCTCGTGGACGTCGTCGGGATCAGCGTGCTGTACCAGGGGACCGACCCGGAGACCGACGGCGGATCGATCACGGTGGGCGACCCCATCGCGTTGACGCTGAAGACCCAGCTGCGTGTGTCACTGCGCAGCGATGCGTCGGCCTTCGTCACACCCGTGACGGTCGGCAACGACACCTTCACGCAGGGCTATGACCCCGTGTTGTATCCCACGGGCATGCAGAGCACGCCCAACGCGAGCGCGAACGCGGCCGTCGTTCTGCAGCAGGGGGCGCTCGGCGTCACCGCCGCCAAGACCTTCTCGCCGAAGACGCTGATCGAGAAGGACCGCGCCAACCCGGTCACCGCCACGCTCCGCGCGACACAGGGCTCGGCTTCCGTCGCTTCGCACGAGGTGACCATCGAAGACACCGACCAGGACTTCTGGAACCTCTTCCGTTTGACCGGCCTGTCGGCGAGCGACGTCACGCTGCCGGCCGGAGCCGATCGGGTGCGTGTCGACGTGCAGCAGAACGGCACGTCGGACTGGGTTGCGGGTGCGGCGTCCGCGACCGCAGCCGTCCCGGCAGTCGATCCGGCCTCGATCACGGGCATCCGGTTCGTCTTCAGTCGCGCCGACGGCGCCCTGCTGTCGCGCACCGCACCGCCGGCCGACTTCACGGCGACCGCCGTCCTGCATCTCGCACTGCTGGATGCGGCCAGGGCGGACGGCTCGGCCGTCGTGTTCCCGAGCACCGTCTCGAACGACGTGACGACACGGTCGCACCGAACCGACGACCCCGCGATCTATGCGGATGCGACGGCCGTCGCGACCGACAGCATCCAGCTCGGTACCGGCTCGTACACGCTCGACGTGGCGAAGAATCCGCAGAACGGTGTGCACTCCGTGACCCCGGGCGACCCCAACCAGTGGAGCCTCGTGTTCACGAACACCGGCTCCGGCTTCCTGACGGTGCCGAGCGTCGTGGACGTGCTCGACGACCACCTGAGCTGGGACGGCGAGACACCCACGTTCGCCACCTCCTCGGGCGGGCTCCTCTCCACCGACGTGCAGACCTCGTTCGACTCCGCCACCGGCACGATCTCGTTCGCGTGGCCCGAAGGCGGGCAGCGCATGGCGCCGGGGGAGAAGTTCACGATCTCGCTCGGCATCGTTCTCGAGGCGGGTCTCGTCGGCGGACAGCGCGCGACGAACCAGTTCACCGTCGAGACAGCACAGACGCTGACGGCCTGCACCAACACGTCGGGCAACGGGCAGGGAACACTGTCCGGCCTCGCTGTGAACGAGTGCGGCACGAGCAACTACGTGCAGCCCGTTCTGGGCGCGTCGCTGCTGACCACGAAGGCGGTCAAGGGCGATGTCGTCGACCGCACGGTCTCCGGCGCCCGCAACATCACGACGCCCGGCGGCCCGTGCATCGCCGATGCCGACGGCTACTACCGTTCGCCGTGCGCCGCCAACACAATGGTGGGCGGAACCGACGAGTGGAAGCTGCGCGCCGTGAACAGCGGAACAGTGGCGTACACGAAGCTCACGTTCGTCGAGCCCCTCCCCGTGGCGGGAGACCGACTGCTCGCGACCGGCGGCAGCCGCGGGTCGACCTACCGGCCCGTGTTCGACGGCACCTTCCCGCTGGCTGTCGACGCTCCGGCCGGCACCACCATCACCTGGCAGGTCACCGCGGCGTCCGACGTCTGCGTCGGCACCGGGGCGACGGCCTGGCCGAGCGACCCGAGCTGCGCAAACCACCCCGCGGCATCCGACTGGACCGACGGCGCCACCTTCGCCGGCGACTGGTCGACCGTCACGGGCATCCGGGTCGTTCTCGACTTCGCTTCGGCGGCGGGCGCGGTCCTGGCGCCGGGCGGATCGGCCCAGGTCCTCTACCGCACGGTCAATGCTCCCGCCACCGAGGCCGAGCCGGATCGCGCGCCGGTGACCGTTCCGGTCGGCGACCCGATCGCCTGGAACCAGTTCGGCGCCCTGGCCGCGCTCAGCACGGGAGGAACCCTGTCGCGTGCGCCGATCAAGGCGGGCGTCGTGCTCGATTCCGGTTCGCTGCAGGTGACGAAGTCGGTCACCGGCGAGGGCGCGGCATTCGCGCCCGACACCTTCGAGGCCACGGTCTCGTGCACGGTCGCCGGTGCGCCGGTGCAGTTCGCGGGTGGCGGAGTCGTCACGCTCGACGCCGCCAACGGATACACGACTCGAGTCGACGGCATCCCCCTCGGCGCCGAGTGCGGCATCGCCGAGAACGGAGACGAGGGCGCCTACGGCGAGACCACGCGCACCGTCACGCCGTCGACGGTGGCGATCGACGTCGCCTCTGATGCCGACGGTGAGGTGCCCGTCTCGCAGCGCGTGGCCATCACCAACGACTACGCGGTCGGATCGCTGGTGGTCTCCAAGGCGGTCACGACGCAGGCCACGGTCGGCTCCTTCGGGCCGTTCGACTACACGGCGGTCTGCGCGGCGTACGACGGCACTCCCGTTCCGCTCGCCGACGGCGACGCCGCCTTCTCGCTGGCCGCGGGAGAGTCGCACTCCATCGCCGGTCTCCCGGTGCGTGCCGAGTGCACGATCACCGAGACCGACACCGATGGTGCCGACGCCGCGCCCAACTCGGTCGCATCCAGCACCAACGGTGCACCGGCGGTCGTCGGCGCGTCGGTCGACGTCACAGTGGGAACCGATACGACCACGCTCGACTACACCAACGACTACGCCGCGGGCACGCTCTCGGTCACGAAGACGCTGGCCGGAGAGGGCCAGGAGGAGTACGGTGACGGACCGTTCACGATCGCGGTGCTCTGCACCTATGACGGCCAGAAGCTCTACGACGGCTCCATCGAGCTGACCGGGGGCGAGACGCGGACTCTCGACGACGTCTTCCCCGCCGGCACGGAGTGCGCCGTCTCGGAGACCGCCGCAGGGGGCGCCAACGAGACGACGATCGACTCGCCGACCGTCATCGTTCCCGGCCCGGCCGATGGGGCGACCCTCGGAGCGGTGACCGTCGACGTGACGAACACCTTCAACCTCGGCAGCGTCGACATCACCAAGGTGCGTGACGGAGCAGGGGCCGAGACCTACGGCGCCGGGCCCTTCACCGTGCAGGTCACCTGCACGTGGCAGAAAGACGGCGAGACCCTCACGATCCCGCTGCCCGACGGCGGCGTGCTGCAGCTCTCCGACGAGAACGACTACCGTGCCACGGTGTCGGGCCTCATCGAGGGCGCGCTCTGCGACACGGTCGAGACCGTCGACGGCGGCGCATCCTCATCGACCGTGACTCCGGCCGGCGGGGTGACCGTGCCGAATGGCGAGGCCGCCGACGTGACGGTCACCAACACCTTCGACACGGGCGACCTCGTCGTGGTCAAGAACCGCATCGGCGACGGCGTGGAGGCCTTCGGCGCCGGACCGTTCACGGTGCAGGTCACCTGCACCTGGGTGAAAGACGGAGTGATCACGGGCATCGACCTCGGCGACGACGCGCAGATCGAACTCTCGGAGGAGAACGACTACACGGCCACGGTCACCGGCATCATCGCCGGCGCCGACTGCGAGGTCGTCGAGACCGACCGTGGCCTCGCCACGGCATCGGAGACCGACCCGGCCGACGGCCGCATCCGGATTCTGGCCGACGGCGACGAAGCGGGACCGGCGACGGTCACGGTGACCAACACGTTCGACGTCGGGCAGCTATCGGTGCACAAGACCGTCGACAAGGCCGCCGCCGTGGTGGGCGACACCGTGCGCTACACCATCGTCGTTCAGAACGTCGGCCAGATCGACGCGCGAGACGTGCTCGTCTCCGATCGACTGCCCGAGGGGCTGTCGTCGGTGGTCGCCGATCCCGCCGCGGATGCGTCGGTCTCCGGCGTTCTGACCTGGACGGTCGCATCGTTGCCGGTGGGCGACTCCGCGACGTTCCATGTCAGCGCCATCGTCGACCGTGCGGGAACGATCGTGAACCGCGCCTCGGTCGAGACACCGGACGGCCCATGGGTCGACCCGGAGGTCGTCGGCTCGTGCGTCGACGATCACGACGAGTCCTGCGCCGACACCGTCGTGACAGTGCCCGCGCTGGCCGGCGACTCCCTCGCCTCCACCGGTCTCGGCAGCGTCGAGCGCGTACTGCTGTTCGCCCTGCTCACCCTGTTGATCGGACTGGGACTCGTGACTCTGGTGCGAAGGGCGCGACGAGCCTAGTCTCGTCGCATGGACGCATCCGTCGCAGAATCCGCAGCAGAACTCGCACAGTCGTGCCTCGGTCCCGTCTTCGTCTCAGGCGAAGACGGGATCGAGGGTGAGCTCGAGGGCTCGAACCTGGTCATCCACCACCGCCCCGACGTGGTGGTCGGTGCCGCATCCGAGGCCGACGTGGCCCTCGCCGTGCGGTTCGCCCGAGACCACGGGCTGCCCATCACCGTGCATGCCACCGACCACGGCGCCCACGCCTCGGTCGACGGCGGTCTCATCATCACGACGCATCGGCTGGATGGGCTGGAGGTCGACCAGCATTCGCGCACGGCCCGCGTCCGCGCCGGCGTGCGCTGGGGCACGGTCGTCGAGGCCGCCGCGCCGTTCGGCCTCGCGCCTGTCTCCGGCGCATCCCCGAACGTCGGCGTCGTGGGGCTGCTGCTCGGCGGCGGCCAGGGGCCGATCGGCCGCACCTTCGGCTACGGTTCCGACTGGCTGAGAAGCGCCCGCGTGGTGACGGCCGACGGCGACGTCGTGACCGCGAGCGCGACCAGCGAGCCCGAACTCTTCTGGGCGGTTCGCGGGGGCAAGTTCGGCCTCGGCATCGTGACCGAGGTCGTGATCGAGATGCCGCACGTGCCGTCTCTCTACGCCGGCTCCCTCTTCTTCGCCGACGACGCGATCGAGCCGGCGTTCCGCGCCTGGCTTCGCTGGGTAGACACCGTTCCCGATGCGGTCTCCAGCTCTGTCGCCTTCATCTCGTTTCCCGATCTCGAGGCGGTACCCGGAATCTTCAGGGGGCGCTTCGTGCTCACTATCCGGTTCGCCTTCGTCGGGCCGGTCGAGCAGGGCGAGAGCTGGGCCGCGCCGCTTCGCGCGGCGGCGCCCGTGCTGTTGGATGCGATCGGTCCCCTTCCGCTCGACCGTGTCGCGAGCATCCACAACGACCCCACCGACCCCGCGCCGGGCTGGACCCGAGGCGCATTCCTCGGTGCGGTCGATGACGACTTCGCCGACGTTATCCTCTCGTCCGTCGCCGGCGACCGCAGGCCTCCCTTCATCTCGGTCGAGCTGCGCCACCTCGGCGGGCGGCTGGCGAGAGATGTGGCCGGGGGCTCGGCTGTCGGCGGGCGCGGAGCGGAATTCGGGCTCGTGTTCGTGGGTGTGCCCGATCCCTTGCTCTTCGAGCACGTGCTGCCCGAGGCGGCCGACGCGCTGATCGGCTCACTGGCAGCGTGGGTGCATGCCGAGATCAACGTCAACTACGCGGGGGAGCTCACGTCGCAGAACGTCGAACGGTGCTGGCCCGCCGCCGTGCTCGAACGGCTCGAGGCGGTGCGGCAGCAGTACGATCCGACGTCCACGTTCCGCCTTCCCTGATCGGGCGACGCGCCTCAACATCCGTGCGCGCGCTGCGACGGCAGGGGCACGCTGTCATACTTAGGTAATGCTTACCTCAACCCGGCGCGCGTCGAAGGCGCTGGGTCTCATCGCACTCTGCGTGCTCGTGCTGGTCTCGGTGGTGCTGAGTCTGCTGCTCGGCAGCCGGTCCATCGACCTGTCGTCCGTGGTCGACGCCGTGCTGGGGCGAGGCGGCGACGCCGTCGAGGGCATGGTTGTGCTCGATCTGCGGGTGCCCCGAACCGTGCTGGGCCTCGCGGCCGGGGCGGCGCTCGGGTTGGCGGGCACGCTGATGCAGGGGCTCACCCGCAACCCGCTCGCCGACCCGGGCTTGCTCGGTGTCAACTCCGGCGCATCGCTCGCGGTCGTGGTCGCCATCGCCGTGTTCGGCGTCACCACGCCCTCCGGCTATGTGTGGTTCGCCTTCGTGGGAGCCGCGCTCGCGGCCGTGCTGGTCTACATCGTCGCCTCCGGGCGCACGGGTCCGTCGCCACTGAGTCTCACCCTGGCCGGTGCGGCCACGACGGCGGTACTGACCTCGCTCATCACGCTGGTTCTTCTGCGCGACCTCGATACGCTCAGCCAATACCGCTTCTGGTCTGTCGGATCCCTCGTGGGCCGCGACCTCGGCACGGCCGCCACGCTCGCACCCTTCCTCGCCGTCGGGGCTGCGGCGGCGCTGCTCCTGGGTCGCAGTCTCAACTCCCTCGCGCTCGGAGACGACCTCGCCCGCGGTCTGGGCCAGCGTGTCGGCATCGTGAGGGTCGTCGCCGGCGTCGCCATCATCCTGCTCTGCGGGTCGGCCACCTCGCTCGCGGGCCCACTGGTCTTCGTGGGCCTTGTCGTGCCCCATATCGCCCGCCGGTTCGTGGGAAGCGACTACCGCTGGATCCTCGTCTACTCGATTCCGCTCGGAGCCGCCCTGCTGGTTCTCGCCGACACCGTCGGGCGCCTCATCGCTCCGCCGTCGGAGCTCGAGGCGGGCATTGTCGTCGCGATCCTCGGCGCCCCGGTGCTCATCGCGCTCGTCCTGCGAGACAGGGCGGTGACCCGATGAGCGAGCACAGAACCTCCGGCCGCCCTGAGACCGACGATGTCGCCCTCGTCGGCGCCGCCCTGCGGGCCGGGCGCATCCGGCTGCTCGTCGTCGCATCGGTGCTCGTGGTGCTGCTGGTGGCGTTCGCGGTGCTCGCCCTGATGCTGGGCGACCGCATCATCTCTCCCGGCGACGTGCTGGCCACGCTGGTGGGCGGCGGCAGCGGGGGCGATCGTTTCGTCGTTCTCGGCCTGCGCGTGCCGCGGCTCGTGCTCGGGGTCATGGTCGGGGCGTCGTTCGGGCTCGCCGGAGCGATCTTCCAGAGCCTTCTCGGCAATCCGCTGGCGAGCCCCGACATCATCGGCATCTCGCAGGGCGCCTCCGCGGCGGCCGTCGGGGCGATTCTCCTCGCAGGGTGGAGCGGTCTGGCCGTGTCGTTCGCGGCCTTCGGCGGTGCGGTCATCGTGGCCGGGCTCATCACTCTTCTCGCCGCACGGCACGGCATGGTCGGCTCGCGTTTCGTGCTGATCGGCATCGCCCTGGCCTTCCTCGCGCAGGCCGCCATCAACTTTCTGCTCACCCGGTCGGACGTGCGCGACGCGCAGTCGGCCCTCGTCTGGCTCGTCGGCAGCGTGGGAACCGTCACGACCGAGGAGCTGACGGTCACGGCCGTCGGCCTGGTCGTCTTCGTCGGGGCGCTGGTCGCCCTCGCGCCACGGCTCCGGATGCTGCAGCTCGGCGACGAGACGGCCACCGGCCTGGGCGTGCGGGTGATTCGCGCACGCCTTCTGATCACCCTCGTGGGCGTTGGCCTGGCCGCCGTCGCCACGGCTGCCGCCGGCCCCGTAGCTTTCGTGGCCTTCGTCTCGGCGCCGATCGCGCGGCGCCTGCTCGGGGGCACGGGCCCCGCCCTCGTGGTGACCGCTCTCGTGGGCGCGGTCGTGGTCTCGGGCGCGGATCTGCTCGCCCAGCACGCCATCGCGGGACTCCAGGTGCCGGTGGGCATCGTCACGGGCATCGTCGGTGCGCCCGTGCTTCTTCTGCTGCTCGCCCGCGGCAATCGATCGAGAGGAACAGCATGACGTCTCATGAACTGCGAGCGGATGCGCTGTCTCTCGGCTACGACGGGCGTCGCGTCGTCGAGGGCCTCGACGCCGTCATCCCGGATGGCCGCGTGACGGTCATCGTCGGACCGAACGCCTGCGGCAAGTCGACCCTGCTGCGCGCGTTCGCCCGGCTGCTGCGCCCGGAGGCCGGCATCGTGACGCTCGACGGCACCGACGTGCACCGCTACCCGAGCAAGCAGCTCGCCACCGTGCTGGGGCTTCTTCCCCAGCAGCCGATCGCCCCCGACGGCATCACGGTGGCCGACCTCGTGGGCCGCGGACGCTTTCCGAGGCAGGGCCTGTTCCGCCAATGGAGTGCGGAGGACTCGGCCGCGGTCGCGGAGGCGCTCCGCTCGACCGACACGGCCGAGCTCGCCGACCGGCGCATCGACGAGCTGTCCGGCGGGCAGAGGCAGCGGGTCTGGATTGCCATGGCGCTCGCCCAGCAGACCGACATCCTGCTGCTCGACGAACCGACCACCTTTCTCGACGTGACGCACCAGATCGAGGTTCTCGACCTGCTGCACGAGCTCAACCGCGAGCGGGGAACGACCGTGGTCATGGTGCTGCACGACCTCAATCTCGCCGCGCGCTACGCGGATCATCTCGTGGTCATGTCGTCCGGCCGCATCGTGGCCGAGGGCGCGCCCGCAGACGTGATCTCGGCCGATACCGTCGGCGCGGCATTCGGGCTCGAGGCCGTGATCATCGACGACCCGATCAGCCATTCGCCGATGGTCGTGCCGATGGGGCGTTTTCATCACGCGGTGTGATGCATTAACGTGAAGGGGCCAGGTGAGCTTAGGCTTGCCTAACCATCCGATACACAGTCCTTGCCCCCGGCCGCGCGATGCGCGGCATGCATCACCATTGGAGAATTCCCGTGCCCCGAAGAATGAAACTCGCTGCGATCACCGCAACGGCGGTCACCGCCGCACTGCTGCTGGCCGGCTGCAGCACCGCCTCCTCCGACTCCTCGACCGACGCCGCGTCGGCCGACGGCGTGACCATCGAGCACGCGTTCGGCGAGACGACGGTTCCTGCCGACCCGAAGAACGTGGTCACATTGGGCTGGGGAAGCACCGACGCGTCGATCGCCCTGGGTGTCATCCCCGTGGCGATCCCCTTCGACTCCTACGCCGGCGACGAAGACGGCGTTCTGCCGTGGGTCTCCGACGCGATCGACAAGGCCGGCGCCGACATGCCGACGATCCTTCCGGACTCGCCGGACGACCCGCCCTACGAGGCGATCGCCGATGCCGACCCCGACGTCATCCTGGCCGTCTACTCCGGCATCACCGAGGAGCAGTACGAGAAGCTGTCGGAGATCGCCCCGACCGTGGCCTACCCCGACCAGGCGTGGAGCACCCCGTGGCGCGACGTCGTCACCACCGTGGGCGAGGCCCTCGGCAAGAGCGACGAGGCCAAGACGGTTCTCTCTGACATCGACGCGCAGATCGCCCAGAAGGCGTCGGAGCACCCCGAGTTCAAGGGCAAGACGCTTGCCGCGGTGGCCGACAGCGCGGGCACGTTCTACGTCTACAAGAAGAACGACCCGCGCGTGGGCTTCATGTTCGACCTCGGCTTCACGAACGCTCCGGCTGTCGACGAGCTGGCGAACGGCGATGGCACGTTCTTCTACACGCTGAGCTACGAGCAGCTCGACAAGCTCGAGGCCGACGTGGTGCTGAACTACGCGACCACGCAGCCCGAGGCCGACGCGTTCACCACCTCACCGCAGACGGCGGTCATTCCGGCCGTCGCCGCCGGGCACGCCGCCCAGCTCGTGGGAGCGCAGAACATCTCGGCCGTGTCGCCGCCCACCGCGCTGTCGCTGCCGTGGGGCCTCGACAACCTCGTCGACACCCTGGCTGCCGCCACGAAGTAGTTCGGATCGTTCCCTGAGCTTGTCGAAGGGCCCCTTCGACAGGCTCAGGGAACGGGCCTCAGGCTCAAGGAACGCGGCGGAACGGCCCGCTCAGCGCCGCCCACTGCAGCAGCATGATCGTCTTCGCGTCGATGATGTCGACGCCGATGCGCCCGAGCGCCTCATCGATGTCGATCTCGAGCAACTCGATCTCCTCGCCTTCCTCGGCGAGCCCGCCACCGGCATCCAAGCGCGTGTCGGGCGAATAGGGCGCGGCGAAGAAGAACAGCTTCTCGGTCACCGAGCCGGGGCTCATGTACGCCTCGAAGACGGGGCTCACCTCGCCGATCTCGTGCCCTGTCTCTTCGCGGGCCTCGCGCCGAATGGCGGTGAGCGGATCGTCATCGTCGAGCAGGCCTGCGGCGGTCTCGATGAGATTGCCGTCCGGATGCCCGTTCACGTATGCCGGATAGCGGAACTGACGGGTCAGCAGCACCGTGCGCTTCTCGAGCGAGTACAGCAGGATGGTCGCCCCGTTGCCCCGGTCGTAGGTCTCGCGGTGCTGGGTCTCCCACACGCCGTCGGCGCGCTGGTACTCGAGCGTGTTCGCCCTGAACACGTGCCAGTTCGACGAGAGCAGGCGCACGTCTTTCACGCGCACACGCGGGTTGCCGGTCAGCTCGCGGCCCGTGCGGTCGAGGCCGGTGCGGCCACGGGCGTCGGGGATGTCGACGCCCGGCTGGCCGGGGCGCGTCTGGTCGATCGGGTCGGTCACCGGAAGTTGATGAACTGCACGGCCACGTCGAGGTCGGCGCCCTTGAGCAGCGCCATGGTGGCCTGCAGGTCGTCGCGGCTCTTCGATGAGACGCGCAGCTCGTCGCCCTGGATCTGGCTCTTGACGCTCTTGGGGGCCTCGTCGCGGATCAGCTTGCTGATCTTCTTCGCGGCGTCCTGCTCGATGCCGTTCTTCATGGATGCTTCGAGCCGGTACTCCTTGCCGGATGCGTAGGGCTCGCCCACGTCGAGGCTGCGCAGCGAGATACCCCGCTTGATGAGCTTGGCCTCGAACACCTCGAGGATCGCCTTCACGCGCTCGGCGGAGTTGGCCTTCATCAGAACCTTCTCGCCGCTCCACTCGATGGAGGCGCCGATGTTCTTGAAGTCGTAGCGCTGCTCCACCTCTTTGTGCGCCTGGTTGAGGGCGTTGTCCGCCTCCATCTTGTCGACCTTGCTGACTACGTCGAAGCTTGAATCTGCCATGCGCACCAGTTTAGCTTCGAGGCCGCTGTCAGAGCCGATCCGTACACTGGGGGCCGTGCGTCGTTCCCTTCTTGTTGCCCCGGTTCTCGCCGTCGCGTTCGCCCTCGCCGCGTGCACGACGACGCCCGAGCCCAGCGAGCCCACCACTGCGGAGGCTCCGGCGAAGGCCACGCCCGACGCGGCCGTGGCCCCCGTGGTCGAGCCCTGGGCGGGTCTGCCGACGCTGGTCGACGCCGACTGGGCGGCCAAGGCGGCCGCGGCCACGGGCATCCCGCAGCGCGCCATGCTCGCCTACGGCGGCGCGGCCGTCTACTCGGCCAACCAGAACCCGGGCTGCAATCTCGGGTGGAACACGCTCGCGGGCATCGGCGAGATGGAGAGCCACCACGGCACCATCGACGGTTCGTCGATCGGCGCCGACGGCCTCGTCACGCCTCCTATTCTCGGCATCGCCCTCGACGGCTCGAGCACGAACGAGATTCCCGACAGCGACCAGGGCACGATCGACGGCGACGCCGAGTGGGACCGCGCGGTCGGTCCGCTGCAGTTCATTCCCGACAGCTGGCGCAACTGGGGCGCCGACGGTTCAGGCGACGGAGAGGTCGACCCGCAGAACTTCGACGACGCCGTTCTGGCCACGGCCAACTACCTGTGCCACGCCGGCGGAGACCTCTCGGTCGCCGACAACTGGCGCACGGCCATCGCGGCGTACAACGACGCGGCACCCTATGCGGTGGGCGTCTCGGAGTACGCCATCCGGTATTCGAACGACGTGGCGTCGGGCTGATTTCGCCGAAGCCGGGATGGCGGGTAATGTGTACTCGCGCCTTCGGTTGTGTGTTTCACGTGGTCGGGTGCGCCCTGGCAAGTTACCCAAGCGGCCAAAGGGATCTGACTGTAAATCAGCCGTCTTAGACTTCGGGGGTTCGAATCCCTCACTTGCCACCAGAGAAGCCCTGCAAATCACCGTGTTTGCAGGGCTTTGCTCGTATCTGCGGGTACGCCCGCTGCGAGGGCCTCGTTGGCACAATCCACCAGTCGATGATCCTGCCCCTCTTCGTGGGCGGTGATCGTGATCACAGCGTCGCGGGCATGGTCGACGATCACGTATTGTCCATATCGGCCGTCGAGCCTCCACGAGTCGCCGGGTCCGGCCCAGGTGGCGACGCCGTAGAGCTCGAATGGAGCCGTCCCGCCGGTCGTCACCCAGGTGCCGTGCAGCGCATCGATCCGTTCGGCAGAGACCAGGCTGTGTCCATTCCAACGGCCACGATCGCGAAGCAGCCGCCCGATCCGGGCCAGCTCGGAGGTTCGCAGATAGAGGCCGCTTCCGCCGACGATCCAGCCGAGCGGGCAGCGGTGCCACTGGGGGTTGTGAACACCCAGTGGATCGAAGAGCCGTGGCATCAGCCAGTCGCGCACATCGCCCACGACCGAGCCGAGCATTCTCATGGCCACGTACGTGCTCGCATCCGAGTATTGAAAGACGCGACCGGCCCCGCGCGTGGGCCGTCGGATCATCTCGAGGGCGAGATCGGGCCAGACGACCTCGTCGTCGCCGAACCACTCGAAGTCGATGCCACTCGTCATGGTGAGGAGATGACCGAGAGTCACCTCTGCCGTGCCGTCGCCCCGCGGAGCGTCTCCGAAGACCTCGCCGACAGTGGTGGCGAACGAGATGACGCCCTCGTCGGCAGCCATGCTTGCGGCGAGAGCGCAGACCCCTTTCGAGACCGAGTAGAGGTTTTCGCGGTCGTCGCTGCGCCAGCGATGGTGAACCTCCTCCTCGGCGACGAGCACGTGCACGCCGTATGCGCCGAGATGCTGGGCGTCGATGGATGCGACGAGGGCGTCGAGGACGGAGGCTGCGGCAGACACGACATCAGTATGCGGCGCTGCGCGGGCGTGCCGCCGATTGTTGGCAGACTGGTCGCGTGAACTCACTGATCCCAGCCGCTCCGCGTGCGAAGAAAGTCATGTCCTCCGACGGGCTGCAGCTGGCGACCTATGAGTTCGGCCACCCTGACGCACCCACGGTTCTCGCGGTGCACGGCTTCGCCTCGAGCGCCCTCGTGAACTGGCATGCGACCGGGTGGACCCGCGACTTGACCCGCGCCGGCTACCGGGTGATCGCGCTCGACCAGCGCGGGCACGGCGAGAGCGACAAGCCGCACGACCCGGCGGCCTACTCGATGGAGCAGCTCGTCGCCGATCTTCTCGTCGTGATCGACACCTACCTCATCGATGAGGCTCTCTATGCCGGCTATTCGCTCGGCGCCCGAGTGGGATGGCAGGCGGCTCTCGATCTCGACGGTCGCATCACGCGGGCTGTGCTCGGCGGCATCCCCGACGGTCAGCCGCTCACCCGCCTGCGCACCGACGAGGCGCGCGCGTACATCGAGCACGGCACCGCCATCGACGACCGGATCACCAGGGCGTACGTGACCATGGCGTCCGCCATTCCCGGCAACGATCTCGAAGCACTGATGAGCCTCGTCGACGGCATGCGCGATGGAATCCAGCCCGACCCGGCCAATCCGCCCCGGCAGCCCGTGCTGTTCGCCACGGGCAGCGACGACGCCATCCTCGAGCGCTCGAAGGGCCTGGCCGAGGCCACGCCGAACGGCGTCTTCTACGAGATTCCCGGCCGCAACCACTTCAACGCGCCGACCTCGCGGCACTTCCGCGACGCGGCCATCACCTTCCTCCGCGCCTGAGCGTAGCCGCGGCGCCGCGTAGCCGCGGCGCCGCGTAGCCGCGCCGCCGCGGAAGCTCAACCGTGCGTCAGACCACAGGCAGCCTCACCAGGTCGTGAGCCGCGATCGTCACCGTGTCTCCTCCGACAGCGACCGTCGCCTCGGCGCGACCGAAGTTCAGCACCCAGCGCGTTCCGGCGCGCTCGATGACCTCGACGTCGGGGTTCGAGCCATCGAGCAGGGGCCGCACGCCGGCGCGGTCGAGCGCATCGAGCAGCAGCTCGAACACCGTGGCGGTGTCGGGGCGGGTCGCCACGTACCAGGCCGTTCCGCCCGCCGTCTCAGGCGCATCCGCCGGCACGCCCGCCGAGCGCCGCGTGATCGCGGGCGACCCCTCGGCCAGCCCCTCGGTGAACGTCGCTAGAACCTCGGCGTCGTCGGCGTGCAGAAGCTCGGTCCAGACAGAGGCCGCGCGCACGGTGTCGCCGAACCGGATGGCGGTGGTCGGCACGGGCGCGGTTCCGGTGCCCCGTAGATCGGGGCCTGCGAGGGGCGCGAACTCCTCGACCCGCACTCCGAGTGCGGCCTGCAGCGGGCCGAGGTAACCGCCCTGCTGCACGTGCAGGTTCTCGTCGAGGATGCCGGTCTGGTAGCCCACGATGAGCTGCCCGCCGCGCGCGGGAACCGCGGCCAGCGTCTCGAGCGCCGCGCGAGGCACGGCGAAGAGCGCTGGCGCGATGACGAGCGAGTACCCGTCGAGAGAAGCGCCCGGCTCGACGAAGTCGACCGTCACGCCGAGCGCTCGCAGCGACCAGTGCCACGACATGATCTCGTCGAGATAGACCAACTGGGCAGGTGACGCGGCCTGCTCCACGGCGTTCCACGAATCCCAGTCGAAGACGATCGCGACAGAGCTCGGAACACGGGAGCCGACCACGTCGCCCATGGTCGACAGCTCGGCGCCGAGGGCGGTCACCTCGCGGAAGATGCGCGTGTCCTCTCCGGCGTGCGGCACCATCGCGGCGTGGAACTTCTCGGCTCCGGCGACCGACTGCCTCCACTGGAAGTACAGGATGCCGTCGGCGCCGCGGGCCACCGACTGCATCGAGTAGAGCCGGTTCTCACCGGGCAGTTTCGGAGCGTTGCGTGTACGCCAGTTGACGGCGCCTGTCGTCTGCTCCATGAGCATCCACGGCTGGCCTCCGCGCAGCGAGCGCATGAGGTCGCGGGTCATCGCCGCGAACGCGGGGGAGAGCGGGTCTGCGGGGTCGGGGTAGGAGTCGTCGGAGACGAAGTCGACCTCCTTCGCCCACTTCCAGTAGTCGACCGGCTTGAAGAAGCCCATGAAGTTCGTCGTGACCGGGATGTCGGGTGTCACCTCGCGCAGGACCGCCAGCTCGGCGCGGTAGCACTCGAGCAGCGCGTCGGAAGAGAAGCGATGGAAGTCGAGCACCTGCGTCGGATTGGGGAACGACGGCATCGCGCGGGGCGGCCCGACCTCGCTGAACTCGGCGTAGTGCTGCGACCAGAATGCCGTGCCCCACGCGTGGTTCAGCGCCTCGATGCTGCCGTATTTCGCCTCGAGCCAGACCCGGAACGCGGCCGCCGACTCGTCGTCGAACGACTGCGACACGTGGCATCCGTACTCGTTGTTGATGTGCCAGGCCGCGACGGCCGGATGCGCGCCGTAACGCTCGGCGAGGGCGCGCACGAGGCGGGTCGCGTACTGGCGGTACACCTGCGAGCTCGGGCTGTACTGCTGCCGGCTGCCCACGCCCAAGCGCACTCCCTCGGCGGTCACGGGCAGGATCTCGGGATGCGCGGCGCTGAGCCACGGCGGGGGAGAGGCGGTGGCCGTGGCCAGGTCGACCTTCACGCCGCCCGCGTGCAGCCCGTCGATGACCCGGTCGAGCCAGGCGAAGTCGAACTCGCCGTCTCGCGGTTCGAGCTTCGCCCACGAGAAGACGCCGACCGTGGCGATGGTGACCCCGGCCCTCCGCATGAGCCGCACGTCGTCGGCCCACACCTCCTCCGGCCACTGCTCCGGGTTGTAGTCGCCGCCGAACCACACGGGCGCGTTGTTGCCGATCATCCTTTTACTGCTCCTGTTCCGAGACCTGACTGCCAGTACCGCTGAAGAAAGAGGAACGCGATGACGAGGGGGATGATCGACACGAGCGAACCCGTGATGACCGTCGAGAACAACGCCTGCGATCCGCTGCCGGCCGCCGCCGTCGCCTGCCACTGCGCGAGCCCCACCGTGAGCGGGTAGAGATCGGAGGTGTTCAGCATGATGAGCGGCAGGAAGTAATTGTTCCAGGTCGCGACGAGCGAGAAGAGGAACACCGTGACCACGCCCGGGCCCAGCTGCCGCAGCGCGACCTGCCAGAAGATGCGCAGCTCGCCCGCGCCATCCATTCGTGCGGCCTCGATCAGGCTGTCGGGAACCGACTCGGCCGCGTAGACGCGCATGAGGTACACGCCGAACGGGCTGACGAGCGAGGGGATGATGACGGCGAACGGGGTGTTCGTGAGCCCTGCAGAGCTGAACAGCAGGTAGGTCGGAATCGCCAGGGCGGTGAGCGGGATCATGATCGATCCGAGCACGACGCTGAAGATGGCCCGACCGCCGGGGAACCGGTACTTCGCGAAACCGTAGCCGGCCATCGTCGCGAGAAGAGAGGCGCCGAACGCGCTCACCCCGGCATAGACCACGGTGTTCAGAACCCAGCGCAGGTAGACGCCGTCTTTGAACGTGAACACCTGGGCGATGTTCGTGAACAGGTTGAAGTCCTTGCCGAACCAGAACCCGAACGACGAGAACAGGTCGGCGTTGCTCTTGGTCGAGGCGATCAGCAGCCAGAGCAGCGGCAGCAGGAAGTAGGCGGCGCACGCCCACAGCAGCACGGTGAGCAGGGTGCTGCGGCGACCCTCGCGCATGATCTGGCGGCGGTGCCGCTTCGCGCGGGGTGTGGATGCCCGGGGTGCGTCGATCGCGGACTGCGCCGGTGCAGAGACGGTCGGGGCGCTCATGAGAGGTTCTCCTTGCGCTGGGTCGAGAGTTGCACGACGTACGAGACGACCATGATGACGAGGCCCAGCAGGAAGGCGATCGCCGCGGCGTAGGGCACGTCCTGGTTCACGAAGGCCACCGTGTAGGCGTACTGGTTCGGCGTGAAGTCGTTGCCGATCACGTTCGGCGCGAGCCGGTACAGGAGGTTCGGCTCGTTGAAGAGCTGGAACGACCCGATGATCGAGAAGATGACGGTGAGCATGATGGCCGGCCGGATGGCGGGGATCTTGATGCTCCAGGCGACGCGCCACTCGCTGGCACCGTCGACCTCGGCCGCGTCGAAGAGCTCCGTCGGGATCGTGCGGAGGGCCGCGTACATGATGATCATGTTGTAGCCCACGAACTCCCACGTGACGATGTTCATCATCGACCCGAGGATGGTGTCGTTCGCCAGCAGGTTCGGCGCGTCGATTCCGATCGCGCGGAAGGTCTGGGCGATCGGGCCGAAGTCGTTGCCGTAGAGGTAGCCCCACATGAGCGTGGCGACGACGCCGGGAACCGCGTAGGGCACGAAGATCGCGAGGCGGGCGGCCTTGCTTCCCCTCACCCGGGAGCTGTCGAGCGCAAGGGCGAAGAACAGGGCGAGAACGAGCATGATCGGCACCTGGATGAGAAGGAAGAGCCCCACCCGTCCCAGACCGCCGAGGAAGCTCGGGTCGGTCAGCGCCTGGACGTAATTGGCGAGGCCCACGAACTCCTGTCCGCCGATCAGCTGCGTGGCGAAGAGGCTGAGGTATCCCGAGTAGAAGAGGGGAACGATCAGCATCGCGACGAAGACGATGAGGAACGGGGTGATGAGCAGGTAGGCGGCCCGCGTCTGGCGGCGGGTCGACTGCGTCGAGCGCTGTCGAGGAGGGCGTTGGCTTTTCGGTGGTGCGGATGCGGCGAGGACGGCCACGGTTCTTCCTTATCTCGTCATTGAAATCACAGGGGAAGGGGGAAAGGGAAAGCGGGTGCCGCCCGCGTCGACGCACGGCACCCGCTCGTGGCTACTCGACCGTGAAGCCCTGCTTCTTCGCGTACGCCGTGACCTCGTCGTCCCAGGCCTGGAGGGCGGTCGAGAGGTCGGTCTTGTCGGCGATCGCCTTTCCGAGCGTCTCGTTGTAGCTCGAGTAGACGTAGTCCATGAACGGCAGCCACTCGAACGACACGTCGACGGTGTCGGAGACTCCGGCGAAGAGCTCGTTGACCTTCTGTCCGCCGTAGAACTCCGACTGCTGGTCGACGAACGCCGGGTCGGCCAGGGTGTCTGTCTTGGTCGGGAACAGGAACTGGTCGGTCGCGAACTTCAACGTCGACTCGGGGTCGTTGTTGATGAACTTGGCGAGTTCGTACGCGGCGATCGGGTTCTCGCTCGTCTTGAGCACGACATCCGACGACCCGCCCCAGTTGCCCGACACGTCGTCACCCTCGTTCCACTGCGGGATCTTGGCCGCGGTCCATTTGCCCGAGGTGTTGGCGGCGGTTCCCTGCAGGAACACGGGAGCCCAGGCGGCGGTCACCCATCCGGCGTACTTGCCCGACGCGAGGCTCTGGTAGAAGCTGTCGTTGAAGTCGGGGTCGACCGAGACGAGGTCCTTCTGGATGAGGTCGTTCCAGTAGTCGACGACCTTCTTCGTCTCGTCGCTGGCGATGTCGACCTTCACGGTCTTGTCGCCGTCGTAGCCGAACGGCTTCGCGCCGGCCTGCCAGAAGAGTCCGACCATCTGGCCGGGGTCGTTGCCCGGCATGTTCGAGATGTAGGAGCCGGTCGCCGCCTTGATCGTCGCGGCGTCCTCGGCGTACTGCGCCCACGTGGTGGGGGCCTCGGTGATGCCGGCCTGCGCCAGGATGTCGCTGCGGTAGAGATTGCCGAGGGGGCCGGAGTCCTGCGGGATCGCCCAGACCGAGCCGTCCTCCGTCTGCACCTGGTTCCAGACCCACTCGACGTATTCGTCCGACAGATCCGCCGCGCCGTACGGCGTGAGGTCGGCGAGGCTGTCGGTCAACCGGAACGACGAGAGGTACTGGTATTCGATCTGCGCGACATCCGGGGCGCCCTTGCCCGCCTTCAATGCCGTGCGCAGCTTGGTGTACTCATCGGCGCCGTTGCCCACGTTCACGACCTCGACGTCGATCTTCGGGTACTTCTTCTCGAAGAGGGCGACCTCGTTCTCGATGTCGGGAACCCAGGTCCAGAAGGTGAGCTTGGTGGGGGTGTCGAGGGCCTTGTCGATGTCGGCCTGCGACACGGTCGTCTTGTCGGTCGTCGAGCTGCCGGGGCTGGTGCAGCCCGTCAGCAGGAGTCCGGCCGTGACGACGATCGTGCCCAGCGACAGTGCTGTGCGGCGTGCTGTGGTTCGCATGTGACCTTTCCTTTTGTGTGAGTGGTTCACGTTCGCCCGGTGGCGAACGGTCAGTCCTCGCTGAGAACCCTGACGGACCAGGGGGCGAGGAGAATGTCCGACCCGTGCGCGACGGCGGCGCCGTCGACGAGATCGGTGAGGGATGCGGGGGCCGTCACGGTGACGGCATCGGGCGACCAGTTGTGCACGAACCAGATGGCGTCGTGCGCGTCGCTCGAGCCGGAGACGACCGACACCGCGGCCGGCACCGGCCATCCGGTCTTCACGGTGTCGCCCTTCACCCAGCGGGCGACGGATGACGAGAGCCCTGCGTCGGGCACCGTGCCCACGTAGGTGATGCGTCCGGCTCCGAAGGGTGTGCTCGTGACGGCGGCGAACCGCCCGAGGAAGTGGTGGTCGTAGGTGGCGAGCACCTCGGCCCCGTCGGCGATCACGCCGTCGGCCCACGCCGTGGCGCTCGCGGAAGGCGCGAGCTCGAGCTGACCCGTCGACACGACGGAGACGGGCGCGTCGAGGTTCGAGTACTCCTCGTACCAGGCTCCGGCCGCCTCGGCGAGGCGGTCGGGGGCGACGCCGCGGCGGGCCCGGGCGAGCTCGTCTCCGTAGCCGGTGCGGGGGCCGAGCACCAGGTGCCCGCCCGCCTCGGCGTAGGCGCGCAGCTGATCGAGCAGTGCGTCGTCGGCCACATAGACGGCCGGGGCGAACAGAATCGGGATGTCGCGGGCCAGTTCGGCCGGATCGAGTGCGGCGAACTGACGGTCGTGCAGCACGCGCAGCTGCAGGCCGGCGTCGTGCGCGCCCCGGTAGAAGCTGTCGTAGATGCGCTGGTACGACTCGGGGTCGCGATCGCCGTCGGGCTTCGCGAGGGGCGGGTACGACTGGAACGACCACCGGGTGTCGGTCGACCAGATGATCGCGGCATCCGCACTCGGGGTGTAGCCCTCGAGCTCGGAGCCGAGCGTGCCGAGGATCGATCCGAGCTCGGCGACCTCGCGGTAGATGCGGCCGGGGCGCTGGCTGTGCGGGAGCACGCCACCCCAGTAGGTCTCGACGCCGAAGTGCAGGGTGTGCCAGTGCCAGTACTCGATCATGCGTGCGCCGCGGGAGACGAGGGCGAGCCCGGCCTGCACGATCTGCCCCGGATACGGCGGCTGGTTCTGCCAGTGGCCGCCGATCGACTGCGCGTTCGTCTCGGTCACGAGGAATCTGTCCTGCGAGGTCGAGTACATGCGGTCGGCCTGCCCGAACAGCGCCCAGGGCCCGGAGGTCCACCACGGGGCGTCAGCGCGGGTCTCGACGACGTTCGAGAGCCCGTCCTGCATGCGGTAGTAGGGATTGCCCGCGGTGATGTCGAGCCGTTCGACGAGTTCGTCGTCGCTCACCGGGGGCCGGTTGTAGCTGATGCACGTCGTCACGAACTGCCCGTCGTTCGCGTACTCGCGCACGATGTCGGCCTCCCAGCCGATGAAGTCGGTCACCAGCGCCGAGTGGTAGCGGCGCCACTCCAGCGCGTACTGCGGCTGCAGGTTGCCCTTCGGGGTCCAGAGGTCGGCCCACTCGCTGAGGCGGTGCGACCAGTAGACGAGGCCCCACTGCTCGTTCAGGTTCTCGAGGGTGCCGTACTTGGCGCGGAGCCATTCGAGGAAGCCCTGCATGACGTGGTGGTTGTGGGCCAGCTGCTGGCCGGGTTCGTTGTCGACCTGGTATCCGATCACGGCCGGGTGTTCGGCGTAGCGCCCGACGACGGCGCGGATGATGCGCTCGGCGTACCAGCGGAACGTCGGATGCGAGTAGTCCATCTCCTGGCGCTGGCCCCAGCCGACGGTGGAGCCGTCGGCGTTCTCGGCGGCGATCTCGGGATGGATGCGCTGCAGCCACGGCGGAACCGCGTAGGTCGGCGTTCCGAGGATCACGGAAATGCCCCGGGCGTGAGCTCCGTCGAGCACCGGCAGCAGCCACTCGAGGTCGAACTCGCCGTCACGCGGCTCCCAGGTCGACCACACCGACTCGCCCACGCGGATGACCGTGAATCCGGCCTCGACCATCAGGTCGAGGTCGCGGTCGAGGGTGCCCGAGCGCTGGTACTCGGCGTAGTAGGCAGCGCCGAAGAGGATGCGATCGGTCAGTGCAGGGAAGCGTCGTTGCATGGCTGTCTGTGACTCCGTTGTCGAGGTGATCGGCCGGATGCTCGAACAAATGTTGTCGACAACATTCGGCTGAGTGAAAACTACGACACGGAGTCGCCGAATGCAACAGTCAGTTTTTCTCGTTCGAGAAGTAGCTGATGAAACGTTATATAGCTCGGGTGGATTCTCGCTCGATGAGCCGGGGCGCCGGAACTCGCTCCGGCCCCGGCCGTTCGGCCCCGTCGACGCGGGAGACGAGCAGATCGATCGCGAAACGCCCCTCGGCCTCGAAGTCGATGGCCACCGTCGTCAGGGGCGGAGTGAGATACCGGGACTCGAGAATGTCGTCGACGCCCATGATGCTGATATCGCGCGGGGCCTCGCAGCCCCGTTCGTGCAGGGCACGTATCGCACCCAGGGCCATGTGATCGTTTTCGGCAAAAATGGCCGTGATCCCGGCGTCGAGGTCGAGCCCTCGACCGATGCGGTAGCCCGATTCAGGTGTCCAGTCGCCGTACTCGACCAGCACCTCGATTCCCGACCGCAGACCCTCGGCCTGGAACCCTTCGAGTCGTTCCTGTGCCGACATCCAGTCGCGGCCTCCGCTGATGACGAGCGCTCTGCGGTGACCGAGGCCGGCGAGATGCTGCGCGGCCAACTGGCCGGTCTTCGCCTGGATGTCGTGGCGTCCCGCAGGGTCGTCGACGTGGGAGCCCATCTGCATCGGCACCGTTATGGGAAGCGACAGGAAGATCTGCTGCATCTGCTCCGTCTGAGCCGTGGCGAGGATGCCCGCGACTCGATCGTGTTGGAACGTGGTCAGCACATCGAGGATCGAGCTGTCGTCGTATCCGTCGACCATCACGATGTCGAGCACGTAGCCGACCTCGTGCGCTCGGCGGCTGGCGCCCTTGATGACCATCGAGGGCCCGCTCTTGGTCATCTCCTGCGCCAGCGCTCCGATGCGATTCGAGCGGTTGGTGCGCAGGAGTCGAGCGGCCCTGTTCGGTCTGTACTCCAGAGAGGCGATGGCCTCCTCGACCCGCGCGCGGGTCGCCGGTCGTATGCCTTCGAAACCGCTCAGCAGGCGAGTGACGGTCTGGTGGGAGACCCCGGCCTGGCGCGCGACGTCGTAGATCGTCGCGGGTCTGCCGTCGCTTTTCATGAGCCATCCTCCGGGAACGACACTAGTGTCTTCTCCTCGCCCGCCGGCGTTGGTTCCGCCTCGTCCGCTTCGCAGCTCTCTAGACTCCTGAGAATGCAGAACCCCCCGATCGACGAGGTGCGTCGACGCATCGACGACATCGACCGCGAGATAGTCGAGCTCATCGGGCGCCGCCAGGCCTGCGTGGTCGAGGCCGGAAGGCTCAAGACCGACAGGGCAGCGGTGCGTGCTCCCGATCGAGTGGAGGCGGTGATAGCGAAGGTGCGTTCCCTCGCAACCGACGCGGCCGCGTCGCCCGAGGTCGTCGAGAGCACGTATCGGGCCATGATCGCGGCCTTCATCGACCTGGAATTGCACGTTCACGAGACGCGCGCCGACAAGTGACGCGCTGCCGCGGAGCACCCCTTCGCGTCGATCGCAAAATTTTCTCACTATTTCTTTCCCTCTGGCGTAATGGAGACGCCGATGAGACGTCTCTCTTCATGGGGGCGTCCGCGTGCGGATGTCCCTCCGGCGGTGGCCGCGACGTAACCCCCATATCGTCGCGGTCACCGTTGCCGGTTCCGGGGGCCCGCGCCCGCTGTGTCAGGCTCTACCCATGACGATCGCTGCGAACACCGACCTGCTCACCATCGCCCGCCGAGTCGGCCTCGAAGCGGGAGCCCTCGCCGCTCGCCGCAGGGCCGAGGGGGTCGAGGTTGCCGCCACGAAGTCCTCCATCGTCGACGTGGTGACGCTGGCCGACCGCGAGGTCGAGGCCTACGTGCGCGCCGCCATCGCAGACGTGCGGCCGGATGACGGCTTCCTGGGCGAGGAGTCCACGGGAACGACCGGCGGCTCCGGACTCACCTGGATCGTGGACCCCATCGACGGCACCGTCAACTACCTCTACGGAATCCCGCAGTACGCCGTGAGCATCGCCGTGGTCGAGGGAGGAGCCGACCCCGCGGAGTGGAATGCGCTCGCGGGCTGCGTGGTCAACCCTGCCAACGGAGAGGTCTTCACGGCGGCCCAGGGCGGAGGGGCGTATCTCGGTTCACAGCAGCTGCAGGTCAACTCCGGGGTGTCGCTCGAGCAGACGCTCCTCAGCACGGGGTTCTCGTACAGCGCCGAGACGCGCTCGCGCCAGGGTCAGGTGCTGGCAGGAATCCTCGGTCAGGTCCGCGACATCCGTCGTGCGGGCTCGGCCTCGCTCGACCTGTGCTGGGTGGCCGCCGGCCGCCTCGACGCCTACGCCGAACGAGGCCTCAACCCCTGGGATCACGCGGCCGGCGCCCTGGTCGTTCGCGAGGCGGGCGGCCATGTCGGAGGCTTCGACGGCGATGCGGAGAGCATCCGCTTCCTGCTTGCGGCCGACGAGACGCTGGCCGGCGAACTCGAGCCGATTCTGCGCGATCTCTACGCATCCGCCGGCCTCATCTGACCTCAGTTGGGTGCAGGCCGTACCTCATCGCCTCTCTCTGTGGGAATTTTCAGACTCTGCCGTTAGTGTCGACAGTCGCGTCTTCCGCTTACCCGAGTTGGTACGAGACGCCCATCCACTGAAAACCCGAATCGGTATTGGAATTCCTGCGCCTTGGCTCGTCACAACCCCCGTCCAGATGATCTCTCGTCTGAGGCCGACGGTTCGACGCCCGTGACAGACGCAGCACCGCAGTCGCGCAGGGCCAGAAGGCAGGCTTCGCCCGGTCTGTCGGTCGTGTCGCCGCCGAGTTCGTCGGTCTCGACCCAGACACCGGATGCGCCTGCGGCCGCCGCGCCGCTCACCCGCAGGGCGGCTCGCGCCGCCGGTGCCGCGGCCCCCGTCATCCTCTCCGAAGCCCAGGAGCGCGAAGCGGAGCGCATGGCCTTCGAGAACGCCGTGCGCCCACGCGGGCGCCGCGCGGCAGCATCGACCGAGGAGCTCGCGTCGGCCGTCGCCTTCGCCACCACCGAGCCCGAGCAGGTCGCGGCGGGTGTGACGCAGACCGTCACCGCCGTCTCCGCCGTCGATGTCACGCTCGAAGAGCCCGATTCCTCCGCGACAGACTCGCCCGTCGACCTTCCCGTCACGCTCGATGCGGCATCGACGAGCACCCCGGCATCCGGCGCCAAGGTCATCGGCCTGGCCGATGTTCTGGGCGAGGTTCCGGCTGCTTCGCAGGGCCGCCGACCGGGCCGCCGTGCCGGGTCCGACTCCTCCGACGACGAGAACGCGCCGCCCCGTTCCCAGGCCGGCCGCCGAGCGGCCAGCACTCCGGCGGAGCGGCCCCGTGTCAGCTCGCCCAAGTCGGCCTCCGCCGCATCCGGTGCCGGAGCCGGTGAGGCCGCAATTCCGCAGCGCCGCCGCCGCCCGTCGACCAAGTCGATGGCCAAGAAGAGCTTCGGCATGTTCGCGTTCCTCGTGGCCGGTGGAATCGCCGTCGCGACATCGCTTCCGGCAGAGGCCTACTTCGCCGCCACGCCGGATGCCTCGATCTCGCAGAGCGTGCAGGTGCAGGCTGAGCAGAACACGCTCGGCGAGACCGCCAAGCAGCAGCTGAAGACCGACGCCGAGGCATCCGCCTCACAGGTCGGTCGCGACGGCTACACGGTCACGAGCGTTCCCAAGGTGTCGATGACCGGCTTCAACACCGCCGACACCTTCTCGAACGACACGAGCGGCACCATTCAGTGGCCGTTCCCCACGGGTGTTCCCATCAGCGACGGATTCGGCTACCGTTCGTCGCCCGGCGGCATCGGAAGCACGAACCACCAGGGCATCGACTTCAACCCGGGAATGGGCGCGCCCATCCAGGTGATCGCCGACGGCACCGTGCGTCTCGCCCAGAAGAGCGACGCCGGCGGCTACGGCTGCTACGTCATCGTCGATCACAATGTCAACGGCATGAAGTTCGCGAGCCTCTACGGCCACATGCAGTGCTCCTCCGTCGCCATGAGCAAGGGCGAAGACGTGAAGGTCGGCCAGCAGGTCGGCAACGTCGGCAGCACCGGAACCTCCACGGGTGCGCACCTGCACTTCGAGATCCACGACTCGAGCGATACCCCGGTCGACCCGATGCCCTGGCTCAACCAGTACGCCAACTAGTCGCGCCCTCTCGTTCTGCGCTGGTCGAGTAGGCCGCCCCGCGGCCGTATCGAGGCCATTTACGGTGGTCTCGATACGTCGGCTCCTTCGTCGCGCGACTACTCGATTGGCGCTAACTGAGGACAGGCTGCTCGCGCCGAACAGGCCGCGTGATTCGGCTCTGGATTTGCGCGCCGGGGAGCGAGGTCGAAAGAAAATGTCCTCAGTTGGCCGTGGGACTCGTCGGCCACACCGTGCTCATGCGCCCTAAAGACGCACAGACGGAGCAACATGCCGCCGTGGAGGCTGGAGAGATGGCATGTCGACCGATGTGTGCTCCTTTAGCGCTCTGGGCGCGACTACTCGACCGGCGCACTCAGGATGCGCCGGTCGAGTAAGCCGCCCCGGCCGTATCGAGACCACCGCCGGCGGCCTCAAGACCTCTAGTTGGCGAGCCAGACCGTCGTGTCTACCGGCAGAACTCCTTCGTCGACCGTCTCGGACGCGAGCAGCACCGTCGCTACGGGCAGTTCGACGGGCACCGAGCCGATGTTCGAGATCACGGTGATCGCCCCGTTCGAGAAGGCGATCACGTCGTCTCCGTAGCCCGGCAGCCAGTCGATCGCACCCGTTCCGAGCTCGTGCTCGGCTCGCAGCGAGAGGGCAAGCTTGTAGAGCTCGAGCGTCGAACCGGCGACGCCGTTCTGGCTGTCGCGCGAGAACTCGTCCCAGTCACCCGGCTGCGGCAACCAGCTCGCGGTCGTGGGGCCGAAGCCGTAGCTGGGCTTGCCGGCCTCCCAGGGAATCGGCACGCGGCATCCATCGCGCCCGTACCGCTTGCCCTTGGTGCGGAACCACGTGGGGTCCTGGCGCGCATCGTCGGGCAGGTCGATGGCCTCGGGCAGTCCCAGTTCTTCGCCCTGGTAGACGTAGGAGCTGCCGGGAAGGGCGAGCATCAGCGCTGTGGCGGCGCGGGCGCGGCGGAGTCCGAGCACCGGGTCGGGAAGGCCGGGGGACTTGGGGCCGATGCCGTCGCCCTGCAGGTTGTCCGCGCCGAGTGCGAGTCGGCTGGCGTGACGCACCACGTCGTGGTTGGACAGCACCCAGGTGGAGGGGGCTCCGACCGTGCCGAACGCGTGGATCGACGTGTCGATGACGGTGCGCAGCTCGGGGGCGTTCCACGACGCCGAGAGGTAGGTGAAGTTGAACGCCTGCTGCATCTCGTCGGGGCGCACCCAGCGGGCGAGCTTGGTGAGGGGCTCGACCCAGGCCTCGGCGCAGAGCACCCGGTCGCCCTCGTACTCGTCGAGCACCTCGTGCCACGATCGGTAGATCTCGTGCACGCCGTCCTGCGCCCAATAGGGCGGGGTCGCGGGCTCGTCGGCGTCGATGCCCGGCTCGAGCGGCGGCAATCCGCCGCCCATGCTGCCGGCGTCGGCGGGAGGCGTGTAGTCGGGAAGCCCGGCCTCCTTGATCAGGCCGTGCGCGACATCCACCCTGAAGCCGTCGACGCCGCGATCGAGCCAGAAGCGCAGCACGCCGAGCATCTGCTCGCGCACCCACGGATTCTCCCAGTTGAGGTCGGGCTGGCTCACGTCGAAGATGTGCAGGTACCACTGGCCGGGGGTGCCGTCGGCGTTGGTCGTGCGCTCCCACATGGGGCCGCCGAACACGGACTGCCAGTTGTTGGGGGCGATCTCGCCGTTCTCGCCGAGGCCGTCGCGGAACATGTACCGATCTCGCTCGGGGCTGCCTTCGGGCGCGGCGAGGGCGGCCTTGAACCACTCGTGATCCCAGGAGGTGTGGTTGGGAACGAGGTCGACGATCACCTTGAGGCCGAGTTCGTGCGCGCGAGCGAGCATCGTGTCGAAGTCGGACAGGGTGCCGAACAGGGGGTCGACATCGACGTAGTCGGCCACGTCGTAGCCCGCGTCGTGCTGGGGAGAGGTGAAGAACGGCGACAGCCAGATGGCGTCGACGCCGAGGTCGGCGAGTGACTCGAGGCGGCTCGTGATTCCGGGCAGATCGCCGATGCCGTCGCCGTCGCTGTCGGCGAACGATCGAGGGTAGATCTGGTAGATCACGGCGGAGCGCCACCACTCGGTGCCGCTGCCGATCGGGATCAGGGATGCCTGCGACGACGATTCGGGCGCGTCGGAAGTCTCGGTGAGTTCGACTGTCATGCCGAACACTCTAGCCTCGAATCGTTTCGACCCCAGACAGCGGTTCGGAGCGGCCGCGTTGTGATGCTATTCTCTACAGGTGCCAAAACGCGCGACTTCATCGTCATGCGCTGGCTACGCCCCCTTAGCTCATTGGTAGAGCACTTCCTTGGTAAGGAAGAGGTAGTGGGTCCGATTCCCACAGGGGGCTCCGTCCTCCACAGGCAGGCAGCGAGAGCTGCCGGCCGACCGGACGGCACCCGGCGGGGTAGCTCAGGTGGTTAGAGCACACGGCTCATAATCGTGGTGTCGCGGGTTCGAGTCCCGCTCCCGCTACGAAACCCCCAAGATCTCGCCATCTTGGGGGTTTTTGCTGTGCCTGGGCTCGCCCTATTGGGGGTGGTGCGATCATCCGTCAGTCGATGCTGGTATCGACGGGGGTGAGTGCATCTTCTGACGGATGGATGCCCTTCGACAGGCTCAGGGAACGGGCCGGTGGGGCTCAGGGAACGGCGGGTGCCGGCTAGTCGGCGTCGTGGGGTGGGATGCCGTGGGTCAGGTCGGCGAGTTCGGCCCACAGGCTCTCGGGAACGGCCGCCGCAGCGGTCGCGTCGGCGATCGCCCTTCTCCAGCTGCTCATCGAGGATGCGCCGACGATCGTGGTGTGCACCCGCGGATCGCGCAGGCTGAAGCCGAGCGCCACCGCGCTCATCGCGACGCCGTGATGGTCGCAGATCGCGCGGAGGCGCTCCAGTGCCGCCGCCATGTCGGGCCTGATCGGGCGGTACCCGTACGTTCCCGCCGACTCCGGCCGGCCGGTCAGTACGCCGCCCCCGTAGGGAGCCGCGTTCGAGACGCCCACGTTGCGCGCGGTCGCCGCATCCAGCAGCGCCTCGGCCGAACGATCGAGCACGGTGAAGCGGTTGTGGGTCACCAGGGCATCGAAGAGGTCGGTCTCGACGAATCGCTGAAGCATGCCCACCGGTCCTCCCGAGATGCCGATCGAGGTCGCGAGACCCTGCTCCTTCATCGCCACCAGTGCGTCGACCGCTCCGCCCGGCGCCATCACGGCGTCGAAGCCCACGACCTCCGGGTCGTGCAGATAGAGCACGTCGATGCGGTCGACCCCGAGGCGGGAGAGCGATTCCTCGAGCGATCGGCGCATGCGGTCACCGCTGAAGTCGTCGTTGGCCACGTCGCGGTCGAGCTTGGTCTGAATGACGAGACCGGATGCTGCACGCGCGCCCCCGGCATCCGGCCCTGCCGCCCGCGCCAGGGCCTGCCCCACGAAGAGCTCGGAGAGGTGCCCGGCGTCCGTCGGTCCGTACATGTTCGAGGTGTCGAGCAGGGTGGTCTCGAGCGACCCGGCGAAGAAGGCGTCGGCCACCTCCAAGATGCGTGCATCGCGCTCGTCGCCCGACTCGCCCTCGCGCAGCTGGCCCCACGAGGAGGTGCCGAGGGCGAGAGGGGTCACGTCGAATCCGGTGCGGCCGAACGGCGTCGTCTGGTTGAGATCGGTCATGCGGCCAACGCTAGCGGTCTGCGAGGGCGTCGCTCGGGCGCATCACTCGTCGAGGCGCGTCACGGAGGCGCCGGGGATGAGGTGCGCGTCGAGGTATTCGATCTTCGGTTCGGGTCGATCGCTCGGCGACTCGATGTGATCGGCGATGAGGCGGGCAGCGTGCCTGGCGATCTTGCGCGTCGGCTGCACGATGACGGTCAGTTTCGGTACGAGCGCCTGGGCGAGCTCGCGACTGTCGAACCCGACCACGGAGATGTCCCGGCCGATGCGCAGCCCGGAATCGTTCACGGCGGTCACGGCGCCGAGGGTGAGCTCGTAGTTAGCGGTGAACAGGCCCGTGGGGCGAGGCCGGAGAGCGAGGAGCTCCTGCGTGGCTCGATAGCCCGCGTCGATCGTCAGCGGTTCGAAGCGCTCCAACGCCGGGTCCACCTCCACTCCGTCGGAGGCCAGCGCGCGCTCGAATCCTTCGGTGCGCAGGCGCATCGAGGAGACGATCGGTTCGCCGCCGACGAATCCGATACGACGGTGACCATGATCGAGGAGGTGTCGGGCGCCGAGAGCTCCTGCTGCCACGTTGTCGAGGAAGACTCCGTCGGCGTACAGATCGTCGATGTACCAGTCGACCATCACGACAGGCACTCGCGCCGCCGCGGCACTCAGTGCGCGCACGTCGTGCGGTGAGGTGATCGCGATGATTCCGTCGACCATCCGGTCCATCAGCAGGTTGACGGGGTCGTCGCTCGGGTCGGGACTGGCTGCCACGATGACGCTGATCCCGCGCGGGCGGAGCGCTTCCTCGACGCCGGCGACGATGGTGAGGTGGAAGTCGTTGTCGAGCGCCGGCAGCAGCACCCCGACCGTCCGTGACCGTCGCGACCGCAGCATCCGAGCATGCTGATTGGGGCGGAAGTCGAGGTCGCGGGCCGCCGACTCGATGGCTTCGCGATTGGCTGCCAGAACGTTTCGCCCGTTGAAGTACTTGGAGATCGTGGCGAGTGACAGTCCGGTGGCCCGCTGGATGTCCTTGTATGTCGTCACAGCCCCGTCTTTCCTGTTGTCGGCACCGCGGCCCCACCATTCGCCGGTGTCCGAGGGTCGCCTGCGCTCAGCATAATCCAGCGCCGGAGCCGTACGAATCGTTTCGACCGAGAGTGTCCCGCTGTCGATCCCGCTGCATCTCAACCGAGTCGGACGGGCGGAACCCCGTCGCCCAGACGGCCGGCCTGCCGGAGCCACTCCACCGACTCCGCGACGGCTGCGATCGACGAGTGCGCCGGCGCGTAACCCAGCAGTCGACGCCCTTTCTCGATGCCCATCGAATGGCTGCGGGCGATGTGCTCGTAGGCGGCGTCGCGGTGCTCCTCGTCAAGGGAGGCGCTGAACTCCTCGAATGGCACGAAGCGCAGCCGCGCCTCCAGGCCGAACCACCGCGCCGCCGTCTCCGCGAATCCGCGCAGCGTGAGGGCGCGCTCGGAGACGGCGTGGAATGCCTGCCCGTTCGCTTCGTCAGGGTGTTCGAGGCAGAGCCGGATGAGCTGGGCAACGTCGTCGGCGTGCACGTGATGCACGGTCTCGAGCCCGAACCCCGGCAGCAGCAGCTCGCGCCCTGTCGCGAGCGTGCGCCAGACCTCGAGGTCGACGGTTCCCTGCGGCGTGATGACGGGCCAACCCGGTCCGGAGATGTGCCCTGGATGCACGATCGCCACCGGGAGGCCGTTTTCGCTTCTCGACTCGGCCAGCAGCAGACGTTCTATCGCCTCCTTCTGGATGCCGTACTCGCCCCAGGGCTGTTTGGCCGCGTCCTCGAGGGCGGGAACCTCGGTGAGGATTCCGTGTGTCCAGATCGTGCCGACGTGCACCAGTTGCCGAACGCGTCCGCGGAGGGCGTCGGCGAGCTGCCGTGCGGACTCCGGTGTGAAGCAGATGAGGTCCACGACCACGTCTGCTTCGAGCGCGGCGATGCGGGAGGCGAAGGTGCCCGCGGCATCCTCAGCCTCCCGGTCGGCGATCACGCGTTCGACGCTCTGCCAGGCCGGGTCGTCGCGGTACGGAACAGACGTTCCGCGGGTGATCGCGACCACGTTGTGTCCGTCCTCCACAAGACGTGGCACGAGATAACCGCCGACGTGCCCTGTTGCTCCGATGATGGCGATGCGCATGTCTGTTCTCTCTTCTGCTGGTCGTCGGCGGTGCTGCGATGAGACCATCCTTGCGCACGACCACCGTGGGTGGGTGAGTTAAACGAAACGTTTAGTGCATGCCGAAAACTCTTGACTTCGATTATCCATCCTCTTAGCATCCCTTTGAGGCGTAACGTTTCGCTCAAATACTCAAGGAGGAGTTTATGAAGGCACAGTGGAAGTTCACGAGGAGCCGGAAACGCGCTGGTGTTTCCGTCGTGGTCGTGGGAGTTCTCGCCCTCGGTCTCGCCGCATGTTCGGGAGGCGGCAGTGAGAGCTCGGGCCTCGACGGCGACACCCTGAAGATGTACACCTGGATCGGCGGCAAGGCCGACAAGAAGCAGTGGGCCGACTACGTCGCCGGAGGCGTGCACGCCGACCCGGACATGAAGGTGAGCTTCACGGGGCCGCCGATCGGCGACTACTACACCAAGCTGCCCACCGTTATGAGGAGCAGCAGTGCACCCTGCCTCGTCACGTTCCAGAACGGCCGGGTCAACCAGTACGTCGAGGGGCTGGAGCCGCTGGACGACCTGGCGAAGGAGAACAACCTCGACCTGACGGCGTACAGCTCGGCGATGCTCGAGCAGCTCAGCGTCGACGGCAAGCTCTACTCCATCCCGTTCAACACCGGGCCCACCGTGGTGCTCTACAACAAGCAGATGTTCAAGGACGCCGGCGTGGCCGAACCGACCAACGACTGGACGACCGACGAATTCATCGCGGCGGCGAAAGCGACCACGAAGGACGGCGTGTACGGGTTCGCGATTCCCCAGGCGTCCAACCCCATCGCCACCCTCATGGCGGCCGACGGCCACCCGTGGGCCGATGAGGACGGTCCACTGCTCGACGACCCGAACTTCAAGGACGCGCTGCAGCTGCTCGTCGACCTGTCGAACAAGTACAAGGTCGCGAAGCCGCTCGAGGCGGCCGCGGGCGGAACCTTCCCCGACATCGACGCATTCAACACGGGCCAGGCGGCCATGGAGATGCAGGGGCTGTGGGATCTTCAGCACGCGCAGGAGTCTCTCGGTAAAGACAACGTCGGCATCGCCGTCATTCCGAGCAAGAACGGTGCCTCCAAGGGGTTCATCGGCGGATCGGGCTTCGGCATCACGAAGACCTGCGGTGACAAGCAGAAGGCGTTCGAAGCCATTGAGGCGATGACGAGCAAGAGCGGACTCGAGTTCGTGACCAAGTCGCAGGCCTCCGTGCCGGCGCGGCTCGACGCCCTGGATGCCTGGTCGGAGAACGCCGGATCGCCGGAGTTCGCCACGGTCATCGAACAGATGACCGGTGACGCGACGCCCTCGCCGGTACCGGCGAACCAGGCCGAGCTCGACACGCTCCTGACGCAGTACGAGGTCGACGCCTTCTCGGGTAAGAGCACGGTCGATGAAGTGCTGCAGCAGGTGAAGGCCGGCCTCGCGCAATGACCTTCGTGCGTCTGGACCGCCCGGAGGAAGAGGTCGCCGACGCGTCCGTCGCCCCACCGGGTCACCCGAAGGGCCGGCTTCGCCGCCGGCCCCTCGGGGGCCCCCGATGGGTCGGGTGGGCGTTCGTCCTCCCCGGCCTCATCGGGCTCGCGGTGTTCATCGTCATACCGCAGGTCGCGTCGCTGATCCTCGGATTCTCCGACTCGACTTTGCTGGGAGGCACCCAGTTCACCGGCGGAGAGAACTTCGCACGACTGCTGCGCGACCCGCAGTTCATCAACAGCGTCATCGTGACGTCGATCTTCGTGCTCGTCTACGTGCCGGCGAACATCGCGATCTCGATGGCGATGGCGATGTGGCTGAAGACACGCATCGCCGGCCGCAACTGGATACGCGTGATCTTCCTGATCCCGGCCCTCTCGCCGATGGTGGCGAACGCCGCGGTCTTCCGGTTGCTCTTCCAGCAGGACGGCGTCGTGAACCAGGCTCTGGCAGCCATCGGGCTGGAGCCGATTCCTTGGCTCAGCGACGGCAACTGGGCACTGGCCGTCGTGATCGGCGTCTCGGTCTGGCAGTCGTTCGGCTACAACATGATCGTGCTCGGGGCAGGCCTCGACTCGATCAGCCCCGACGTCATCGCGGCGTCACGGATCGACGGCGCCGGCCCGATCCGCCGCTTCGTCTCGATCACGCTGCCGCTGGTCAGCCCGGCTCTGTTCTTCACCACGGTGCTGACCGTCATCGGTGCATGGCAGACCTTCGCCCAGGCCTACGTGATCACGGGCGGCGGCCCGGGCAACAGCACGATGACGATCATGCTCTACCTCTATCAGACCGCTTTCACGAACAATCAGCTCGGCTACGCGTCGGCCATCGCCACCGTGCTCTTCGTGATCATCGCGATCTTCACGCTGTTCCAACTCTGGGGACAGAGGAAGTGGGTCCACTATGACTGATCAGCAGCTCCAGGCCTCGGGTCTCTCGTGGCGTCGCCGGGGACGGGCCATCGGGTTCGTCGCAAACACCACAGCGGCGTGGCTGGTCGCGCTCGTGTTCTCCTTCCCGCTGATCTGGACGTTCTTCACCGCCCTCAAGCCGGGCAACGAGGTGTTCGGAGCCAAGATCAGTTTCATCGGCTCGGAGGTGCTCTGGTCGAACTTCGCGGATGCGTGGACCGAGGTCGACTTCGGGCGCCTGCTCCTGAACAGCCTCGTCGTCGCCGCGATCTCGACCGCGCTGACGCTGGTCATCGCGACCTTGACCGCGTTCGCCTTCGCGCGGTTGCGATTCCCCGGTCGAAGCGCGATCTTCCTGTTGTTCGTCATCACGCTGACGCTGCCGAGCGAGGTCGCCGTCGTGCCGCTGTTCCTCGGTTTCGACCAGGCGCGGCTCGCCGACACCTGGTTCGCGCTCATCATTCCCGGCCTCTTCGGCGCTTTCGGAGCGTTCCTGCTCCGGCAGTTCATGCTCCAGATCCCGGGGGAGTTGGAGGAGGCGGCCCGCCTCGACGGAGCCTCGACATGGCGCCTCCTGATCAGCGTCATCGTTCCCCTCGTGCGACCGGCGCTGTCGGTTCTGGCGATCTTCGCCTTCCTGGGCAGCTGGAACAGCTTCCTCTGGCCGCTGATCATCCTCAACAGCTCCGACAAATGGACGATCCCCATCGGGATCGCCGGATTCACGACGCAGACGGGTACGCAGTGGGAGCTGCTGATGGCGGCGTGCATGATGACGATCGCCCCGGTCGTGGTCGTGGTCGCCATCGCCCAGAGACAACTGGTGGCCGCGATCGGCGCGGGCGCCTTCGGCGGCCGGTGAGCCGGTGAGCCGCTATGAACGGAGACGTGTGAACCTCGAACCGCTTGACCCCACGACCCTGCCTGCGCCGGTCGACGTGTCGGACAACCGTCCGGCGCTCGCGATGGTGGATGCCGTCATCGAAGCCGGGCCGTACGACGCCACCTGGGAATCGCTGTCCCGCTATCGCGCCCCTCAGTGGTACCGCGACGCCAAGTTCGGCATCTTCCTGCACTGGGGAGCCTTCTCGGTGCCGGCGTTCGGAAACGAGTGGTACCCCCGCACGATGTATCGCCGCGGCACGACCGCGTTCGAGCATCACGTGGCGACCTACGGACCGCAGGATCGATTCGGGTACAAGGATTTCCTTCCGCACTTCGGTATGGAGCGCTTCGACCCGGACGAGTGGGTCGCGCTGTTCAAGCGCGCGGGCGCGCAGTTCGTGGTGCCGGTTGCCGAGCACCACGACGGCTACGCCATGTACGACACCGCGCGCTCGCGCTGGAAGGTGACCCAGGTGGGTCCGGAGCGCGACGTCATGGGAGACCTCCTGGCGGCGGTCGACCAGGCCTGGCTGATCTCCGGCGCGTCGACCCACAGGGCTGAACACTGGTTCTTCATGAACGGGGGAGCGGAGTTCGACTCCGACGTGCGCGATCCCGCCTACGCCGACCTGTACGGCCCCGCGCTGCGCAAGGAGATGAACCCGACCGAGCGGTTTTTGGAGGACTGGCTGCTGCGCACGGTGGAGATCATCGACTCCTACCGCCCGCAGATCCTGTACTTCGACACCGGCATCGAGGAGCCCTCGTTCGATCCCTATGTTCGGAGGCTCGCCGCCTACTACTACAACCGGGCGGCTGAGTGGGGGCGCGAGGTCGTCATCAACTACAAGTGGGAGTCGTTCGCGCCGGGTTCCGCCGTTCTGGACATCGAGCGCGGCACGATGGGCGGCATCCGGCCCGACGTCTGGCAGAACGACACATCGGTGTCTCGCACGTCGTGGAGCTGGGTGGAGGGGCACGACTACAAAGACGCGTCCGAGCTCATCCAGGAGCTCGTCGATGTGGTCGCGAAGAACGGCAACCTGCTGCTGAACGTCGGTCCGCGCCCAGACGGGACCATCCCCGAGGAGGAGGCCGCGTTGCTGGAGGCGGTCGGCGACTGGCTGGCCGTGCACGGCGAGGCGATCTACGGTTCCAGCCCATGGGTCGTGTTCGGCGAGGGCCCTACGGCTCCCGCAGCCGGATCGTTCACCGACGCCGCCGCGGCCGTGTACACCGCGGAGGACATCCGCTTCACGACGATGACCGAGGTCGGCCACGACTACGTCTACGGCATCGGCCTCGTCCGTCCGGCTGACGGCCGGATGCGCATCCGCGGCTTCGGCTCCGACAGCCGGTTCCTCGATCGTCCGATCGTCGACGTTCGGGTCCTGGGCTCGCGAGAGCAGCCGGAGTGGACTCGCTCGGGAGAGCACCTGGAGGTCGTGCTGCCCGAATCCGAGACGGCGGGTGCCGGCGGTGCCGTCGTGCGCATCGAACTCGCGCCACAGGCGGCCGAGACGCGCATCGACTTCTTCCACGGTCTGAACCTCTGACGGCGACGCGGATCGCCACCTTTAACCGAACGAAATGGAGATGACAGACATGGTCACAATCGACAGCGTGCCCACCCGGCGGCTCGCGAGCGGGGCGGTGATGCCCGCGATCGGCATGGGGACCTTCGGGTCCGACCGCTACGGGGCGCCAGAGGTGGCGGACGCGGTGGCCGGCGCGATCCGGGCAGGCTACCGCCTCATCGACTGCGCATCGGTGTACGGCAACGAGGCCGAGGTCGGTGCCGTCCTTCGAGAGGCCATCGCCGGCGGTGTTCCCCGCGACGAGCTCTTCGTTATGTCGAAGGTCTGGAACGACGCGCATGAACCGGATGCGGCGGTCGCCTCGGTGCGTCGGTCGTTGCGCGACCTCGGGCTCGACGCGCTCGACGCGGTGTTCGTGCATTGGCCATTCCCGAACCACCACGCGCCGTTCGCCGACGCGGTCGACCGTGACCCGGATGCGCGCCCGTACATCCACGAGGAGTACATGGCGCTCTGGCACGCGCTGGAGGGACTCGTCGACGAGGGGGTCGTGCGGCATCTCGGCACCTCGAATGTCACCATCCCCAAGCTGACGGCGATCCTCGCCGATGCCCGGATCCGCCCCGCCCTGAGCGAGATGGAACTGCATCCGTGCTTCCAGCAGCCCGAGCTCTTTCGGTTCTGCCTCGATCACGGCATCCAGCCGGTGGGCTACTCGCCCCTGGGCTCGCCGTCTCGACCCGAGCGAGACCGCATCGGAACCGATGTCTCGGACATGGAGCATCCCGTCGTGGTGTCGATCGCGCAGGCGCACAACGTGCATCCGGCATTGATCTGCCTGAAGTGGGCCGTGCAGCGCGGCCAGATCCCGATCCCGTTCTCGGTCAAGGAGTCGCAGTTCCTCGCCAACCTGCGGGCGGTGACGGAGGACCCGCTGACGCCCGCCGAACTCGAGGAGCTGCGATCGGCGGAGCAGAACAACCGCCTCATCAAGGGCCAGGTGTTCCTGTGGCCGGGCGCCGACAGCTGGCTCGAGCTGTGGGATGTCGACGGCACGATCCCGGGCTGGGACGGCTACGCCGCCGATCGCGCGGCCGGTCGCATCGCGGGTCGCGTCGCTGCTGAGGTGACCGCGTGATCACCGGGCCGCTCATCCATCCTCCGCTCCTGGAGGCGCTCGCCTCGTCGGGCCACGGCTCCGGGGTTCTCATCGCCGACGGCAACTACCCGTACCTGACCGCAATCGGACCGGGCGTGCGCCTGATCCATCTCAACCTGCGTCCCGGCATGCTCGACGTCGCGACGGTGCTCGACGCGGTTCTCACCGTCGTCAACATCGAGTCGGCGACCGTTATGCAGACCCCGCCCGAGGTCTCTGCACCGGCGCAGGACGACTACGCACGCAGGCTGGGCGACGCCGTGCCCATGGAGAAGGTCGACCGGTTCGTGTTCTACGACCGGGTGCGCTCTCCCGACGTCGGCGTCGTCATCGCCACCGGCGACGAGCGCCTCTACGGCAACCTGCTGCTCACGGTCGGTCTGCGCTGAGAAGCGGCTCGAGCAGCCACACCCGAACACGTGAACGGATCTGAGGAGACAATGAACGAGACGCCCGAGTGGAACGACCCCGCCGTCTACGAGTGGGGCAGCGAACCCGCCCATGCCACTCTCGTGACCTACGACACGCTGGCGCAGGCGAAGAGGGCCGATCGCTCGGCATCGGTCTTCGGGGCCAGCCTCGATGGTGACTGGAGATTCCGGTGGTCACCGAATCCGGAATCCCGGCAGCCGGACTTCGCGGGCGAAGACGAGGATGATTCGGGCTGGGATCTCACGCCGGTTCCGTCGAGCTGGCAGCTGCACGGGTACGACTACCCCATCGGGGTCAACACGGTGCTGCCCTGGACCGGCGAGAACGGCCTGAACGAACAGCCCGCTCCCACTGGCGACTACCCGCACGCCCCCACGCGCTACAACCCGGTCGGGCAGTACCGCACGACCTTCGAGCTCCCCGACGGCTGGGCCGGTCGGCGCACGTTCGTCCAGTTCGAGGGCGTGGAATCGGCGTACTACGTCTGGATCAACGGCCGGCGCATCGGGTATCGCGAAGACAGCTACACCCGGGGCGAGTTCGACCTGACGCCCCATCTGCACAGCGGGCGCAACGTTCTGGCCGTCGAGGTGTACCGGTGGTCCACGGGGTCGTACCTCGAGAACCAGGACAATGTTCGGCTCTCGGGCATCTTCCGCAGTGTGCTTCTGCTTTCTCGGCCGCCCGCCTTCATTCGGGACTTCGCCGTCAGAACGCCGCTCGCCGACGACTTCTCCGAGGCGGCTCTTGAGCTGAGCGTCGAGGTGCGCGACGACGCCGGCACGAGCACCGGGGAGGAGCTGCAGGTGCGGGCCACGCTCTTCGACGGAACGGATGCGGAGGCCGTCGAAGTCTGGTCGCGATTCGCGCCGGTCGGATCGGCGGCTCCCGGCCGAGACGTATCCGCGGCCCTGACCGAGCCGGTGGTGACGCCCCGGCTCTGGTCCGCCGAGCGCCCCGAGCTGTACACGCTGGTCGTCGAACTCTGCGACGCGAACGGGTCGGTCGTCGACCGCGTGTCCACCCGTGTGGGCTTCCGCCGGGTCGAGATCGTCGACGGCGTCTACCGCATCAACGGACAGGCGCTCTCTCTTCGAGGGGTCAACCGACACGAGTGGAGTCCGCGAACCGGGCGCACCCTCAGCTCGGCCGACATGATCGCCGATATCACTCTGATGAAGCAGAACAACATCAACGCCGTGCGCACCTCGCACTATCCGAACGACCCGCGGTGGTACGAACTGGCCGACGAGTACGGGCTGTACGTGTTCGACGAGGCGAACAACGAGACCCACATCAATCGCATCGATGCCCACGGGCGCCCGAACATCCCGGGCGATCGCCCCGAACTGCGGGCACCCCTGCTGTGGCGCATGCGCAACGTGGTCGACCGCGACAAGAACCACGCCTGCGTGATCGCGTGGTCGATCGGCAACGAGTCGGGAGTCGGATCGAACCTCACGGCCATGTACGACTGGGCCAAGGAGCACGATCCGACCCGCCCGGTGAGCTATCAGGATGCGACCGGCTCGGGCTCGATGGTCGTCCCGTCGGACACGTCCGATTTCGACGGCGACTTCTACCCTCCCGTGTCCGAACTGATCACCCGGGCCGACCGTGATCCGAGGCCCTACCTGCTCGTCGAGTACGCGTTCAGTCAAGGGAACACGTCTGGCTACCTGGACGAGCATTGGGCGGCCATCCGAGAGAATCCCGGTCGCGTACTGGGCGGCTTCCTCTGGGACTGGGCCGACAAGGGGCTGTGGCGGGATGTCCCGGGGCGGCCGGGTGAGGAATTCCTCGCCTATGGCGGCGATTGGGGCGACGATCCCAACGAGGACAGCGCGCACATGAGCGGCCTTGTGCTCGCCGACCGCACGCCGACACCGAAGCTCGAGGAGGCCAGACTGGCCTACCAGCCGGTGAGCATGGCGCTCGCGCACCCGGGCGCCGGCACCATCAGGATCACGAACGAGTACCTGTTCACGACTCTCGACGGGCACCGGCTGCGCTGGGCGGTCTCGGAGGACGGAATCGAGATCGGTCGCGGAACGATCCCGGGCGACCAGCTCTCGGCAGAGCCCCTGAACAGCGTAGACATCACGCTCCCGTACTCGCTGCCCGAGCAGCCGCAGCCCGCTTCCGAATACAGGCTGGAGCTCTCACTCGTTCTCGACGCTCCGACGTCGTGGGCGGATGAAGGGCACGTCGTGGCGAGGGCGCAACACGATCTGCCCGTCGCCGCCCCGGACCGCGCGATCACTCCGTCGGCGGAGTCGGCCTCGCCGCAGGTGCGAGAGACCGAGCAGGTGATCGACGTCGATGGTGAAGGCTTCGCGGTCAGCATCGACCGTTCCACCGGTCGGCTGACGTCTCTGCGCTACGACGGCCGCGAAATGCTGGCGAGCGACCTGATGCCCAACTACTGGCGTACCCCGAACGATCCGGAACTGTCGATCCCCGAATTCAGGGAGACCCTGCCCGAGCCGTCTGGGCCGTGGCGTGGCGTCGGCGAGGACTGGGTCGTCAGCGAGATCGAATCGTCGACCATCCCGGGTGCGGTTCGCGTGGCCGTGCGCGGAAACGTCACCACCACGGTGCCGTTCCGACCCGACAACCGCATCACGACGTCGCCCCAGTCGATCGTGTACACGATCCACGGCACCGGGCAGGTGGACGTGCGCTCGACCTTCGAGCCGGTGCCCGGAACGCCCAACCCGCAGGTGGTCGGCACGACGTTCGGCCTCCAGCCCGAGTTGGCGAGAATCGAGTGGTACGGCCGCGGCCCGTGGGAGTCGACCGCCGACCGGAGGAGTTCGGCGTTCTTCGGTCGCTACTCGGGAACTGTCGCCGATCAGGTCACCCGGTACAGCCGACCGCAGGACAGCGGGAACAAGGCCGACACCCGCTGGGCTGCTCTCACCGACGACGACGGCAGGGGAGTGCTGCTCGTGGCGGAGGAAGGCATGTACCTCAACGTGCAGCCGAACAGTCCGGCCGAACTGGCAGGTCACCGCCACTGGCACGAGGTGCCGGAGTCGTGGCGGACCGTCGTGCGAGTGGACGCCGCCCAGGAAGGCGTCCAAGGCGGCAACTGGGATCAGTTGAGACGCCCGGAGAAGTACAGCAACACACAGGCCAAAGGGCCGTACAGCCTGCTCTATCGCGTCCTTCCCGTTCGCGAAGGGCAGGATCCTGCAGAACTGGCAACGCACTACAGAGAGACCGTGAAGGACCAATGACCCAAGCACATCTGACCCTCGACCCCCATTTCGTCGTCGGTCGCATCGACCGCCGCGTGTTCGGCAGCTTCGTCGAGCACCTCGGGCGGTGCGTGTACGACGGCATCTACGAACCCGGCCACCCCTCATCCGGAGAAGACGGATTCCGCACCGACGTGATGGAGCTGGTTCGGGAACTCGGGGTCTCGACCATCCGCTATCCCGGCGGCAACTTCGTCTCCGGCTACCGGTGGGAGGACGGGGTGGGTCCGCGCGAGAAGCGGCCTCGCCGCCTCGACCTCGCCTGGCACTCCGTCGAGACGAACGAGATCGGCCTCGACGAGTTCGCTCGCTGGTCCGAAGCGGTGGGCAGCGAGATCATGTACGCCGTGAACCTCGGCACCCGCGGTGTGCAGGAGGCACTCGACGTACTCGAGTACGCGAACATCCACTCCGGTACGGCGTTCTCAGACCAGCGGATCGCCAACGGCACGACCGAGCCGCACAACATCCGCATCTGGTGTCTCGGCAACGAGATGGACGGACCATGGCAGCTGGGTCACGGCACGGCCGAGGATTACGGCCAGCTGGCCGGCAAGACCGCGCGGGCGATGCGGCAGATCGATCCCGATCTCGAGCTCGTGGTGTGCGGCAGCGCCGGGGCAGGCATGCCGACATTCGGCCAGTGGGATCGGGCCGTGCTGGAGGCGACCTACGACGACGTCGACTTCATCTCCTGCCACGCCTACTACGAACCGATCGACGGAGATCTGTCGAGCTTCCTCGCATCGGCAGTGAACATGGACCGCTTCATCGAGTCGGTCGTCGCCACGGCCGATCACGTCAAGGCCGTGCGTCGCAGCGAGAAGACGATCAATCTGTCGTTCGACGAGTGGAATGTCTGGTACCTGTCGCGCTACGACAACGTCGACAAGATCACCGACGTCGCCAGCTGGCCCAAGGCTCCACGCATCCTCGAAGACTCGTACACCGCGCTCGATGCCGTGGTCTTCGGGGGCCTGATGATCTCGCTCCTCCGCCACGCCGACCGGGTGACGGCGGCGAGCCTCGCCCAGCTCGTGAACGTCATCGCCCCGATCATGACCGAGCCCGGAGGCCCGGCCTGGCGCCAGACCACGTTCCACCCCTTCGCGATCACCTCGCGGCTGGCCCGGGGCGTGAGCCTCGAGCTGAAACTGGAATCGCCCACCACACCCACCGCTCTCTACGGCGATGTTCCGATGGTGGACGCGGTCGCGACGTACGACGAGACCGCCGGTGCGGCATCCGTCTTTCTGGTGAACCGCAGTCTCACCGAGGAGGTCACCGTCGAGATCGACGCGAGCCGGCTGGGGATGTCGGAGCTGAGCGCCGAGACGCTCCATGACGACGACATCCACGCCCGCAACACGGCCGACGACCCCGACCGGGTCGTGCCCGCACCGAACACCAGCGCCCGACTGCACGACGGAATCGTCACCGTCACGCTGCCCGCCGTGTCATGGACGGCGATCTCGCTGAGCTGACGCTCGACGCTGTTCTCGTGCCCTCGTGCGGTGGCAGAACCTGCTCAGATCGACCGATCGCGGCGAACGGGTCAAGACTCTTGTGAAGCAGAAGCCGCCACCGGGCGTTCTGGCGTATGACGATGGCGAGGTCGTGGGATGGGCCGGCGTGCACCCGCGATCGGACACGACCTTCGCGGGCAACCGAAAGATCCCGCATCTCGGGGGTTTTCGCTGTGCCCGGGCTCGCCCTGCTGGGGGTGATGCGATCCATCCGTCAGTTGATGCGTGTATCGACGGGGGTGAGGGCATCTTCTGACGGATGGGTGCCCCTTCGACAGGCTCAGGGAACGGGCCGGGCGGGGCTGAGATCGGGCGTGTGCCCGGCGCTAGCGCTCTTCGTGCGTGTCGACCGGCAGCGTGAGCACGAAGACGGCGCCGGTCTGCCCGCCCGGCGGGTCGACGCAGACCACGTCGCCGCCGTGGGCTCGTGCGATTCCTCGGGCGATGGGCAGGCCGAGGCCCGCGCCGCCGCCGGAGGCATTCCTCGCCGAGTCGAGCCGCACAAGGCGATCGAAGATGCGCGATCGATCCTGCGGAGGAACACCGGGCCCTCGATCGCGCACCTCCACTCGAACGATCTGCTCAGCCTGGCCGATCGCCACGGTCACGGGCCCCGCTCCGCCGGTCATTCGTGCCGCGTTGTCGACGAGGTTGGCGATCACCTGGCTGAGCCGCTCTGCATCGCCGTCAAGCGGTCCCGCATCGGGCGCACTGCGATCGTCGGTGCAGATCAGCTCGAGGGCCGGTCGCCGGATGCGCTGGCGCTCGGCCTCGCGCGCGACGACCTCCGCGATATCGAGGGGAGCCCTGCGCAGGTCGAGCCCCTGGTCGACCCTGGCCATCATGAGCATGTCGTCGATGAGGCGAGAGGCCCTGGCGGCCTCGCGCACGACGTGACTGGCAAGCCTCTCTCGCTCGGGGCGATCAACGGATGCCCGCACCAGGGTGTCCGCCGCCGCCCTCATTCCCGAGACGGGGGTGCGCAGTTCGTGTGCTGCATCGCTCACGAACGAGCGCACCCTCTGCTCGGCCTCCCGGGCGAGCAGCTCGGAGTCGACCGCCGCACGCTCGGCCCCCTCGACCCCGTCGAGCATCTCGTCGAAGGCGATGGCAACCCGCCCGATCTCCGTTCGGGGCCTCGTCGGTCGCAGGCGTCTGCCGCGATCTCCCCGAGCGATGTCGCGGGCCACCGCGGTCATCGACTCGAGCGGGTGCAGAGCCCCGCGCACGACCACGGTCAGGGCCGCCGCCGCGAGCAGGAGGAAGACGGCCGAGGCGCCGAGCATGATCCAGAGCAGCTGCTGCAGCGTCTGGTCGACCCCGCCCGCTCCCACACTGAGTGTGAGCACGGTGTCGTCGCTCAGCGTCGACTCGAGGGTCACGATCTGCGGATCGGACGTGGTGACGACCGACGAGGCGATGGTCCTTCCCGACGTCGAGCTCGTCTGCGGATCCGCGTCGGTGCCCGACCCGGTCGCCGAGGCGTTCCCGTCGCCGGCTCCGGGGCGGCCCTCCTCGAGACCGGGCGCTCCGAGCGGGCCGAGACCGGCGGCATCCGGCCCCTGCCGCAGCTGCTCGGGTGACGGGCCTGCCACGACCGAGCCGCCGTCGGGGCTCTCGATGAGCACCGAGAGGCCCTGCGCCGAGAGTCGGCTCGCGAGGTCGTCGTTCGAGACGGTGCCGACGAGCGCGGCGGCGGCCGATGCCCGGTCCTGGAGCCGCTCCTCGAGCTGGGCGCGCAGGCGCTCGCCGAGAACGAACTGCACGGTGAAGCACAGGGCGAGCAGAAGCACGGTCAGCAGGGCGAGGACCGACAGCACGGTTCGGGTGCGCAGCGACCCGGTTCGCAGCCCGCCTCGGCCGACGGTGTCGGGGCCGGATGGGCGGGTCATGCGCTCAGCCGGTAGCCGATGCCGCGCACGGTGTGGATCAGACGCGGGCCGTTCGCCTCCATCTTGCGGCGCAGCGAGCTGAGGTGCACTTCGACGACGTTCGCATCGATGTCGTCGTAGCCCCACACCTGGGTGAGGATCTGGCCCTTCGACAGCGTGCGACCCCTGCTCTGCGCGAGAAAGCTCAACAGGCGGAACTCCGTGGCCGTCAAAGCCAGGGGCATGTCGCCCCGTGCTGCGCGGGCCCCATCGACGTCGACCATCAGATCGTCGATCTCGATGACCGACGGCAAGCGTCCGCGGCGGCGAAGAACGGCACTGACTCGCGCCACGAGCTCGGCCATCGAGAACGGCTTCACGAGGTAGTCGTCGATTCCCTCGGCGAAGCCGCGCAGGCGGTCGTCGACCTCGCCGCGCGCGGTGAGCATCATCACGGCGCAGTCGCTGCGGGGCCGCAGCTGCGCCGCGAGGGTGAGGCCGTTCGGACCGGGCAGCATCCAGTCGAGGATCGCGATGTCGGGAACGAAGGAGACGACATCGTCGTCGAGGGCCGTGCCGTCTTCGCGCGCTGACACGACGAAGCCCTCGGCGCCCAGGGCAGTGGCGACGGAGGTGCGGATGGTCTCGTCGTCTTCGACGAGCAGGATTCTGGCCGAGGAGATCATTGGAGGAACCTATGACAGCTTCCGAGCACGTTTCTATGGGCCGGCTGACAAAGCCCTGAGCTTAACGGAAGCTTCAGATTCGCTCGCAACTGTGGATGAGGTCAGGACGCCGCGTTCTGACCGGCGCATCGAATGGCGCCGAATCTGAAAGGAACGACCCCGTGTCAGAACTCAATCTCTTCACCGGTCCCGGATCGTCGAACGATCCCTCCACTCCGCCGCCTCGCCGATCCTTCCGTACCCGTATCGCCGTCGGCGTCGCATGCGGCGTGATCGGACTCGGAATCGTGGGGACGACGGCCGCCTTCGCCGCGCAGGGCGGCGAGCCGACCCCGATGCCTACCTCGTCGATCTCGCCCACTCCGGGCTCGACCGATGTTCCCGCGCCGGTCGCGCCCGACGACGGAGCGACGCCGCCGACCCCGCCCGCTCCGGGCGCCGCCGGGGTGTGCGCGCCGGGTGCTCCCGGTGCTCCCGGTGCTCCGGCCGACGGTGCAGTTCCGACGGCCCCGCCCGCCCCGGCCGACGGGACGGCCCCGCCCGCCCCGGCTGACGGCGGAGCGGCTCCCACTCCTCCCTCGGACACACCCGCACCTCCGACTGAGGCGCCCGCACCGGCTCCCACCGGAACCGCTCCCGCCTCCTGACCCGTCAACGCACCCGAGCGAGCAGGGCACCGGTTACCCTCAAGGTGTGGACACCTCGACAGCGCACCCGGAGCGCGAGCGGATTCTGAACGTGCCGAACACGATCACGTTCGCCCGTCTCATCCTGTTCATGCCTTTGTTCGTTCTGCTCGTTCTGGTGTGGCACGAGAACTTCTGGGCGTTCGTCGTGCTCGTGGCCCTGGGCGCCACGGACTGGATCGACGGTTTCGCCGCACGAAAGCTCGGTCAGGTGACGCATTTCGGTGCGGTGCTCGACCCCGTGGCCGACCGGGCAAGCCAGGTGGTCGTGTGCGTGACGCTGGTCATCAGCGGCATCCTGCCGCTCTGGATCCTCATCGCCATCGCCGCGACCGACCTGATCCTGGGACTGATCATCCTCGCCTACAAGCGCCAGGGGTCGATGACGATCACCTACATCTCGAAGATCCGCACGACCTTCCTGATGCTCGGGTTGCCGCTGCTGCTGCTCGCCCACTCCGACTTCGCAGGCCATGAGATCCTGGCGGTCGTCGCGTTCTACGGCGTGGTCATCGGATGCCTGCTGCACGTCTTCGTGGGCGCCCAGTATGCGGCGATCGTCATCCGCGAGGGCCGCGCGCGTCCGCGCCCACTCGGCGCATCCGCTGCCGGCCGTCCAGACGCGGACGCGCCGAATCGGCGCGGATAGCGGCAGCTCCGTGCCCATCGTGCGCGTCGGGAGCCTCGGCGATTCTAGGCTCAGCGACTTCGCCCATCTCACCGACGTCGCCCTCAAGAAGGCCCGCGGTTCCGAGCACGGCCTGTACCTCGCCGAGTCTCTGCTCGTGTTCGAGCGTGCGCTCCGGGCGGGGCATGCTCCCCGGTCGGTTCTGGCCCTCGGAACCTCCACGGAGGAAGCCGAGGCGGTTCTCGCCGAGCACGGCTTCGCCGACATCCCGATCTTCACCGGACCGGGCGAGCTTCTCGCCGAGCTCACCGGCTACATCCTGCACCGCGGACTCATCGCCTCGATGAATCGCCCGGCGCTCGCGAACCCGGCGGAGCTCATCCGGAACGCCCGTCGAATCGTCGTTCTCGAGAACGTGGTCGACCCCACCAACGTGGGCGCGATCTTCCGTTCCGCGGGTGCGATCGGGGCCGACGCCGTTCTCGTCACACCCCGGTGCTCCGACCCGTTCTACCGCCGGGCCATCCGTGTGAGCATGGGCACCGTGCTGCAGGTGCCCTGGACGCGTGTCGGGGCGTGGCCCGAGACCCGGGAGCTTCTCGTCGAGGCCGGTTTCCATGTGGCCGCGCTGGCCCTGACACCGGATGCCGTCAGCCTGCGCGACTTCCAGGCTCGGCTTCCCGAGAGGCTCGCCCTGGTGCTGGGCGCGGAGGGCGACGGCCTGACGCCCGAGGCGATCGCGGCAGCCGACACGGTGGTGCAGATCCCGATGAAGCACGGAATCGACTCCCTGAACGTGGCGGCGGCCAGTGCGGTCGCCATGTGGGCGGTCTCCGGCTGATTTTGTGCACCGTGGGCTGCTCCTCGTCGAATAGCGACGAGGTGGGGGCTGAAACTGTACAAGTCTGTGGCCGCTACTCCGAGAGGGTGACGACTCCGAGCCCCGAGTCGGCCTTCTTGACCGCGTCCCACGCGCTCGACGACGGGCACGCCACACCGAGCGACACGAAGATGCCCGCATCGCCGAAGGCGCGCACGGCCAGGTAGTTGCTGTTCGACGCTCCCCAGAGCAGATCGACGAAGTCGACCTTGGCCGCCGAGGATCCGCCGGTGAACGTGTGCAGCGCGAACTCGTCGGCGGGAATCTCCTCGTCGCGGATAAACGAGGCCGCATTGCGCGATGTCGCCTTCTCGTCGCCTGAGACCACGTCGACGCCGTCGAGCGACGACTGCCAGATGCGCAGGCGGCACCCGGTCGACGCGCTGATGTAGCTCATCGTGTCGGCGTCGTCCGAGGCGTCCTGGTCGGGCGCCCAGTCGGTGTCCGCCGGCGGCTGGAACGTGAGGGAGGCGAGACTGCCCGCCGGCAGCGTGGAGGAGGAGTCGAAGGTGAGGTCGCCGTCGTCGACGTCTCCGGGCGTGCCACTGGATGGCGCCGGGTCGGGCTGCGGTGCGGCCGTCCCCGCGCCGCGCGTCACACCCGCGAGCAGCGCGAAGACCGTCACCGCCGCGGCGATCGTCACGATCAGCGCGAGCCCGCCGCCGAGCCCGAGGGCGAGCAGGAGGGCGCGGTTCGATGTCGTGCGCGGTTTCGGCGTGGGGGGAGTGCTCATCGTCCATCAGTCTAGGCAGGCGGGTGCGCGCAGCAGTCGCAGAGCAGACGCCGCCGGGGCGTTCGTAGAATGGACGGGTGCCAGTGAACCCCGAACTCGTCGGACGCGTCTTCGCGCCGACCCCCGCCTATCTCGTCGGGCGAGAGAAGGTGCGCGAATTCTCTGCGGCCGTCTTCGCCACCAGTCCACTCAACACCGACGTCGAGGCCGCCCGTGCGGCAGGCTACGCCGACGTCGTCGCGCCGCCGACTTTCGCGGTCGTGGTGCAGGAGCACACGCTCAAGCAGTTGCTGAGCGAGCCCGACGCCGGCATCGACTTCTCCCGTGTCGTTCACGGCGACCAGCGCTTCACCTTCACCCGCCCTATCGTGGCCGGCGACGAGCTCACCGCCACACTGAACGTGGCGAGCATCAAGTCGCTCGGAGGCCACTCGATGGTCACGGCCGAATCGACCATCGTCGACGCGACGGGCGCGCACGTCGTGACCGCGACATCCACCCTCGTCGTCAGGGGAGACGAATGACCGCCGGAATCACCATCGCAGCCGACGAACTGACCGCGGGCGATGTCGTCGCGGGAGGCCACTTTCCGCTGAGCCGCGATTCGCTCGTGCGCTACGCCGGGGCCTCCGGAGACTTCAATGCCATCCACTACCGCGACGACGTCGCGGCATCCGTGGGCCTGCCCGGCGTTCTCGCCCACGGCATGCTCACCATGGGGCTCGCCGTGCAGCCGGTCGTCGACTGGATCGGCGACCCGGGGCGCGTGCTCGACTACCAGGTGCGCTTCACCCGGCCCGTACTGGTCGACCCCGTCGAGGGCGCCGAACTCGTGGTGAGCGCCAAGGTCGGCAAGGTCGACGCAGAGGCCGGCACGGTGCGCATCGACCTGACGGTCACGTTCAACGGCGACACGGTGCTGGGCAAGGCTCAGGCCGTCGTCTCCCTGGCCCCCACCGCTTCCGTCGTATGACCGGTCGGCACGGTCGCACCGAACCGCACCCCGGTGAGCCCACGGGCGGCCGCATCGAGGGCTCGGATGTTCCGCTCGGCCCCCTGACGACGCTCCGGGTCGGCGGGCCGGCCGCGCGCATCGTCGAGCCGCACGACGAACCGCAGCTGCTGCAGACGGTGCTCGAGGTGTGGGACTCGGGTGACGACTGGCTCGCCCTCGGCGGAGGATCGAATGTCGTCATCTCCGACGACGGCTTCGACGGCACCGTGATCCGCGTCGCGACTCGCGGGGTCGCCCGCATCGTCGCGCCCAGCGGAACCGTGCGACTGCGGGTGCAGGCCGGCGAGCCGTGGGACGAGCTCGTGGCCTACACGGTCGAGCAGGGCTGGTCGGGGCTCGAGGCGCTCTCCGGCATCCCCGGGTCGACGGGCGCGTCGCCCATCCAGAACATCGGGGCCTACGGGCAGGAGGCAGGCGACTCGATTGTTTCGGTCGATTTCCTCGACTACGGCACCGGCCGCGTGGAACGCCTCGCGCGCGATGACCTCGAGCTCGGCTACCGCACGAGCGTGTTCAAGCGCTGCAGGCGAGGCGTCGTGCTCTCTGTGACGTTCTCGCTCACCGATGCGTCGGCACAGGCGGGCCCCGCGGGCGACTCGGGCTCCGACGCTCCCGGCCCTCTCGCGCTCGGCGATCCCATCGCCTACCCGCAGCTGGCGACGGCGTTGGGCGTGGCCGTGGGCGACCGGGTCGCGCTGGGCGGCGTTCGCGCGGCCGTTCTGCGGCTGCGCGCGTCGAAGGGCATGGTTCTGGATGCGACGGATCCCGATTCCGTCAGCGCCGGGTCGTTCTTCACCAACCCGATCGTGTCGGAGAATTTCGCCCGATCTCTGCCGAGCGACGCGCCCCGCTGGCTCGTCGAGCCGGAGGCCGAGCCCACGGTCGTGGCCCTGCCCGACCCCGCCTCGGGCCTGACGGTCGACCTGACCGGGACGCTCGAGGCATCCGGCGAATCGGCGGAGCCGCAGGTCAAGCTGAGCGCCGCCTGGCTGATCGAGCGTGCGGGAATCGGCAAGGGGTTCGCGCTGCCCGGCTCGCGCGCCGCGATCTCGTCGAAGCACACCTTGGCGATCGTGAACACGGGAGGCGCGACGGCTGCGGACATCTCGGAACTGTCGCGCTACATCCAGAACCGGGTGTCGTCGGAGTTCGGGGTGCGGCTGCACCCGGAGCCCGTCTTCGTGGGCCTCGACTAGCCGCGTCTCTCGTTCGACGCGCGATCCCGTGAGGCGACGCGGGAGCGTGCTCGTGCACCTGTGCGTCGATGTCAATGGTGAGCACTGCCCATGCCCGCGCCCCCGCCCGTATCCGCGCGGCTGCTAGGGTTTTGGGACCACGCACCCCCCTAAAAGGAGTACAGACACATGCGAATCTCGCGCACCAAGACCACATCGCTGATCGGCGCGCTCGCCATCACCGGACTCCTGCTCACCGGCTGCGCAGGCGGCCAGAGCAAGGCCGACGCCTGCAAGGTTCTCGAGTCGGGCCTCACCGATCTGCAGAGCGAGCTCACCAGCAGCCTCTCCGACGCGGCCACCGACCCCGAGGGCGCCTCCGAAGCCCTGCAGACCGTGTCCGACAAGTTCTCCGAGAACGCCTCGAAGGTCTCGAACGACGAGGTCAAGGGCGCTGCAGACGACGCCGACAAGGCGCTCAGCACGCTCGTCAGCGAGTTCAAGACCTACGCGTCAGACCCGACGAACGCCGACACGACGGCACTGACCGACGCGTCGAGCGATGTTCAGGAGACGTTCACCGAGCTCTCGACCGTCTGCAACTGACGAGTTCGATCCACGTCGGCCCGGGGCATTTCGCCCCGGGCCGGCCGTGTTTAAGCCGGTTCGGATGCCTGTGGCCGGGTCGACGACCGTCTCACGCCGTAACGTGAGAGTTCGTCACGTTGCACTCGAGGCCAGATGTCTTTAGCTTGAACTAATAGGCAGAGGCCGACAGGGATGTGGGGATCTGGTCCGGGGGGACCGGTCGGCCTCTGCCCTACATCTTTCGATGCGATGGTCTGACTAGACGACGACCGCGTTCAGCACCTCGTCGAGCAGCAGCGACGCATCTTCGTCGCTGACGCTGCGGGCGAGTGCGAGCTCGGAGATGAGTACCTGCCGAGCCTTGAGCAGAAGGCGCTTCTCGCCGGCCGAGACGCCCTGCGCCTGCTCGCGGCGCCACAGGTCGCGCACGACCTCGGCGACGCGGTGCACACTGCCCGACGCCATCTTCTCCTGGTTGGCCTTGTAGCGGCGCGACCAGTTGCCCGGCTCCTCGACGAAGTCGTTCTGCAGAACGGCGAACACCTCGCCCACTCCGGCGGCGTCGATCACGTCGCGCACGCCCACGAGCTCGACGTTGTCGATGGGAAGCTTGATGATGAGGTCGCTCGTGTGCACTCGGAGCGTCATGTAGCGCTTGTCCTCGCCCTTGACCGTCTTGGTCTCGAGCTCCGTGATGGTGACCGCTCCGTGGTGCGGGTAGACGAGGGTTTCTCCGATATCGAATTTCACGGCTGGCTTCTCTTTTCTGTGTGACGTCGTGTGCGGCGGATAGATCTGGTGTGAGTGGTCAACTGAGCCGCGGGGGGAGCAGGGCGATGAGTTCATCGACCAGCTGGTCTGCGCTGATGTCGCGGTGGTCGGCGATCCAGGCGCTGAGCAGGCTCACCGTGCCGCCGGCCACGTAGGTCGCCGCGAGGCGGGCCCGGATGGCGTCGGCCTCGGATTCGGGCTCGTCGAACGACGCGAGCACCTGCTCGGCGTAGGCCGCGATGACGTCGTCGAACGCGCGACGCGACAGGGGCAGGCCCAGGGCGTAGGAGTAGATGGATTCGCGCTGCGAGAAGTGCTGCACGAGCTGCGAATAGCTCTCGCGAAGCTCGGAGACCGGGTCTGCAACGTTCGAGCTCGGCACGGTGATCGACGCGAACTCCTGTCGGAGCAGAGCGACCGCGAGGTCGTCGAGGCTCGAGAAGTGGGCGTAGAACGAGCTGCGGCTGATCTTCGCCTCGCGCACGATATCGGTCACCGAGATGTCGCCGGAGTCGTGCGAGTGGAGGCGGGCGACCGCGGCGAGGATTCCCTGCCTCGTGCGAGCGGCCCTCGGGTCTGCCGGGGTGTCGGCGGAGGATCGAAAACTGTCGGTTAGAACAGCACTCCTCACAGTTGACATCACGGTAGTATAGCACGATTTCTCGGACACTTGTCCGAGAAAAAGGGCCCAAGTGCTTAGCCGGCCTAGCGACCTGCCCGTAAGATCGATGCATGGAATCCTCGGAGGCGCGCGCTTCGGGCTATTGGTACGGCGATGACCCCGAGGTTAAAACGGGGGTCGACGCCCTCAATGCCCTGCGCAGGTACCGTGTCGCCGAGACTGCGATGCGTCGTCGAACCCGCGCGGCTCTGCGCATGAACGAGACCGACATGATGGCGCTGCGGTTCATCGTGAACGCCGAGCGTGAGGCGCGGGCCGTCAGTCCGAAGGATCTTGCCGCGTATCTCGGCATCTCCTCGGCATCCACGACCGTGCTCGTCGATCGCCTGGTGGCGAGCGGGCATCTGAGCCGGGCCAAGCACCCGAGCGACGGGCGGGCGGTCGTCCTGGCCGTCACTCCCACGACGCATGCCGACATGCAGGAGACGTTCGGCGACATGCACCGGCAGATGATGGTCGTTGCCAGGCAGTTGGATGCCCACGAGGCGACGATTGTGACGTCGTTTCTCGAACAGATGAGCCATGCTGTGTCGCACGAAGAGAAATAGCTAGATAAACTAACTAGGTGGGCAAACTCATCTATGGTCCGACGGGCCTCGAAATAGACATCGACGACCGTCTCCTCGCGCATCTGCGCGTCGTCGTCAACGCCAAGTTCCGGCGCGGAGAATCGTTCCTGTTCAACTGGGAGCACAACTCCGACGAGGGAAACGGGCGCAGCTCCATCTGGATGCATCCGACCATCCCCCTGCACATCCGCTTCTTCGGCAACAGGCAGCCCCCGGTGAACAGGGCGTGGATCGAAGCGCTCATGGTGACCGCGAACAGCGCCAACGGCATGGTACTGATCCCCGAGCCGGGAGGAACCGGACCGCAGGCGTAGCCTCAGGCGCGGGTGTTCAGGTGGCCCGCGCGTTCTGCGCCGCCAGGGCGTCCATTATCTGGGTCGCGACGAGCCGACCCGCGCGATTCGCCCCGATCGTGCTGGCCTGCGGCCCGAACCCCGCGAGAAATATGTTCGGATCGCGCAGGGAGCGACCGCGTTCGACGGCCACGCCGCCACCCGATTCACGCAGCCGAAGCGGCGCGAGGTGGGCGAGCTCTGCTCGGAAGCCGGTTGCCCAGATGACGGCGTCGGCATGCTGGAACGACCCGTCGGCCCACCGAACGCCATCGGGTTCGATCGCCGAGAACATCTCTCGATCGACCAGCACTCCTCGGTCGCGGCCGGCCACGTTGCGGGGGCTCGCCGGCAGTCCTGTGCCGCTCGATACGCTCGGAATGGGCAGGCCGGCGCGGGCTGCGGCGTCGGCGCGCTCCACCGCGGCGACCCTGGAGTGCTCGTCCATGGCGAACTCAACCGGCCTCCGCGTGACCCAGGTGGTCGACGAGGCCACGTTCTCGAGCTCGAGCAGAAACCCGACGGCCGATGTTCCCCCGCCGACGACCACGACGTCGAGCCCGGCGAAGTCGCTCGCCGTCCGGTACTCGGGCGTCGAGATCTGGATGCCGGAGAAGGTCTCGGCGCCGGGATACGAGGGGCGGAACGGCCTGGCCCAGGTGCCGCTGGCGTTGACGACCACGTCGGTGCGCACCGTGCCGATGTTCGTCTCCACCTCGTAGCGCCCGCCATCCACTCGCGCCACCCGCGTGACCTCGACCGGCCGCACGACCTCGAGGCCGAAGTGCCGCTCGTAGCGACCGTAGTAGTCGCCGACGACGTCTCTGGCGGGCAGTGTCTGGTCGGCTGTGGCGAAACTCACGCCCAGCTCCGACATGCCGGGCAGGTCGTCGACCTTGTGCGCGGTGTCGAGCCGCAGCGACTCCCAGCGGAACTGCCACGCTCCGCCCGGCCGGGGCCCGCGGTCGAGCACGACGAAGTCTTTCGCGGGCACGAGACCGAGGCGGCGCAGGTGATAGGCGACCGACAGGCCGGCCTGCCCGGCGCCGATGATGACGACGCGGGTGTCGGTGACCGGAAGTGTGGTGCTCACGAGCGCATCAACCACCAGACCGCGGGTTTTATTGCAGCGCGGGGCTATTCCGGTGTCGGTGGTGCAGGGATAGCGTGGTGGCATGTGCGGACGCTTTGTCGTGGCTAGGGCATCAGGAGACCTGCTTGAGGGCCTGATGCGCGACCTGCCAGACCTCGAAGACAACTACAACGTGGCCCCGACCGACGACGTGGCGGTCGTGCGGCAGCGTCGCGAGCATCCGCGCGAGCTCGACGCCGTGCGCTGGGGCTTCGTTCCCGGGTGGTATCCCGACCTCACGAAGCGGCCGCAGCCCATCAACGCGCGCATCGAGACGGTGGCGACCTCGGGCATGTTCCGCAGGGCCTTTCAGGCGCAGCGCTGCATCGTGCCCGCGGCGGGCTACTACGAGTGGACGATCCTGCCCGACGGCTCGAAGCAGCCCCACTTCGTGTACTCGCCCGACCAGGCCCTCGCCATGGCCGGCATCGTCTCCGCCTGGCGCGACAAGGCGAAGTCCGACGACGACCCCGACCGGTGGGTCATCTCGATGGCCATCGTCACGCGAGATGCGCACGTGGCCCCCGGCGAGGTGCACGACCGCATGCCCGCGTTCCTCACGCCCGACGGCTACGACGCCTGGCTCGGCAGCGACCTCGACTCCGACGGGCTGCTCCACCTGCTCGATTCCGAGTCGCTCGAGGTGGCCCACGAGCTGCAGCACTACGAGGTGTCGAAACAGGTCAACAGCGTGCGCAACAACGGCCCGGAGCTGATCGAGCCGCTGGGCTGACCCCCCTTCGACAGGCTCAGGGAACGGGCGGGGAATTACGCTCAGGGGGCGGGCGGGCGGTTGCGCTCAGCGGGCGGGCGGGCGGCTACGCGCAGAAGTCGTCGATCGTGCCTTCGAGCACGCGCGCGACCGTCTCGACCGAGGCGAGGTCGACCCACTCGCTGGCCGCATGAGCGCCGCCGCCGGTCACCCCGAAGAGCACAGACGGGATGCCCGCGGCCGCGAGCAGGGCGCAGTCCGTCCAGAACGGCTCGCCCCTCAGCACCGGCGGCCTGCCCGTGACGCGCTCGACGTTCGCGAGCACGCTCTGCACGACGGCCGACGAGCGATCCGCCTCGAACGGGGGCTCGGCGAGGCCGGGCACGATGCGGTACGAGAAACCCGGATGCTCGGCCGACACCGCGACCAGAAGCGCGTCGATCTCGGAGACGACGGTGTCGACATCCTGCCCCGGGAGCGTGCGCCACTCGACGCCGATCGTGCATTCGGCCGGGTAGCTCGACATCTCGACGCCGCCGCGCACCAGAGACGCGTGCACGTTGGCCGCCCCGAGAAACGGATGCTCGGGGCGGCTCGCGAGCTCGTGCGCAAGGTCGCCGAGGCGGGCGAGAAAGCGGCCCGCCTGCACGATGGCATCGCGGCCGAGGTCGGGGCGCGAGCCGTGGGCGGCGAGGCCGGTGATGATCACGTCGAGCCAGACGAGGCCGCGGTGCGCGAGGGTGACCTCGCCGTTGCTCGGCTCGACGACGATGGCGCCGTCGGCGGAGAAAGAGCGCAGCACCTCGATGGTTCCGGCACTCTCGAATTCCTCGTCGGCCACGAGGGCGAGCACGATGTCGCCCCGGTGAGGGCGCTCCGCGGCCGCCGATGCGGCGACCATCATGGCGGCGATTCCCGACTTCATGTCGTAGCTGCCTCGCCCGAACATCGCACCGTCGCGGATCACCGGCGCGAGGCCGTCTCCGTCGTAACTGTCGAGGGAGACGGTGTCGATGTGGCCATTGAGCATGAGGGAGCGGCCACCGCCTGTTCCGGCCCAGGTGGCGACGATCGACGGGCGGCCGGGAGTGGCCTCGAGACGCACGATCTCGCATCCGCGCGGCGCCAGCCAGCTGGTGATGACGTCGGCGACCGCCGCCTCTCCGCGCCCCGTGCTGCCGAGGTCGGGATTCGAGGAGTCGACCTCGATCAGCTGTCGAAGCAGGGAGACCAGTTCGGACTCGCCGGTGCCGTCGGTGCTGCGGCCGGGGTTGTCGTCGCTCTCGCTCATGACCCCATTGTCTCGCGGGGGAGGCCGCGACGGCGAGCCGGGCCCTCCCGCTCAGACGAGACCGTGGAACGCGCGGCGGTACTGGCGCGGTGTGCTCACCTCGAGCCCGGCGTGGAACCACGCCTCCGACAGCATCTCGGGAGGCGTCAGGCGTCTCACCTGTCGCAGGGAGAGCGACTGCCGGGCCCTGCTCGGCCCGCTCCACGAGACGATCGCAATGACGACGGCCAGCAGCGCGAGCGCACCGCATGCCATGGCGCTGACCTGCCACATGTCGAGGGGAGCGGCGCTCTGGAGATACGACCAGATTGCCGCGGCGGCGAGCGCGAGCGCTGCGACGAGCCAGAGGCTGCCCGAGACGCGCGATCGCCGCACGAGACGCTCGTACGCGAGCAGTTGCACGGCATCCGCTCGTTTGCGTCGCTGGAAGTGCGCCTCGTGCAGCGCGCTGGTGAGCTCGTTGCGGATGACGGCGAGGTCTGAGTTCGTCGTCTCGGGCAGATCGGGGGTGGGAGCCGGTGCCGAATCCGGCGCATCGGGGGCGGGTGCCGAATCCGGCGCATCGGGGGCGGGAGCGAGTGCAGGATCGTGCGTCGTGGCCGGCTCGGGGAGCGAGAGCTGCTTCGTCGCATCCTCGTCGGCGAGCGGCTCGTCGCCGGCAACGGCCGGTGCGCTCTGGTGGTTCAGTTCGGCGGATTCTGCTGCAGCCATGGCGGGGATCTCCTCGTTGTGCGACCCCCACTCTTCACCGAATGTACAACATGGCTGAAAAAATATCGGGAAGACATTCCCGCGTCGATAAATCCTCAGCTATTCGATGTATTCTCAACGCATGACCGTCGTTTCGACCATTGATGAGCGCGCGCTCGTGCGCGCTCTCCTCGCAGAGCACGGCGTCGCGGGCGCCGAGTTCTTCGGCCGTTTCGTCAACGACAGTCGCTACTTCGACAACTCCGCCTTCGACTCCCGCGCGGCGACTCCCGTGCTCGTCGACGTGCTTCCTCGGCTCACAGACCCCGCCGTGATCGAGACGGTCGCCCTGCATATGAAGAACCCCGCAGCCCGACCGAAGGCGTTCGGTGCGCTGTACTCGGCATTCCTCGAGTGGGGCACCGCATCGCGAGGCAGGGTCGGCTGGCAGCTGGGAGAGGCGCTCGTGAACGCGGCGCCCCTGCGCGAGGCACCCGTGCTGATCGACATCGTCACCGACCCCCGCTACGGCGTGAATCGACAGCAGGTCGTGCTGGGTCTTCCGCGCTTCCGCCGCGCCCTCGACACCGAGCGCACGCTGCGCGAGCTCATCCACGACCCGGAGGTGGCCCAGCAGGCCATGTACGCGCTGCGCCGGGTAGTCGGACCACAGCAGACCGTCGACGCGCTCGAAGGAGTGCGGCAGGCTCACCCCGGCACCGTTCTCGAGCGCCAGGCCCGTCACGAGATCCGCAAGATCAACCGGGCGCTGCGTCGGCAGGATGGCGCCGGTGCCGATCCGACGGGCGCCGAACTCGGCCAGGCGTTGCCGCTCGACGCCATATCGGCCTAGCGCTCGACCGCGGCGCGGGCCTCGCTCACTATCAGGGGGCGAGCGACGGCATACGCCTGATGCCGAAGCTGTGCTTCAGCGCGCTCTTCGCCGCGTACCAGCCCGCAAGGCCGTGCACACCCGGCCCGGGCGGGGTCGACGACGAGCACAGGTAGATGCCGGATGCCGGGGTGCGCCACGGGTCGAGCGAGAGCACGGGCCGACGCACCAGCTGCGACAGCGTCGCCGCGCCCGCCGCGATGTCGCCTCCGATGTAGTTGGGGTTGTAGTTCTCCATGTCGCGCGCGGTCATGCTCGACGAGGCGAGGATCAGGTCGCGGAAGCCGGGCGCGAACCGCTCGAGCTGCGTGATGATGGCCTCGGTCTGGTCGATCGTCGAGTCCTTCGGCACGTGCGTGTAGGCCCAGAGCACGTGCTTTCCCTCGGGTGCGCGCGACGGGTCGAAGCTCGACGGCTGGGCGACGAGCACGTAGGGGTTCGACGTGTGTCGGCCCGACGCGACCTCGGCCTCCGACGCGGCGATCTCGGCTCGGGTGCCGCCCACGTGCACGGTTCCCGACTTGCGCAGCTCGGCGTTCGACCACGGTACGGGCCCCGAGAGGGCGAAGTCGACCTTGGCGACGCCGTTGCCGTAGCGGAACGTGCGCAGCGCGTCCGTGTAGACGGTGGGCAGTCGTCGCCCCGCGATGTCGGCGACAGCGCGCGGGGTCGTGTCGAAGAGCACGGCCGTCGATGACGGAAGCTGATCGAGCGACCGGATGCCGGCATCCGTCTCGATCTGCCCGCCGTGGGCCACGAGATCCGCGGCCATCGCATCCACGATCGCCTGGCTTCCGCCCACCGGAACGGGCCAGCCGCGACCGTGCGCGTAACTGCCGAGGCTCAGGGCGGCGGCGGCGGTGACGGGGCTGGGCATCGGCCGGATGGCGTGGGCCGCGACCCCGGTGAGCATCGCGGGCGCGACATCGCCCTCGAAGCGCAGGTTCCAGGTGGGCAGGCCCTGTTCGAGCACGCGCAGGCCGAACAGTGCTGCCGTGATGGGTTGGCGCGGGGCCATCAGCAGGTTCGATCCGGCGAGTCGAGCGACCTGGTCGGCACGCTCCACGAGGGGTGCCATGAGCGAGTGGAAGGCGGCTCCGTCGCGGCCGAGTGCACCGGCGGTGCGGTCGAGGTCGTGATAGGCGATGCCGGCGCGGCCGCCGTCGAGCGGATGCCCGTACGACACCTCGGGGAGCACGAGGTCGATGCGTTCCTCGAGCCGGAAGCGCTGGAAGAACCCGGAGGCCAGGGCCATGGGGTGCACGGCCGAGCAGACGTCATGGAGGAAGCCCGGCAGGGTGAGCTCCTTCGAGCGCGCCCCGCCGCCGATGGTCGAGTTCTTCTCGAACACGCGCACCGACAGCCCGGCGCGCGCCAAGGTCACCGCCGCCGCGAGACCATTCGGGCCCGCACCGACGACGACGGCATCGACTTCGCTCATGCGGCCCAGCCTACGACCGGCGCAGGCGAGAGACGAGCGCGGTGGCCGCCACAGCGGCGCCTCCGACGGCGGCAGTGCCGAGGCCGACGGCGGCTGCGGCCATGGTCTTGCGATGGCCGATGGCCCAGGTCGCCGGGCTGCCGTTGCGCGCCTCGCTGCTGAAGATCCCGCGCGCGCCCTTGTCGCCGCTGGCTGGCTCATAGAGGTTGTTCGGCAGCATGGCCTCGACCTTCTCGGGTGCCTGCTGGCCGTCGTAGGCGACGTTCGCCAGGTAGTTGTCGAGCCAGCCGGCCACGAAGCGGTTGCCGAGCACGGTCTTGATGGTGGGCTCGCCCACCCAGGTGCGTCGGCGGGGGTGATCGGCGACGTCGGCCACGGCCTTGGCTCCGACCTCGGGCTGGTAGATCGGCTTGACCGGCTGCGGGTGGTTCGGAAGCTGCGACTTGACCCAGTTGAACTGGATCGTGTTGAGCGCCGGCATGTCGACCGTCGAGATGCGAACGGGGCTCTTGGCATGGATGAGTTCGGTGGTCACCGACTCGGTGAAGCCCTGAACGGCGTGCTTCGCTCCGCAGTAGGCGGCCTGCAGGGGGATGCCGCGGTGCGCGAGGGCGGATCCGATCTGGATGACGTGGCCGCGCTCGCGGGGAACCATGCGGGAGAGGGCGGCCCGCGTTCCGTTGACGAAGCCGAAGTAGTTCACCTGGGTGGCGCGCTCGAAATCTTCGGGGGCGGTCGTGAGGAACTCGCCGAACACTCCGACCATGGCGTCGTTGACCCAGAGCTCGATGGGACCGAGCTCGTCCTCGACCTGGTCGGCGGCCGCCTCGACGGCCTGGCGGTCGGCGACGTCGGTGCTGATGCCCAGTCCGCGGCCTCCGCGGATCCGCACATCCGACACGGCACCGGCCAGCCCGTCCTCGCCACGGGCGAGGACGGCGACGTCCCAACCCCGGTCGGCGAGCTCCCGCACGATGGCTCTGCCGAGCCCGGCGGTTCCTCCGGTGACGACGGCTACTCCACGAGTCATGACAATCCTTCGATTCGTCGGGCCGTGCCGGATGCGGCGCGAACTATCCCGAGGTATCGAGTCTGTGCCCCCGCGCCGCGCCGCGCCGCCCCGTCGACAGGATCGGATGCATGGCGTATGGGGTCGCTCAGTAGGCGAGCTCGGCGCTCGCGAGGCGCCCCGTCACGTCGCCGATCAGGTCGTCGAGGCGCGGATTCAGGGCCAGCAGCTCCGTGCCGTCGGCGAGTGCGGCAAGATCGACCCAGATGACAGACGGGCTGAGCGTCGACCAGAAGTAGTACACGCGATTGGTCACGTCGCTGGCCGCATGCCACCACGTGGGGTACACGCCGCCGTCGCTGTACGGCGCCCCCGGAGGAACGGCCGCATTCTGCGTGACCCGGAACACCCCGGCCACCGTTTCCGCGATGTTCGTGGGCTCGGGCAGGTAGTGCCTGAAGTAGCTCGCGCGCACGAAGCGATCGAGCGAGGTGATGTCTCCGGGAGGCGTGAGGTCTCCGCCGAACGGGGCATAGCGGGCGAGGTTGGCCAGCTGCTCGTCGAAGTCGGGGGAGTTCGCCATAACGGTGAACTCCTTGCCGTGGTGCACGACCAGCTCGCCGTTGATGGGCTCGATGATCGCCGAATCGCCCGACGGGTCTTCGAGGGCGAGGTGGGCGCCCATGTACTGTCCCCTGATCGGCGGTGCGATGAGCTGCACGTCGTCGATGTGGTCGAGCACCTCGGCGACGGTCGCGAAGTGGTCGAGCACGTACTGCACCCACAGCTCCACGGTGATCGTGGGCGCGCCTGTGCCTGTCGGCGGCTCGATGTCGTCGAGGAACAGGGCGTGCGCGGCGAGCCCCTTCTCGTTCATGCCGTCGGAGGTGCCGATGTTCCACATGCTGAGACCGACGCTCGAGTACGTCGACCGCCACGTGGCGGCATCCGACTGGGAGCCGCCCGAGCGTTCGAGGCCGCGCGGGTGGAACCACAGTTCCGGCTCGTCGCTCACCTCCCAGTCCATGCAGCGCGAGGTGACCTTCGCGATGGGGTTGTCGTTCCAGAAGACACGGGTGCACATAGGGCCGAGACTACTGCTCGCGAACCGCAAGCCCTAGACCCCCGTTCGTGGATGCCGGATGCTGGTGTGTCATGTCGACAAACGTCAGAGAGATGGCCTGTTCGCCCGAGGATGTCTTCGCCGTGCTCGCCGACGGGTGGCTGTTTCCCACGTGGGTGGTGGGGTCGTCGCGCATGCGCGACGTGGAGAAGGCGTGGCCCGCCGAGGGCTCGCACCTGCACCACTCGTTCGGCTCGTGGCCGGCGGTCATCGACGATGAGACCACGATGCACGAATGGGATCCGCCGCGACACATGCTGATCGTCGCCAAGGGCTGGCCCATCGGTGAGGCCTCCGTGCAGATCGACGTGAAGCCTCGGGGCTCCGGATGCGTGGTGCGCATCATCGAGAAGGCCGTGGCTGGGCCGGGAAAGTACATTCCGCCGGCGCTGCTCGACATAGGACTGTACGTGCGGAACATCGAGACCCTCCGCCGACTGGCGTACATCGCCGAGGGCAAGGCCGACGGCAAATAGCACGACCCACACCACCAATCGAAAGGCTCCACCCATGCTGAAAGACCACCCCGTCGACGTTGTGCTGCTCTCGAAAGACCTGGATGCGTCGCGCGAGTTCTATGAGAAGCGACTCGGCCTCGATGTAATCGAGGCCACAGACACCGCCATCACCTATGCCTCGGGCAACACCCGTCTGAAAGTGACGGCATCGACCGTCGGCACGAAAGACGAGCAGACCCAGGCGGAGTGGCGGGTTCTCGACCTGCGCGCCGAGCTCGAGGAGCTGAAGCACCGCGGTGTCGAGCCCGAGAACTACGACACTGACGAACTGAAGACGATAGACGGCATCGCCGATCAGGGTGATGCCTGGGTTGCCTACCTGATCGACCCCGATGGCAACGCGCTCGGCATAGGCCAGGCGAAGTAGGCCCTTCTCAGCAGTCCCCGCTGCGGACATCGCCGAGGGGGAGGCGCGCGGCACAGAAGGCCCGCCCGGTATGGCGTGTGCCGTGCCGGCCCACGGGGGCATGTGCAGGCACGGCACACGGGTGGTGTTCGGAGCCCGGGCCGTCAGGGTTTGGGTCGGGGCCCGCAAAAAAGAAAAATCCCCATTTATGAGTATTTGCTGATAGTTTTTTCCTGTATCGATGGGGGCGTCGATGCATCGCGAACCCGACTGCGTGCAGAAGTCACTGGTGACCTCGGCCGTCGTTCGGACTCACTGCAGAGCGCGATGACGCGCCCGACCATCAGGAGAACCACACACAATGACGTCAATTCTCAAGCGCACCTTCGCGGTGCTGGGTGTCGCAGCCCTCACCGCCGCCGGTGTCGCACTCACAGCTGCACCTGCGCAGGCCCTGCCCGGCTCCGTCACCTTCGAAGAGGGCAACTGCGCCATCAGCACCGGCGAAGGAACGGTCGACGGGCTGGCATTCACGGTCACGAACGCCGACACGACCGATGAAGATCTCACCTACGAGGTCGTCATCAACTTCGACACCGTCGACCAGACGATCACCCTCGGGCCGGGCGAGTCCCAGCGCACGGTGCTCGAGCTTCCCGAAGACGAGAACACCACCGTGCAGGTGCGAGGCAACGGAGGCTTCTTCGGCGGCAACCTCGCGTCGGTCGACTGCGTGGGCAACTACAGCCCCGACGTGACCGGCAGCATCCAGTCGTCGTGTCTGCTCGACACCGGCGGCATCGTCGGCGAGATCCCCGGAGTGCTGCTGACTGCGGACAACTCCGAGGGCGACACCGTGACCGAGTACTCCTTCACCGTCGGCGACGTGTCGCTCGAGGGCGGCCAGCTCGACCCGGGCGAGGTGCGCCAGCGATCGACCACTCTCGATGAGGACACCCCGACGCACGTCGAGGTCGGCTCGGTCGACGAAGAGGGCGACTACCGGGTTCTCGCCGAGGCGGACATCACGCTGAACTGCATCGCCGACACCCCCGTTATCACCTCGCCCACCGAGGGACAGGTGCTCATCGGCTCGCCGACGACGATCACGGGAACCGGCACCCCCGGTGACCAGATCGCCCTGTTCGTCGTCGAGGCCGCCGTCTACGACGCGGCCGCCGAGGACGCCGGACCCGCCGCCCTTGCGGTGCCCGTAACGGTTCCCACTGTCGACGAGGACGGTGTTCTGATCTTCGAAGCGACAGTCGACGAGAATGGCGAGTTCGCCGCTCAGACCCCGCTGGCGATCGGTGACTACGTCACCTTCGCCATCGCAGCCCGGGATGCCACCGACGAGTCCGATGCGTCGGTCTCCGGGCAGAGCAACGTCGTGCGCTTCTCGGTCGCCGCCGCACCGGTCGTTCCGGTGAACCCCGCGGTTCCCGCCGGAACGGGAGTCACGGGTGGCAAGACGCTGGCCTCGACGGGCTTCGCCCCCGTGTTGCCGATCTCGATCGCAGGCGGTCTGCTGCTCGCCGGTGCCGCGGTCTTCATGCTGCGACGCCGCACGGCTGAGTAGTTCACCACCAGCAGTGCCCACTGCGGACGAGAGGTACCGGCGCACCGGTCGCTCCAGTCCGCAGTGGGCACTTCTCTGCCTGCGGTCGGCGGCGTAGCATCAGGTCACTACCGTGCTGAGTGAAAGAGCGGGGGACCGGAGGCATCGTGCGCCGAGTGACCTATTCGATGAGCGTGTCGCTCGACGGCTTCGTCGAGGGGCCCGACGGGGACTTCTCCTGGCCTGGCCTGAGCGACGAGGTCTTCGACATCGCCCTCCGCGAGATCCGCGATGTCGGAGTGCATCTCATGGGCCGACGGCTCTACGAGACGATGCTCTACTGGGACACCGTCGACATCGACACGCTTCCCGCACCACGGCGCGAGTGGTTGGCGCGCTGGAACGCCCTGCCGAAGGTCGTGTTCTCGACGACCCTGCCGAGTGTGCGGGGCAACGCCCGCCTCGCGTCCGGTGGCCTGGCCGACGAGATCGAGCGCCTGCGATCAGCGCCGGATGAGGGCGACATCGCGATCGGCGGAGCCACCCTCGCCGCTGAAGCTGCCGGGCTCGGACTCATCGACGAGTACTACCTGCGGGTCTTCCCCGTGCTCGTCGGGGGAGGCCTGCCGTTCTTCGCCCGCGACGAGAACCGCCGAGACCTCGAGCTCCTCGAGACCCGATCATTCGAGTCGGGAGTCGCCTACCTGCGCTACCGCGTGCGCCGCTGACGCGCATCCGGAAACCGGGGTTTCGAGTGGCGTCTTCGTGCCCATCCCGCCTCAGCGGATGGGCATCACGGCGCCACTCGAACCGTTCGGCTAACCCAGTTCGGGCAGGATGTGCTTCACGATCGTCTCGAGCAGGTGGGCGTTGTAGTCGACGCCCAGCTGGTTCGGAATCGTGACCAGCACGGTGTCGGCGTCGCGAACGGCCGCGTCGTCGAGCAGTTCCTTGACGATGGCGTCGGGCTCACCCACGTAGCTCTTGCCGAAGCGGGCGATCCCGTTGTCGAGGTAGCCGACCTGGTCTTCGCGGTCGCGGGTCATGTCGCCGAAGTAGGCGCGGTCCTGATCGGTGGTGATCGGCAGGATGCTGCGGCTCACCGACACGCGCGGCTCGCGTTCCCAGCCGGCGTCCTTCCAGGCGGCGCGGTACAGCGCGATCTGCTCGGCCTGGAGGTCGCCGAACGGCACGCCGGTGTCCTCCGAGAGAAGGGTCGAGCTCATCAGGTTCATACCCTGCTCGGCCGTCGACACGGCGGTCGCCCGTGTGCCCGATCCCCACCAGATGCGGTCGGCCAGACCCGGCGACTGGGGCAGGATGCCGAGGGGCTGGCTCACGCCCGTCATCTGCGGGTTGCTCATGGCCACGCCGGCATCGGTGATGGCCGCGCGGAACAGTTCGGTGTGCGCCCGGGCGAGATCGGCATCCGTTGTTCCGTCTTGCGGAACGAAGCCGAACGACTCGGAGCCGCGGAGCGCGGTCTCGGGTGATCCCCGGCTCACGCCGAGCTGCAGTCTGCCGCCCGAGATGAGGTCGGCGGTCGCGGCCTCTTCGGCCATGTAGAGGGGGTTCTCGTAACGCATGTCGATCACGCCGGTGCCGAGCTCGATCTTCGAGGTGCGCGCGGCCATGGCCGAGAGCAGCGGAAACGGCGACGCGAACTGGCGGGCGAAGTGGTGCACACGCATGTACGCGCCGTCGACGCCGATCTCCTCGGCGGCCACCGCCAGCTCGATCATCTGCAGGTGCGCGTCGGCTGCGGTTCGCGTCAGCGATCCGGGGATCGGCTGCCAGTGACCGAACGAGAGGAACCCGATTTTCTTCATGTTCATGTAAACGCATGAACGCGTCAGATATTCCTCGGCCCCGTTCCCTGAGCTTGTCGAAGGACCGCTTCAAAGGGCCGTGTCGAAGGGCCGCTTCGACAGGCTCAGCGAACGGGGTTTCAGCGAACGGGCGCATTAAGAGGACGTAAACAATAAAAGGCACAGCCGCAACCGATCCAAATACCAGCCGGTCACGAATAGTCTGTCGTCTAGCAGACCTGCGAGAGGACCACCCGGAATGCGCGTTTTGAGTTACAACCTTCGGAACAACAGTGCCAGCGGCGAACTCGCAGCCCTCACCGATGACTTCGATGCCGACATCTTCTGTGTGCAGGAGGCCGACACCGCGTCGCTTCCGTCGACCATGGGGCACCTCACCATGTCGCACGCCACCACGGAGAACCGGCTCGGCCTCGCGCTCTACTATCGGGCCGAGCGATTCTCCGTCGAGGACAGCACCACCTTCACCCTCAAGAAGTCCATGCACGACAGGGTCATGTCGCCCGGCACCCAGCGCCTGCTCGGTGCCCGGTTGCATGACAGTGAGACCGACCGCTCTTTCGTCGCCGCGTCGTTCCATGCCGCGCCGCTCACGGCATCCAATTCTCTGCGTCGAACCCAGATCACGGCCGCCCACGAAGAGCTGCAGCGTATCGGCGTCGACATTCCCATTCTCATGGTGGGCGACTTCAACTACCCGCTGTTCCAGAACAAGCTGCGCGCCGGCATCAAGGACTCGGGTTACGAGCTCTCGCTGAGCGACAGCGTGACCTACCTGCGCTACAAGTGGGTTCGCGGCCACTTCGACTTCGTCACCTCGAACGGGTTCCGCATCGACGAGGTCAAGACGCTTCCGCAGGGCGACTCCGACCACCTGCCCATTCTGGTGAAGGCCGAATACGACATGGCCGGGGTCGTCGGCGAGTAGTCGTCCGGCTCCGTCGACGTGGGCATGCGTTCCGGCGCTCGCGGACGGGACAGCCCGTCTGCGCGCCGAGCCACCTTCCGGCCTGCCAAGAACCCGGCGCGCCGTCTCGCCGCGGCGGCCGCGGCGCTTGTCGTCGTCGCTGCTGCGTCGTCGTTCGCGCTGATGACGGGCGGCGAACCTCAGCGGGAGCTGGTCGAGGGTTCCGTTCGGCACCTTCCGGTCACCGAGCAGGTCGCTGCGCCCGAGGCGCCGACCCCGACAGTTCCCGTCTCGGTGCTCAGCGATTCGCACGCGTACTTCGCCGAATCGTGGTGGAGGCAGACCGTCGTGGCGAATGCCGTCGAGGGTGCGTCGCTGGGCGCGTTCGCGTCGCAGCCCGGGGCGGTCGCTGCGACCATCGCATCCGGTCTCGATGAGGCCGCCGCCGCCGCGCAGAACGGCTACGTGCTCGTGCAGGCCGGAACCAACGACCTGCGCGCCGGTCTCTCGCCCGATCAGGCGGCGGCCGACATCCAGAGCCTGTGGGCGGGTGTGCGCGAGCGCGGGTCGACACCGATCGCTGTGCTCGTGCCGCCGTCGACCGAGGTCGGGGCCGAGGTGATCGAGCTCAATCGGCTGCTGGCCGGGGCCGCTCGTGCCGATGGCATCGCGATTCTGGATGTCTACACGCCGGTCGCGGACGCGGGCGGCGGCTGGCAGGCGGGCATGTCGGACGACGGCACGCACGCGAACCTCGCCGGCGCGTCGCTGCAGGCGAACGAGGTGATCGCGCAGCTGCCCGGAATCCTGGCCGGAAGGCTGGGCCAGCTGGCCCCCGTTCCCTGAGCGACCCCGCACCCCGAGCCTGTCGAAGGGAACCCGTCCGTTCCCTGAGCCTGTCGAAGGGAATCCCCCCGGCCCTACCCCTGCTGCGACTCGGCGAAGTCGCGCCGTATCGCGGCCAGTGCCCCGGGCGACAGCTCGAAGCCGATCGGATGTCCGGGGTTGACCACGATGCCCACCTCATCGGCGACGCTCGCCACGAAGCGTCCGCCGGTGAGGGTGACCGCATGCGGTGCGACCTCGAGATACTCGGCCGGCACTCGTCCGAGGTCGGTGAAGAGCGGCAGCATGGGCGCCCCGTCGGTCGTGCTGAGAACCAGGGGACTGAACCCGTCTGACGCGTCGGCGGATGCCTCGGTGCGGCTCAGAGCGTAGACCGGGGTGGTGAGAAAGGCTGAGATGAAGACCGTCTGCCGCACCTCGCCCCGGATGCCGTCGAGCATGGACTGCTCGAGCTCGTTGTGCACGGGGTCGGCCGCGAGGCGGGCGTCGAAGTCGGATGTGCCGGCGGAGTCTGTCACCGGTCAAGCGTATCGAGCCCGGGCCGTTCGACAGGGTGTTTTCGAGACACGCCGCCGCTCGGCCCGCAACACGCCGGTCGACCACCGAAACCACCTGTAATACGCGATATCGACTCAGGTGCCGCGCTCGTTTCTCGCGCGGCTACCCGATCAGCGCGATGGTGCTGTCACCGAGACGCCGCGGTGCGCCGCGCCCTGACGGCGAAGCCGCCGCCGACCAGCAGCAGCAGGGCCAGGGCCAGCCCTCCCGTGAGAGGCCCGGCATCCAGGCCCGTGTTGGCGAGCGCGGGCTTCGGCGCGACCGCGGCGGGTCCGGATGCGACGGGGTCGGTCGTCGGGGTGACGGTCGGTACGACGGCGGGGAACGCGGCGTCGAGCGCGAGGCTGACGGAGTCGGTGAGGAACGTCTCGCCCAGGGTGTTCGGGTGCAGCGACGACGCGAACGCGGACTCACTGAGGGTCACGCCGTTGATGTAGGGCGTTCCGGCGGAGGCGCAGGCGCTGTGACCGGCGCTGCCGGCGAAGGTCGGCACGTAGGTGAAACCGGCATTGGCTGCGGAGGCCTGGATGGCGGCATCGAGCTTCTGTTCCGTGGCGCGCAGGTAGGCCGTGTCGATCGTGGTGAAGGGGAACGAGTTCGGTGTCGTGAAGGCGTCGGTGAAGCATCCGCCCTCGGGAATCGTGTCGGGGAACAGCCCCGGGTAACCGACGACGAAGACCGTGGCGTTCGGAGCCGCGGCGGCGATCGCCGCGTAGGTGATGGCCAGGTCGGGAGCGACCTGCGTTGCGATCCTGGCAGCCAGGAGGTCGACCTGCGCGTTGTAGAGGCTGGCGCAGTTCTGCGCCGGCGGATTGGCGAAGACCAGCGGGCCGTCGGGGCCCACCGCAATGCACGACCCGGCGATCTCCTGGAAGCCGAGGTCGTTGCCGCCGATGGTGATCGTCACGATGTCGGTGTCGGCGGAGAGAGCCTCGATCTGGGGGCCGACCCCGGCATACTGCGAGGTGACGGACACGTCGTCGGTCGTGGCACCCGAGCACGAGACGTCGGTGAGTGACAGACCGTAGGCCGTGGCCAGCTGGTGGGGGAAGTTGACCGCGCTCTGGCCGCATTCCGGAATGGGAAGGGCGGTGCCCGGCTCCAAGCCGAGGCCGGCCGAGTACGAGTCTCCGAGCGCGACGTAGTCGAGGCCCGCGGTCACCTCCGGCACGCCGGGTGCGGGTGCGGCCGTCGAGACCGAGGCCGTGAGCATCGATCCTGCGGCCAGGCCCAAGGTGATGATGGCGGCGCTGATGATGCGGGCACGCGTGTGCCTGGAAGTGCTGTGTGACGTCATTGTGGAGTCCCCCTCAGCGGACATACTACGGGTTGTAACGGGTGCGCCGCTCGTCGCATTCGTCAGGCGCCCGAGGGGTGACACGAACACGCCCGATCTAGGCGATGCCCGCCCGCTGCGCGATGTCGGCGGCGGCACGCCTCGAATTGACGCCCAGTTTTCGGTAGAGGCTGCTCGTCGTCGTCTTCACCGTGTTCTTGCTCACGAAGAGAGTGTCGGCGATCGACTGCAGCGACTGGTCGGATGCCAGATGGACGAGCACCTGGCGTTCCCGACGGGAGAGCGATGCGAGGGCTGCCCCTGTGGTCGCGGTCTGGTCGGTCGGGACCGCCGGGGAGTGAACAAAAAGCCCTGTCGACGCGGAGAGCTCGAGCAGGTGGGCCGGAGCGATGATCGAGTAGTTGCTGTAGAGCCGCTCGATCTCGATGATCGCGTGAGCCGTCGTGAACGACGTCGCCGCTGCCTCGGATCGTCCGAGACTGAGGCGGGCAGCCGCGGCGAGGAGCTTGGCCGCGGACTGCAGCCGCGGGCCGCGATCCTCCTGAAGCGCACGGGCGGCCTCGTCGAGGGCGGTGTGCATCGAGCCGGCGCGGTAGGCCGACACGGCCGACATGAGGTGCGCGAAGGCCGAGGGGTCCGTGTCGCGCTCGACCGGCGTGGTGTTCCTGCCTCGAATCGTCGCCAGCCTGTCGTAGGCCGCAACCAGATACCGGGAGGAGGCGCCGCTGCGTCGCAGAGCCTCCGGTTGGCTCAGGCGCTGCGCGTCGAGAAGGGTCTCCACCTGCACGATGTCGGCCTCGCTGTATGCAGCCCAGGCCCTGACCCAGGCTTCGGCCGCCCAGTATTCGCCGATGGGAACGGTCGCCAGCTCGGCCAGGTGCCCCGGTATCGAGTCGGTGTCGCATCGATCGATCGCGACCAGAGCCGCGGCAAGATGGAGCGGGGCGTCGTATCTCGATCCGATCGTGGTGATCTGTCGACCTCGGGCGATCCAGGACTCGGCCTCGTTCAGCCGTCCGTGGTCGGCGTGAAGCCAGGCCAGCGATGCCGCGGCCCGCCGCGCGATCAGCGGCTGGCCCGTCAGATTCGACAGCTCCCACGCCTCTTCGTACTCGAGCACACCGCCGACATCGGCCACCTCGAACGATCGCCCCCACTGCAGCAGCAGATGGGGCAGCTCCATCTGTCGCTCGGCGCGCTCGGCGGCCGTGATCTCGTTGAGGATGCGACGACCCTGCCGGGCCGATCTCGCCGCGTCGGCCAGTCGCCCGTTCGTTCGATATCCGGCGGTCCGCCCCGCCGAGTTGATCATGACGTCGAGCGGTTCGGACTCGTCGTCGGACCGCCCGCCCTCAGCGATCGCGATGTCGTGGAACCGCCGGGGGTCGTCGCCGCTGATGACGTGTTGGAGGTAGTTGACGGCGACGAGAAGGCTGGGAATCTCGACGAAGGCCTCGCCCGGCAGGTTTCTGATCGAGGCGAGAAGGGCTTCGGGGCGACTGGTGACGAAGCGATCCCAGTGTGCCGACTGCAGTGCAAGCCCTGCGCGCCAGCCGTGCGTTCGTGCCGCTTCTGCCACGGCCGCGGGCAAAGCCTCGGGGGTGAGGAACTCCGCGGCGTTCGGGGCCGGGCTGCTCTCGGCAGAGGGGGGATCGCTCAGCTTGTCATCCATAGCAGCACCGGGGTCTGGGGCGAAACATCTCACCGGATGATCCGGCCGTCTACAAGTCTCTCATGACCCCCAAATGTGGGTAAATCTCATGCACAGTGGACTCGCCTCAGCGTCGCTCGGTTGCGATGATGGAGCATGACCGATGGGCAGAACGAACTGCGGGCGATCGCTCGATCACTCTACGAACTGCCGCCGTCTCGTTTCACTGCGGCTCGCAACGAAGCCGCCTCGGAGGCATCGAAGAACCCCGCCCTGCGTGCACTCGCGCCCAGCCTGAAACGGCTGCCCAAGGCATCCCCGACCGCCTGGGCCGTGACCGCGCTGGCCCGTGACGACGCAGAGTTCTTCGACAGCCTGCTCGATCTCGGTCGACGCCAGCGCGAGGCGCAGTCCGCCCTCGACCCAGTCGAGATGCGCTCGCTCGGCGCCGACCGCCAGCGGCTCGTGGCCGACGCGTCGTCACGGGCGCGCGAGCTCGCCGTGCGGGAAGGGGTCGTGCTGAGCGGCTCAGCGCTCATCGAGGTCGGTCAGACTCTGCAGGCGGCGATGACCGACGAGGATGCCGCGGCCGCGGTGCGCGGAGGGCTTCTCGTGCGCGGTCTCACCGTCTCGGGGTGGGAGCCGGTGGCGCTCGCGGGTGCCGAGGCCCTTCCGGCTGACGGGGCACCCGAGTCGGCCGGCCGAACGACGGGCCGTGCACGGTCGAGGCGGGCGAACGCATCCGAGGCCGCCACCGAGGCGGCGGCCAGGGAGCGCAAACAGGCCGAGGACCTCGCCTGGCAGGCCGTCGACGACGTCGCGGTCGCACGGGCCCGGGTCGCAGAGGTCGACGAGACCCTCGCCGGACTCGCGGAGCGTCGCACGGAGCTCGAGGCCGAGCGAGCGGAGATCGAGGAGCAGCTCCGAGGTGTCGAAGCCGACCTGGCCGAGGTGTACCGCGACACCCAGCTGGCGAATCGCGAGAAGAAGTCTGCGGAGCGAGATCACCTGCGCGCGACCCGGAGGGCCAAGCAGGCCCAGGAGAAGCTCGATCAGCACGGCTGACCGCATCGAGGGTGAATCAGGAGGTGAAACACCGCCGTTTCTCTTCGACAGATGTCGAGCATTCCTTACCTTGAAGACTGAAGCGCCGGCCCAACCCCCAAATGGGCCGGCGCTTCCTTGTCTGTCAGGACGACGCGACTACTCCGCCCGTCGCTGTCGACGCCACACGGCGGCGGCCGCGAGCGCGGCCCCGAGCAGCAGCAGGATGCCTGCGGTCCAGATGATCGGCGCGGGCGCCGCTCCCGTGGATGCGAGCGTTCCGGAGCCGCCTGCTCCCGCGGCCGCTGTCGAGACGTACCGGAAGGTCGTCGTGCTCGTTGCTCCTCCGGCCGTGGTGACAGTGACCACCGCGTTGCCGGCCGCGCACGGCGGGGTGCGGAAGGTGAGCACGGTGCCGTCGGCGTTCACCGACACGTTCTCAGCGGCGATGGTGGCACCGCAGATCGTCACCGTGGTCGCTCCGGGAACGAAGCCCGAGCCGCCGATCGTCACGGTCGTGCCCCCGGTGGTCGGCCCGGAACCCGGTGTGATCGTGGTCGAGGTGGGCGGAGCCACATAGAGGAACGCGTCGTCGATACGCTCGGCGTCGTCGCCCGACGTGATCAGAACCACGTCGGTGAAGCCCGCCGGGTTCGCGGGAGTCACGACGACGATGCGTGTGTCGGTCGGCTCGCCCACGATCGCGGCCTCGGCGTCGCCGAAGAACACCTGGGTCACGTCGGCGAGGTCGGTGCCCGTGATGGTCACCGTGGTGCCGCCCGCGGTCGGTCCGGACGACGGGGTGATTCCCGTGACCTGCGGCGAGTCGGCCGACACGTAGAGGAACTGCTCGGGAGAGGTCACGTCGTTGTCGCCGCCGAAGTTCACGACGACATCGGCGAGGCCGGTTCCCGGGGGAGTCTCGATGACGATCGAGGTGCCGTCGTCGGAGATCGAGACGATGTCGGCGTCGTCACCGCCCACCGTCACGCCCGTCGCTTCGCCGAGACCGGCGCCGGAGATCGTGACCTCCGTGCCGCCGGCGTCAGGACCCTCGTTCGGCGTGATGCCCGAGATCGACGGCTCGACGTAGAGATAGGGGAGCGTGGCGGCGCTGCCCGGGTTCGCGACCGAGACCACGGCGTCTCCCGCGGCATTCGCCGGGGTCACTGCCGTGAGCGACGTTCCGGCCTCGTTGGGCACGATGTCGGTCGCGGCGATGCCGTCGAAGGTCACGGTCGTGGATGCGTTGAAGCCGGTTCCGCTGATCGTCACGGTCTGCCCGCCGAACGTCGGCCCTGACGGGGGAGTGATGCTCGAGAGCGTCACCGGAACGATCGCGGGCGTCTCGCACTCGGCGTTGGCCAGGGTGATCGTGGCGGCGATCTGGTTGACCAGCTCGATCTCTCCGACCGTGCCGGTGAGGAAGACACGGGCGACGAGCGCGCTCGCGGTGGCGGCGGTGGCCGTCGCGTCCTCGATCTCCTGCACCTCGACCCTCAGGGTCACGCCGGCGAGGGCTCCGACGGCGTCGCCCTCGAGGGTGGTCTCCGCGCTCACGATGTCGCCCGACGAGACGTCGACGCCGACCTGGTCGAGAACGTTGAGGTTCGCGATCTGAGCGACCGCGGTGGCGTCCTGGCCCACGACGCAGGTCGTGTCGGCGGTCACCCCGCTCAAGGTCAGAAGATCGAGACCGAGCAGGTCGACATCGGCGGTGGCGATCGCCGCACTCGACGACGATCCTGCAGGACCTGTCGTCGAGGTGGAGGTCACGCCGTTGACGTCGATGCCCGCGAGCAGGGCGTCGATGAGCGTGTAGTCGTCGGTGGGCGACGTCTGCGTGCCCGGCGCGGTCACGGCGGTCTGGCCGACCGTGGTCTCGTCGAGGACGATCTGGATGCCGGCGATGTCGACCGTCAGTTCGGCCTGGGCGCCGTAGGCCGATGCGTCTCCGGGTGCTGCGAGTGCGGGACCCGCCACCACGAGAGTCGTTCCCGCCACGAGTGCTGCGGTCACCCCCGTCGCAAGCAGGCGTCGTGCGATGCGTCGTTGCATGTGTGTTTGCTCCTTTGCAAACCCGGCGCTCCCCTGGGGCCGGATGCGATCACGCTACTCAGCGCTGATACCCCCCGATTGGGGAGCCGACGATTTCGGTAGTGCGTGTTAGCGTCCCCGACCTGACGGCGATGGTCGACGCCGGTGCCCACGCACTACGGGTATGTCACGCGAGAGCTACGGAATAAACACGGGGTACTACCGAGCCCCGGTACGGGCGCTACGGGACTGTCCTCGCACGACTACTCGAAGTGCTCGCCTGCGCCCCATCGTGAATTCTCCTCATGTCATCGTTCAACCCTCAGAGGCCACATAAGGGGCGGCTTCATCTAGTTCGGGGAGATCAGTCATGTCACAGTCATCAGAATTCGAAGCGCCGGAGACGCCGGCCGGTTCGTCGCTCAGAAAGCGTTCCACGAGGCAGAAGGCGTTCGCCGTTCTCGCCGCAGGCCTTGTGCTGGGTGTCGGCGCAACCGTGACACTGGCCGTGTGGAACGACTCGGAGTGGGTCGTCGGTGGAACGGCCGGAGTCGATGGCGACCCGGGCACTCCGGGCGTGGGCACCAGCACCTTCGAAGTCCAGCAGAACACGAGCGTCGACTTCGACGCCGACGCGTGGACCGATGAGGAGACCAACCCCGGCGGCTCGCTGACCTTCACCACCGGTGCCCTCACGCTCACCCCGGGTGATGCCATCTACGCTCCCGTCTCGCTGAGTACGACCGATGGCTCGGTCGCCGCGCCTTCTGTGCGCCTCAGCGGAGCGGTCGCCGCGACGAACATCCCCATCGACGACCCGGGCAACCTGCTCACGGCTGCCCTCGAGCTGCGCGTCGTTGTGGCGACGGGCGCACGAGATGCCGATCCAGCCGCCTGCACCGCTGCAGCCTTCGGCCCCGCCGCGACCTACGTCGTGGGCACGGCAGACGAGGCCGCCGGGCTTGCCACCGCCAGCACCGTCGTCAGCGCCCTCGCAGCAGACTCGGGCGACCAGCTCAACTACTGCTTCCAGGTCTCGCTCCCCGATGACGCGCCCGACACTCTGCAGGGTCGAGCGGTCGCTCCCGCCTGGCAGTTCGTGTCGGCCTCCGAGCTCGACTAGCGGTCCGCAGCACACCACCTGAGACCGACCGACCGGAAAGGCGATTCACATGACGCGAGTCGCCGAGTTCCGCGAGACCCACCGTGGACATCCCCATGCGCACGGTGGGTCTCGTCGGCCGGGGCGACTCAGGATCGTCGCCTCTCGAATCCGAGATGTCGCGCTCGCGGCCGCGGGAATCGCCGGCCTCGCCGCCATAGCCTGGGGCATCGCCACTCTGTTCTTCGGATTCTCGCTCGTGACCTTCGCGACCGGATCCATGGCCCCGACGATTCCGGCGGGATCACTGGCTCTGGTCCGCCAGGTTCCGGCCTCAGAGCTCGAGGTCGGGCAGGTCGTCACCCTCCAGAGGGGAGGGGAGCGGCTGCCGATCACCCACCGCATCACGGTGATCGAGCCCGACCCGAACGTGCCGAACGGTCGCATCGTCTCAATGCAGGGCGATGCGAACACGATTCCCGATCTCTTCCCGTACCACGTGAAGACCGGAAAAGTCGTTCTCGGCTCGATCGCCGGCGGGCAGGCCGTGAGCGATGCGATGGGCAGCCCGGTCACCCTCGTCGTCGTGACTATCGGCGCCGGCGCCCTCGTTCTCTGGGCCTTCTGGCCCCGCACCCAGCAATCCAGCACCACCGAACCACGAAGAGGTGAGAGACGCCATGCGCGTTGAACCCGCATCCGCGAGACGCCGAGCAGCGACAGCGCTCGCCACGGTCTTCGCCGTACTGCTCATGGTGGCGGGCATCGCGCTCGTCTCCGCCCGGGCATCCGCGGCCCTCGATCTGCCGGGTGATCCCGACCCGCAGCCCGGCGCACCGGGGTATCTGACCCTCGAGACGTCGCCCGACCCGCTGCAGTTCCTCGACATGAGCCCGGGAGACGTGGGGTACGGGCAGATCGAGATGACCCTCGAGACAGCGACGACCGCGCGCATCGCCCTCGAGATGTATGCAGGTGGAGAGCTGCTCGCCCACCCCAACGGTGTGGTCATTTCCATCGCCTCCTGCGACGCGGCCTGGACGGGCATTCCCGCCGAGCCGGTCACCTTCGATCCGGCAGACCCCGGATGCGGCAACAATCCGCAGGCGATCACCTCCGTCGGGCCGGGTGCCGAATCCGACGGAACGCCGCTGTTCGACCTGGGCACGCTCGATGCCGGAAGCCCCCGCTTCATCCTCGTCGAGGCACGGATGCCCGACGTCTCCGCCAGTCGCGACGAGAGTCTCATGGGGCTCACGGGCGACTTCGCCTTCCACGTTCTCGCCGAGGGCGACGACGTGGTGCCGACCAATCCCACGACCACACCGGGCACCCCGGCAACGCCGGGAACGCCGGGCACCTCGGGTTCGGGCACGAAGGGCCCGGGCGGGCTCGCCAACACCGGACTCGACGTCCTCGCCGTTGTCCTCATCGGCTCCGGGGCCATCGCACTCGGAATGATCGTGCGTCACCGCCGAACACTCACGCCACGACGAAGGAGCGCGTCATGACCCCGCGCAGCACGACCCGCCGCACCCTCTCGCGCTCAGCCACGCGCCGACTCGTCGGAACCCTCGCGGGGGTTGTCGCGATCACCGTCTCGGCGGCGACGTCGATCACGGCGGCTCCGACAGACGCCTCCTGGCTCGATGCCGAATGGGACTCGTCGACCATCGGTACGCTCGACTGCGGATCCGACGGCTCGCCCTTCACGACGCGGGCATCGGGCAAGCTGCTGGGCGGAAGCCTGGCCGGCATCGACCTCGACGCTTTCGCCGAGCTCGACGGTATCAGCGGGGTGAACGACGCATCCGGTGTCGCGATCACGCCCCCGCCGCCGCAGTCGAACTCGCTGGGCGAGAACGCCTACGCCAACCCGCTCACGGTCACGGCGCTCAGTACTCTGCAGGCCAGCCTGGGCGACCTGCTGCTGCTTCCGCTCAATGCCGGCCTCGGTGTCGACAACAGCTACGTGCAGGTCGACTCCGACGGAACATCCACCGGTGCGACCGGCGCGGTGAGCAACAGCGGGGCCATCCAGACGACGGCGAGCCAGCCCGGCCCGAACCCGCCCACCTTCGCCACCCTCCAGCTGAGCACCATCGTGCAGTCAGCGCTCGGACAGAGCCTGAGTACCGTCGTCGCGGGCCTCGCCGACGCGTCGCTCGACGTGGGCGCGGTCGCATCGAGCGCAACGCTCGATGCGTGCGCCGCCACCTGGACGGGCTCGATCGTCTCGTCGCTCGAGCGCCAGTACGCCGTGGCGGGAGTGGACCTCGACCTCACATCTCCCACGGTCGGCACTCTCGTGACGAACACGAGCTCCGTGATCACGGGACTCGACGGCACGGTGGAGGGTCTTGCAGGCAACGCGGGAGTGCTGTCATCGCTGACGACCGGACTCACCGGTCAGCTGAACACCCTGCTGAACACGCTCGGACTCGGGTTGGGGTCGATCACGATCAGCAACCTCAACGTCGGTATCGATCTCGACGATGTGAACGGGCTGCTCGACGACACCATCTCCGACGACGCCGGCATCGTGAGCGTCGATCTCGTGACGGGGCGGATCTCTGTCGATCTCGACGGTCTGCTCGGGGCGGCCTACGGCACGACCGGCATCAACGGGCTCCCCGCCAACACGCAGCTGCTCATCAACGACGAGATCCTCAACGCGCTCACAGCGGCGACGACCGAGGCGCTCGTCAACTGGGTCGACGATCTGGAGGGCGCCATCAGGGCGGCGCTCGAATCGATGACCGTGTCTGCCAAGGTGGTCGTCAACGTGCTTCAAGGGTCAGGCCCCCCTGTCGCCTCGATCACGTTGACGATCCCCGAGGTCTCGCTGGCCGGTCTCACCGCCGGCACGCCGCTCGTCACCACGTCGATCTCCCTGGCGGGAGGCGCGGCCTGCAGCGTCATTACGGCCATCCTGTGCGGACTGCTCAACACTCTCACCGGAGGGTTGGCTGCGAACGTCTCCGCGTCACTCGGAACCGCGCTGAATTCGGCGCTCTTCACTCCCGTGACCGGTGTTCTCGCCACGACCAGAACGGCGCTGCTCGCGCTGACCGCCCCCGTGGTCACGCTCGTCTCGAACGCGACGGATGTGCTGTTCGGGGAGGACTCCCTCCTGTCGCTGACCGCGAATGCACAGAACAGTCCGAACCCGGCGAACGGCAACCCGGAACCGGCGTGGACGGTCGACGGGCCGGATGCGGCGACGAGGTCGACGGGGCAGTACGACGTGGCCGCCCTGCGGCTCACCGCGGTGGGAACTGTGGTGCAGCTCGACCTGGCGCGGTCGTCGGTGGGAACGAGTGCCCCGCGCTAGCCGATCTCTCGGAGTCGTGTGCGGGAGTCGGCCGGCGTGGTCGCCTCGGCGTGCGGGGCGATCCACCGGCTCTCCGAGCTGAGCCAGCGAATGCACAGGCCGGCCAGCAGCGAGCCGAGCCCGCCCACGGCGAGGTCTCCGATGGTGTCGGTGTAGCTCACGAAGATGGCCGAGTCGATGAAGGTGTGGCCCGCCCACTCGCCCATCTCCCAGAGCACTCCGGCGGCGAGCCCGAACACCGTCGTCAGGAGCGCGGAGCGGAGCAGCGACGTCGTTCCCGCTGCGACGTCGGGCACGACGCCCGTGCGGGCTGCCACCACGAAGAACAGCGCGGCGAGCAGTCCGTTGGCGGCGAAGTGGATCACGATGTCGAGCCAGTCGATCGACGTGTACAGCTCGAAGACGCCGCTCCAGGCGGCCACGAGCAGCGTGCCGCCCACCGCGATATCGAAGCCGGGGCGCAGCCCGAGAAAGCGCGGCACGAGCATGCCGAGCAGCGTGAGCGCGAAGACCGCCACCTCCACGAATCCCCAGTGGATGCCGCCGATCGCGATGCTGATGACGCCGAGCACGCGCAGAGCGTCGGCCGTCAGTTCCGCACCGCCGCGCGGTCGCCGCAGGAAAGTCTCGGTGATCACGCTCGAAGATTACCCGGCGGTGCGCTCCGCGGGCAGGGCCTTGCGGGGGCGCACGAGAACCTGCACGGGCTCATGGTCGGATGCGGCGGCGCCGTCGAAACGCGAGGCATTGATGGCCGCCTCGCGCACCTCGATGCCGGGGCTCACGAGGATCCAGTCGATGCGTTTCGTGCCGGTCTTGGGCGTGCGGTAGTTCGAGAAGGTGCCCCACGGGGGCGTGAGCCGCACGCCGGCCGCGGTCCAGGCATCCACGAGCGGCCCGGCGTCGCCGGCGATCGCCTCGAACGGAGCCGTGCCGACGTCGGTGTTCGTGTCGCCCATCACGATGACGGGCTCGTCGCTCGACGTGGCGAGCGCGGCGAGCTGCTCGGCCGAGTGCAGCCGGGCCCGCCGAGCGATGTGGTCGAAGTGGGTGTTGATCACGCGCAGCGGCTCGCCGGTCTTCACATCGACGAACCGGGCGACGACCGCGATGCGCGGAATCATGTTGCCCCAGGAACGCGACCCCGCGACATCCGGTGTCTCTGACAGGGCGATCTGGCGCCAGCTCTCCAGATGCAGTCGGCGAGAGTCGTAGAAGAGAGGGCATCCCTCGCCGGTGCCGTCGGCGTTGCGCCCGTAGCCGATGCGGCGGTAGTGGGGCCCGAGCACGGCTGAGATGAAGAGGGCCTGGTCGGGCAGCGCCTCCTGCGTTCCGAGCAGAGTGGGGCGCTCGCGAGACAGCAGTTGGCGCATCAGCGGCTGCCGCCTCGACCAGAGGTCGGGGCTTCCGGGGGCGTTCTGCCTCATGCGGCGCCGGATGTTGTAGGTCATCACATGCAGATCGGGTGCGTGGGCTTCGCCGAAAATCGGGGCGTCTGTCATGGGGTCAGCGTAGGCCGGGATGCGGGGCTGTTGCTGAGCGCCGTTGCTGAGCGCTGTTGCGGCGCGCTGTTGCTGCGCGAGTCGTGCGTCAAGGGGGTCACCCCGGGCGCGCCCTGCCCGTAGCGTCGAGGAGGTACAGACAAGTTGATACCGCACTACGAGGAGTTGTTCACATGCCCCAGATCATCGAGACCGTCGACGTTTCTGTTCCCGTCTCCGTCGCCTACAACCAGTGGACCCAGTTCGAGGAGTTCCCCAAGTTTCTCGACGAGGTCGAGTCGATCCAGCAGGTGACCGACACTCTGACCGAGTGGAAGATCAAGGTCGGCCCCGTCGAGCGCACCTTCGAGGCCAACATCACCGAGCAGCACCCCGACGAGCGCGTCGCCTGGACGAGCACCGGCGGCGAGGTCGACCACGCTGGCGTCGTCACGTTCCACAAGCTCGCTCCCACCGAGACCCGCGTGACCGTGCAGCTCGACTGGGAGCCCACCGGCCTGCTCGAGAAGCTCGGTTCGGCCGTGGGTGTGGGCGGCCACGCGGTGAAGAAGGACCTGAAAAACTTCAAGGAGTACATCGAGTCGGAGGGCCACCCCGACGGAGCATGGCGCGGCGACGTCGAAGCCTGATCGCTCGCACATCACGAGAGGCCACCCCGCTCGGGGTGGCTTTTCTCGTGTTGTCCGCAATCCGATCCCGCCGCCGCGCCGAATCGTGAGAATACGTCGTTTACCGGGCCCTGTGAAGTCCCTTGTGCCAGAACACGACGCTCTGTAGCGTTGCTGCAAATACACTGAGAATCACTCAACCTAACGTGATCGCGCCTGCGGTCAGCAGAAGGAGCGAAACACCACCCATGTCTTCCGCCATCATCGAACGTCACGGTCCTCGTCGCGCGTACATCCTCCAGACGGACGGCGCCGAGAGGACGAGCCGCCTCGCCACGGTCTATCGCATGAGCGACGGCTGGCACGCGAAGCTCAGCGACGACCACACGAGAGACGGCTGGTCGGGCCCCTACGGATCGCCCGAAGAGGCTTTGACGCGGCTCGTCGCCTGACGAGATCGAGCAGAGATTCGACAACTAACTGACTGATCCTTATCTTTAGAGAAGAAGGCGTCGGCTCGCCCCTCAGCTCGAGCCGCCGTTTCTCACCCAGACTCTCTGCGCACCGGTTTTCTCCAACGGATGCGGCTCGCCCCTTATCTGCTCGGACGCCATGATCACCCCTGTGCCTGCACGTGCCCACGCCAACATGTCTGCAACGGAGCGCGAGCTCACGTTCGACTCCCTTCTCGCCGAGTTCGGCGAGGCGGAGGAGGTCGAGGCGCCCGTAGCGGATCTGGCGCCGGCGAAGTTCGAATTGCAGCCGGCCTCGGTTCCGGATGCTGCCGCCCCGAAGTCGGCCCCGCCCGGAGCCCCTGAGGCTGCGCGGCCCACGTGGGCCGCGCGGTCTCGCGCCCTGCTGTCGCGACCTGTGCTGTCCCGCCTGCGGGAGAAGGCGTCTCCCGAGGTGCTCAAGCTCAGCGGCCTGATCGTGGTCGCAGCGCTCAGCCTGACCCTGGTGTTCGTCGCACTCTCCCGCGCGTGATCCATCCGTCAGAAAACGCGGGTAGTCGGGCCGCAAAGAGCGTTTTCTGACGGATCGATGCAGTTCTTCGTCGCGATCTCTCGCTGACGATTGCGTAGCGTGGAGGCATGACGTCCTCCACTCCGAAGCGCCTCCTGCTCGCCATCGCTGTCGTCGCCGTCGTGGTGGGGGCGGTGATCGCGGTCATCTCCGCGTCGCAGCCTCTCTCCTTCGGATGGGTGGCGTACGCGCCACTCTCCGGTGACATGTTCCGGCCCGGAGCCGTGCAGATCGTCGCGCCCATGACGGCTCTCGGCCTGGTGATAGCCGTGCTCGGCCTGCTCGCGGGAGCCTTCTGGGCGGGCCTGGTGGTCGGCGCTCGCTCGCAGCCGCGCGCGGAGGGCACGCCGCCTCGGGCCTGATCGACTTGTCACAGAATGTTCAAAGTGGACGCCTTTAGCGCGTTGTCTGACCAGTCGACGCGGCCTGTCATCATCCACTTGTCACAGAACGCTCGAAACCTCGACGGATAGAGCAATGTGTGACAAGTCGATCGCGCCGGTCGGCCGTCGGAACGCTCCACCGTTAGCGACGACACGTTGCGAACCTGCCCGTCACCTCGCGTTCATCTTCCATCTGCACGAACGCCCCCAATTGGGGAGGTCGCGGCTCGTAGGTTCGAGGAGTTTTGTTCCACCACCTCTGGGGTCTCCACGTTGTCTCGCTCACGCCTGTTCGCCTTGCCCGCCTTCGCCTCTGTTCTCGCCGCAGCCCTCATCGCCTCGAGCGCGGTTCCGGCCTTCGCGGCATCGCCGGCGGGAGAGGTGATCGTCACCGAGATAGCGCCTGACAACACGGGCGTCGACTCGTTCGAGTACGTCGAGGTCGTGAACACCGCGTCGACAGACGTCACCGTCGGCGCCGGCGGACTCTCGCTCGCCTACATCTACGCCGATACCGACGACCGTGCTCGCGACATCCCGCTCACGGCCCCCGCCGGCACGGTGCTGCCGGCAGGCCAGCCGGTGGTGCTGTGGCTCAACTACACCTCGGGCTCGGTCGACACCTCGACGTTCACCATCGACGACTTCCGCGCCTACTGGGCGGGCGTCACCGGCACGACACCGGATGCCTACACCGTCGTTCCGCTCACCGGCCAGGCCGGCATGGCCAACAGCGGCGGCCGCGGAATCCGCGTCGTCGACACCGACGGCGCAGCCATCTCGTGGTCGTTCTACCCGTCGGGCTCCGTCGCGGTCGACCGGGTCGCCCAGTTCGCCCGCCCCGCAGACACCGCTCAGCGCAGCATGACCCTCGCCGCCTCGGCCGCCGTTCCGAGCCCCGGGGTCGTCGACCCCGCCGTGCTGGTGCCGCCGACCCCGACCGACCCCGAGCCGACGGCGCCCCCGACGACCGAACCCACGACATCCCCCGAACCCACGACCGAACCGACGACCGAACCGACGACCGAGCCCACCACCCCGCCCACCGAGCTGCCCGCCCCCGACCCGACCCTGGTCGCGTCGCCGCTGCAGATCACCGAGCTGCTGCCCGACTCCACCAACGTGGGCAGCGCAGACGGCTACGAGTTCATCGAGGTCTACAACTCGAGCGACAGCCCCGTCGACTGGGCCGACTACACCCTGCGCTACCTCTACCCGGTCACCGACCAGACCAACTCGTCGACCGCGCTGTGGCCGAGCACGCCCCGCGACGTGGTCATCCCGTCGGGCGGCAAGCTCGTGCTCTGGGTGAAGAACGCGGCCAACAGCAGCCTCGGCTTGGCCGACTTCAACAGCCACTTCTCGACGAAGCTCACGCAGGATCAGCTCGTCGACGTGGTCTCGGCCGGCATGGCCAACGGCTCGGCCCGCGGCATGCAGATCGTGACCAACACCGGCTTCGCCCTCAACCGCGCGTACTACAACATGGTCTCCACGGTCGACGACGTCGATGCAGAGCAGGGAATCCAGTACGGCTTCGACGCCGCCGACATCACCAAGCAGGCCCTGCTGCGCAAGGCTCCGGCGACGCCCGGCTCGGTCACCGCAGACCAGGTCCCTGCCGGCCTCGTGGTCGTGCCGACGGATGCGCAGGCGCCCGCGATCACCGACAACACGGGCAACACCGTCGACCCCGCGGTCGATTTTCCGATCGACTTCACCATCACCGACGACCGCCAGGTGCGCACCGTGCGCCTCACGGTGTCGAACGACGTCGACCAGACTCCGACGGTCATCGACCTGCTCGGCCAGCGCGTCGACCCCGCCGACACCGATCCCGCCGACCCGCTCTCGCGCTACGCCTACGAGCTCCCCGGCGTCGACCTCTACGGCAAGGCCTGGCTCGAGTACTCGGTCGAGGTGCGAGACGGATCCAACACCGTCACCACCGAGACGCGCCGGGTCACCGTGACCCAGGGCGACACCGACCCCGTGCGCCTCAATGTCACCGAGGGCCAGTGGCTCAGCGGAACCACCCGGGTCGCGGCGTCCGCGAGCACCCCGCCCGGCGCATCCCTCGACATCGACGGCGCAGCCGTGACCGACACGACCCGCTCACTCGAGCGCGAGCCCTACTTCGCGTTCGAAGCCGGCGGCGTCAACACCTTCTTCCGCAACGGCGTTCTCATCGGCCCCGACATTCTCACCATCTTCGACGAGGGCATCTTCGAGGGCGTCGAGACGATCACCACGAAGGTTCCGCTCAGCTACGTCACCGCGGGCCAGCCGCTGACGCTGAGCGTCTGGGCCGGAACCAAGGCCGCGCCCGAGCTGAGCGTCGAGAACAACGACGACTTCACCATTCAGAACCTCAGGCTCGTGCTTCCGGATGGGCGGGCCCTGCGCCCGGCCGGCTACGACGACCCCACGAAGGTTCTGCAGATGGGCGACACGACCGGAAAGCTCGACTTCTACGACGCCGTCTTCACGCTTCCCGATGACGCGTTCGGCGCTGTCGCCCACCAGTGGAACACGACCGCCGTCACCGACGGCGCCCACGTGATCGGGGCATCCGCCGCAGACCTGCGCGTCGAGCGCACGGTCAACGTCGACAACACCGCCCCCGAGGTGACCACCAACATGGTCGCCGAGACCGAGTACCGCGGCGAGTTCGTGATGACCGGCGGGGCCACGGATGCCGGATCGGGCCTGAGCGCGTTCGTCGCGACCCTCGACGGCCAGGCCGTGCAGCTGCCGTACAGGGCATCGAGCGTCGACCTCGCCGGAGGCTCGCACACGCTCGCCATGAAGGCCACCGACGTCGTGGGCAACGTGACCGACACCTCCGTGGTGTTCACCACGCCGGTCGAGCAGCCGTCGGGCATCGCCGTTCTTCCTGAGGAGGGCGCCGAGGTCGTCGAGGGCGAGGCCGAGCTGAAGGCCCGCGTCGACGACCCGAGCGGCGACACGCTCGCCGTGGAGTTCGCCCGGGGCTACGAGCTCGACGCGGCGAACGGGGGAGTGTCGAGCCGAGTGGGCACGACCGAGGTGTCGACCGAGGTCGACTCCGCTCCCGCAGCCGCAGCCTCTCGCGCCCTCAGTGCCGACGAGGTCTCGGCGCTCGGGGGAGTCGACGGACTCGACACCGAGATCAGCTCGGACACCGCCCTGCCGTACCAGGTCTTCGACGCGGCGATCCCGGCCGATGCCGGCGCCGACTATCAGACGAAGCTCACCTGGACGGGATCGGCGAACACGGGCGCCAAGGTGCTCATGTACGTGCGCAACGTCACGACCGGGGCGTGGGAGGAGATCGACCGTCACGTGACCGTCGACGCCGACGACGTGGAGTTCGGGCTCACGGCCACCGTCGCCGCAGCGGACCACGCGGCGAACGGAACCATGCAGGTGCTCGTGCAGCACTCGGAGGGATTCTCGGGTGCGCCGCGCTCGACGCGCGACACCCCGATCACGCCGCTGAACGCATCCGACACCCCGCGCAGCGACTACGACTTCACGCTCGGGTGGGAATCGGACACGCAGTACTACAACGCCGACCCGAACAACTACAAGCACCAGGAGGCGATCCACAACTTCTTCCTGACGCAGCGCGACAACCTCAACCTGCAGTACGTGACGCACACCGGCGACATCGTCGACAACAGCCTGATCAACGACCAGTGGGTGCGGGCCGATGCGGCCTACGACAAGCTGGATGCCGCGGGCCTGCCCTACGGCGTGCTGGCCGGCAACCACGATGTGAACCAGATGACCAACGACTACACGCAGTTCAGCCAGTGGTTCGGTCAGCAGCGGTTCGAGTCGAACCCCTGGTACGGCGAGAGCTACCTCGACAACCGCGGTCACTACGACCTCATCAGCGCGGGCGGCATCGACTTCATCCAGGTGTACATGGGCTGGGCTCCGGGCGACGCCGAGATCGCGTGGATGAACGAGACCCTCGCCAAGTACCCCGAGCGCAAGGCGATCCTCAACCTGCACGAGTACATGCTCACCACGGGTGGCCTCGGGCCGGTGCCGCAGCGCATCTACGACGAGGTCATCGCCACCAACCCGAACGTGATGATGGTGATGTCTGGGCACTATCACGACGCCTTCACGCGCTACGACGCGTTCGACGACAACGGCGACGGCACCCCTGACCGCACGGTCACGCAGATGCTGTTCGACTACCAGGGCCTGGCAGAGGGCGGCCTCGGCTACCTGCGTCTGATGCAGTTCGACAACGCGGGGCAGAAGATGACGGTGCGCACCTATTCACCGTCGCTCGACGACTACGACTCCGAGGACCCGTCTCTCGAGCAGGAGCACCAGGAGTTCGTCGTGCCCTACGCGACTCTGGGCATCCAGCCGAAGACCAAGACGCTGCGCACCAACGCGTTCACGGCCGAGGTGCAGACCACGCAGACGATCGGAGCCCTCACCGGCATCGCGAGCGGAACCGAGGCCGCCATGCCGTGGCCGACCGCGCCGCTGGGAGAGCAGGGCTGGTACGTCACGGTCAGCGACCCGTATGGCGCGCAGTTCAGGTCGGGCGTGAGCACGTTCGTGGTCGTCGCGGCGCCCGAGGAGCCGACGGAGCCGGCCGAGCCCGGTGAACCCGGCCTCCCGGGTGAGCCGCAGCAGCCGGGCCAGCCCGGTGCGCCGGATGCCGGCACCCAGCCGGGTGCGCAACCCGCCGGCTCGGGCTCGAGTTCGGGCTCGGGTTCGACGGAGACGCTGGCCGCGACGGGTGCCGACCCGCGCGTCGGTCTGTGGATGGCGCTGGCCCTGCTGCTCGCCGGCCTGGCAGGCGCGCGGCTGGCAGCCCGCCGCCGCGCTCGGTCTGGACTGGTGGAGTAGGTCGCCCGCGCGGCATCGAGCCGTCACGAAGTGCTGTTATTACGCCTGGGAACAGCATCTAGTGACGGGTCGATGCCGCCCGGGCAGCTCTGTCGAGCTGTGAGCGCCGGGGCTCTGAGCGCCGGGGCTATCGGCGGCGGGTGACTCTCGTCGCGAGGGACAGGCTGTACGCGAGGGCGATCGCTCCCACGGTTGCGACGAGATCGATGGCGAAGCGTGCTCTGGCCGGCGGCGTCTGCTCGTCGTAGAGCTGTGCCGAGGCGGCCACGAGAACAAGCCCGGGCCTGCTGTGCGCTGTGTCAGTCATGTGATCCCCCATGGGGAATCTGCGGCCTGCGTTCTCCCCGCTGTCCAGCCTAGGTCATGACGCGCTTGCGGGTACAGTGAAGGCCCGGCTGCTCGGGGAGACCAGCCGGGCCGTTGGGGGTATAACTCTTGTCAGCTGCCAGTCGCGCCTCCGTTCGCCGTGCGTGCATACTCGGGTTCGAGCATGAGGTCGAGGATGCGCCGAAGCTTGCTGCTCGACGTGTGGGCTGTGTACGGGAAGTAGACGACGTCGACGCCGACCTCGGCGAACTCCGCCTCGAGGCGTCGGCCCTTGTCTGTGTCGCGCCAGTCGTCGCCCTTGAAGAAGACGTCGAAACCGACCTCGCGCCAGGTGTCGAGCTTGTCGGGCACGACCTCAGCGCGGGCCTGGTCGACGTAGGAGATGTGGCTGACGATCTCGAGCCGTTCGGCCAGGGGGATCACGGGGGTGATGCCCTTGTTCTGGATCAGCATCTCGTCGGAGACGACGCCGGCGATCAGGTAGTCGCACTGGCTCTTGGCGTGCTTGAGGATGTTGAGGTGTCCGACGTGAAAGAGGTCGAAGGCGCCGGCCGCGTAACCGATCTTGATGACCATGGGGCTCCAACCGCATAAGTGAGAAAACGTCAAGTTTCTACAACGCTAGCGAAAGATGAATTCTGAACGCAAGGATTTCTCACTTTTGACCTGTATTGGGGGTGGGACCGCGGCTGAGACCCCCGTGGATGCCTCGCCCGCTCGTGCGAGAATGCTCGATAACTCCAAGCAAAAGGTTGACGACATGAGCGGTTCGAACGCAGACGGCCCCGATCTCTCGCAGGGTGTCTCCACGCCTGAACGGCCTCGCCGCATGCGCCCCTGGCTGCTGGCTGTCATCGGCGCTGTGCTCGTCGTGGTCATCTGCGTTGTCGTATGGGCCGCCGTCACGTCCGCCAACTCCGCCGGTTCGCCCTCGCCCTCGCCCTCAGCGTCTGCAACGACCGCGGCCGACGACTCGGCGGCGACGTCCACCTCCTCGCCCTCCGCCTCGTCCGACCCGAGCGCAGACGCGACGACGGCTCCGGATGCTGCCGGTGGCGACGTGCGCGCCACCTCCGCCGCGAATCCCTTCGATACGCCTGCAGAGATCGCTCCCGGGGTGACCGCCACCGTGGGGAAAATCACCAGTGTGGACGGGGTCGCCAAAGGCGTGGGAGAAACGGCGGGGCCCGCAATCCGGTTCGAGGTGACGATTACGAACGAGAGCGCCGAAACGATCGACCTGGGTCTGACCACCATCCTCGTCGACTATCGGGCCGATCTGGTTCCAGGTACCCAAATGAGCGGCAATGCGGATCAGGAGTCGTTCCCTGCGTCGCTCGCGTCCGGCAAGAGTGCCACAGCGTCTTACGTATTCACTGTTCCCGTCGAGGATCGCGAATCGGTCCGTATCACGATCGACTATTTGGCAGGCGTTCCCTTGGCGGTCTTCGCAGGGTCGGTTCCCACCTCCTGAACGGATACGCGCCAAAAATGACCCCTAAGTGAGGGATATTCATTTTAAGTCTCGTCTAGTAACGTCCAAAGAGGACCCGACTTCTCTGTAGCAAAATCTGAGAAATCATCAGTTTTGTCTACCTTCGTATTCGCAGCTTTTTTACACCGTCGAGGAATTCATGCTCAAGCCACGTATCGTCCGGGCACGTGCCCTTTTCGCCACGACCGCAGCTATCGCGGTCGTGGCCGGCATGCTGATCGCGTCACCAGCCGTGGCTGACACGACCCCAACGAACCCGGCGGATCCTGCTACGCCGGCAACAGTGTCGGCAGATGCCCTGCCGACCGTGCAGATTGATGGAAACGTCTGGCAGCAGACCATCATCGGAGACACGGTCTACGCGGTCGGTAAGTTCTCGACTGCCCGGCCCGCCGGCTCAGCCCCCGGTGTGAACACCGTGGTTCGAAACAACATCCTGGCGTACAGCCTTTCGACCGGAAACCTCATCACCACGTTCGCCCCCAGTCTCAACGCAGAGGCATTCGCCGTGACGTCGTCTCCCGATGGCACGCGCATCTACGTCGGCGGTTCGTTCTCGGCGGTCAACGGCGCGCGGGTCTGGAGCATCGCGGCCCTGGATGCAAAGACGGGCACGCTTCTTCCGAAGTTCGTGCCTAAACCGGCCGGGCAGGTACGCGCCATTGTCGCTACCGCCACGACGGTCTACTTCGGCGGACAGTTCACGTCGGTGGGCACCGACCAGCGACCGGGGGTCGCCGAAGCGAACGCCGCGACAGGCGTACTCACCTCGTTTGCTCCCCAGGTCACGGGCGGCAAGGTCAACGGGCTCGTGCTCTCGCCGGACAAGTCGAAGCTCGCCATCGGCGGCCAGTTCTCGATGATCAACGGTTCGGCACAGCCCGGGCGCGGCCTCGGCATGGTGAGCACGGCCGATGCCTCACTGCTGCCGTTCCAGATAAACGATGTAGTGCGAAATGGTGACACGAGTTCTGCGATCACCAGTCTGTCGAGCGATGGTGACGACATCTACGGCACCGGCTACACCTTCAACGGAACCGGCAACTTCGAGGGAACCTTCCGCACAAGCTTTAGCTCCGGATCCACGACGTGGGTAGAGGACTGCCACGGCGACACCTACTCGGTGAAGCCCATCGGCGATGTCGTCTACACGGCGAGCCACGCGCATTACTGCGGCAACATCGGTGGCTTCCCCCAGACCGATCCTTGGACCTTCCACCGAGGACTCGCCTTCAGTAAGGCGCCGACCGGAATCGTCACTCCCGACCAGCACGGTTATGCAAGTTTCACCGGGAACGCCTCACCCAGCCTGCTCACCTGGTTCCCCGACCTTGACCAGGGCAAGGCAACAGGGCAGAACCAGGGCCCATGGACGGTGGACGGCAACTCGAAGTACGTCATTATGGGCGGCGAGTTCATGAAGGTGAACAACACGCCCCAGCAGGGACTCGTGCGGTTCGCCGTGGCGAGTGTCGCGCCGAATCTGCAGGGCCCGCGCCTCAGCGGCTCGGGGGCCAACCCGACGGTGACATCCACTATCAGCGGAACTGCGCGGGTCAAGTGGGTCGCGAACTGGGACAGGGACAGCACCCGCCTCAGGTACGACGTCATCCGGGACAACAACACGGCCAAGCCGAGCTACACGACGTACGCCGACTCGACGTTCTGGAACCTGCCGTCGCTTGGATTCGTGGACACGGGACTGGTTCCTGGACGCACCTATAAGTACCGCCTGATCGCGACCGATCCCCAAGGCAACATCTCCCGTTCCGACAACGTCGCCGTCGTCGCTACGGCATCCGGCCAGTCGGCCAGCACCTATTCGACCGCAGTGATGGCGGATGACCCGAATCGCTACTATCGCCTCGGTGATGCAGCGGGCCTCACGGTCGAGGACTGGGCCGGGTTCAACGACGGCAACGTCACGGGAACCCCCGACTTCGGCAAGCCGGGCAACAACGGTGCCGACAGCAATACGGCCGTCGGCCTGAAAGACAACGCCTACATAACGACGCCGGTCGCCGAGAAGGCGCCGAACACCTTCACGGTCGAGTCGTGGGTCAAGACGACCTCCACCAGCGGAGGGAAGATCATCGGCTTCGGCAACGCGGCCACCGGCTCTTCCGGCAACTACGACCGCATGGTCTATATGGGGAATGACGGAAAGATCAACTTCGGTGTCTACACGGGTCAAACGCAGACTGTCAGCTCGGCCAAGGCATTCAATGACGGTGAGTGGCACCATGTGGCAGCGACCCTCAGCCCCGCCGGAATGGTCCTCGCGATCGACGGCCGCGTGGTCGGGAGCCGCAGCGACGTGACTCAGGGCCAGGACTTCACCGGCTACTGGAGGATCGGCGGCGACAACCTCGGAGGATGGCCGAACCAGCCCAGCAGCGACTACCTGACTGGAGACATCGACGAGGTCGCGATCTACGGCGCCGCGCTCACCCAGGACCAGCTCATCGCCCATTACGTGGCCTCGGGACGCGTCTCGCCGATCCCGCCGGCGCCGGCAGACGCCTATGGCGCATCCGTCTACAACCTCGATCCGTCTCTTTACTGGCGTGCGGGTGAGAGCTCCGGCACGACGGCAGCGGATTCGGGCAAGCGCGACAACGCCGGCCTGTTCTTCGGAGACTTCGCATTACAAACGGCCGGCGCCCTGAAGAACGTTGAGGACACCGCAGCCACCTTCGCGCCGACGCCCAACGGCTTCGGCGGCTGGAATCAGGCCGGACTGTCGTCGAGCGCCGCTTCTCAGAGCACGACGAACTTCAGCGAAGAGCTGTGGTTCAAGACCACAACGACATCCGGCGGCAAGCTCATCGGCTTCGGCTCGAGCCAGACCGGCCAGTCGGGAAGCTACGACCGTCACGTCTACATGGAGAACGACGGGCGTCTGTCCTTCGGTACCTGGACGGGCACGACGAATTTGGCCACCACCTCCGCCAGCTACAACGACGGCAAGTGGCACCACATGGTGGCGTCGCAGTCGTCGCCCGACGGCATGAAGCTCTACGTCGACGGCAAGCTCAAGGCAACCAACCCGCAGACCGGTGGTGACTCCTACATGGGGTACTGGCGCGTAGCGGGCGACAACGCCTGGAGCGGTGACCCCTTCTTCAAGGGCAGCATCGACGAGGTCGCTGTCTACCCATTCGCACTCACCTCCAATCAGGTCGACGACCACTGGAAGGTCGGCTCGGGCTTCGTTCCGAACATGCTCCCCGTCGCAGCGTTCACGTCGACGGTGACCGACCTGACCGTCGCGTTCGACGCATCCAGCTCGGCCGACACCGACGGCACGATCGCCACATACGCCTGGGACTTCGGAGACGGCCAGACAGGGACAGGAGCTACCCCGAACCACGTCTACGCTGCAGCCGGTGACCACGCGGTAGCGCTGACGGTAACGGACAACTCGGGAGAGTCGACCACCGTCACGCGAACGGTCACGACGAATCTCGTGAACGTGGCTCCGACAGCGGCCTTTACATCTACAGTCGCCGATCTGACTGCCACGTTCGACGCTTCAGGGTCGACCGATTCGGATGGATCCATCGCCACGTACTCGTGGAACTTCGGAGACGGAAGCACCGGCACCGGTGTCAACCCGAGCCACGCCTATGCGGTACCCGGAAGCTACCCGGTGACCCTTTCGGTTACCGACAACAAGGGTCTCGTCTCTGACACGACGCAAACCGTCGTTGCCACAGCGAAGGTGCTGGTACCTCCGACACCGTCGTTCACCTCCTCGGTAACGGGCCTCAGTCTGAACCTCGACGGGAGCGCATCGACAGACAGCGACGGCACGATCGCGTCGTATGCCTGGACCTTCGGCGACGGTCAGTCGGGCACGGGAGCCACAACGAACCACGCCTACGCCGCGGCCGGCACCTACCAGGTGAGCCTGACCGTGACAGACAACGACGGCGCCTCGGCGACGACGACTCAGTCGGTGACGATGAAGGCGCCGCCCGCCAATGTCGTTCCCGTCGCTCGCTTCACGAACACGATCGATCACCTCAATGCCACTTTCGACGCTTCGACATCATCGGATAGCGACGGCACGATCGCTTCGTACCAGTGGGCATTCGGAGACGGCCAGACGGCTAACGGGACCACAGCGTCGCACATCTACGCCGCGCCCGGCACCTACGCCGTGACCCTGACAGTGACCGACAATGTGGGTGGAACGGGCACCAGCGTTCAGAGCTTCACGCTCACATCTCCTCCGGCGAACGTGGTTCCGACCGCATCGTTCACGAGCTCTGCTGCTGACCTGAACGCCTCGTTCGATGCCTCCGCGTCGACGGATGCCGATGGCTCGATTGCGAACTACAGCTGGACGTTCGGCGACACCACGACAGGCACGGGAGCGACGACGAGCCACGTCTACAGTGCCGCCGGCACCTACACGGTGACGCTCACCGTCACGGACAACGCCGGAGCGACCGCGTCCGCTACAAAGTCGGTGACGGTCACGGCCGCCGGTCCGCAGCCGAACCCGGCCTTGGCGACCGATACCTTCACCCGCACGTCCGCCAGTGGTCTCGGTACGGCCGAGGTCGGCGGAAGCTGGAATGTCACCAGCGGGGGAGCAGCCAACGCGACCGTCTCCGGCAACAAAGCTCGCCTCAAGGCGACCAAGGCGGCATCCGGCGTCACCACGTCGCTGTCGGGCGTGTCATCGCTGTCGACCAACTCGTTCGCGACGTTCTCGCTCGACAAGGTCGCCGACGGCGGAGGATTCTTCTACTCGCTCGCCGGTCGCCAGGTCTCTGCGGGCACCGACTACAGGGCCAAGGTGAAGGTCGCCTCGAACGGTGTGCTGACCCTCACCCTGGGCAAGACCGTCGCCAATGCCGAGACCGCCCTGAAGGCAGTCACTGTTCCGGGTACCTACACCGCCGGTGCCGAGTACCGTGTGCGCCTCGAGGTCACAGGCTCCAAGCCGACGACGATCAGGGCCAAAGTGTGGCTCGCATCGCAGGCAGAGCCCGCGGCTTGGCAGGCGACCGTGGATGACACGACCGCCGCGCTGCAAACCGCAGGAACGGTCGCTCTTGTCACCTACCTCAGCGGATCGTCGACAAACTTCCCGGTCGTCGCCTCGGTCGACGATCTGTCGGTCACCACAGTGGGGGCAGTCGTCACACCGCCCGTCGTCACCCCGCCGGCGAACGTTGCACCGGTGGCCACGTTCACCAGTTCGAACGTCGATCTCAAGGCATCGGTAGACGGATCCACGTCGACAGACTCCGACGGTTCTATCGCCTCCTACGCCTGGGACTTCGGTGACGGAGCCACCGCATCGGGGGCGACCGCGTCGCACGACTACGCCGCGGCCGGCAGCTATCAGGTCGTCCTCACGGTCACCGACAATGCAGGAGCCACCGGAACGGTGACCAAGACCGTTGCCGTTACAGCGCCGGTGGTCACACCGCCGGTCGACCCTCAGCCGACAACCGCGCTAGCGACCGACGCATTCGAGCGGACGGCTACGGGAGGCTTCGGCTCAGCCGACGTCGGGGGCGCCTGGACGGTCAACGGTGGAGCCGCCAGCGCCTCAGTAGCGAACGGTCTGGGTGTGCTCGTCTATCCGAAGGCTGGAGGCGGCCTCAACGCCGCGCTCCCTTCGGTGGCGTCGTCACGAACCAACGCCGTCGTCTCGTTCTCGACCGACAAGCTCGACACCGGCACAGGGCAGTATGTTTCGCTCGCTGCTCGTCAGCTCTCCGTGGGCAACGATTATCGGGGCAAAGTCAAGATCGCGGCGAACGGTGCAATCACCTTATCGATCAGCAAGACCGTCGGAGGTGTCGAGACGGCGCTGAAGAGCACGGCCGTCGCGGGCACCTACGTGCCGGGAACGCAATATTCCATCAGAGTGCAGGCCGTCGGCCAGGGATCGACGTCGCTGGCAGTCACGCTGTGGCCGGCAGCGCAGGCGGAGCCCGCCGCGCAGCTGACCGTAGCCGACACCACACCGCAGCTTCAGGCCGTCGGTGGCGTAGCACTCATCACGTATCTCAGCGCCTCGGCGACGAATGTGCCGATCGCGGTGTCAGTCGACAACGTCAGCGCCGTGCCGGTGCCGTAGGCGCCGGTCGATTAGGAAGGCTCTCGTCATCGCGGTCTCATCTATCAGGACCCTCGTTCGTCGCACTCGAAAGCGATTGCGACGAACCCGCGCGCGCCTGCACTCACGCCGACTGTCGACGCAGGAAGCCACAGCCGTCGATTCGATCCTCGGTCAGGCGCCCGTCGTCGTCTCACTTACCAGTTACGGCTCGCGTATCGACTCGGTCCACGTCACCATTGAGTCGATCGCGCGGGGCTCTGTGCGTCCCTCGCGAATCGTGCTGTGGCTTGACTCGGCGGCGGTTTTCGAGAATCTGCCCGAGGCACTCGAACGGCAGAAGGTTCGAGGGCTCGAGATTCGGCTGACCAACAACTACGGGCCGCACACCAAGTACTTTCCCTACGTGCGGAGCGCGGTCGACCTCTCGCTGCCCCTCGTGACAGCCGACGATGACATCATCTACCCCAGACACTGGCTGTCTGGTCTGATGGATGCGTACGCTCAGCGTCCAGATGCCATCACCGGGTATTGGGTCCGAGCCATGCAGGTCGGGGACACCGGAGTGCCCAAGGGCTACGTGACTTGGCCGTCGGCATCTGACACTCTGGCGCATCCGCGCAACGTTCCCCTAGGCGTCTCCGGCGTTATCTACCCGCCGCGCATGCTCGAGCAGCTTCGCGAGCTCGATGAGGCGTTCGTCGCGATCGTGCCGTCGACCGACGATCTGTGGCTGCATGCCGTCGCGCTGCGCGCGGGCATCGAGGTGCGCCAGCTGAACAGCACGCCCGTGCACTTCCTCACGGTGCCCGGATCGCAGGAACAGAGCCTCGCTGCGGCGAACGTTGCCGGCACGGGGAACGATCATGCCGTCGCCCGTCTCTACACCCGTGACGATCTTCTGGTCGTTGCAGGAGTCGCCCCCCAGGCCCTGCTCGATCCACCTCACGGCCGCCGTGCCGAACATCTTCGAAAGAAAGGTCGCTGAAATGGAATTTCGTGACTATGTCCACATCCTACGGAGGAGTTGGATTCTGATCGCCGTCCTGCTGCTTGCGGGCATCGGCGCAGCAGCCGGATACACGTTCCTGCAGGACCCGACGTACAGCTCGAGCGCGAAGGTTTTCGTGTCGACATCCAGCGGCTCTACGGCATCCGACCTGCAACAGGGAAACAACTTCACGCAGCAGCGGGTCAAGACCTATGCCGATCTCGCGACAACCCCCATCGTGCTTCTGCCGGTGATATCCGAACTCGGCCTCGGTATGAGCAGTAGCGAACTCGCTGCCGCGGTCACCGCCTCGGCGCCGCTCGACACCACGCTCATCGAAATCGTCGTGACGAACGGCGATCCTGTGCTCGCGGCGGATATCGCGACCTCGATTTCTAAGAGCCTCACCCGGGCCGTCGAGAATCTCGAAACGCCCACGGATTCCGACAAGGTGGTCTCTCCGATCAAGATGTCGTTGGTGCAGGAGGCAGAAGTTCCGACGAAGCCGATCAGCCCCGTGGTACCGATCAACATCGCAGTCGGAGCGTTGCTCGGTCTTGCGCTCGGCGTAGGTCTCGCCGTGTTGCGTGAGATTCTCGACAACCGCATTCGCGATGAGCGCGACGTCGCCGTCATCACGACTGCCCCGATTCTCGGTGGAATCCCGTTCGACGCGAATGCGCGCGAGCGCCCGCTCATCGTCCACGACGAACTGCACAGTCCTCGTGCCGAATCATTCCGCATGCTGCGTACCAACTTGCGATTCCTCGACGTGGGTCGAGAGAACCGTTCCTTCGTCATCACCTCCTCTGTGCAGGGCGAGGGCAAGAGCACGATTGCGGTCAACCTCGCCATCGCCCTGGCCGACGCCGGTTCCCGGGTGTTACTCGTCGACGCCGACCTGCGCCGCCCCAGGGTTCACGAGTACCTTGGCCTCGAGGGAGCGGTGGGTCTCACCGACCTGCTGATCGGCACCGCCGTACCCGATGATGTAATCCAGCCGTGGGGCAAGCGCGACCTCTTCGTGCTGCCGGCTGGAAAGATTCCGCCGAACCCCAGCGAATTGCTCGGATCCGACGCCCTGGTGTCGCTGATCGCAGAGTTCAACGACGCCTACGATGTGGTGCTGTTCGATTCGGCACCGCTTCTGCCTGTCACAGATGGCGCAATTCTTGCCCGCACGGTGGGAGGCACGATCATGGTCAGCGCGGTCGGTCGCACGCACAAGAATCAGCTCAAGGGAGCGTTCTCGGTGCTGAGCAACGTGGGCGCGCCTGTCTCGGCCGTTGTGCTCACGATGCTCCCGGCGAAGGCTCCGGATGCATACAGTTACGGTTACGAGGATGTGACCGTGCCGGAACCGGTGAAGGCCGTCTAGCCGTTCTGCCCAGATACATCGATCGGCGTGTGACGTCATCGCCATGAAGACCTCCGAGTCGGAGTGGGCTCTCATTCAGCCACTCAGACTACGGAGGTCTTTCTGGTTCACGCAGATGCACGGCGCCAACTCAGAAGAGCACCGAGACCGAGCGCCAGGCTACCGACCGGCCCAAGACGGAGCGCCAGGCCACCGACCGGCCCAAGACCGGTGTGTTCCTCAAGTGTTACCCGATCAACCCGGTCAGCGGGGAGCTCACGCCCATATCTGGGCGGCCGACTATGTGCTGGCCGACTACGGCACCGGCGCCATCCCGATCATCACCGACGAGATGCTGGATGACGCGGTCTCGGGCAGCTACGACCGGCCCGGAAAGGACAGCTCGTCATCTCCCTTTGGTGTACAGGCCCTTGACGTAGAACCCTCTGACGTAGGTGCCCCCTGCGTAGATTTTGTCGGAGGTCAAGGCGGATGCGGTGGTCGCCTCATCGGGCGTGGCCGGCCGGGTCAGGTGCGGACCGGCCAGCATGAAGCCAGCGAGAAGTGCGAGGAAGACCAGCGCTGGCGGATCGCTGAGGATCGAGGTGTTGTCGCCGAGCCCATGGATGATTGCCCACAGGAAAGCAGCGCCTGCGAATGCCATGGCCAGTTTGTACTGGAACGAACCGGGGGAGCTCACTGCCCGAAGTGTGATGGTGACGATCACGAATACGAAGATGACATTGGCTGCGGCAAAGAGTATTCCGCCGTCGAGCCAGGCCTGGAGGAACCAGTCATGGACGGGTCGTATCGAGAAGGGTATGTGAACGTTGCCCTGCTCCCAGCGTTGAGTCCAGCCGCCGTAGCCCAATCCGAGGAACCAGTTCTCTCTAATAGCGCGGATGGCCTCCCCCCAGAGCTGCAGCCGGGGCTGCAGAGTCTCTTCGGATGCCGCGAGGAAGTCGTCTGCCGTGGCGAAGAAGACCTGCACTCCGACGACGGCCGCAGCGAGAGCTGAAAGGACGAGGCCCATCCGTGCCGGTGCATTGGCCGCACGGGATGCGGTTGCAAGGAATATGGAGAAGAGGGGTAGCACGACGAGCAGAGCAATGCCGGTCTTCGATCCGCCCAATGCAATGGCGGCGGCCAACGGAATCACCACGAGGAGGGGCCACTTCTTGCTACTGAGCAGCGCATAGGCGCAGTACGCGAGGAGGATGATTCCCATCACCATCGATGCGCGGTTGACGTTGACGAAAAGAAAACCGCCGGCCCTCACGAGACTCACGACATTGTTGCGACCCGTATCCGTGCTGAGCGCCTGGCCCGCTCCTCCCAGAAAAATCTTGGATATCGAAGAACTGTAATATGCGCTCTCGATGGTGGGGATGAAGCGAAAGACGAGTGTGGTCAGCGCCTGCGCCAATGCAATCGGAGTCAGGAGGGCGAGGACTTTGCCGACGGCGCCCAGTCCGTCTTTCATGATGAGGTTGACCGCGAGCACCGAGGTGGACGCGAGCGCCGCCCACGAGCAAGCGGCCTGGAGGCTGGCGGGGAAGTCGGGTGAGCTTGCGAAGGACAAGACGATGGTGGCCGCACCGAACAGCAGCGTGATGACGAGTGGCGCCAACCCCCGGACCTTGTGATCGGGGCGACGGGCCCTCATCCAGGCGACGAGTCCGCCAAGGCCAGAGTGCAGGGGGATCTGCAGGACATTCGCCCGGGGCAGCAACATGCCGAAAATACCCATAACGCCGAAGAACAGCCATCGGGGTAGAAGGAGGCCGCAAACGATCGCGACAGGAGTCGCCGCCAGCAGCAGCAGTGTCATCGACATGTGTAGTGGCCGCCCCCGGGTGCTTTCTCGGTCATAGCGACTTTCGTATGACAAATCCTCATTTTAAGATCTTCCCGAGCTTACCCTGATCAGTCCTCTAGAAGAAAGGGCTGCCGCATACTAGTATGTGAGAATTCTTCGACTTTTGTCGATGTTCAAATGTCGGTCATTCCGACTTGGGGAATCATTCACTTCCGGAGGTATATTCGTGAGCCAGCCACGCATCCTCGTCGTGCACCCCAGCGCTGAGCTCTATGGATCCGATCGGGTTCTGCTGGAGAGCGTTGCCGGATTCGTCGAGCGTGGAGCAGAGGTCACTGTGCTCGTGGGAGCGTCCGGGCCGCTGGAGGGCCAACTCCGCGACTGCGGGGCATTGGTTCAGGTATGCCCTATGCCCGTTGTACGCAAGGCTGTGCTCCGGCCGAAGGCCCTGGCACGGTTCCTCGGCGAATCGCTGGCGGCCTTCGCGCGGGGCGTCGGGCTCGTGCGCCGGCTTGGACCTTCGGTGGTCTACGTCAGCACCCTCACGATCCCCGTCTGGAACGCGATCGCGTATGCCTCCCGGGTGCCGCTCGTGGTGCATGTGCACGAGGCGGAGCGCAGTGCTGGGCGACTCATTCGCACGGCGCTCAACGCACCCCTGCGACTGGCGAGACTCGTCGTGCTCAACAGCGTGTACTCGCAACGAACTGTCGAGCTGAGCTATCCGGGGGTTGGGGCCAAGTCCGAGATCGTTTACAACGGCGTTGTAGGTCCGCAGACGATTGAGCCCGCAAGAGCCTTCCTCGACGGCGAACTCCGAATGGTCTACGTCGGTCGCCTCTCGTCTCGCAAGGGTCCCGATGTGATCGTCGAAGCGATGGCGCGTGCAAGCCACCGTGCAGAGATCAGCCTCACCATCGTCGGGGCCGTCTACCCTGGCTACGAGTGGTTTGAGGACCAGCTCAAACTTCGTGTCCGCGAACTCGGTCTCACGGCCCGCGTGCGGTTCGAAGGGTTTCAGCCCAGTGGGTACCCGTATCTCGAGGACGGCGACATCGCGATCGTTCCGTCGACTGTCGATGAACCTTTCGGCAATACGGCGGTCGAAGCGATGCTCGCCGCCCGCCCCGCGATCGTCAGTGACACCTCCGGCCTTCGCGAGGCCGGCGCAGGCTACGAGTCCGTTCTCTTCGTCGAACCCGGAAACCCGGACAAGCTCGCCGCTGCCATCGACCGCATGGTCGCCGAGTGGAGCTCCTTCCGGGTCTCAGCGCGGGATGATGCCCATAGGGCCCACGAGCGACATGGCATCGAGACCTACCGCGCGGCGCTCTGGGCGTCGATGGCAGCGGCGGTGCCGTCGATCTCGGGCGCAACGCAGAGAACCGCCACCGAAGCGAGCATCACGGCATGACGGCGATCGCGCCCGGCTCGAGGTCGTCGCCCAGCGTCGCGCACGGTGTGCGCTGGTCGGGCATCGCGGTGATCGCCCGGCAGCTCGTGCAGGTTCTGAGCGCCGTTCTCATTGCCCGCATCATCGGCCCCTCGAGCTACGGAATCATCAGCGCTGCGATGATCTACGTGACCCTCACCTCCCTCGTGCTCGATCAGGGACTGTCGGCTGCCCTCATCCAACGCAAGGAACTCAGCGCGAAGGCGCCCGGTGCTGTCGCCACCGTGAACATCCTGCTCGCCATGGTCATCGCTGGCGTCACCTGGGTCGCTGCACCCCTTCTCGCCACATTTTTCAGTACCCCCGACTTAGTGCCCGTCTTTCAGGTGCTCGCGGCGCTGTTGCCCCTCAAAGCATTCGCGATCGTGCCGAGGGCCATGCTGTCCCGGACGCAGCTCTTCAAGGGCATCGCGTTGGGCGATGTGGCCGGGGGCATCGCCGGAGCAGCGACCGGGGTCGCTGCGGCACTACTCGGGGCGGACTTCTTCTCGCTCATCTACCAGGTAGGAGTGACCGACGCCATCGTCGCCGTTATGTTGCTCGTCTTCGCGCGCGGTCCCGTGCCCAACCTCGCGTTCAGCCAAGTGCGCGACCTCATGTCTTTCAGCGTGAAGGTCTTCTTCACCAACTGCATCGCGTACTTTTCGCGCAACGTCGACAACATTCTTGTGGGCCGGGTTCTCGGTGTCACGTCGCTCGCCCTCTACGGCATGGCCTACCGGGTTCTCTCTCTGCCCGTTCAGTTCATCGGCCAGACGGTGAACAGGGTGCTGTTCCCCGTGTTCTCCCGCAGCGTCGACAACCGGCCCAAGGTGGCCGCCCAGCTCACCAGTGCCACTGAGACGCTGGCGCTCGCGGTGGTTCCTCTCATGGTGTTCATCTCGTGTGCTGCCCCCGAGCTCGTGCACGTGGTGCTTGGCCCCGAGTGGCTGCCCGCCGCCGCGCTGATGAGTGCCTTCGCCCTCGGGGGCGCCCGCGAGACCATCTTCTACATCACGCCCGCGCTGATGAAGGCTTTTGGCCGTACGACTCTGCTTCTGAACTACGAATTCCTCGCGACGGGTCTCCAGGTCGCCGCCATTATCGTTGGGCTTCAGTTCGGCGTCTTCGGTGTAGCACTGGGCTACACAGCCGCCGGCTTCCTGCTGGTGCCGGTGCTGCTCGCCATCCAAGCGAACATTACCGGCGTGCGCGTGGGCGCGCAGCTTCGCGCCATGCTGCCCGCAGTGCACGCGAGCATCTGGGGCGCAGCCGGCTACCTGGCCGTGGGCCTGCTCGACCTGCCCTACGTCCTTCATCTGGTGCTCGGACTAGGGGCATACCTCGTGCTCGTCGCCGCGGTGCTGCTGCTCGTGCACCGGCGTTTCACCATCCGTTTTGTCGGGCGGGCCGCCGAGATCATCGGAGCCCGGCGGCAGGCGCCTACGGGATCCCCTACTCCCGCCGCATCCTCATCGACGCCCGTGACCGAAAAGGCAGAGCTATGACCACTTCATCCCCAGACCTCACCATCACGATCGCCGTGTTGACTTATAAACGTCTCGATCAGCTGGTGCCGCTCGTGGCCGAACTGCGCGAACAGGCGAATTCCTTCGACGGCCGGGTCGACATCCTCGTCGTAGACAATGATCCGGATGCCTCGGCCCGACACGGCGCGAGCCGTGCGCTGGGCGCGTCGGGGCGTTACGTGCACGAGCCCGAGCCCGGTATCGCGGCCGCGCGCAACCGAGCCCTTCGAGAGGCGGACTCGAGTCTGCTGGTTTTCATCGACGATGACGAGGTGCCGGTGGAGGGATGGCTGGTGCAGCTCGTGGACGAATACATGCGGTCGTGGCCAGTGGCGGTCGTCGGCCCGGTTGTATCTACCTACGAGGCAAAGCCCGAGCCATGGATCGAGGCCGGCCGTTTCTTCACGAGGCGTCGGTTGGCATCCGGCACCCGAGTCGACGTCGCGGCGACCAACAACCTGCTGCTCGACTTGGCCTGGTTGCGCGCCCGCGGCATCGAGTTCGACGACAAGTTCGGCCTTTCAGGGGGCAGCGACACGCTCTTCTCCCGGCAGATCGTCGCTGCGGGGGGCGAGATGGTGTGGTGCGACGAAGCGGTTGTTTACGACGTCGTGCCGAGCTCTCGAAGCACACGAGAGTGGGTGCTGCAACGGGCGTATCGAAGCGGAAATTCGTGGAGCAGATCGTCGCTGGCCCTGCAGTCGGATCTTCTCGGTCGAACACTTACGCGAGGCACTCTGCTGGCGCAAGGGTCCGTGCGTCTAGTGGGCGGTTTCGCCAAAAGTTTGGTTGGGAGCATTTCTCATAATATGGTGGCCGAAGCAATGGGGACCCGTACCCGTCTTCGGGGGGCAGGAATGCTCTCCGGTGCCATGGGTCACGTGTATTCGGAATACTCCCGCCCGACCTCTGTCAACCCGATGACCGAAAAGGTATAACCACGTGAATCTCAGAGCGCCGCTCGCTGCCCTTGTCTCTGCTGCACTTGTGCTCGGAGGGCCGGCGGTGGCGGCCTCGGCTGCGGCGCCTGCTCCGTCGCTCGCCAAATCTGAGTCATGGACGGCCACCACGGTCCTCGCCTCAGATGATTTTGCCAGGGCAGACCAGCAGGGCTGGGGAACCGGTGTGCAGGGCGGTGCATACTCGCTCACGGGGGCTCCGTCGTTCTCGATCGCGGGCAACCGGGGTCTGTTACAGATCCCTACCGAAGCCACGTCCAGGATGGCGAACATTCCGGGTGTCTCTGTGGCCGACGCGACCATGACCACGTCGTTCTCTGTGCCCGCCCTTCCCACTGCTGGCGGTGGACTGCGGGTCGCGCTCTACGAGCGCCAAGCGGGTAACAAGGCCTATCGCTCGGCCGTCACCATCTCGCCGACCGGAGCCGTCACCCTGGTGATCGGCCGCATCGATGACGCCTCGGGCAAGGTCGTAGGCCTTGCCACGACTCCGACGACCGTCTCGGCGGCCAAGTCAACAGGTCTGACGGTAGAATTCCGCGCCACGGGCCAGAACCCCGTGACGCTGAGCTCGCGCATCTGGGTAACCGGGGCCACGAAGCCGGACTGGCAATCCGTGGTCACCGACTCCAGCGATCAGCGCTTGACCGCCGCCGGTGCTCCCGGATTGTGGGCGTATACCTCTTCTGGGTCGACAGGGGCGACGGTCAGCTTTCAGAGCCTCTTGGTGAAGACACTGGTGCCGGCGACTCCGACTCCGACTCCAACTCCAACTCCAACTCCGCCAACGCCTCCGGCCCCCGCCCCGCCGACAGAGCCGACTACGCCGACGGTGCCCGAGGTTCCTACCGTTCCAACGCCCCCAGTCTCCGGTGGCGGCCAAGTGAACGGCGCCGGAGCCCCGAGCGTGGGTTCGGCGTCGTATTCGGTACCCGCAGGATCACTCTTCGTCGCACCGCAGGGTTCAGACCAGAACTCGGGAACCCAGGCCAAGCCGGTGAAGACAATCAGTAGGGCCATCGCCTTGGCTACCAGCGGAAAGACAATTGTTCTGCGCGCCGGTACGTACCACGAGACTCTCGTCGTTCCAGGCTCGAAGTCCCTCACCATCCAGAACTATCCCAAAGAGGCCGTATGGCTCGACGGCTCGTCACCCGTGTCGAAATTCGTTCGCTCCGGCTCCACATGGGTCGCTTCCGGCTGGACGACAACACTCGACCACAGTCCGACCTACTCTCGCGGCGCAGCCGATAGTACGAAGCCGGGGTGGAGCTTCATCAACCCTGCCTACCCGTTGGCTGCCTACCCCGACCAGATCTGGGTGAATGACAAGGCGCTGCGTCAGGTGTCCTCAAAGGCCCAGGTCGGCTCAGGCACGTTCTTCGTCGACGAGAAAGCGGATCAGCTCATCGTGGGCACCGACCCATCGGGTGCCTCTGTCGTCGCCAGCACCCTGGTACGCGCGATGACCGTGCAATCGCCCAACTCGGTCGTGCAGGGCATCGGCATACGGCGCTACGCGCCGTCGATCCCCGACATGGGTGCCGTCAGGCTTGATAACACGGCTAAGGGAGCAAGCGTTCGAGATGTCTACATCACCGAGATGGCGACGACCGGACTGAGTGTCGCGGCTCCGAACGCGACGATTACCTCGGTGACGTCATCGAACAACGGTTTTCTCGGTGTTCACAGCGTCTACGCCGACGGCACAACCTGGTCGAAGATGCTGATCGAAAACAACAACACAGAGCAGTTCAACTCCTCGCCCGCCGCCGGTGGAATGAAGATCACCCGGGCACGCAACGTGTCGGTCGACGCGAGCGTCGTGCGCAACAACATTGGCAACGGGCTCTGGTTCGACGAGTCGGTCTACAACGCGAGTGTCACAAACAGCAGCATCACAGGCAACGCCCATCACGGCCTAATGTTCGAGCTGTCGCAGAAGTTCGTGGCAGCAAACAATTACGTCGCCGACAACGCCGATGCGGGAATCAAGATCTATAGTTCGGGCGGTGCCGACCTCGTGAACAACACGGTCGTGCGCAACTGGATGAACGTCTACGTGGTGCAGGACAAACGGCGGGCCTCGAACACGTCGGAGCCGGGCCACGATCCGCGACAGCCACTGCCAGACCCCACGGTTCCCTGGTACGTGCAGAATGTCTCCGTGCTCAACAACGTGATCGGCGAGGCTCAGGCGGGCACGGGCTGCTCACTGTGTATCCAAGACTCGACAAAGGTGCGCACCGGCGGCCAGATGAACATCACTCTCAGGGGCAACCTGTTCACCCGACTTGACGCCAAGACGCCGACGAGCCTCATTATGTGGCCTAACGGTTCGGCCGGCACGGTGAACTACAAGACGGTGACCGATTTCACGGCGTCGACGAAGCAGGGCGATCCGGGCGTCGACTACGTCGGCTCAGTCGACGCTAGCGGATTCGCCCCGGCGGCCATCATCGCGCAGGCGCTGGCCGAATCGTCTCCGATCTCTGCGGCTCTGACGGCCAAAACGGGTATAAAGGCGAAGACAACGGTGGGTGCTACGCATAAGTAGCCAGCGGTTGCGGTCGGCACGTCCGTGCCGTCGCGGCGGCACAGGCACCCTGACGACCAGCCGCGAGGGCTCGGTGCGTTGCTCCGGTGTCGACCGCTAGGCGGAGTCCGCGCGAGGACGCGACCGGCGGACGCGGGCGTTCCTGCGCACGGATTCGTTGATCGCCAGATCCACCCAGTCGCGCAGGGTGTAGCGGATGTGGGACCGGGCGAAGACGCTCGACGAGAACGGGGGGTCGTAGGTCTCGATCTGCAGCAGGGACCGGCCGGACAGGCCGGATCGCGCAAACGGATCGTCTCCGGCGATGCCCTGGAGACGGTTCTCGTCGGCCAGCTTGTCGATCCTCACGCCGATCACGGGAGTGCCGAACTCGTGCACGGCTCTGCTGATCGCGTAGATCACTCCCGGGTCGGACGCGGTGTTCTGGCCGATGAGCACGACGAGGCATTCCGCAGCGTCGATGCCTGCATCGATGCGCGCCTTCATCGGTGAATCGAGTGGCCGGTCGTCGAAGGTGATGTCGACGTTGCCCGGCACGGCGCGCACGCCTTCCGCCGTCTCGGCGATCCTCTGGGCTCGAAAGCTGTCCAGCTCCGAGTCGAAGGCAAAAAAAGCGTTGTGCATTGAGATCGTTTCCCCATCTGGTGAGCACAAGGGCTCCCATATAGGGGACGCATCGTTTTGACGATTATTACGCCAGAACGTTAACTTCTTTGGCACTTGCAGTCCACAGTCAGTAAACCACGGCGCCGGTACTCAGCCCAGGCGGCTCATGTCCTTGAACCACTTGACGCTGGCGAGCGCAAGGTGGGCCGCGTTGGCGACGAAGAACGCTGCGTACGCCACGAAGAAGAGGGCAGGGAAGCCCAGCAGCACGAAGAGCATGCAGAGGAACCCGTAGTCGGTGGGGACGAGCACGAGAGAACGCAGGCGGCTGCGGCCGTCGGCCTTCGCTGCGGGCCCCGTGACGGCGGCGGATGCCGATGCCGCGCCGTAGGCGGCCTTCAGCTGGTCGTTGAGGATCATGGCGAAGAACGACACCGCCGCCACGATGCAGTAGCCGATCGGCACGAGCAGCAGGGCATCGTTCGGCAGTTCGAAGAAGCGGTAGGCACTGATCAGCACGGCGAGGTGAAGCGTGGAGATCTTGAGTGCATCGACGACGTGATCGAGCCACTCGCCGCTGGCCGATCCTCCGCCGCGCAGGCGGGCCACCTGTCCGTCGGCCGAGTCGAACGCGTAGCCGGCGGCCAGCAGCAGCCAGACCACGACACCGAGCCACCACACCGGAGCGACGGTCGCGATGAGCACGATCGCCGTGAAGGTGAAGGCGGCGCTGATTCCCGTGACCGCGTTGGGTCTGAGCCCGGCGCGGAACGCCCAGGCCGCCAGGTAGCGACCCACCCGGCGGTTCACGTAGATGGAGTACGGGGGAGCCCCGCGGGCAGCCTTCTTCTGGGCGGAGGCCAGCCGACGCACGGTGCCGAGGTAGGTCTCCGCGGCGGGGGAGGTCTGCGTGCCGGCGGCGCTCACGAGGCCCGCTTGAGGTTGCGCAGCGGGGCGGGCTCGACGTCGTTCGCGGCGAGTCCGGCGGGCGCCAGTTCTGCCGGAGCGAGTGTCGGCGACGGCTCCCAGGCGGTCGAGTTGCGGTTGCGGCGTCCGAGGCCGCGGGTGCTGTACCCGGAGTTCAGTCGCTGCGCGAGTTCCTCGTAGCCGTCGGTGACGGCATCCCAGTTGTAGCGCTCATTGGCGCGGTCCTGCAGCAGCGCGGCGGCCTTCGCCGTCGCGCGGGGCTCGGACTCCGACTTGTCGACGCGCTGGGCGAGGGCTGCGGCATCGCGGAAGAACAGGCCGTCGGTTCCGAGCACGTCGCGGTTGAAGACCACGTCATAGGCGATCACGGCCGTACCGGCGCCCATAGCGCGCAGCAGCGACGGGTTCGTGCCTCCCACGGAGTGCCCGTGGATGTAGGTGTAGGCGTGCGCGTACAGTTGGTCGAGCAGCTCCTGGTCGAAGATGCCGCCGACGAGGTGGATGCGCGGGTCGCCCGCGGCCAGACGCTCGATCTCGGTCGTGTGCGCCGCTGCGTAGGGCGCGGAGCCCACGACGACGAGGGGCAGCTCCGCGTTGCTGCGCCGGTAGCCGTCGACGATGACGTCGACGTGGTTCTCCGGCTCGAACCGGGCGACGACGAGGTGGAACCCGCCCGCGGCGAGACCGAGGTCATGCAGCCGGTTCGTCGGCGTCTCGTTGAGAATGGGGGCGCCGTAGGTGATCAGTTCCGTGGGGATGTTGAACTCGTGCGTGTAGTAGTCGGCGATGCCCTGCGCGTCGGAGATGAGCGCATCCGCGTGGCGAACCGAGAACTGTTCGGCCCAGCGGTAGTAGCGGCGGCCGTTCTTGCCCCACTTGCCCCGCTTCCATTCAAGGCCGTCGACGTGGACGGCCGTGGGGATGCGCTGCATGCGCAGCGCGGGGAGGAAGGGCGCATTAGCTGCATTGAAGAGGAAGGCCATATCCGGCTTCCTGACCGTGGCGAGGTGACCGACCGAGAGGGCCGTGTGGCTCAGGGTCTCGATCGCCTTGGAGCGCACCGACGGCAGGTGCACCAGTTCCATGCCCAGGTAGCTGTCGCGGGGCTCGTCGCCCTCGCTGCGGCGACAGTAGACGGACACCTCGTGCCCACGAGCGGCGAGGCGCTGGCCGATCTCCTCGACAGCGGTCTCGAACCCGCCGTAGGCGGCCGGAACACCTCGGGTGCCCAGCATCGCGATCCTGAGTGAATTCATCAGTATGCTCCTGTTGGTTTGGTGAGCACCTTGACAGTGCGCCACATGATGATGAGGTCTCCCGTGAGAGACCAGTTCTCGACGTAGTACAGATCGAGGCGAACGCCCTCGTCCCAGCTCAGGTCGGAGCGTCCGTTGACCTGCCACATGCCCGTGAGTCCAGGCTTGATGAACAGACGGCGGTGAACGTGGTCTTCGTAGCTCGCCACTTCGCGCACCAGAGGAGGGCGCGGGCCCACCAGGCTCATGTCTCCGACGAAGACGTTCCACAGCTGGGGCAGCTCGTCGAGCGAGAACCGGCGCAGCACGGCGCCGACCCGGGTCACCCTCGGGTCGTTGCGCATCTTGAACAGAACGCCGGCACCGTCGTTCCGGTCGCGCAGGCTCTCGAGCTGAACTTCGGCGTCGACGACCATCGACCTGAATTTGCGCATACTGAACGTCTTGCCGTTGCGGCCCACGCGTTCCTGGCGGAAGATCACGGGTCCGTTGCTGTCACGCTTGACGAGCAGCGCCAGCACGGCGAACACGGGAAGAAGCGCGATCAGGGCGAGGCCCGAGAGGGTCACGTCGAAGGTGCGCTTCAGCGCGTGCTTGAGCCCGTCGTACTGAGGGATCTCCACGTGGATGAGGGGGAGCCCCTCGACCGGGCGGAAATGGATGCGTGGCCCCGCGATGTCGACGAGTCGCGCCGCGAGCACGAGCTCGGTGGCCGCGCCCTCGAGCTGCCAGCCGAGGCTGCGGATGAAGTCGGTGCCCTGCTGGGGCTGGCCCGCCACGATCACGGCGTCGACACCGAGTCGGCTTGCCGTCGAGGCGATGCTGTCGAGACCCGTGACGACCGGGATGTGCTGGCGCGCGGCGACGAGCTCGTTCGGGTGGCTGCCGTCCACCACTGCGCCGACGATGCGGTACGCGGCACCGGCCTTGCCGTCGATCTGCCCGATCACGTAGCTCACGTCGGCGATGTCGCCCACGACGAGGGCGCGCGAGAGAAAGTGCCCCCGCTCACGCTGACGCACCAACCAGCGCCGCCAGAGATAGCGGCCGAAGAGCAGGCCGATCAGGCCGATGGGCAGGGCGACGATGAAGTACCCCCGAGCGACGTTGATCTGGAGAATGAGAAACGCGATGGCGGCGAGGCCGAAGGTCAGCATGCTCGCGTTGACGACGAGCCGGTATTCAGATGCGCCGGCGCCGACCACGCGCGAGTCGCGGGTTCTGAAGATGCCGATCATCGCGAACCACGACAGGGCGACGATCGCCGACACCTGCGAGTAGTCCACGGGATACCCGCCGACGGCGACGGTTCGCTCGTCGATACCGAAGCGCACCACCTGTGCCACCGCGATCGAGCAGAGAATGACGACGGCGTCGGTGACGCGCAGTCTCTGGCGATAGCTGCGAGCCCACTTCGAGAGATTCGGAGCGGCGACGTCGGCCTGGTCGACGCTCACACCCGGTCGAGCGAGACGGTGCGCGGTCCACGCCGTACTCAGACGGGGTGTGGTCTCGGTCATGCGCGGGCGATCCTCTCAGCGTGATGTCGCGCAGGTTCCGACGAAACAGAGAACCAAAAGATGAAAATATCTCGTCTTTTGTGAAAGAGCTCCCCACCCCGGAGATGCACGAGTGAATAGAAGATGAACTTATCTCATTTATGAATAATTCTCATATAACCCAGTTCGGGGGGTTGGAATTACCCCCAATATGGGCGCATTCTGTACCAACGTTGATTCCCAGCAGTCAGGTCGACGTTCCGCCCCGGATTGGGGATTATCTGAATAAATGAGGAAAAGTCAAGCCCCACAGCGATTCACATCCGAAGTGGTCACTGTTGCGAATGTACAAAGGGTCCGCGTCCCCACCGGATTTCCTTGCGGCCAGAACCTTACGGCCCTGCCCCTCACCAGCTGCCCCGAGTAGAAGGAGCGCGTATGCTGAAGTTTTTTTTCATGTTCGACACCGACGGTGACCTGTCCCGTGCGCGCAAACTGACCGCCACGGACGACCTTAAGGTGGCCGCAGAGCCCCCGATCGCCGACTACGCAAGCATGGTCGACCAGTCCGACGACGAGATCCGGTTCTGGATCGATGCCCAGCTCGCCGCCACGTCGTGCCTCGTCGTGCTGATCGGCCAGAACACGGCCAACCAGCGCTGGGTGAAGTACGCCATAGGCATGGCTCGCCAGCTCGAGCTGCCGATGATCGGGGTGGCCATCGACAAGCTGACCGACGACGGCGGCAATCAGGGCGTCGTGGGGCCGAACCCGTTCACGAACGCAGGCATGTCGGCGAGGGCCATCTCGGCTCTCGAGATCTACGAACCCCCGTTCACGACGTCGTCTTTTGCGCGCGCCCATATCCGCTACGGCCTCCCCGAATGGGTGGAGACGGCGATCCGCGAGAATCGATTGCGTCGAGAGTCGCGCGTGCGTCGTCACGGGCGTGAGGCGGGCAGCGAGCGCCACGAAGCGAGCTGACGTACTTCCTGCCCGACCGGTCGCGCCGGTGGAGGGCGCGGAAGGTAACACTGTGACGACTATGCGTCCACCCCGCGCGTTCTCAGAGGCACCTCGTGAATGATGGTGGTGTCGTCTCGGTTCCCAAGACCGCTGCGACAGTTCGTCTTCCGCCGACACTGGGGGCGAACACCCGAAGGCTCCTGAGTTTGGCCCATGCCAGGCGCGGGGGCCTTCACATGTCTCTGGCGGTTATCGAGTAGGCCGTCCGCGGCCCCGCGTTGATCGAGTAGGCAGTCCACGGCCCCGCGTCGATCGAGTAGGCCGCCCACGGCCGTATCGAGATCCCCGTCCCGCGTCCTCACCCAGTGCCACCAGAATTGGGGCCCAGATTTTCCCAACGTGTCACCTTCGATCGAGCTACCCTCAGTGGTGGGGGCAGCGTCGTCTGACAGCATCAGGCGTCGCCGGCGCCTTACGGGTGTCAGAGGCTCAAAGCTGGTCCACGATCGGGGGATCACATCGTGGCAACAGAAGACCATGCAGAGAACGACATTCCGCTCAAAGTCCTGCAGATATTCAAGGATGAAAAGGCTCGGCCGAAGGTCATCCGCACCTATGACGTGAATGTCGGATGGTTGGCGGAGCAGCGTTCCCCCGTGCTGACGTGGCTAGTTGTAGACGAGTTCATTGAGAGCGGCAAAACGTCCGTAGACCTCAAGTGGCGGTCTAAGAAGCATCAGGTGTCCCTGCTCGACCTTCGCCCGCGAAATGGGCCCGTTCCGCGCGCTGTTCGAGGCGAGCCGCGAGTGGTGCCGCCGCAGCGTTGATCGATAAAGTCAGCAGAGCAGCGCGCTGCCGCCACTTCCCACAATGCGGCTCTAGATTCGCAGTTGGCGCGTGGCAGCAGGTGACGTTGTTCCCTCAGCGGATGCACCCCGGGGAGAGACTCGTATGCGATGGACAAACCGTCAAGTCGCTCGATTCGCTCACCGAGGATGAGGGGACAACGAGGCCATTGCTGCAACCCACAGAGAGTCGACGAGACGGCGACGATTGATGGGTTAGTTCGGGGCAGGACCGCCTTGAGAAGAGGAGTCTACGACCGCGCCTTCTACGACCCTAGGAGTTTCTCGAGCCATGCGGACAGTATGGGCGCGAGTGATTCGCTGTATTCCTTGGTGAGGTGAACTTGATCACGTCTGACGATCAGCCCATCCACGGAGACGGGGCAGCTCCCTTCGGTATCGCAGTACCAAAGGCCACTATCGATGAGCGTCGCTCCGTTCTCAGAAGCGGCTCTCGTGATGGTGGTTCGGGTCTCATCCCAGGCCGCTCCGACCGTCGTCGCGCAAGCAACGGGCGTGTTGAAGCGGTTCGCGCAAACAGCGAGATCTTGGCCCTTCGGCGGCGCCGTTATAACGGCGACTCGTTTAGCACCGTTGATGGCACCGAGAGTTGAGCGCCAACCCTCTCCGAGTACTTCCATGCGATCCGGGTTGTTGAGATCGCGGCCAGTCTCGAACGTTAACGACGACGCCGCCACTACGAGATCGGGTGGATCATCCGTGATTGCGGCGTGGGTTCGATCACGGAACTCGTCACATTGAACATAAGGAGACCCGTCTGTGGAGAGGACGGCAACGTCGGCCGCGGGGCATCCGGCTTTCGCGTAAATTCTAAGATGCATATCTAGCGGTTCGAGCAGCCTCAATAATCCGGGTGCGTATGTCATCGCAATGGAATCTCCGATCAACGCTACGGAGTACTTCGCAAGTGGATCGCCTCGGTCGCAAGTGTCGAACGGTTCCTCTCTGCTCGTCCAGCAGTCCTCGAGATCTGCGGTTATGCCCTCTCCCAGCTCGTCAACAGCTGGTGTAAGCCCTTGCCAACTTGACGTGGATAGCGACGCAGATACCTGAATCTGAAGCGCGTTGACGAGGCGGGTAACAGTATTCGGTTCATTAGGAGTGTCGAGGGCATACGAAGTGCCGGAGTCAGAGCTTCGCTGAGTCATAGCCGTGCTGCCGCCGATGACTGCGACTGCAATCGTCAAGCCGGCAGCTAGAGCGCCCACACTCTTGAGGATTCGTGGCCTGCGCGTTGGGTTGCCAGACATTTCCAGTAGCCAGGATGACGCGAGCACGGCGCGTTCGATGTACCGATATGACAGGGCCGATAGGCCGACTGTCAGACCAAGAGCGATGACGATCACGGCGAGGTTGGAAGGAATGAATGCTGCTGCGATGACAATGATTGGCCAATGCCACAGGTAGAGGGAATACGAAATATTGCCAACGTATATGACGGGCGAACTAGTAATAAACGGGATAGTCACACCCCCCTCCTTACCTGTGCCAGCGGCAATTACGGCAACGGTGGAGATGACAGGTAGCAAGGCCCAGGGGCCGGGGAAGCCAACTGCTGGATCGATTAGCCACACGGATGCGGCAAGACCAATCAGACCCGTGAGCGCCAGTGGCAAGCGCGCCTGCGTCGAAACCCTAGTCAGTGCGGGAGCAACGATCGCCAAGATAGCGCCGGCAGCAAACTCGAACGCTCGACTGAAGGTTGAGAAATATGCAGCCACTGGGCCGCTTGCTGTACTTAGACAAGCCCAAATAAACGAGATCGTGAAGACGCAGAGGGCAACAGCGGCCAGCGTTCGGCGTGGGTGTTTGCTACGCATCGCAACTCCACCGGCAGCAATCACGATGACGGGCCAGAAGATGTAGAACTGTTCCTCGACGGAGAGCGACCAGTAGTGCTGAAAAATTGACGGTGCGTCCGTGGCGAAATAGTCCGTCCCTGAAGCTGTAAAGGCGATATTCGAAACAAACAACAGGGACCAAATCCCGTCCACCGCGTATCGATTCGCCTGCGACGCCCAGAAGATCGCGTACGAAGCGATAACGAAGACCACAACAACGAGTACAGCCATAGGTACGATCCGTCGAGCGCGTCGGACGTAGAAATCTCGGAGTGAGATCTTTCCCTTAGCGATTCGCTCGGTGACGATGTGCCCAGTGATCAGGAATCCGGAAATGACGAAGAATATGTCGACTCCGATAAACCCGCCCTGCGGATGACCTGGAAGCCGTTGTATGAGTTCGAGGTGGTCGAGGATAACCAGCGCAACGGCGATGGTTCGGAGCATTTGCACATCAGCGCGGAGCGTACGTCTGGCCAACGAAGCCCCCAAGATTGTTTGACAGTGGCCCCCACTCTAGAGTGAACAAGTTTCGACATGGTTGCTGCGCCCGTGGAAATCATTGACACGAGGTCTCGGCAGTGCGCCTAACTCTCTTCTCGTGCAGCCAGCAGTGGCTCGGAGCAGATGTTTGCTTGGTGACCGTCGTCCGACATTGTGCTGATGTTCTGCAGCGGATTTCGGATGTCCGGACAACACTGGGCTGCACGCTCGATCGTTATCCTCAGGCGGGAACGCACACATATAGCCAATTTGACTCCGCCGACGAAATGGGTGCTGGGGAATCCGAGAACTAGATTCGCGGCACGGGTGGTTCAAGAAATAGGACTGCCAAAACTGAGCTGAATGACTTTGGCTTGGAGTAGCAGTGAGCGACTTCCTTACCGTCTCGTAACGAGAATTTAATAGAGGACATCTAGTGTGAAGTTACGACTTTGGGGGAAGTTCATATGAGCAAGATTATTCTCGACGTTCAAACCGATGGCCTGGCGGTCATTTTCGCGACCGGTCATGCCGACGAACACAAGCGTCTCGCAACCGTCTACAAGATGAAGGACGGATGGCACACCAAGCTCGCGAGCGAGCACACACGGCACGCTTGGTCAGGTCCGTTTGCGTCCGCCGAGGACGCGTTTCAAGCGATGAAAGCATCTGCGTCCACTACCTCATGAACAGCTCGCGCTTGCAAGCGCGGATAGGGTTGACCAAGTCGATGGGGGATATCTGATGAGCAAACGGTCGCGTCGAAAAGACTCGAGCCGCGCACATAGCGGTCCTAGCGACGGTCCTATGTATGTAGCGCTGGCTCTCATTGCGCTCGCCGCTGTCGGGCTGGCCTATCTCGCACTCAGCGGTGTCCATATCGGAAACCGTCCTACGCCAGCGCCTGTGCCCGACTCGACGGCGGAATCTGAGATCGTTCCTAGCGTCACCGCCACCGCCGCAACTGAGACAGACGACCTCAGCGTGGGTTTTGTGGGCGATGTGTCTCAGTCTTGGTGGAACGGGTCAATCGATGCAGGTCTAATTCCAGGAGTTTCGAGCGGACCTCGCATTGGACAACCTGGGAACAGCATTGCGGAACTACAAGCCCAACTCGATGGGGCCGCTATTACGCAGGGCCAGCTCGTCGCTGTTCAGGCGGGTACACAGGATATTGTCAACGGCGCTACGGCGGCGGAAATTGATTCCTCGATTAAGGCTCTGTGGCAAAGCATTAGGAGCCGCGGCGGAGAGCCTATTGCTGTTCTCATCCCGCCGTCGAATGTGTTCCCTGGCTCCGTCGTTACGGTTAATAACCAGATCAGATCGGCGGCCCAGCTCGAAGGAGTTGCGGTGCTAGACGTGACGAGCCCCGTCGTGGCAGTGGATGGTACCTGGACGCCGGGTTACTCCGATGATGGCGAGCAGCCGAATGCTTCGGGCGCAACCCTCATGATCGAAGCCGCCGTCTCGCAGTTCACTAATATTTTGGGCACTTCGAACGTTGCTCGTTAGTTGGTTTGTGCCCGACCGATTCCTGGTGCGGGGCCGCCACGCGTCGTCTGCGTCGGTCAGACACCCTTCTAGTTCGTCGGAGGTGCGGTCAAATTAGTGATGCTTGAGGTCCTAGACAGAGCCGGGCGGCCGAGGAATCGGACAGGCTAGTTTGTGTGGATGGGTGGCATCCGTAGGTGACGGCTTCCCTTCCACTGCACTGAGACGGCATCTATCAGGCGGTCGTGCATTCCACCCGACGGGTGTGCTGACGAAATAGGGATCGATTGGGGTCACGTTCCTCGATGGACGGGATCCTCGATCGCTTTACGCCATTCAGCTGCTGCGACCAGTAACTGGATGTCGACGAAATCTTCTACGCTCTAACCTCCATCGACCGGGACGCTCCACACGGGGAGATCATCAGATGGGTCCGACGGGACGGACCGAAGTCCCAGGGGCGCATTCTCCACGTCTACTCCGACGGTCTCGACGAGGGCGGGCGCCGTGTGTAGGTTACGGCGTTCGAGACCATCGGCTCGGCCGCCACGTTCATCTGGCAACACGCGGCCGAGATGGAAACCCTTACGAACAGGCTGCAGCTTGACCAGTTCAAGCTCTTCGACGGTGAGCCTCAACACAGGGTGAGGGGTTGAAGGTCACCGTCAATGCATGCAATGTCGAGATCCGTGATGTGCGCAAGCCTGACGCCGAAGGTGACCACTAATTCGCGCTGCGAAACCAGCTCTACACGGCCACCCCGGAAGGATGGGAGGCGATCGGCGTCGAAGTAGCGCGGCTCGATGCCGTCGGGTAGCCACGTCGACATATTAAATCGGTGTGACGGGACGACGATTCCGCCGAGGCCCGCATGCAGCCGTGGTTAGACTTCAACCCAAGCATTGGGGGATGCCATGGCCACGGCCAAAGTAGCGCCGTCGCGCATGACGGCAACAAAAACGAATGCGTTCCGTAGAGATATTCAGGGCCTCCGGATGGTGGCCGTGGTGGTCGTCATCTTCGACCATCTCATCGGATGGCCAACCGGCGGGTTCATCGGCGTCGACGTCTTCTTCGTAATCTCTGGGTTCCTGATCACCGGACTCCTGCTCCGCGAACACGACCGCTCCAACACAATCTCGTTCATTGGCTTCTACAAACGGCGGATTCGAAGAATCCTTCCCGCAGCAACACTTGTGCTAGTCGTAACGGTCGTCGTCGCATTCGTCGTATTCAACGTCTCGAGAGCAACACAAACGTTCTGGGACGGCATCTGGTCGTTCTTCTTCGCAGCAAATTGGCGCTTCGCCTCGGCTGGCACCGACTACTTCCAAGCAGACGGTCCCGTCTCTCCTCTTCAACACTTCTGGTCGCTGGCAGTGGAGGAACAGTTCTACTTCGTGTGGCCCTGGCTGATGCTGCTCATTTTCATACTCGGAGGCCGCGCCGCGAAGTGGAACACGAAGGCCGCGCACCGCGCCATCGGCATAGCCATGGTCATCATCACGGCGGGTCATTCGCGTGGTCGATGTGGGAGAGTCAGAACAACCCGGGTTGGGCCTATTTCTCGACATTCTCTCGAGCGTGGGAACTCGGCATCGGCGCCCTTGTGGCGGTGTCGGCCACCCAACTGACGAGGCTCCCTGACAGCGTCCGGCCGTTGCTCGCATGGATTGGCCTCGCGGGAATCATCGGCTCAGTGTTTCTCATCAACGATTCCCTTTCCTTTCCTGGGCCGTGGGCTGCCGCACCGGTCCTAGCGACTGCACTCGTCCTCGCGGCAGGAACCGGCGGCAAACAGCGGTACCTTGCACCACTCACCAACCCGGTAAGCAACTACATCGGCAAAATCTCCTACTCGCTGTATCTCTGGCACTTTCCAGTCGTAATCCTGCTCGCATCCATAATTCCCGAAGGCACGCTGGCCTACTACGTGGTCGCCGCCGTCCTCATAGCGGGCCTATCTGTCGCAGCGTTCCACGTCGTTGAAAACCCCGTCTTGGAGTCGAGGTGGCTTCGCGGACTCACGCCCCAGCAGCTTCGAGATTGGAACCGCGCCAAGAAGAACAAGCGCCGACACCGATCCGGATCCATTGGAGGCCCTACGCTCGTGGGTCTCTCCGCCCTCACCGTTGTCACCCTTGTCCTTACAGTGATCGCATTGCAGCCCCCGAGACTCACTGAAGTGACGAACACCGACCCCGGATACTTCGGGTCCGCCACCCCGTCAGCACCCGCAGAACCTCAGACGGCTCAAGATATTCTCGCTGGTCAGATCGCTACAGCTGCGTCCGCCACGGAGTGGCCTACATTCGAACCTTCCGTCGATAACATCGCCGACCAGCGAGTGCCGCAGTGGACAGAGAACGGCTGCCTGAACGTCGACGACGATAACGCTGACCTTTGCGTGTACGGGTCGCCCCAGCCCGCAAAGATTGCCGTTGTTCTCGGGGACTCCATCGCCACGAGCTGGCTGCCAGCAATAATCGGAGCCCTCGAACCCCTTGGTTACCAGGTCAGAGCCCTCACCCGTGAAGGGTGTCCGGTTGCGACGACCCCAGTATTTCCGAGCGGCGAGAGCACAACCGTCTATCAAAAATGCGCGGAACATCAGGAATGGGTCGGTCAGCGTGTCAACCAATTGTCCCCTGACCTCATCGTCATGTCCGATTCATTCCTCAGCCTGAATCGACTCGCGTCGGGTGCCACCGGCGCTGCAGCTCAAGCCGAGTGGGAAGCGGCTTATACCGAAGCCGTCCGGGCCCTCCCGGCTTCGTCCGCGAAGGTATCGCTGATGGCGCCACCGGGCGCCGAAAACATCCAGGAGTGCTACACCCCGCTCTCCAAACCAGCCGACTGCATCCGAAGCATCCCCGATTCCTGGACCACCCTGCGCACCGCAGAACAGAACGTTGCGACCACTCTCGGAATCCCATTCATCGAATCACAGCCGCTGTTCTGCGACGGTCCCAAATGCCCGGCGTTCGTCGGCAAGAGCGCCGTATATGCAGATTCGGGACATATGACAGCTAGCTACAGTTCGTCAATTGCCCCCGCCTTAGCCGAAGCCTTCGCTGCCGTGGGGATTAATTGAATTTCCCGTCGTGGCCGCGCGAACCGGATGCTGTGATCCCACACAGCGAACGCGGTTGAGCGCTCTCGGACAGTCCATCGAACGATGATCCTCTGCTGTCAGCTCTGGCACGAAATCTTTGGCCGCCGAAGGCGCGCATTCCGAGCGGGTGCCGCGCGTCGATCCGGGTCGCGTCGAACTAGCGCACACGGGCCCAACGCGTTCGGCTGCCCTGACACGATCACGATGTCGTAGCCAGCGTGGTTCGGGTCCGTGATTCTCCCGTAAGTGCCGTCACCCATCGCAATCAGGATCGACCCAAGGTGTCAATTCATCTCGTTACGGACGAGGTCCATTTGCGGGGCACATCCCACGGACGGTCGGCGGACGCCTAGAAGCGCTGCCATCGTCATCTACCGCGTTTGTTGAGTCAGGCCAGGAGGGCGGCCAAGACGAGGGAGCCATTGAACGTTACGTGGGCGATGATGCTTCCCCCAGTCCGTCCTGTAATTGCCGCTAGAACGCCCGAGGCGATGCCAAAAATGAGGGTGCTCGATCCAATTGCAGCTGCAGCTGTGGGGCTGGTTACCTCCGTGAGGTGAAGGGCCGCGAACAATACGGCACTCGCTAGGACTGAAATACTCATCGCCACGGCTCTTGTCATTGAACGTGATGAGATTCGCAGAGCTGTTCTCAGAACTAGTCCTCGAAAAAAGACTTCCTCAATAAACGGGGCGAAGAAGATGGGGGCCAGGACTGCTCCAAACACCCACCACCCGTCGTAGATCACATCACCGAAGGTGACACCAAGACCGGTCATTCGACCGTAGAAGGCAATCTCAATTACGCTAGCGGCGGCCCGCGCCAGGAGACCAATGCCAAGCCCGAATAAGGCATCTAGCCATGTAACTCGGAGGCCAAGGTCCTGACCGAGGGAACGGGTGCCTGTGACATAGCAGGCAACGATCGTGGCAGCCAGCAACGGTAGCCAGACGACGGCGTAGCTGAGGATCAGCGCAAGGTGACCATCGTGATATCCGGGCGATGTCAACCAGCGGACAAGCAGCCACATCGAGATGACCGCACACAATAGGCCAAATATCGACTCGAAGGCTCCCCAGCGCGCGGTAGGGACGCGTGCCTCGTCGGATCGTATGTTCACACGAGAAACCTAGCCTCCCGGATGGCTTACTCGGTGCACGAACTCGAGACGTTCCAATCGCGTTACACCCCCGTAACTAGATTGGGCGATTCAGCGTACATATGTGTGGCACCATGAACGCGGGGGTCGTTAGTCGGTCTCCGTGTTTAACGACCTTGAGGGGAAGGCCGACGTAGTGGAACTTCGCGACTACATTCGAATTCTGCAGAAGAGTTGGATACTGATTGCGATCGTCCTCCTGCTCGGGGTCGGCGCCGCGGCGGCATATTCAATTCTTCAAACGCCGAAATATAGCTCTTCGGCAAAAGTGTTTGTCTCGACTTCGGCTGGCTCGACAGTGTCCGAATTGCAACAGGGCAACACCTTCACGCAGCAGCGCGTCAAAACGTATGCCGATCTCGTGACAACCCCGATCGTCCTGCTGCCCGTAATTTCAGAACTTGGACTGGACCTGAGCAGTGACCAACTTGCTCGAATGGTGACTGCTTCTGCGCCTCTCGACACGACGCTCATCGAGATCACGGTGGTCAGCGCAGACAATGCAGAGTCTGCGCGAATCGCCACCTCAATCTCGGAGAGTCTCACTCGGGTTGTCGAGGAGGTTGAAGCTCCAGCCGACCAGACCGCATCGTCGCCCGTGAAGCTGACGCTTGTGCAGCATGCTTCGGTCTCGCAATCACCAGTCAGCCCGAACGTCCCAATCAACCTAGCGTTGGGGGCTCTGGGGGGTCTCGCCCTGGGCATTGGGTTGGCTGTTCTGCGCGAGACTCTCGACAATCGAATCAGGAACGAACGAGACGTCGCCCTTATCACAGAGGTGCCGATTCTCGGAGGCATCGTCTTCGACCCGAAGGCGCGCGAGCGCCCACTCATCGTCCACGCGGATCCCCGCAGCCCGCGTTCTGAATCGTTCCGCACCCTGCGAACCAACCTGCAGTTCTTGGACATCGGGCGAGAAGATCGTTCTTTCGTTATAACGTCGTCGATTGAAAGCGAAGGCAAGAGCACGTCAGCGGCCAACTTGGCAATCGCTTTGGCTGACTCCGGCCTTCGGGTTCTCTTGATTGACGCAGATCTTCGCCGACCCAAGTTGCACGAATACATGGGGCTTGAAGGTGCGGTCGGTTTGACTGATCTGCTCATTGGCACAGCGGAGCCACAGGATGTGATTCAGCCCTGGGGAAAGCAGGATCTGTTTATTCTTCCCGCGGGAAAGATTCCACCCAATCCCAGTGAGCTCCTGGGCTCTGAGGCTCTCAACAAGCTCGTGGTGGAGTTCAACGGAGCATTTGATGTGGTTCTTTTCGATGCCCCACCATTGCTTCCCGTGACCGATGCAGCGATTCTGGCCCGAGTCGTGGGCGGAACGATAGTCGTATGCGCGGCGGGCAAGACGCACAAGAATCAACTCAAGGGCGCATTCACTGCCCTGCAAAACGTTGACGCTCCTGTCTCGGGTGTGGTTCTGACAATGCTGCCGACTAAGGGTCCTGATGCCTACGGGTATGGCCGGTACGGATACGGCTACGGGTATGGGGACATTGATTCCAAAGCGGTACCCGCCGGCGGATAGAGAATCGGAGACATCGGCTAGCGCCGTGTAGGCGGCATTCATGATTTTTTTGGGGGAGAGAATCAATGCTTGATCAAAGTCATGTCGAGTCGTTTCAGATACTGACGGTGTGTACCGGCAATATTTGTCGCTCACCGATTATGGAACAGCTTCTTCGTGCGCGACTGCCGCGTTCAACTGCATCAATCACGATCTCAAGTGCGGGCACAAATGCCTTGCCAGGGCAGGAGATGACTCCCGAGGCCCGGGAGATCTCCGTCAGCTACGGGGGAGACCCTGGCCAGCACCAAGCAGCTCAATTGACTCGTCAACTAATCGAGCGATCGAGCCTCATTCTTACTGCAACGCGCGAGCATCGCGCGGCGGTCGTCTCACTTCATCCTCGGGCATCTCGTTACACATTCACGCTCAAAGAATTCGCGCGTGTGAGTGCCGTTGCCAATGAAGTTCGTGATCAGACGCATGTTGGCGGAGCAACACCAGGTTCAGTCGTCACTGACCTAGCTCGCTACCGTGGATTTGCTGTTCCTCCCATTGAGCCGGGTGATGACGACATTGTCGACCCATACCGTCGGTCTCATTCGATTTACGAATTGGTCGGCCGAGAGATCGATCAGACCATGGATTCTGTAGTGTCGGCCTTCGCAGCGGCGTGGCATGAGCCTTCGGCGTTACGTGATCTACCCGCGGGTGGTGCACGGAGAGATACTCCTGCAGGTGGACCTATCCAGAGGTCGACGAGCAATGAGTAGCCAGACGAACGGATCCGTACAGGCTCGGAATCGGACAAGCGGCCGGAATTGGCGCGAGGTTTATGCCTTCAGGCTCATGATCACCGACGGCCTCGTTCTCATCTGGGTAATTTTCGGCGTCCAGATCGCATGGTTTGGGCTGAGCAGCGCTGATGTGGCATTCCGCGGAACCGACTTGGATCTTGCCGTCAGTTACACGTTGATCTCAGTAATTCTGGCGGTCGCCTGGATGTTCATGCTGAGCGTCTTCGGGACCAGAAGCTACCGTGTTCTTGGTACGGGAACGCAGGAATATCGGCTCATAGCCGACGCCAGCGTCCGGCTGTTTGGAATCCTTGCCATCGTCGCGTATCTCTTTCAGATCGACCTAGCTCGCGGTTATATCCTCATCGCGCTGCCCGGGGGCGTTCTGGTGTTGATGTTTTCGCGCTGGATGTGGCGTCAATGGCTAAAGGTGCAACGTCTTGCCGGGAACTATTCGTCGAGGGTGGTTCTCATCGGTTCGTTTCCCTCGGTCCTCCACATCGCCCAAGAGCTGGCTCGCCAAGGGGAAGCGGGCTATCTCGTAGTGGGGGCGTGCGTCCTCGGCCCAGTACCTAAGGGAGGTTCGTCCGAACTCGATGTCCCGTCGTACTTCAGCGCTGATGATCTTCCGTTGGCAATGTCAACAGCTGGCGCCGACACGGTCATCATCACGAGTAGCGAGGAGCTCTCCGCCACGAAGATTCGCGAGATCAGTTGGAGCCTCGAGCCTGGCCGCCAACATCTGGTTGTGGCGCCAAGTTTGACCGACATCGGAGGACCGCGTATTCACACGCGTCCGGTGGCGGGTCTGCCTCTCATTCACGTTGAGACACCCAGATACACAGGCGCAAAACAGTTCACCAAACGCAGTTTCGATGTTCTTGTCGCTGGGGTACTCGTGGTGTTGATTTCGCCCTTGCTCGCCGGGATCGCGGTCGCAGTTCGATTGACGTCGACCGGTCCGGTTCTGTTCCGGCAGGAGCGAGTGGGAATCAACGGCTCCAGGTTCGAGATGCTCAAGTTCAGGTCGATGGTGACGAATGCCGAGGAGATGCTCGAACAACTGCAATTGCAGCAGAGAGACAAAGGCAACTCGGTTCTTTTCAAGATGTCGGACGATCCACGAGTTACGCCAATTGGCCGCATCCTCCGACGCTTCAGTCTTGACGAACTCCCGCAGCTCTTCAACGTGCTGGGTGGGAGCATGTCGCTCGTTGGCCCTCGACCACCCCTTGAGCGAGAGGTCAATCTTTACGATCCGCACGTGCACCGCCGATTCCTTGTCAAACCGGGAATCACCGGACTCTGGCAGGTGAGCGGTAGGTCAAATCTGTCGTGGGAGGACACAGTGCGGCTGGACCTGTTCTACGTGGAGAACTGGTCGATCACCGGTGATCTGCTGATCCTGTGGAGAACCGGACGTGCGGTCTTCGCGCGAGAGGGAGCATACTGATGACTGGCAATTTGGGGCTTGCGTCGTGACGGAACCTATGCGGATTCTGCACGTGACGGAATGTCATGCCGGGGGCATAAGCCGGGCGATCGAGACTGCTGTGCGACTGACGCCGGATAACGAGCATCATTTGCTGTGGTCCGGCAAGGAAGAGCCGGCCGCTGACGGTAACTACGCCTCGATAACTCCGTTACCTTCTTCGCTTGTGGCACGCACGCTCGCTGTGCGGCGCACAGTGAATCGACTGCAGCCAGATGTGGTCCATGCCCATTCAAGTTGGGCGGGTCTGTACACCCGGTTGTTGCCGTTCGGCAGAGGAGTGATTTATCAGCCGCACGGGTACAAGTTCACCGACTCAGAATCCGGTCGGTTGCCGAGATTCATTTTCCGAGTCGTCGAGAAGTTTCTGGCACCACGGTCCGCAGGCATCGCTGTTCTATCCCCACATGAGGACAGGTTGGCGAAATCCCTGAACGCGCGTGTGACTCGCTACTTCATTCCCAACGCGCCGACAATGGATGTTCGAGAATACAGGGCGACGGGTGACGCCCTCGCTGACGTCGTCATGATCGGCCGTGTGTGTTCGCAGAAGGATCCGGTGTTTTTCGCGGACGTTGCTAGAGAGGTGCGACGTCAGGTCCCGGACGTCCGTTTCCGCTGGATCGGCGATGGTCCGTCAGAAGCCCGACAGATCCTCGAATCAACCGGTATCGAGGTTACCGGATGGCTGAACAAGCGGGAAGTTGCGGCCGCGCTGGATCTGCCTGCCATCTACTTCCATTCAGCGCGCTACGAAGGGTTTCCTCTAAGCCTCCTCGATGCCGCGGCCCGGAGAGTGCCCATTGTCGCTCGTCGAATTGCTGCGTTCGAGGGCACTCCAATCTTGCAGGTCGATGATGTTTCCAGCGCTGCTCGACAGATCTCCCTAGTGCTGACCGATCAGCAAGAGCGTCATGAGGCAACTGCCGCAGGCCAAGAACTGTTGAGCTCCATGAATTCGGAAAGACAGGCCGCGGCGTTGAAATCAATGTATCTATCGATACGAAGCGGGGGATCGCAAAAGTGAAAGTATTTTTTCCCGATCGAATTGTCAATAGGCACGTGGGTGGTAACACGACCTATGCGCTCAACATCCGAGACGGTCTGAAGCAGCGGGGAATAGCGACGGGTCTCATTCCGAGCGGGCGCGGCAGAATCTCGACGATGGCGCGCGAAACACTCCGAGGCCTGACGTCGTCACCGGGTGAAATTCTGCACTATTCAGCCGACACCGGGCCGCTTCTCCATACGCGAGGAGCATCGGTCGTTACCGTACACGGAGTCGCCAGTCGCTGGATCGATGTGGCCAGGACTGCGCGACAGGAGGCGACGTGGCGCTTCCGTGTATCGACGGCGATCAAGTCCACGCGTCGGCTGATTACCGTGTCGCAGTCGGCTGCTGACGACATTAGCGAGGTATTCGGAGTCGAGAGGCAGCTGATCACTGTCATTCCGCACGGCATCGACTCCGAGATGTTCAGTTCTCCTCGAGTCATCTCAGACGAGCTCAGGGCGCAAATTCCGTCTCAGTTCGTCCTCTACTTGGGGAACGTTGAACCGCGCAAGAACCTAATTGACTTGGTCAGAGCATTTGAGACCGACGAGATTCGCTCATTCGGTGTTCCGCTGCTGATCGCGGGAAAGCCAGCCTGGAACTTCGACGATGCGATGAAGACGATCAATGCTGCATCCAACGTGCAGTACTTGGGCTTCGTGAGCGACTCAGACCGCGTCGCGTTGATGCAGGCCTGCTCACTCTTCGTATTCCCGAGTCTGTATGAAGGATTCGGATTCCCGGTTCTTGAAGCAATGGCTGCTGGAGCGCCAGTCGTGACATCGCGGAGGGGATCGCTCGCTGAAGTTGCGGGACCGGCCTATGAGATGTCAGATCTGACGGCCTACGGCCTTGCCGACACGATTTCTAAAGCTCTCTCGGATACTGCTTGGCTCGCGCGCGTTCCGGACGACGGGCGAGAGTGGGCCAGACAATTCGAGTGGGGGAAGAGCGTGGATGAGCATATACGCGTCTACGGAGAGGTGGTTTCCGAGTGAGGATTGCGCTGCTTCACGCCTATAGTGCGACGAACGCGGGTGACGGCTTGCTCGTTACGGAGAGTCTTGGTGCAATCAAGGAGGCCTTCCCAGCTGTGTCGGATGTCACGATCGTCGCACTGCATCCCGAGACATTCGAGCTCATCGACTCCGTCGTGGTCGATGGCTCAGTAGGCAGACGAGGCGTAACCCGAGAGTTCATTCGCACCCTCCACAGCCTTGATTCATTTGACATGATCTTCGCGGTTGGAGGTGGGTACCTGCGGGCGGGACACCTGGTCGAGGGAGCCAAGACTCTTCTCGCGCACGGGTATCAACTTTGGCGTGCATCTCGAACGTCAACTCCCGTCGTCTACCTACCTCAAAGTATTGGTCCGTTGCGATTCGGATCGCGCTTTGTAGCCCGACGTCTGCTTCGAAACGTCAGCCTCATATTCCTTCGGGATGATCGCAGCGTCGATGAACTGGCGCTGGACAACACCGTTCGAATACCTGACTTGGCTCTGTTGAGCGAGAACAGGGCTCCTAGGTCGACCGACCTGCCAGAGACGGTGCCGGTGCTGACTGTGAGGTCCGTCCGGGGGAAGCTCAGCCCTTACGTGGTCGACCTGAGTCGGCGACTGGGAACCTTCGACGGGTATGTGCAGAGCACTGGAGCCAGCAACGACGATACGGAAGCGATGGCCTCCCTTAAGCCCCGAACCACGCTGAGTCGTGCAGATCTGCTTAGCGATACAGGCCCTCGACGTGTGGTCATCGCCGTGCGACTCCATGCAGCCCTGATGGCACTCAATGCTGGTCATTGGGTCATCCACCTGGCGTACGAGCGCAAGGGGTTCGGCGCTTTTGGAGATCTAAACCTGTCGGAGTATGTCTTCAACGTCAATGACTTCGACCCGGCGGCCGTCGAAAAGATGAGCGCAGAGCTCATCGCGAATCCGGATGCTCGCTCGGCCTACGACGCGAAACTGGCCTCGACGAGGTCCGCGATACGGTCGCAGAGACAATACCTTGTTGACCGGCTAAGACAGACCGCGGGAGTCTCGCCAGAACGCCATCAGCAAGTGGACGGTGCTGAAGCACGTGACTGACACAGAGGAAAGAGGAGGCGAATTGATTCTCTCCGTTGTAATTCCTGCATATAGGGCTGAGAAGACAATTCGGCAAGCGATCCAGTCAGCCTTCTCGGCCGGGGCTGGCGAAGTCATAGTCGTCGACGATGGGTCCGACGACTCCACGGCCGAGCTTTCTCGAGCCGCCGGAGCGCGATGCTTTGTTCAAATCAATTCAGGTGCGGCGGAAGCGAGAAAGAATGGCGCTGGTCAAGCAGCGGGAGATTTCTTGATCTTCTTGGACGCCGACGACGAGCTCGTGCCAGATGGTGTCCGACGCTCAGTCGAGGTCCTCCAGGCTAACAATGATCTCGTCGTCGCAGCCGGAAGAGTGATAGGGGTGGGCGGAGACGGTCTCGAACGCCCTTTTCCGATTCGCTTCGATCCAGTGACTACACAAACGCTCCTTGTGCACGGACATGGTCCGTGGCCGCCGGCCGCTGCGGTCGTGCGGCGTTCTGCATACTTCGAGGCGAGGGATTTGGATCCGGAACCCCTAGCCCCGCGCTTTGCTGAAGACTATGAACTTCTCATTCGATTGTCGATGACGGGCGGGGTCGATGTGCGCGATGATTTCACTTGCAGGTACAGCCTTGCTGGCGGCAAATCTGTCGCCTCGGCAGACTCCGCGATTGAGGCGAAAGAGTCCATCCGCGACTACTACGCGAAAGCTCTCGAGATTCCCATTGATCTCATGTCTATCCGACGACGACAGATGGCGGCGATTGCGAGAGTTGCCAGGGCACATTGGGCGCAGGGCCATCGGCTCAGAGCTCTGCGATCAATGTCTCAGTGGCTGATGAAGGATCCGGCCTATGCCATATCCAAGTTGGCGACCAGTCCATGGAGGCGAAACTAGAAGGTCTTCTCAACTCCGTGGGAAATCGGCAACCGTCTTCTTCGTTGGGATCAACCTTTTCGTAAGGGCTGGGTCTGGACCGCAGTTCGCGGTGTATCCCCTGCCGGCTCCAGAGAGCCGTCATCTCTTCCACCGGGGAGGCCTACGAGCGCAACGGCAAGGCAGATGGGAATCCAGTACTGTGCTTCCGTATACAGCGCGGATGTCATCGCGAATGTGATGATCGAGGCCAGCACCGCTGCCGGCCCAGCATCGCGACCCGTTCGTAGCGATCTGATTATGATGCCGAGCATCACGATCAGTACGCAGATAAGTGCGATCAGCAGGATGAGTCCACCCTGGTACCAGAAACGCAAAATGATGTTGTGGGTCACGGTCGTGCCGTAGACCGCCTGATGCATGGCATCCATACCCGAGCCACCGAAGGGATCTTCCTGAATTCGAGCCCATGCTGATGCCCACGTCTGCTGTCTGATTTGGAGCGAGCCAACTCCGCTAGTCTCGCCGGTGACGACGTCTACTCGGCCCTGTAGACCGCCCGTGAGCTCTGATAGCGAGGCGCCGGTCAAAGCGAAGAATGGAATCGAGAGAAGGGAGGCCGTGACGGTCCAGAAAACCACTTTGATCGTTGCCCGCATTGCGATGAGGAGCAAGATCCCCCCGACGATAAGACCGGCTAGGTTGCTCAAGCTTCCAGTCCCCAGCAGGGCAAAGAAGTTGACCGAGAGAACGACAACGAGGAGCAATCGAAGTTTTCTACTTGCCCGAGGAAGAAGGTACGCACTCGCAAGTATCGCTATTGTGCACATGAACCCAAGCACGTTGGGGTGGCCGGCGAGACCGTTTGCTCTACCGTCCCGCGCGCTATTGCTGAAAAACTCGAGACCAAGCTGAAGCTGGAGGATGCCAGCCAAGGCGGAGATCGATTGAACGACGAAGAAAGCAGTTATGGCGCGACTACTCCAGCTGCGTTCGGTCGCTGTGAAGTATCGCAAAGCGAAGGGGAGCAAGCCAACGAGGATGGTCAAGTTGATAGCTGTCGAGAAGCTTGCCGCGACGTCAGAAGCTTGACCTGCAACGGCTCCGGCCACCGGGATGAGGCAGCCGGCGGCAATCCAAAGTGGAGACCCGAATGGCTTTCGAGCCCGACCCAGAAGAAGCGTTAGAACGATCAGCACTTGAACAGCGAGAATTAAACGATCCCCTAAGTTCGCCAAAAGAAGTCGGAATACAGGCGTGGCGGCAATCACAAGGATCCATGCAAATCCGAGCCAGGTAGTGCGTCGGGCTAGAGGGAGAAGTTCAGCATCACGGGAGCTAGCCGGAGGGGACTTTGTTGAGTTCATTTTCCCAAGACTCCGGCCCGGTCGAGGAGTGGATCTAGACGGTTTTCCATTGATTGCACATATGTTTTTGTGAGGTGCGATCCTTGTCGGTAGACAAGGACATTGCCGATAACCGGTTGGCATTTCGTTCCGCTGCCGGAGGTTGGGCACACGGCGTCGGTCAAATCCAATAGTGCTATTCGAGTGTCTGCGCCACTGGTCTCATCGCCGGAGGCGCTGATTACTCGACCGCCGAGACTGGCGAGCGCCTCTAGCTGAAGCGGCAAGGCACTTCTTGCGACTGCTGCTGTCTTATCGAAGGAACAACTGTCGATCATCTCCGGGTTCTCTGCGACGCATTCATATACGTTGCTCCCCGGGTTGGGATTGTCGCCGATCACGATTACCTGGGTTCCCATATCCATTACCTTCTGCCACTGACGAGCCATGCCCTGACTCATCTCCTCGGATTCCGTGACGGAGGTCTCGGATGACGCTGCCTTCGTGCCTACTTGCGATGTGATGACGGATACCGGTTTCAGCTCGCGAAGGTCATCGAGGACATTCAAATTCCAGGCCGCGCACGCGTTGTACGGCTTGCCACCCACGAGGGGGAGAGAGTCTGTGAATGCGCAACGGCTCTTCGCGAAGGTCACAAGCCTCAGTCCACTCGTTTGAGCGAATGCGTCAAGAGCGGGGAGCCATTGCGCTGCCTTGGAATCGCCTACCAAGGCCACCACTTTCGGAGAATCGGTGTCGCCGTAGGTGCAAGAGATGGCTTCCGCGTCCGCGTCCACTTGTTGGCAATCGTCTGCGTAGATGGCCGGGACGTCCGATGTTGCATTCATGGGGTCGGGCGTGATCCACGCAGGAGGCTCGCTTAGCAGGGCAGGAGAAGTCTCGGCAACTACTGGGGCCAATATCTTCGCCCCCTCGGCCACCGCCCCGTCGGGCTTGAGCAGAATATTTTGAGGAGCAGCGAGAACGAGCAGAAGACCGAAGATGATCGAGGTAGCGGCACCGCCGAGTCCTATGTAAATTCCGTGCCGCGTTTTGGAGCGGGCCCATTCTGAATACCTGACAGGATTCTCGATGAGTCTCAGCGAAAGCCACGCGACCGGGATTGAGACAGCGGCGGCGACGACTGAGACCCAAGTGCTTGCGGATGAGGTTGCATATGCGGCGAGAACGATGAGAGGCCAGTGCCACAGGTAAAACGAATAGGACAGGCCTCCGATCCACACCATCGGCCTGGCCCCAAGAACTTTCGTCACGGGACTGCGGAAGCTTCGATCGTTTCCGAGGGTGAGCACAAGAACGGTGCCCATAACGGGCAATATCGTGAGGGGGCTTGGCCATCCTTGTTCTGCGTCAATGGTGACCAGCGAGAACAGGACCAACGCGACGCCTAACGCGGTTACGAGCTCGCTGGCGAGGACGCCGATACGGCTCCGTATGAATGGAACGGAGATGGCCGCGGCGCCGCCTACGGCAAGCTCCCAAAGACGGGACAACGATGAGAAGTAGGCGGTCGCATCGCCATCGAAATTTGCCCAAATGGCGTATGTCAGAGAGAGTGCGGTCGCGATGATTGCGATGCCAAGAAAGATCCTCGCGAAGTGCGAACCTTTCATACGAGATGCGGCGTAGCCAGCCAATATGATCAGGAGTGGCCACAGGAGGTAGAACTGTTCTTCTACGGCTAGAGACCAGAAATGTTGGACGGGCGACGCGGCCGCGTCTTCCGCGAGGTAGTCAACCGATCGCGCTGCAAGCGTCCAGTTAATGACGTAGGCGCCGGCCCCAACTATGTCCTGTCCAAATTGCGACCAGTGGATGCGTGGAACGAAGAGGTAGACGGAACCCGCGGTCACCATCAGTACTGCGGTTGCTGCAGGGATAAGGCGAGTCATTCGTTTCGAGTAAAAACGGACGAGGCCGATTCGGCCAGTCTTCTCCCGCTCCCGGAGCATCTGTTGCGTGATGAGAAAACCGGAGATGACGAAGAAGATATCGACACCGATAAATCCACCAGGAAGCCAGCCCGAGTGGACATGGTAGAGCACAACGGCCAGAACGGCGACCGCTCGAAGGCCCTCGATGTCAGGACGAAATCCCGGGCGTGACTTCGCCTCGGGCCGTCCTGCCGTCGACTGGGCTGGTTCGGTGCTTACGTTCGTATCGGTCACGGGTCTCCTGTCTCAGGCAACTGACCTGCCGAAAGAACGTGGTCAATAGCTGAGGGTGCCGCGCAAACGCCCGATGAAACGAGACTCCCCCTGCCTCTCGACAATGTTAACGGGCAGGTGGCTGCCAATCGGCGCCAGGTGTTTCGATCGTGTGAAATGTGGGCCACAATTTGGCTTTTCCGACCGGGTAAAGGTGGCGTCCTGGAGAATGACAGGTTCGAAGGCAATGAATCTAAACATCAATTGACCAGGTCTTTAGTCTGACTGCCGCGATTTTCCGCGTTATATGTCGCCGAACCGTCCAACCTCGACAAGCGAGACGACATAGTTATGCTTGCCGACGTGCAGAGCGTCTTCGTTTCAGTCATTGGCCAGGAAGATAATCTCGGTGACTCCGTCCTACGGCGGGGGTTGCTCGAGGCATTGAGATCGGGGGGTCTCCAACTTTATGTATTGATCGGATCAAACAGCGACGGGTATTGCCGCGCCGCCGGTCTCGCAGAAGGAGATCGTGTCTTTCGGTCGCGGTCTGAATGGCTGAGTTCTTTTTCGAAAATGCGTCCCAGCGAAGCGACCTTCGTTCTTAACGCTGGCGAGAGTCAGGTGCATCGTCGTCGGCTCTACCTCGGCGGACGACAGGCCGCGTCTTTGATCCTCGCCAGGCTACGTGGCGCGGCCATTATCCAGACAGGCGTCGGGCTGAGAGGCGCCGACAATGGAAGATTGACGGTTCCACCTTTGGCGTTGCGCATGAGCAACCTGGTCACATGGCGTGATCAGAAGAGCCGAGACTATGCGCGAATCGGAAGAGTTTCGCCCGACTGGGCTTTTGCGCTCGGTACACCGACCGCAGAGTCCAGTTGGGCAAGTCCAGAATCGGACAGGCAATTCTTGGCCATCTCAATGCGAGGCGACCGACCTGCCCCCACTGCGACGTGGTACGCAGGTGTAAGGCGGGCCGCTGAAGCGCTGCAACTGACACCTGTCATCTTGACGCAAGTCAGGCGAGACTCGTCTCGATCGGTGGAAATTGCCGCGAAGCTCGGTGGGGGAGCGAACGCCATGGAGTGGCATGGAGAGGATCACGCGGCGCAGGAGACCGTCGTGCGTGAGATCTATCGCCAGAGTGGAGCCGTCTTGAGCGACCGACTGCACGCCCTTATTATCGGGGCCACTGAAGGAGCCGTTCCCGTCGGATACACGGTGGGATCGCCGGAAAAGGTTGATAGAACGCTCGGAGCTGTTGGCTTGAGATCGTCTTGCTTTTCCGCCGCAGATGAAAACGACCCTCATCGAATAGTCGGAATCGTTCAAAGCGACTCGCGGTTGAGTGAAATAGTGTCCGCCGCGCGGGCGGACCTTGCTGTTCTGTCGAAGGAGATGGTTGGAATAGCGCAGAGGCAGCCCGGAAGCCTGGCGTCTGAGACGGCGCCTAGATGAGTGGCTTAGCCTCAAGCGCGGCGCGAGGGAGCGCAGTAACGATTGCCTCTCAGGGGATCAAACTCGTTCTCATGCTCGCGTCGACCATCGTCTTGGCGCGGCTCCTTTCGCCAAGCGACTACGGCATTATCGCCATGGTCGTAGCAATTGTCGGCGTTGGAGAGATATTCAGGGACTTCGGGCTCTCGATGTCAGCGCTTCGGGCGAAGGAGTTGTCTCAGCAGCAGCAGTCCAACCTTCTGTGGATTAACGTCGGCGTTGGCGCGATCCTGACCATTCTGTTTTTTTTCCTTGCAGTGCCCATTTCCCTGTTCTACGGTCGGCCCGAACTGGTCGGAATCGTTCACGTACTTTCGATGACGTTCGTGGTGAACGGTATCTCGACCCAGTTCCGTGTCCGAATAAACCGTGAACTTCGATTTGTTGCGCTAGCGGTCGCAGATATCGTCCCCTACGCGTTGGCGTTCGCTGCAGCCTTGGGGCTGGCCTTGTATCAGGGGACATACTGGGCTCTTGTTGCCCAGCAGCTGGTCGTATCGGTTGCAGGGCTTGCGCTCGCGGTCATTTTTGCTCGGTGGATGCCAGGGCTCCCTGGCCGGGCTGAAATGGGTGGGCTTATTAAGTTTGGGATGAGCTTCGCGGCAACACAGCTCGTCTCCTACGCCACACGCAATGTGGACAGCATCGCTATCGGTCGAGTGTGGGGTGCGGCGAGTCTGGGAATGTACGACCGGGCCTACCAGCTTCTTGTTATGCCTCTGACGCAGATCAATACGCCGCTCTCACGAGTCGCCATTCCAGTTCTGTCTCGAATCTCGGACGAGCAAGAAAAGTTTGTCCGATACCTGCGGCAAGCACAGCTCATCGCGCTCTACGTCACCGCCAGCCTGTTCACAGTCGTGGCTGCCATCGGAGAACAGATTGTGGTCTGGGTTTTGGGAGCTCAGTGGCAAGAAGCGGGACAGATTCTTCAAGTCTTGGCAATAGGAGGCATCTTCCGGGCGGTGGTGCAGATCTCCTATTGGATCTACATGGCGAAAGGCATGGCCAAACAGCAGTTCTGGTTCTACCTCGTCGCTCAGCCGGCTGTTGTTGTGGTCATGTTGGCCGGACTGCCATGGGGAGCCATGGGAGTAGCCATCGGCCACTCGGTCGGATACGGACTATTTTGGATTGCCTCTCTATTGTGGGTTGGCCGGCAGGCGAAGATCAACGTGCGGCCGTTCTTCGGGGATGCCCTGAGGGCCATCGGCACATTCGGTGCGCCGGCCGCCATTCTGGCATTTGCCGCGTCGACGGTCCTGGAGTCGGCCGGTCCAATGGCACGTGTCTTCGGTGGCATAGGTGCCGCCGCTATTTGGTACCTTGTGGCATGGGTTATCTTCCCTAGGGTTCGTGCGGATATCAGAGTTCTGACTCAGTTCATGCGATTGGCTCTGGGGCGCAGGAGGGCGTAATTCCGGCCTAGATTTGGAAGCACCAACACGTATATTGGGGGATTCACGTGGTGTTTATAAGTTGTGTCATTCCGACCCACTCGAGAAGCAATCTACTCGAGGAGGCCTTGGGCTCCGTTTTGGCGCAATCCTCCCTGCCGGATGAGATTGTCGTTGTCAGCGACGTCGACGACTCTCCGTCAAAGATGGTTTGCGATTTCGCACAATCGACTACCTCCGTGCCGATTACCTTCATTACCTATACGGACCGACCAGGCGGGGCGTCTGAATCTCGAAATACCGGGGCACGATCGGCTAAGGGGGAGGTTCTCGCGTTTCTGGACGATGACGACACCTGGTCTCGAACCTACTTAGCTGAGGTTCGCAAGCAACTGGTTGCCTCCGTGGACATGGTGGTGACATGGCTTCTTGAATTCTCGGCCGATGAAACCCGACCCGGAGAGGCGATTCGTACGGGACTTATTGCAGCAGACGCTGCCGCGATGAACCCCGGTGCGACTGGCAGCAATGTTGTTATTCGATCTTCAGCGTTCTGGGACCTCGGCGGATACGACCCGCTTCTCCGCGTGAAGAACGACACCGATTTCCTCTACCGCTTTCTCATGCGGGGATTGCGTTATGCCGTTGTCAGCGAGCGACTCGTTAATCAGCGGAAACACAGCCAGGGGCAACTTACCGCAAAGACCGAAACGCGCGCGCGTGGCACCGAGGCGTACTTGCGAAAGCACCGGTCGACTTTGAGCAAGGACGATGTTCGTATCCTGAGGCTTGCAGCTCATCGAATTCGAGCCCATAGTGCGCCCCATGCGGTACTCAGATTCAGTCACAGAGCAGCGATGGTATTTCTCTACTCGCCCTCCGAGCTAATGAATGTGGTTCGGCGGGGGCGTGACAGGACTTTCTTCGCGGTAAAGGGCTTCTCTGGCGATTGAGCGAGCCGTCGACCATCACCCGAAATACTTCCGAAAAACACGAATGAGCACAATGTCGCCTACTCACGCACGTCCTCGTCGAACACGTCGATCCCGCATCCTTCGCCGCACGTTTGGTTGGCTCGCATTGACACTCGGGCTGGCGGTCATCTTGTGCGCATCGTGGGTCGGAGTGCGCGCATATCTTGCGCAGAAAGAACTGAGCCAGGTAGTACCTATTGCTTCTGAAATCAAAGCGCAGGTTGTCGCGGGCGATGTCGCTGGCGCTTCTGCCGCAGCAGACAGGATAGCTCAGCACACCACCACAGCGGCGGAATTGACTAGCGACCCGATCTGGAGGGCCGGTGAAACGCTTCCTTGGGTCGGAGCGAATCTGCGCGTCGTGAGGGAGTTGGCGGCAGCTGGGGACGAAGTCGCGCAGAACGGCGTGGTCCCTCTTACAACACTGACCGGCACGATCGGCCTATCGAGCTTCAAGCCGCAAGCCGGACATATTGACCTGCAGCCCATAGTTGACGCACAGCCGACGCTCGCATCGGCTTCAGCCTCTCTGGCTCAAGCTACTGCCGACGTCGACTCGATCGATGTGGGCGGCACGCTCGCCCAGGTCTCCGAGGCCCGCATCAAGTTGAAAAATGCACTAACGGAGGCCTCAAACGCGGTCTCGTTGATCGAGAGCGCGTCGCGACTCATTCCTTCGATGCTTGGCCACGATGGTCCTCGCAACTATCTCGTTCTATTTCAAAACAACGCGGAGCTGAGATCCACGGGTGGCATCCCAGGTGCGATGGCGGTGGTGTCGACCAATGGAGGTTCATTGGCCTTGACGGCACAGGCGTCATCAAGAGACTTCCCGAAGTTCGAAGCTCCTGTCATCGATCTTCCGGTAGAAACGCGTGCCATATATGGAGAGAACACCGCTCAGTACATTCAAGACGTGACTTTCACGCCCAATTTCTCGGTCTCTGGACAGATCGCGCGGGAGATGTGGAAGGAGCGGTTCGGCCTCGAGGTTGACGGCGTAGTCTCTCTCGATCCAGTGGCCCTCTCGTACCTCCTCGCTGCCACTGGGCCCATAACACTCCCAACGGGCGATGTGCTGACGAGCGAGAACGCGGTGCAGCTTCTACTTCAGGACGTTTACTCGAGGTATCAAGAACCCGTCGAGCAGGACGTATTCTTCGCTTCGGCTGCGGCGGCTGTGTTCGAGAAGGTCGCCGGCGGTGAGCTTGACGCGACGAAACTTGTGGATGCTTTAGGTCACGCGGCTGACGAACGACGAGTCTTGTTGTGGAGTGCCCACCCGGACGATCAGGCAATTTTGGCGGATTCGTCGCTTTCCGGGTCGCTCCCCATGAGCAGTTCTACTTCTGAAGTATTCGGCGTCTACTTCAACGACGCGACTGCCGCGAAGATGGATCCGTATCTTGACGTCTCAGTTTCAACTGGTCAGAACGTGTGCCGGAAGGACGGGCTGCCGAACTACTCTGTGAACATTACGCTGACCAACTCGCTCCTCGCCGACTCGGTTTCGTCACTTCCCGATTACGTGACAGGAGGTGGGGTCAGTGGCGCCCCCGTGGGAAGCATCAGAACCAATGTGTCTGTTTATGGTGCCCCCGGACTGTACAACCTCGGCGCGCTCCGCGACGATGTTGCCGCGGACTATCATCCAGCGTCCGACGAGGGTTACACCTTGAGCAAATTACAGGTGGAATTAGCGCCAGGAGAGAGCACAACTTTGGAGTTTCAGTTCCTGGGCGATGTGTCCGGGTCGAAGGAGATGTTGGTCGAACATACGCCGCTTGTTTACAGCATCGAAACAAAAGATGTTGAGTTTAGCTGTGAAAGTGCCCTACAGTAGGAATACCCCAATCTGGGGTATATGCCCACTCGGGCTGCCAGTGTCGGCGAAATCACAAACTATTTTGGGGGTAGTTTCTCATGTTCAAAAAGGTCCTTGCAACAGGCTTACTTGCAGTTCTCGCGGTGTTCGCAGTACCAGCAGCGGCGAACGCCTACGAAACCACTGACGGTTCGGCCGTCACGATCGCACCCGGAGATGCCGCCACGCTGACGTTCTCCGGCTTCGATGCCAACGAACCGACCACGGCGTCTGCACCCGATGCAGTCACGCTGGGCGTCGTCAAGGTGGTTACGACCGCATCCAAGGCGGCAAGCGCCTCGGGAGCGGTTTCGTACACGGCTTCGGCGACTCAGCCGGGCACGTACACCATCACCGTGACCGGCGTCTCCGGAAAGGTTGCCGTCGGCACCCTGACCGTTGCTCCGACTGACTCGGGTGCCGGTTCGGGCTCGGGCTCGAACGGTGCTCTGCCCAACACGGGTCTCGAGACCCCGATGCTGATCATCTGGGGCGCTGCCGGTGCTCTTGCTCTCGGTATCGCTCTGACCGTGGTTCTCACCATCGTTCGCCGCCAGAAGGCGTCGGTCTAGCAAACGCCTGGAAGGTGTCTTGAACCGACACTCGGATAGCTTCTTGTAGGCGTCTTACACGGAATGCCCTCGGCGAAAGCCGGGGGCATTCTGCGTGTGTGCCCTCGGTAAAAGCCGGGGGCATTCTGCATCTGTGCCCTCGGCCCTCGGAGAGGGGGTAGCGCCGAACAGCTCTTCCTCATAAAGTGAGCATTATTCATTTTATGGAGAGTGGCAATATGTCGAAGAGCACAGCGGCGACGACACGGGTGCGTCGCCATCCGTGGAGAACAACTGCCGTGATCATCGGCGTGCTGGCACTCGTCGGAGGCGGGTCGGCTGCCGCGTACGCCATGCAGCTCGGGCAGACCTGGGATCAGAAGACCGTGAAGCTCGCCAACGCCTTCCCCGCCGCCGACGTGCGGCCGGAGGCGCCGGCGCCGACCGCTGCCCCCGCCGCCCAGAACATCCTGGTGCTCGGCTCCGACACGCGTGGGGATGGCAACACGTCGATCGACGGCCTCGAGGGCCAGCGCTCCGACACGATCATGGTCGTGCACATTCCGGCCGATCGCCAGCACATCACCGTGATGTCGATCATGCGCGACAGTTGGGTCGACATTCCCGGCTACGGAGAGGCGAAGATCAACGCCGCGCTCTCATACGGGGGAGTGCCCCTGGCCGTGCAGACCATCGAGGGCATGATCGGTGCACGCATCGACCACGTGGCGGTCGTCGACTTCGCGGGATTCCGCGGTGTGGCAGACGCGCTCGGCGGGGTGAACGTCTACAACTCCATCCCATTCGACTCGTCGAAGATGCCCGGTCACCGCTTCGAGCGGGGCATGCAGGCCATGAACGGGGAGGAGGCGCTCGCCTTCGTCCGTGAGCGCTACGCCTTCGACGACGGCGACTTTCAGCGGGCTCGCAACCAGCAGGAGTTCGCGAAGGGGGTCATGAGTCAGGTCATGAACGCCGCTATCCTCACAAACCCCGGCCGCCTCGGCGGACTCGTCTCGGCCATCGCGCCCTACCTCGTGGTCGACAGTGGCTTCGACGCCGGCTACGTGGGTCAGCTCGCTGTGGAGCTGCGCGACGTGACTCCTACCGATGTGTCGTTCTTCACCGCCCCGACCAGCGGCACCGGAACGTCCAGCGACGGACAGTCGATCGTGAACGTCGATTGGGATGCCTTCGTGGCCGTGAAGTCGGCCTTCCAGAGCGACTCGGCCGAGCAGTTCGCGGCGCTCATTCCGCCGAAGTAGTCGCTGAGACCGAAAAAGAGGGACCGCAATGGCGCGGTCCCTCTTTTTCTCGTACTGCCTGCTAGGGGCGACCCAGCCCGATGTAAGACCAACCAGCGGCGCGCCAGGCCGTCGCATCCAGTGTGTTGCGGCCGTCGATGATCGTCGCCGTCTTCACCAGCGGAAGTGCCCACGCCGGGTCCATGTGCCGGAACTCGTCCCACTCCGTGACCAGCACGACCAGGTCGGCATCCTGCAGCGCCGCGGCCGGCTCGACCTCGTACGTGAGCTGTGGATGCACGCGGCTGGCCGTGTGGATCGCCTCGGGGTCGGTGGCCACGACGTTCGCACCAAGGCCCTTGAGCTGCACGGCGACGTCGAGCGCCGGGCTGTCGCGGATGTCGTCGGAGTGCGGCTTGAACGCCAGGCCGAGAACGGCGATCTTCTTGCCGTTCACCTGGCCCCCGAGCGACTCGACCGCGAGGTCGACCACACGCTGGCGGCGACGCAGGTTGATGGCGTCGACCTCCTTGAGGAAGGCGACGGACTCGCCGCGGCCCAGCTCCTCGGCGCGAGCGGTGAACGCGCGGATGTCCTTCGGCAGGCACCCGCCGCCGAAGCCGACGCCGGCCTTCAGGAACTTCCAGCCGATGCGGTCGTCGAGGCCGATGGCGGTCGACAGCTGCGTGACGTCGGCGCCGGTGACCTCGGCGATCTCGGCCATCGCATTGATGAACGAGATCTTCGTCGCCAAGAAGGCGTTGGCCGAGACCTTCACGAGTTCGGCGGTCGCGTAGTCGGTGACCACCAGTGGCGTGTCCTTGCCGAGTGCCGACTCGTAGACACCGTCGAGCAAGGCCTTGGATGCCTCGGCCTGGGCCGGCTCGGGCGGCAGCCCGTACACGAGACGGTCGGGAGAGATGGTGTCTTGAACGGCGAAGCCCTCACGCAGGAACTCGGGGTTCCAGGCGAGCATCGCGCCCGTGCCGGATGCCGTCACCTTAGCCGCGAGATCGGCGGCGGTGCCGACGGGCACCGTCGACTTGCCGACCACCAGGTCGCCATCCGAAAGATAAGGGAGCAGCCCGTCGAGCGCCGCGTTCACATAGGTGAGGTCGGCCGCGTAGCTGCCCTTCTTCTGCGGCGTTCCCACCGCGATGAAGTGCACCTGGCTACCGGCGGCGTCGGCGAGGTCTGTCGAGAAGCGCAGTCGACCCGTGGCCGTGGCCGACGTGAGGATCTCGGGCAGGCCCGGTTCGAAGAACGGCGCCTTTCCCGCGGCCAACGCGTCGATCTTGGCCTGGTCGATGTCGATGCCGATCACGTCGTGACCGAGCTCGGCCATCGACGCGGCGTGAACCGCGCCCAGGTATCCGCATCCGATTACAGAGAGCTTCATTTGCTGCCTTCCCCCGATTGAGCAAAGTGATGCACCTCGTCGTGCTTATCCATCCCTCATTCCTACCAGACTTATGTATCCGGCGAGTTTCCTTCAGGGGTGCAGCCGCGCATCCGGCCCGGTTTCAGCGCGCGGGTGGCCGGCTCAGTTGTTCGTCTGGCCGATTCAGTCGTTCTCTGCCGTGTGGGGCCGCCAGGCCAGGCGGCGTTCGGTCAGGGATCGGATCAGGGGAGTCGTGTCGAGTTCCTGGTGCGGCGTCGCCGAGTCGGAGATCTCGAGGGCTTCGCCCGGGGAGAGAACGAGCTGCACGACCGGGCCATCGTGGTCGATGACGACCGGAACGTCGATGATCACCACACGCCCGCGACGGCTGGCGGCGGCCGAGAAATTCGAGACCGCCTGTGCGACATCGTCGGTCGTCACGAACGACTTGCCCTGGCATCGGATGAACTTCATGTCGGCCCCCTCGACACGATCACGACAGGTGTCCCGTCGCCTGCATCGCTTCTTCGCGGTTTCTTGTTGGATCGTGCCTTAAGGCTAGTCCTGCGCGTGCGCGACGGGGCTGGCGCTAGCCAGGCGGGCTTGGATGCCGTATGGTCGCGCGGTCACGCGAGTGTCTGGCGACGTCATGGCAGGGTGAATTCGGGCGCGTGTTGCGGCGGGAGAGGGTCTGGAAGCGGGTAGTCCTCTACGTCGCCGTTGATGTCGCCCACGGTAGTGACGGTCTCGGCATCGAAGTTGAGGATGTCGCCGGCGTAGAGCTCCATGGCGCCGCCCCTGCGGGGGCCGTTGACGTTGTTGAGGTAGGCAAGTCCGACGCAGAAGCGGTCGGAGATGAAGTCGGGTATGTCATCGGCAGCGACGACATACGCCACCGGCGTGCCGTCGTGATCGAGCAGTGCCTGGCCGGTCGCCCCGGCGCGGGGTCCGCTGTCGACGGCGATCTGCTGGCGTCCGCCACTGATCTTCGGCTTGTCATCGGATCTGAGGGGCGTACAGGACATGGGCTCGAAGACGTCGCCCGCGTTATCAGGTACGACGGTCGGAGTCGGGCTGGGAGTGATGGCTGAGGTGCTCGCGCTGCTGGGTGTCGGGGCTTTTGTCCGCGTAGGTGCCTGTGTGTTCGTGCAGCCGACGAGGATTGCTGTCGCGATGGTAGCGGTCAGGGCCGCACAAACGAATCGTCTTCGCCTCATCTTTGCAACTTTAGTCTTTAGAACACTTGTTCTACTGTGTGCGATACGGTAATCTATGTCTATAGAAACAGTATTCGACACAATCCGAGCCTTTACGGCTCGTCTGTCGAGTATTCATGGTGCCACCGACTTCTCAGAGTTCACCTCTGATGAGTTGAAGACATTCATGAGCATCACGGCGGGTCTCAGGCACGAGGTCGATCGAGCGCTGGCCTGTGGGGCTGCCGAGATCAACCAGCGCTCCCGCAGAGAGCTCGGCGGGGCGGGGCTCGCGAAGACCGAGGGGCACCTGAATCCGCAGTCGATGATCGCCGCGTTGACCGGCAGCACGAAGGCCGACGCCCGAAAGATCGACAACCTCGGCAAGTCTGTGATGCAGGCGTCGCCAGTGCGGTTCGCACCGCCCGGCGGGCAGGCCGACGCAGGGCTGCCGCAGCGGCCGTGGTTCGCGTCGATCACAGAGCGCATGCAGTCGGGCGCCATCAGCCCCGACAGATTCGAGGCGTTGCGTGCGGGGCTCGGCGGCAGCGCCGATGACGTGTCTCCAGAGGCGCTGGCCGCGGCGGCAGACCGAATTCTCGAGTATCTGCATCCACTCGACGCGCCCGAGCTGGTCTATCGTGACGCCCGAAACGCGCGTGCGCTGCTCGATCGCGCGAGCGTGGCGGAGAACGAGCGCGAAATGCAGGCCAGGCAAGAGGCGAAGATCTACACGGATCGAGACGGGATGGTTCATCTGCGCGCGTCGTTCGCGCCCGAAGACGGCGCCTGGTTCAAGAACACCCTCGACTTGCTACTCGGTCCCCGAATCGGCGGGCCTCGACTCGTTCACGGCAAGGCCGCGACCATGGCAAAGGCTCTCGAAGACGACCCGCGCACGACCGAGCAGATCCGCGCCTCGGTGCTCGTGGCCCTGCTCAAGGCCGGTGCCCTCGTCGACGAGAACGCGCTGCTCGCGCAGAAGCGGCCAACGGTGCAGGTCGTCGTCAGGGCCGACGAACTCACGCGGCCCAACAGCGACGGTGTCGCATTCATCGAAGGAACGGGCATCCCCGTCTCGATGAAGACCATCGATCGACTGGTCTGCGACACCGGGTTCGTTCCCCTGATTGTCGACTCCGCGGGCGCGCCGCTCGACCTCGGCCGGGAGGTGCGCCTCTTCGCGGCCAAGCAGCGCCTGGCGATCGCCTCCCTCCAAGACGGATGCGTCGTGGCGGGGTGCAACGCCCCGCCGTCGTTCTGCGAGGTGCATCACATCGATCCGTGGAGCGAAGGCGGCAAGACCGATGTCGAAGACGGAGTCCTCCTCTGCAGGTTCCACCACATGCACCTGCACAATCACGGTCATCGCATAGCGCGGATCGTCGGCGAACGCTACGAAGACAGCTACCGCTGGGTGCCGCCGGCAGAGTTCGATCCGCTGCGATCACCCATCAGAGTCAGGTTCCGTGGGGTCGCGCTCCACTATGCCCATGCGAGTGCGAGTGCGAGTGCGAGTGCGAGTGCGAGTGCGAGTGCGAGTGCGAGTGCGAGTGCGAACGCGGGTGCGGGTGCGCGCACGAACAGAAACCGACCGCGGAAGCCGAGTCCGTCACCCGGCCCCGTTCGGTTCACGCGGCGGGGATGAGCCGCTCGTGTCGGTAGCGATCGAAGAGGGCCGTGAACGAGTCCACTGTGCGGTGATGGGTGTGGAACCCGGCCAGGCGGCTCTTGCTGATGTCGGTCACGACCTCGATGTCACGGCCCAGGTCTGCGTCGGTGTGCCACCACGACGCGAGGCGGCCGAGGTCTGGCTCGACGAGGTCGTGCTGCGCCGCGATCGTCGCCCACACCTCGTCCATTCCCTCCATCTGCTGCTCGAGAGGTCGCGGGCTCGTCTCGAAGCCGACGGGCTCGACGCCGAAGTATGCGGCGAGCTTCGGCCACATCCAGCGCCAGCGGAAGATGTCGCCGTTCACCACGTTGAACGCTTCGTTCGCGCCCGCCGGCGACGTGGAGGCCCAGACCATCTGCTCGGCGAGAACGGTGGAGTCGGTCATGTCGGTCACGCCGTTCCACTGCGTCTCGCTGCCGGGAAAGACGAAGGGTTGATCGAGGTGACGGCAGATCGAGGCGTAGGTCGCGAGCGTGAGCCCCATGTTCATCAGGTTGCCGACGGCGTGGCCGATCACCGTGTGGGAACGGTGAACCGACCAGGTGAAGCCCTGGCGCTCTGCAGCAGCGAAGAGCTCGTCCTCTTGCGCGTAGTAGAAGTTCGGAATGTCGAGCCGGGGCTCGTCCTCGTGAAAAGGAGTGTCGGGCATCTCTCCCTGGGCGTAGGCGTCGAACGGGCCCAGGTAGTGCTTGAGGCCCGTCACCAGTGCAGCGTGCACCACGGCAGATCCGTCGAGCGCTTTGAGCAGGTCGCGCACCATGCCCCCGTTCACCGCGATGTTCTGCTCCTCGGTCGACTGGCGCGACCAGGCGGTGAAGAAGACGTGGCTGACGCCTCGCCCCTCGAGGGCCTGGCGCAGGCTTTCCGGCGAACGCAGGTCCGCCGCGATCCATTCGACCCCGGGGGCCTGCCGGCCCTCGGAACGGGCCAGCGCGAGCACCCGCCATCCATCGGCCGTCAGTGTGTCGACGAGGGCCGAACCCGCGATGCCCGACGCGCCGACCACGAGGGCCACGCGGTCGGATGCCGCAAGGGAGTCGGATGCTGGGGCAGAAGTGGGCGGGGAGGAGTTCGGTGAGAGTGACATCCCCCTCTCGAACCGCGCCCGTCGACGAGGTATTCCGCCCGAGGCGGTTGCACAGGTCAGCGAACGGGCTGCGGCTCCAGGGCGGCGATCGCGGCGGCGTTCGCGTTCGCCGAGGCCGCCGCCCGGTCGCCGCGCAGGCCCAGGTTGAACACCACCACGGCGCCGACCGCCGCGATTCCGCCCGCCAGCCAGAAGTCGAAGGCCAGGCCGTTCGCGGTCACGGCCAGGGCGCCGAATACGGATCCCGCGGCGATCGACAGCTGGATCGTGGTGACGAAGAGCGCCAGACCCCCTTCCGATGCCGAGGGCGAGGCGTTCGCCATCCAGGTCTGCATGCCGAGCGGCAGGCCACCCCACACCAGGCCCCAGGCGGTGATGAGAATGAACACGCCCACGAGCGACGACGCGAGCAGGGGCAGCGGCACGATCGTGGCGGCGACGACGGTCATCGCGACTCCCACGGTGGCGGTCACGCTGCGCGACAGAGTGAAGCCCGCGGCGAAGTTGCCCACGATGCCGGCCACTCCGAAGATCAGCAGCGCCAGAGTGATGGTTCCCGCGTCGAGCTCGACGAGCTCTTCGAGGTACGGCGACACGAAGGTGTAGGCCGCGAACTGGGCGACGAACACGAACGCCGCGCCGATGAGTCCCACCCGGGCGCGCGGCAGCTTCAGCAGCGCGGCCAGAGTCGACGCGCGCACCCGCTGCACCGACGGGATCTTCGGCAGCAGCAGCAACTGTCCGACGAGCGAGACAGCGCCGAGTGCCGCGCCGATCACGAACGCGAGGCGCCAATCGGCGACGGATGCGATGAACGAGCCGAGCGGAAGGCTCACGACGGTCGCCACCGAGATGCCGGCCGTGATGAACGACGAGGCCCGGATGACCGACTCGGGGCGCACGAGCCGCGCTGCGACGCCGGCGCCGATCGACCAGAAGCCGCCGAGGGCGACGCCGAGCAGCAGCCGGGCCACGATGAGCACGGTGAAGTTCGGCGCCATTGCGCCCAGCAGGTCGGCCAGCACGAGCAGAAGACTGAGCGACCACAGCACGATCCTCCGGTCGATCCGCGAGGTGGCGATGGTGACGATCGGCGCGCTGACAGCACCGGCCAGCCCCGTGGCGACGACCATCAGGCCTGCGGTTCCGATGCTCACGTCGAGATCGTCGGAGATCGCCGTGAGCAGGCCGATCGGCAGGAACTCCGAGAGCACCAGCACGAACGAGCCCAGAGACACAGAGAGCACCCCGAGCCATCCACGCAGGTCGGAGGAGGTGGTGCCGGGCCGGGTCGCGACAGAGGTCATGACGAGCTACAAGCGTCGAGAACCCGAGTCCATTCCCGGCGCAACGGAGTGACCCCCGCGCCGGTTCCCGGTAGGCTCGCTGCGCGCGACCGAACGCGCGCGGCAAGAGAAAGCACAGGTGTTACCGATGACCGAAGCGAACGAACTGCGTCTGACCGAGACGGCGATTCCGGGGCTCGTGATCCTCGACCTTCCGGTGCACGGCGACAACCGCGGCTGGTTCAAAGAGAACTGGCAGCGCGAGAAGATGCTCGCCCTGGGGCTGCCTGACTTCGGTCCGGTGCAGAACAACATCTCCTTCAACGGCAAGACCGGCACCACCCGCGGAATCCACGCCGAGCCGTGGGACAAGTACGTGTCGGTGGCCACCGGGCGCATCTTCGGGGCGTGGGTCGACCTGCGCGAGGGCGACTCGTTCGGCGCCGTCGTGACCGTCGAGCTCGACGCGGGCCGCGCCGTCTATGTGCCGCGCGGAGTCGGCAACTCGTATCAGACCCTCGAAGAAGACACGGCCTATACCTACCTGGTCAACGACCACTGGAGCCCGGCCGCCTCGTACACGTTCCTCAACCTCGCCGACGAGACCGCGAACATCCCCTGGCCCATCTCGCTCGACGACGTCGAGATCAGCGCGAAAGACCAGGCCCACCCGCGACTCGCCGACGTCGTTCCCATGAAGGGTGCGCGCACGCTCGTGCTCGGCGCGGGCGGTCAGCTCGGCCTCGCGCTGCGCAACGTTTTCCCCGACGCCGAATACGTGTCGCGCGCCGAGTTCGACGTCGCCGACCCGGCCAGCTACGCCTCGCGGCACTGGGGCGACTACGACACCATCATCAATGCGGCCGCCTACACGAAGGTCGACGAGGCCGAGACGGCATCGGGCCGATCGGATGCCTGGGCCGCGAACGTCTCGGCCGTCGCGTTGCTCGCATCGGTCGCCACCGCCAACCGGCTCACCCTCGTGCACGTCTCGAGCGACTACGTCTTCGACGGAACCGCGGCCGAGCACCCCGAAGACGAGGCGTTCTCGCCGCTCGGCGTGTACGGCCAGACCAAGGCGGCGGCCGACGCCATCGTGTCGACCGTTCCGCGTCACTACATCGTGCGCACCAGCTGGGTCATCGGCGAGGGCAACAACTTCGTGCGCACCATGGCGTCGCTCGCGTCTCGCGGAGTGGCGCCGAGTGTCGTGAACGACCAGATCGGGCGATTGACCTTCACGACCGACCTGGCCGACGGCATCCGGCACCTGCTGACGACGGGCGCCGACTTCGGCACCTACAACCTCACGAACGAGGGCGAGCCGCAGTCGTGGGCCGCCATCGCCGCGCGCGTCTACGAGCTCACCGGACACTCCGCGTCGGATGTGACCGGGGTCTCGACCGAGCAGTACTTCGCCGGCAAGTCGGTCGCGCCGCGCCCGCTGGGCAGCGTGCTGCCCCTGGGCAAGCTCGCCGACACAGGGTTCGTTCCGCGCGATGGCGACGAGGCTCTGAAGCACTACCTGGGCGTGTAGGGCTTTTCGGCGCCACGAAAGAAATGGCGTCGAAACACTGTTCGGGTACCCTCGGCGAATGGACAGCCCTCGATTCAGACGCTGGGCGTGGGGGGCTCTGGGGCTGATCACCCTGGTGGTGATCGCCATCACCTTCTGGCCCACGCCGGTCGACAGGCCGTTCCACCTGGCGATCGGCCGCACGCTCGCGTTTCTGCATCGCAACGGCCTGCCGCACTGGGTGACCTATGCGGTCGTCGAGTCGGCCTCGAACGTCGTGATGTTCGTGCCCATCGGCGCTCTGATCGCGATCCTCGTGCGGCCGTCCTTCTGGTGGGTGTCGGGTGTGCTCGGACTGCTCGCGTCGGCGTGCATCGAACTCGCGCAGCTGCTGTTTCTTCCCGCTCGATACGCTTCGCTCGGCGATGTCGCGGCCAATACGAGCGGCGCCCTGCTCGGGGGAGTGATCATATGCATCCTGCGTTATATACAGACGCACCGATCACCCGCCTGACCCACCGGGGCTGGCAAGCGCCTGTGGGTCGTCCGTGCATCCGGCCTTCGACCCCATGATCGAGGCCCCGCCCCGTAGAGTGGCAACAAGTCACCCCTAGAACCTGGTTGTCTTGCTGCCCTGCTCGGGCCCGATGGCCGAAGGGGGCCTCTGTGACTGACACAGTAAAACCGCGCATCACGTTCACGAAGACCAAGCCCGGCGGGGCGCGCACCAGCCCGACCAGCGAGTACTCCTCGCTGCTCAACACCGTTCGCGACGCCGGCCTGCTGCGCCGCCGCAAGGGCTTCTACTACTCCATGTTCGGCGTGCTCGTCGCCGCCCTCGGGGGCGTCGGCGTGGGTATCGTGCTGCTCGGCGACTCGTGGTTCCAGCTGCTGATGGCTGCCGCACTCGGCATCATCTTCACCCAGTTCGCGTTCCTGGCTCATGAGGCCTCGCACCGTCAGGTCTTCACTTCGGGCAAGGCGAACGACATCGCCGGACGCGCTCTCGCCAATCTCTTCGTGGGCATCAGCTACTCGTGGTGGATGACGAAGCACTCCCGCCACCACGCCAACCCCAACGTGCTCGGCAAAGACCCCGACATCGAACGCGACTTCATCTCGTTCATCCCTGAAGACGCGGCCAAGTCGAAGGGCCTCTACGCCTGGGCCACGAAGCGCCAGGGTTATTTCTTCTTCCCCGTTCTGATGTTCGAGGGCCTGAACCTGCACATCCACGGCTTCCGCACGGTGTTCGGCAAGGGCAAGGTCGACAAGCGCTGGCTCGAGATCAGCATGCTGACCACGCGCATCGCGGCCTACGTCATCGTCATCTTCCTGCTGCTCGAGCCCGGAATGGCCTTCGCCTTCATCGGTGTTCAGCTCGCCGTCTTCGGGGTCTACATGGGCGCCTCGTTCGCCCCAAACCACAAGGGAATGCCCACGCTGCCCCACGACAGCAAGGTCGACTTCCTGCGTCGCCAGGTGCTGACCTCGCGCAACATCCGCGGCGGCTTCGTAATGGACACCTTCATGGGCGGGCTCAACTACCAGGTCGAGCACCACCTCTTCCCGAACATGGCCCGGCCGAACCTCAAGAAGGCTCAGGCCATCGCCAAGGAGTACTGCGAGAAGCACGACATCCTCTACACCGAGACCGGTCTGCGTCAGTCGTACGGCATCGTGATCCGCTACCTCAACAAGGTCGGACTCTCGGCCGGCGGAGACCCGTTCGACTGCCCGGCCGCGCAGGCGTTCGGCCGCTAGGCCCAGCACAGCTCCACGCGCTCCACGCGCTCCACGCGCCTCACCCGCTTCACTTGAGAGCACTTCGCGTCAGATCGACAGGTTCACCAGACCTCGACCTGACGCGAAGTGCTCTCTTTTTCGCGTAGGACAGCACTTCGGGTCAGCTCGAGACTCCGCCGGGGCGTCGACTTGCCAGAGAGTGCTGTTCGACGGTCGGATCTGCGCGTTCTGTGGCAGGTCGCGCGTGGGGGTGGGCGTCGACTTGCCAGAGAGTGCTGTTCTCCGGCCGGATCTGCGCATTCTGTGGCAGGTCGCGCGTGGGGGTGGGCGTCGACTTGCCACAGAGTGCTGTTCTCCGGTCGGATCTGCGCATTCTGTGGCGGGTCGCGTGCGCGTGCGCAGTCCCTGCTCACGAGTTCAGGGGCAGCGCGAAGGTGCCGCAACCCGCGACGCGTGCATAATGGACTGGCGCTCACCCTTGTGAACGTGAACAACGATGAGGTTAGAGCGCGTGGCAGACGAACCCGAGCCGGTGGCGAAGAAGTCACGGGCGCCGAGCATGCACGATGTCGCGCGCCTCGCCGGGGTCTCCCACCAGACGGTCTCCAGAGTCATCAACGACGCCCCGAACATCCGTGACGAGACCAAGCAGCGGGTGCTCGATTCGATGGAGCAGCTGCAGTACCGGCCCAACCGGGCCGCCCGCGCGCTGGTCACGTCTCGATCCCGAACCATCGGCATCCTGTCGGCGTCGCGTACCAACTACGGCCCCGCCGCCAGTATCCAGGCGATCGAGGACGCGGCCAACGCGGCCGGCTACGCGGTGACGACGGCGAACATCCAGGGCTTCGAATCGACCTCGATCGTGCGCGCCATCGATCGCCTGCTCGACCAGGCCATCGAGGGACTCGTGGTCATCGCGCCGCAGCGGCGCACGTTCGACACCCTCGCGGGCATGGCGCTGCGCCTGCCCATCGTCACCCTGCAGTCGACGGGGACAGACGGAGACAGGTCTCTCTCGGTCGACCAGATCATGGGTGCGCGTCTCGCAACCCGCCACCTGATCGAACTCGGTCACCGCTCCATCTACCACCTGGCCGGCCCGCAGGACTGGATCGAGGCGGAGGCGCGCATGACCGGCTTCCTCGACGAGATGAACGCCCAGGACATGCCGACGACGGCCCCGTTCCTGGGCGACTGGACCGCCGAGTTCGGCTACTTCGCCGGGCGCGAGCTGCTGCGCGTGCGCGACTTCACGGCCATCTTCGCCGCCAACGACCAGATGGCCCTGGGTCTCATGCACGCGATCCGCGACGCCCGTCTCGATGTTCCGGGCGACATCAGCATCGTCGGCTTCGACGACATTCCGGATGCCGCCCACTTCTGGCCGCCCCTGACGACGGTGCGGCAAGACTTCGCCGAGCTCGGACGGCGCTGCGTGGCTCTGCTTCTCGGTGGCCTCGACGCGGGGGAGCAGTACGACGGCATCATCGCTCCGACCCTCGTTGTGCGCGGATCCACCGGCCCGCCGCTGAATCGGTAACGATCGTGACACGGCCCGAAATGGTGGTTGACACGGTGATCCGTTGCGGGTCTAGTATGAACACGCGTTGTGAACGTTCACAAGGAATGTGGATCGCACCTCGCACCAGAGCAGACAAGGGAGTCGTAGACATGGCCAGCAGCACGCGCAGCGCAGCCCGTCCATCCTCTCCCTAGCCCGCACCCCCTCTGCCGCGCTGGGCTCTCGCCCTGCACGGCGAACGAATCGGTCTCCGGGACGATGCCGGTTCGTGCACCACTGCAGACAACGACGTCCACTGCACATTCGAAAGGAATTCACACAGTGAAAATCAAAACCCTCCTCGCCGGCGTCGCCGCCGGCGCGATGATCATCGGCCTCTCGGCCTGCTCCAGCGGCTCAGGCGGCGGCGGAGAAGGCGGCGGAGACGGCGGCCTCATCGGCGTCGCGATGCCCACCAAGTCGAGCGAGCGCTGGATCCAGGACGGCGACGCCGTCAAGTCGCAGCTCGAAGACGCCGGCTTCACCGTCGACCTGCAGTACGCAGAAGACGACATCCCCACCCAGGTCTCGCAGATCGAGAACATGATCACCAAGGGCGCCAAGGCCCTGATCGTCGCCTCGATCGACGGCACCACGCTCACCAGTGTTCTGCAGGATGCGGCCGACGCCGACATCCCCGTCATCGCTTACGACCGCCTGATCCGCGACACCGAGAACGTCGACTACTACGCGTCGTTCGACAACTTCAAGGTCGGCCAGCAGCAGGCCTGGTCGATGCTGAACGGTCTCGGCCTCACCGAGCTCGACGGAACGCCCATCTCAGGCGCACCCGCCGGCCCGTTCAACATCGAGCTCTTCGCCGGTTCGCCCGACGACAACAACGCCACGTTCTTCTTCGACGGCGCCATGCAGGAGATCCAGCCCCTCATCGACAGCGGCGTTCTCGTCGTCGGCAGTGGCCAGACCGACTTCGAGCAGGTCGCAACCCTCCGCTGGGACGGCGAAACCGCGCAGAGCCGCATGGAGGACATCCTGACCTCCACGTACTCCGACGGTTCCAAGAAGGTCAACGCGGTTCTCTCGCCCTATGACGGCATCTCGCGTGGAATCATCTCGGCTCTCACCGACGCCGGCTACACGGTGGGCGACGAATGGCCGACCATCTCCGGCCAGGACGCCGAGCTCGACTCGGTCAAGGCGATCAACTCGGGCGAGCAGTACGCGACCATCTTCAAGGACACGCGCGAACTCGCCAAGGTCGCTGTCGCCATGGCCACCGCCATCCTGAACGGCGAAGAGCCCGAGGTGAACAACACGAAGGACTACGACAACGGCGCGAAGGTTGTTCCTTCTTACCTGCTCGAGTCGCAGATCGTCGTGAAGGACAACATCACCGAGGTTCTGGTCGACTCCGGCTACTGGACTGAAGACGAGATCAAGGGCTAATACACCAAAGATCCCGGATGTTCCGGGCGCGTGACCCGATCGGGTCGCGCGCCCGGCGCATCCAGTCTCTCGTCGCCGCCTAGGGCGACGTAATACCCACCACACGAACAACCAGCAAGGAAGCAGGTTCGCAGATGACGGACATGGTCGACGCACCTCTCAGCGACGCTCCGCTCGATGGCGGTGCCCCCAACATCCTCGAGATGCGGGGAATCACCAAGACGTTCCCCGGCGTCAAGGCGCTGCAAGACGTCACGATCGAGGTCGGCCGTGGCCAGGTGCACGCCATCTGCGGCGAGAACGGCGCCGGCAAGTCCACGCTCATGAAGGTGCTGTCGGGTGTCTACCCGTTCGGCACCTACGAGGGCGACATCGTCTTCGAAGACAAGATCGTCGAGTTCAAGGACATCCGCGATTCCGAGGCCGAGGGCATCGTCATCATCCACCAGGAGCTGGCCCTGAGCCCGTACCTGTCGATCGCCGAGAACATCTTCCTCAACAACGAGCAGCGTGGGGCCATGGGCCTCATCGACTGGAACAAGACCAACTCCGAGGCGGCCAAGCTGCTCGCCCGGGTCGGCCTGCGCGAGAACCCGACGACCAAGATCATGGACATCGGAGTCGGCAAGCAGCAGCTCGTCGAGATCGCGAAGGCGCTGTCGAAGCGGGTGAAGCTGCTCATCCTCGATGAGCCCACCGCTGCCTTGAACGACGAGGACAGCGACCACCTGCTGAACCTGATCCTGCACCTGAAAGAGCAGGGGATCACGGCGATCATCATCAGCCACAAGCTGAACGAGATCAAGAAGGTCGCCGACTCCGTCACGGTCATCCGTGACGGCAAGACGATCGAGACGATCAAGAAGAGCGACGTCACCGAAGAGCGCATCATCAAAGACATGGTGGGCCGCGACCTCGAGCACCGCTACCCCGATCACACGCCGCACATCGGCGACGAGATCCTGCGCGTCGAAGACTGGACCGCGCACCACCCCCAGGACCCGAGCCGCGTCATGGTCGACAACGTCAACATCAACGTGCGTCGCGGAGAGATCGTGGGCATCGCCGGGCTCATGGGCGCCGGCCGCACCGAGTTCGCGATGAGCCTGTTCGGCCGCACCTACGGCTCGAAGATCAGCGGCCGCGTCTACAAGAGCGGCGTCGAGATCAAGACCCGCACCGTGTCGGAGGCGATCGCGAACGGCCTCGCCTACGCCACGGAAGACCGCAAGACCTACGGGCTCAATCTCATCGACGACATCAAGCGCAACATCTCGATGGCGGCGCTGAAGAAGCTCGAGAAGCTCGGCCTCGTGAACGACGGCCAGGAGTGGACCGTCGCCAACGAGTACCGCAAGAGCATGAACATCAAGTCTCCGACCGTGCTGGCGAAGACCGGCAAGCTGTCGGGCGGAAACCAGCAGAAGGTCGTGCTGTCGAAGTGGATCTACTCCGACCCCGACGTTCTGATCCTCGATGAGCCCACCCGCGGTATCGACGTGGGAGCGAAGTACGAGATCTACAGCATCATCAACAAGCTGGCCGCCGAGGGCAAAGGCGTGATCGTCATCTCGAGCGAACTGCCCGAGCTGCTCGGAATCTGCGACCGCATCTACGCCCTGTCCGAGGGACGCATCACCGGCGAACTGCCGATCGAAGAGGCGAGCCCCGAGGCTCTGCTCAAACTCATGACCATGGAAAAGGCCCGCTAGCGCTCGCGCTGGTGGATATAGGAGCACAACGACATGTCTGACCTCGAGACCAAGCCCGCCGACGGCGTCGCGGCCGGCAGCCAGGTGAACCCGGTTGAGAACAGGTTCACCGAACGGTTCAGCCACATCTTGTCCGACCTCGGCAAGAACGGCATCTTCATCGCGCTCATCCTGGTGGTGGTGCTGTTCAGCGTGCTGACCAACGGCATCCTGCTGCGACCGCAGAACATCTCCAACCTGATCGTGCAGAACGGCTACATTCTCGTTCTCGCGATCGGCATGGTGATGGTCATCATCGCCGGCCACATCGACCTGTCGGTCGGATCCGTCGCGGCCTTCGTCGGCGCCGTCTCAGGTGTCTTCGCGGTGCAATGGGGCCTTCCCTGGTGGCTGTCGATCATCCTGTCGCTGCTGGTCGGAGCCCTCGTGGGTGTCTGGCAGGGCTTCTGGATCGCCTTCGTGGGCATACCCGCGTTCATCGTGACGCTCGCGGGCATGCTCATATTCCGAGGCCTCGCGCTCGTCGTGCTCGGCAACGCCAACATCGGCTCGTTCCCCACCGAGTACCGCGCGCTAGGCAATGGCTTCCTCAGCAACGTCTTCGGTGAACTCGAACTCGATCCGCTGACTCTCGGCGTCGCGGCCATCGCGATCATCGCGCTCGTCGTGCAGCAGTTCCGCACCCGCAAGGGCCGCGCGAGCTACGGCCAGGCCGTCGAGCCGATCATCTGGTTCGTCGCCAAGCTCGTGCTCATCGCCGTGGCCATCGGATTCTTCGCCTACGCGCTCGCCAGCTACAAGGGCATCCCGATCACGCTGATCGTGCTCGCCGTGCTCGTGCTCGTCTACGGCATCGTGATGAACCGCTCGGTCTTCGGCCGGCACATCTACGCCATCGGCGGCAACCTGCACGCGGCAGAGCTCTCGGGCATCAAGACCCGCAACGTCACCTTCTGGCTGTTCGTCAACATGGGATTCCTCGCGGCTCTCGCGGGCCTCATCTTCACGGCTCGTCTCAACCTCGCCGGCCCGAAGGCCGGTGACGGCTTCGAGCTCGAGGCCATCTCGGCCGCCTTCATCGGTGGAGCCGCGGTTCAGGGTGGTGTCGGCACCATCGGCGGCGCCATCATCGGTGGTCTCATCATCGGTGTTCTGAACAACGGTATGTCGATCATGGGCATCGGCATCGAGTGGCAGCAGGCCGTCAAGGGCCTCGTGCTGCTCTTCGCCGTGGCCTTCGACGTCTACAACAAGCGCCGCTCCGGAGGCCGCTGATCCCCGAGCAGTTCAGCCCGAGCCCGGGCGAGATCCACGTCGTTCTCGGCGTCGACTCGCCCGGGCTCGACGCCGTCCTGGCTCAGGTCGCGGGCGACGTCCCCTTCGCTCATGTTCGGCGGGCGTCCGGCCTGACCGGCACCCTCGACCTGGCCGACAACGTGTTTCTGGGCATCGAGCCGCGCCGCCGGCTGTTCGGGCTTCCGGGCATCGTCGACCGGGTATCGATGCGCACCCGCACGACCGCCCTGCTGCGCCGCGTCGACGTCTACACGCCTCTCCCCACCCCGGCGAAAGAGCTCGACGACGCGTCGCGCGTGCTCGTCGAGGTGGCCAGGGCACTCGCCCACGGGGCCACCACGATCGCCCTCACAGAGCCGACCGCCGTTCTGACCGAGGCCGGCGCCAACCGCGTCACGCAGGTGCTGCGCCGCCTCGCGAACGACGGAGTCGCGGTCGTCATCGCCTCGCAGCGTCCGCTCCTGGCGCTGGAGATCGCCGACGCGGTCTCGGTTCTCTCGTCGGGGTCGGTCACGACCGTGCTGCGGCCCGGCGACAGTCGAGTGGATGCCCGTGGCCAGCTCCTCCGAGCGATGGTCGGCGGGGCGCCGGCCGGCGATGCGCCGGTCGGCGAGGAACCCGCCGGCGAGGCGCCGGTCGACGCCACGGGCCCTGCGCCACGCGACCGGGCGACGGACTCGCCATCCGAAACCCTGGTCGAGATCGTGAACTGGAGCACTCTCGACGAGTTCGACCGCACGACCCCGGTGGTCGTCGACGCCTCGGTGAGCGCTGCGGCCGGCGAGATCGTCGGCCTGGCCGGACTCGAGGGATCAGGTCGCAACGAACTGCTGCTCAGCGTATTCGGGCGCACCGCGGGAACCGCGCCCACCGGCGTGGTGCTGCTCGAGGGGCTGCCCGTCGACACGAGCACGACCATCGCCGCGATCCGCGCCGGCATCTTCGCCATCGTGACGGTGCAGCCGAAGTACCGGGTGCGCATCGTGGGCGGCATCTCCGCGCCCGCGACGCCCTCGATGCTGCCGACGCTGGTGAACACGGGGCTGGTCAGCCGTGACGACGAGCAGCTTGCGTCGACGCCGGGTGCCCGGGCGCTCGACGCCGTGCGCATGCGGGGACGCGATGACGAGTGGGTGCGCATCCGCAGCCTGCTCGAGCTGTTCCCGGCATCGGAGCACCGTGTGCTGCTGCTCGTCGAGCCGACCCGCGAGCTCGACGCCGGGCAGCGCGCCGAAGTGTGGCGGCTCCTCGGGCAGATCACGGCGGCGGGCAAGGCGGTGATCATGACCTCCTCCGACCTCGACGAGCTGCAGGAGCAGTGCGACCGCACCGTGGCGATGGCCGGCGGTCGCGTCGTGGGCGAGGTGCCCCGGGGCGGCGGTCGACTCGAGCTGCTCGAGCTGATCGCGCCGCTCTAGCGCAGGAGGAACTACTCCGAGACGTCGAGCGTCGGCATGCGGTTGACGCTCAGCACGCGCCACGAGCCGTCGGCCCACTCGATCTCGTTGATGGCGGCGTTGTGGATGTGGGGGATCTCCTCGCCGAGGATCTCGGAGAGGACGTATCGGATGATCGTGCCGTGGCAGACCGCGGCGATCGTCGCATCCGGCCCGTCGATCGGCAGCCGTGTGTCGCGGATCTCGCCGATCGCGCGCATGCCGCGCTCCGTCACGGACTCGCGGCTCTCGATATCGGGGTACTCGGCATCGGGCTCGTCGGGCATCGGGCCCGACGCCACGGTTCCCTCGAACGAGGCGTAATCGCGCTCGATGAGGTCGTCGTAGCTGGCGCCGAGCTCGATACCGAGGATGTCGGCGATGATGCGAGCGGTGTCGCGGGCGCGCGCCAACGGCGACGACACGATGGCGGCCAGGCCCTGGTCGGCGAGCAGGGCCGCGGTCTCCACGGCCTGCGCGCGGCCGGTCGCGTTGAGGGGAATGTCGCTCGATCCCTGCAGCCGGTCGTCGCGGTTCCAGTCCGTCTGGCCGTGGCGGATGAGTTCGATGCGCATAGAAGAAGGGCTTTCGTCGGCAGAGTGGGGAGGGCGATCCGGTCAGACGTCGGGGCCCTGACCCATCGTAGAACCCCGCTCGACGACACGCCCCGGAGCGCTCGATTCTGCACATCCGTTCGCGGGCAGAACCGCGGTTGTGAGCAATGATCGCCTTCGACTTGCGAGTTAACCTTGGCCTGAGAGAATGCCCCCATGACGAAGAAGATCACCACGGCGCTGGCCGAACTCATCAAGGCTCTGGGGAAGCATGCGGAGATCGCCGCCACCCCCGATGCGTCGGTCTCGAAGATCGAGCGGGCGACCGTTCGCGTGCAGAAGGCGGCCACCGCCTACCTGTCATCGCTGCCCGCGAAGAAGCGGCTGGCGAACCCATTCCTCGGCGTCGTCGACGACCGCATCGACGACAATCTGCGGGCCACGCTCGAGGCCGAGCGCGAAACGATCTCGAAGAAAGAGAAGAAGGCCTCCAAGTAACAGCCCGGCAGGTTTACGCCGAGGGCGCGCTGGCGATAGTCCACAGCGCCGAGCGCAGTGCCCGCTGCTCGGCCTCGGGCACGTCGCCCAGTCTCGCCGCGATGGCGGCGTCGCGTTCCACGGTCACCTTCTCGTAGACCGCTGCGCCTGCGGCCGTGGCCGCGGGGATGCGCACCCGCCTGTCGGTCGGCGAGGCGCTGCGCACGATGAAGTCGCTGCCCTCGAGCCGGTCGAGCACCGCGATCAGCGTGGTCTTGTCGATCCCGAGCTGTCGGGCGATCTCCAGCTGGGTGCGGGGGATGCCGTCGGTCACCACGGACAACACCAGCCAGTCGCGCAGATCGGCCAGACCCGCGGCCTTCGCGACTGCGTCGAAGTCGGCGCGCAGCACTTCGGCTGCCCTGTGCATCAGCCAAGTGAGATCGGCCGTCTCGAGGTTGTCGACCGAGGAGCAGACTCCGGGCGGCATCGGCGCCGTCTCTGCGTCTGTGCGCGCCCCGGAGGAGGTATCGATCGAGTCGCGGGCCATGACCCAAGGGTACGACTCCCGGCTGAGTTCGTCCAGAATGAGATCGTCTTGCTTCGGATGATCTGATGTCGTATCGTTGGCCACGACCTCAGGAGAAAAACCATGTTCCTTGCTTCGATCATCGTGTCCGCCCTGCTCGCGATCGCCGTCGGCGGCTCGGGCTACAACAAGCTCATCAAGAACGAGACCGTCATGAAGGGCATGGACGTGGTGCGCATGCCCCGCGACAAGGTCTGGATGCTCGGGGTGCTCGAGATCGCGGCCGCCCTCGGTCTCGTGGCCGGCATCTTCTGGTGGCCCATCGGCGTCGCCGCGGCCATCGGCGTGATCGTCTACTTCATCGGCGCCGTGGTCGCCCACCTGCGCGTGAGCGACACGAAGGGACTCGGAGCTCCCGTCGTGCTCCTGGTGGTGGGCATCGCCGCCCTCGTGCTGCGCCTGCTCAGCGTCTAGGCCTGTCGTTCCCTGAGCCTGTCGAAGGGCAGTTCCCTGAGCGTGTCGAAGGGCCGTTCCCTGAGCCTGTCGAAGGGAAACCGACCCGACCCGCGCAGACAGCTAGACCGCGAAGAGCTTCTGCAGTCGTGCGATGCCCTCGGCCAGCGGCTCGTCGCCCAGGGCGTACGACAGACGCAGGAACCCGCTGGGACCGAAGGCCTCACCGGGAACGACGGCGACCTCGGCCTGGTCGAGGATCAGATCGGCCAGCTCGAGCGACGTGGTGGGAGTGACTCCGCCCCATGTGCGCCCCAGCAGCCCGGTGACGTCGGGGTAGACGTAGAACGCGCCCTCGGGAGTCGGGCAGACGATTCCCTCGATCTCGTTGAGTCCCGCGACGATGGTCTTGCGCCGACGGTCGAAGGCCAGGCGCATCTCCTCGACCGCGTCCTGCGGACCGTTCAGGGCCTCGATGGCGGCGCGCTGCGACACGTTCGAGACGTTGCTCGAGAGGTGCGACTGCAGGTTCGCGGCACCCTTGATGGCGTCGGCCGGGCCGACCATCCACCCGACCCGCCATCCGGTCATGGCATACGTCTTCGCGACGCCGTTGACCAGGATCGTGCGGTCGGCCAGCGACGGAACGGCCTCGACGATCGACACCGCCTTCACTCCGTCGTACGTGAGGTTCTGGTAGATCTCGTCGCTGATGACCCAGAGTCCGTGCTCGTCGGCCCACTCGCCGATCGCCTTGGTCTGCTCCTCTGAGTACACCGCGCCGGTCGGGTTCGACGGCGACACGAACAGCAGCACCTTGGTGCGCTCGGTGCGTGCGGCCTCGAGCTGCTCGACGGTCACGAGGTAGTTCTGGTCGCTGCCCGCGAACACGTCGACCGGCACGCCTCCCGCGAGACGGATCGCCTCGGGGTACGTGGTCCAGTAGGGAGTGGGCACGAGCACCTCGTCGCCCGGATCGAGCAGCGTGGCGAAGCTCTGGTAGACAGCCTGCTTGCCGCCGTTGGTGACGATGACCTGCGACGCGGACACTTCGAGCCCCGAGTCGCGCAGCGTCTTCGCCGCGATGGCCTCGCGCAGGTCGGGCAGGCCCACCGCGGGGGTGTACTTGTAGTTCTTGGGATCGAGCACCGCGCGCGACGCCGCTTCGACGATGTGCGAGGGGGTGGCGAAGTCGGGCTCGCCCGCCGCGTAGCTGATGACAGGGCGGCCCTGCGCCTGGAGCGCCTTGGCCTTGCTGTCGACCTTCAGGGTCGCCGATTCGGCGATGGATGCGATGCGGTGCGAGATGCGGGTGGGTTCGGTCACAAGAGTCAAGCCTAGCGGGAGGGGCCGCGAATCGACGGGAGAGTTTAGGGCCTCCGCGGCCGTTTGCGCATCCGGTCGGAGGGATATATTCCTGCAACCGCACGTCACCCATACCCTTGACCCATGAGCGAAAACCAGCCCGACGCATCCGACAGCCAGAAGCTCGTCGCCGCCGTCGTCTACAACCCGATCAAGGTCGACCTCGACGCGCTGCGCGCCTCGGTCGAGCGGCACGAGGGCCCCAACGGGTGGGGCGAGACGCTCTGGTTCGAGACGAGCGTCGACGACCCGGGGCAGGGTGTCACGAAAGACGCTCTGGATGCCGGTGCCGACATGATCCTCGCGGCCGGCGGTGACGGCACGGTGCGGTCGGTCGCCGAAGCCGTGCACGGAAGCGAGGCCTCGCTCGCCCTGCTTCCCAGTGGAACGGGCAACCTGCTCGCCCGCAACCTCGACCTCACCCTGAACGACCTCGACCACGCCGTCGAGACCGCGTTCTCGGGCGACGATCGGGCGATCGACGTCGGCATGATCCAGGTGCGCCGCGAGGACAGCTCTGTCGAGAAGTTCGCCTTCGTGGTGATGGCCGGTCTCGGCATCGACGCCACGATGATCGCGAACACCGACGACGACCTCAAGAAGAAGGTCGGTTGGCTGGCCTATGTGAGCGCCATCGCCAAGGCCCTGCGCGACAAGAACGAGCTGCGCATGCGTTACAACCTCGACAAGCAGGGCAACCACTCCGTGCGCGCCCACACGATCATCATCGGCAACTGCGGCTCGCTGCCGGCCAATATCCTGCTGCTTCCCGAGGCGGCCGTCGACGACGGGCTCTTCGACATCGTGATGCTGCGACCCAAGGGCGTCGTGGGCTGGGTGCAGATCATCGTGAAGATCATCTGGGAGAACGGTGTGCTGCGCCGCACCGCCGCGGGCCGGCGCCTCGCCGGTCTGTCGAAAGAGGTGCGCGCCCTCAACTATGTGAAGGGCAAGGAGCTCGTCGTGAAGCTCGACCGCGCCCATGACATCGAGCTCGATGGCGACAGCTTCGGCACCACGGTCGCCTTCCGCACCTGGGTCGACGCGGGCGCGCTGCGCGTACGCATCCCGGCGGAGGTCGTACTCGAGGAGCCGCAGTCCGAGGACGAGCCCGACGAGACCCAGCTGCCGGGTGAGCGCCTCGACGAAGGCGATGGGGCCGAAGAAGACCTCTTCGAGGCATCGGGCGACGAGACGCCATCGCGCTGACGATCTCGGTCGTCATCCCGGTCAAGGACGACGCCGACCTGCTGGCGCGCTGCCTGCGCGCGATCGTGGGCCAGACGCGCCGGCCCGATGAGATCGTCGTCGTCGACAACGGATCGACCGACGACAGCGCCCGGGTCGCCCGCGATGCCGGCGCCCGCGTGGTCTTCATCGAGGGCGGCGGAATCCCGGCGGCCAGCGCGGCCGGCTACGACGCGGCGGCCTGCGACGTCATCGCGAGACTGGATGCCGATTGCCTGCCAGGGCGCGACTGGCTCGAGCGGATCGAACGGGCCCTGGTCAGGCATCCGGATGCCGTCGCCGTCACCGGCGGCGCGCACTTCATCGACGGGCCGAGGGCTCTGCGTGCGCCGCTGGCGCTGTTCTACCTGGGCGCGTACTTCGGAACGGTGTTCCTGGCCCTCGGGCACACGCCCCTCTTCGGCTCGAACTTCGCCATCCGCCGCGACGCCTGGGCGTCGGTGAGCGACGCCGTGCACCGAGGCGACGAGGTCGTTCACGATGACATGGACCTGTCGATGCACATCGGGCCGCGCCGGCGCATCCGCTATGTGCGAGGGCTCGGAATGGGCATCTCGATGCGCCCGCTCTTCGATGCGAGCGGTTTCGCCACCCGCATCGGCCGGGGGTTCCACTCCCTGTTCATCCACTGGCCGCACGATCTGCCGTGGCTGCGCTGGGCCCGGCGCATCCTGCGCCGCGTTCCCTGAGCCGCCATTCCCTGAGCTTGTCGAAGGGCCCTCCCGCCGTTCCCTGAGCTTGTCGAAGGGCATCCCTTCGACAGGCTCAGGGAACGAGCTTTCGACAGTCTCAGGGCGCAGGCAAGCGCGTCGCGTATGCGATGGTCTGTTCGAGGAAACGTCGGGCGAAGCGCGTGAAGTCGGCGGCCTCGTCGGCCGGCCAGTCGGCGAGAAGCTCGGAGATCATGTCGTCGCCCGCGTCGTAGAGATCCTGCGCGGCGGCCACGCCCGCTTCGGTGAGCGCGATGGTGTGCGCGCGGCCGTCGCTGGCGTCGACGTCGCGGCGAACGAGACCGGATGCCGTCAGCTTCACGAGCGCTTTGCTGATCGTCGGGGCGCCGGTCACCAGCAGCTGGGCGAGGGCCGACGGCCGGAGCGGGCCGCGACGGGCCAGGGTCCAGAGGATGCGCACCTCGATGGCGCCGAAGTCGCGTCGGCGGGAGTGCGCGATGCCGGACTGGAACCGCGGAGAGTCCCATACGCCCTGCAGGTCGGCGAGGATCGCGACGAGCTCGGAGCGGTACTGCAGGGGAGCGGCCTGCTCGCCTGAGGATTCGCCGCCGACCATGGAGTCCACGCTAGTCGACAGATATGCTTTCCAATGGAAACCTTTTCATGATCAAAGGAGATCGCATGACTCGCACGTACGTCGTCACCGGAGCCGCATCCGGAATCGGGCAGGCCACCGCCGCCCTTCTTGCGGAACGGGGAGCCACCGTCATCGGCGTCGACCTGAAGAACGCCGACATCACCGTCGACCTCACCACGGAGGAGGGCCGCTCGACGCTCGTCACCGAGGTCGAGCGCATCAGCGGCGGATCCATCGACGGGGTGCTCGCGATCGCAGGGCTCGCGGCCGAGATCCCCGCCACCGTCGGGGTCAACTTCTTCGGAATGGTCGCCACGCTCGAGGGGCTCCGCCCGCTGCTCGCGACGTCCGACGCGCCGCGCGCCGTCGGGGTCGCCTCGATGGCGAGCCTGCACCCCGTCGACGACGAACTCGTCGCCGCGATGACCGCGGGTGACGAGGCGGCGGCGCTCGCGAGGGCCGAGGTCGTGTCGCAGGGAGGGACGGGCGGCTCGATCTACGCCTCGACCAAGAAGGCGTTCGCGCAGTGGATCAGGCGCAGCGCTCCGACTCCCGACTGGGCCGGTGCGGGCATCCCCCTGAACGCGATCGCGCCGGGGGTCATCGTGACTCCCATGACCGCACCGCTGCTCGAGACCGAAGAGGGCAGGGAGCAGATCCGCCAGGGCGTGCCCATGCCGCTCAACGGATTCGCCGAGGCGATCGTGCCCGCGCGGCTGCTCGCGTGGCTGGTGAGCGAGGAGAACTCGCACCTCTGCGGCCAGGTCGTCTTCGTCGATGGTGGCAGCGACGCGGTGATCAGGGGCGACTCCACCTGGTGATCGCCGGCGGCCCCGTTCGTCGAGCTTGTCGAGACGGGGCCCTTCGACGGGCTCAGGGAGTGGGGCCTACAGCGTCGGGATGAGCTCGTCGAGGTAGGCGGCCGTGTCGTGCCAGCCCTCGACCGCGTGGCATTCGACCCCGAGCACCTTCACCGGGTAGTCGTTGCCGTTGGGGTCGAGGCGGTCGCCCACGAACAGCATGTCGTCGAGGGGGATTCCCGTGATCTCGGCCAGGCGCGTCATTCCATAGGCCTTGTCGACGCCCTGTCGCGTGATGTCGACGGAGGTCGAGCCGCCGCTCCGCACCTCGAGGTCGGAAAGAAGCGCCTGCACGGCCTCGCGCAGCGAGTTCTTCTTGACCCCGTCGGCGTCCCACACCGACTTCTCGGCCACGGGAGCGCCCTGGCCGAGAGCCGAGAACGTGATCTGCGATCCGCGGTCCTCAAGGATCGGACCCCAGGTCTCGCTCTCCCAGTAGCCGAGCCGCTTGGCCTCGGACTCCACGGCGACGAGCGCGCGCTGCTTCTCGTCGTCGGTGAGGTTCTGCGCGTAGACCTGGTTCCACGTGCCGCCGCCGTAGCGGTAGTACTGGGTGCCGCAGGTGGGCATGAGGTGCAGTCGCTCGAGGGCCGCGGCGCTCGCGTTCGTGAGCCTGTCGATGACCTGGGCCGTGAACTGGCCGTACTGGCCGCCAGAGATGATGCAGACCTCGACGCGCTCGAGCAGCTCGAGCAGCAGGTCGGCCATGCGCGGATCGATGGCCGTCTTCGACGGCGCGAGGGTGTCGTCGAGATCGAAGGCGACGAGGCGGGGAGTCGAAGTCATGGCTGTCCGTTCTGCACCGGTCGCAAAAGTAGCGGGCGCGTCGATTCTAGAGGGGCAGTGCGATGGTGAAGCTCGGCCGGGGATCGGCGTCTCCGGCGAGAGGCTCGTGCACGGTCACGACGACATCGCGATAGTCGCGGATGCGCGGAAGCCCGCGGGTGGTCTCGCTCTCGTGCGAGCCCACGACCACGGTGCGCATGCCCGCCGCGAGACCCGCGGCGATCCCGGCCTCGGCATCCTCGAAGACGATCGCGTCGGCGGGGTCGACGCCCAGCAGTGACGCCGCCATCACGTAGCAGTCGGGGGCGGGTTTGCCGTGCTCGACGTCGGCCGCGGTGACGACCACTCCGGGGGCCGGCACCTCGGCCAGCTCGAGGCGGCGCAGCGCGAGCGCGCGCCTCGCAGAGGTGACGAGGGCGATGGATGCCGCGGGCAGGCTCTCGACGAACGCGGCGGCCCCGGGAACCGCGACGATCCCGTCGACCGCGGCCAGCTCGAGGTCGAAGAGGCGGTCGGCGCCCCGGGCGACGTCGAACCCGGCGGGTCCGTGGCGGAGCATCGTGTCCTCCGCCCGCACGCCGTGGCCGGTCGCGATGATCGCCTGCGCATCCAGGCCGTGCTCGGCCGCGAAGGCGGTCCAGACCTGCTCGACGACGGCCGTCGAGTCGACGAGCGTGCCGTCCATGTCGAACAGAACGGCACGCGCGGTGAGGTTCGTCGTTCCGTCGGCTCCTGCCGGAGCGGCGGTCGTCACGCTACTGCCCCTGAAGCTGGTACTTCGCCTCGGTCTCGGCCTTCTGCGGCTTCCACCAGTTCTCGTTGTCGCGGTACCAGGCCACCGTGGAGGCCAGGCCCGACTCGAAGTCGGAGTACTGCGGGGTCCAGCCGAGCTGGGTGCGCAGCTTGGTGGAGTCGATCGCGTAGCGCAGGTCGTGGCCCGGGCGGTCGATGACGTGGTCGTAGGCGTCGGACGGCTGGCCGAGGGTCTCGAGGATCAGCTCGACGACCTGCTTGTTGTTCTTCTCGCCGTCGGCACCGATGAGATAGGTCTCGCCGATCTCGCCCTTGTCGATGATCGTGAGAACGGCCGAGGAGTGGTCGTTCGCGTGGATCCAGTCGCGCACGTTCTCGCCCGCGCCGTAGAGCTTGGGGCGCTCGCCGGTGAGCACGTTCGTGATCTGGCGGGGGATGAACTTCTCGACGTGCTGGTACGGGCCGTAGTTGTTCGAGCAGTTCGAGATGGTGGCGCGCAGTCCGAAGGAGCGCACCCAGGCGCGTACCAGCAGGTCACTGCCGGCCTTGGTGGAGGAGTACGGGCTCGACGGGTTGTAGGGGGTCTGCTCGGTGAAGCGCTCCGGGTCGTCGAGTTCGAGGTCGCCGTAGACCTCGTCTGTCGAGATGTGGTGGAAGCGCACGTCGTGGGTGCGGGCCGCCTCGATCAGGGTGAACGTGCCGATGATGTTCGTGTCGAGGAAGGGGCGCGGGTCGTGCAGGGAGTTGTCGTTGTGGCTCTCGGCCGCGTAGTGCACCACGACGTCGGCGTCTTTCACCAGCCCGTCGACGAGGGCCGCGTCGGCGATGTCGCCCTTGACGAACGTGAACCGCTCGGGATCGAGGCCCTCGAGCGAGGCGAGGTTGCCGGCGTAGGTCAGTTTGTCGAGCACGGTCACATGGTCATCGGTGTTCTCGAGCACGTAGTGCACGAAATTGGAACCGATGAAACCGGCCCCACCGGTAACGAGAAGCTTGCGCACGGAGATCTCCTGAAGTAGAGGAAAAGAATGACCCCATAGTAACGGGGGCCCGATGCCGCTATCAGGGAGGGCCGTGTGTGCTGGCTTTACTCTCGTTCTGCTCTCGCCTACACTTGGTCGAGGTAGTTGAAGTCTGCCAAGCTTTTTTGTGCCCTTTTTGGGCAGACCAAGGTTTGGAGGGCATTGATTCCCGGGCTTTTCAGCCCGAAGGGTGGTGGCTCAATTGGTAGAGCAGCGGTCTCCAAAACCGCAGGTTGCAGGTTCGAGTCCTGTCCGCCCTGCTGATCGAATCCGGTAGCCCTCGCTGTTCGGCGAGGGAGAACGGATGCGATTGGGCCGGATGGCCGAATTGTGAAGGGTAACTACTTACGTGGCACGCAAAGTAATCGACGAACCGAGTGAAGACGTCGTCGAGAGCGCCAAGAAAGAACGGGCTGCGCGCCGCAACCCGTTCGCCCGTATCGTGCTCTTCATCAAGCAGGTCTTCCAAGAGCTCAAGAAGGTCGTCACCCCGACGCGCAAGGAGCTGCTGAGCTACACCGCAGTCGTTCTGGTCTTCGTCATCATCATGATGGCGCTGGTGTCGGGTCTCGACGCAGTGTTCGCCTGGCTTGCACTGATCGTCTTCGGCAACCCGGTTTAGTCCTTACAACAGGTACGACCTCCATCAGGTCGTACGGCCGGGCTCCGCTGAGCGGTGACCGACGGCCCCATGCGCAGTGCGCATCAATAAACGAATTGGAACGGATTTACGTGGCAGACACACAGCGCGACGACGTCGACATCGTCGAAGGCGAAGAGAAGCCCGAGAGCACCACGGCGCGCGAGACGCCCGCCGACCTCGACGCTCTCCTCGATGCGATCGACGCGAATCCAGACCCCGAGGCCGACGCCATCGTCGATGACGCGCTCGACATCAGCGACGCCGACGAGGCCCGCGCGGCCATCGATGTGATCGACGACCCCGACGCCGACACGGTGCTCGACGCCGACGAAGACGACATCGCCACTGCGGTCGCCGAAGCCGAGGCCGAGGCAGACGTGATCGACGCGGCCAGCCAGCCCGACGCATCCGGTGACGACGAGGCCGACGAGGCCGAAGCCGAGCCCGCCGAGGTCGACCCCTACGAGGCGTTCCGCAAAGAGCTCCGCACCCTTCCGGGCAAGTGGTACGTCATCCACTCCTACGCCGGCTTCGAGAAGCGCGTGAAGCAGAACATCGAGAGCCGCAAGACCTCGATGGGCATGGAGGACTTCGTCTTCCAGGTCGAGGTTCCGATGGAAGACGTCGTCGAGATCAAGAACGGCCAGCGCAAGCTCGTCACCCGCGTCCGCATTCCCGGCTACGTGCTGGTGCGCATGTTCCTCAACGAAGACAGCTGGTCTGTCGTGCGCCACACGCCCGGCGTCACCGGCTTCGTCGGCAACTCGCACAACCCCACGCCGCTGCGTTTCGAAGAAGCGTTCTCGATGCTCCAGTCGCTCGTCGTCGTCGCCGAGGTTCCCGTTGCCAAGGCTTCGGGTGGCAAGGGCGGCAAGGCCGTCTCCCGCTCGATCCCGGCCGAGGTCGACTTCGAGATCGGCGAGACCATCACCATCAAGGAAGGCTCGTTCGCGGGCCTGCCCGGTTCGATCAGCGAGATCAAGCCCGAGAGCGGCAAGCTCACGGTGCTCGTCTCCCTGTTCGAGCGCGAGACTCCGGTCGAGCTCAGCTTCGACCAGGTCACCAAGCTCTAAAGCTCTTCAGCACATCGAGCCCACCGTTGATTCGGTGGGCTCGATGGCGTTAACGAGTTGAATCGCGTATGCTTGCGGGGTTGTGCTCATTCCGGCGCGCCAGTGGCGTGCTGACGGGGTCGACCACAAACCGCGTTCACCGAACGGCGGGAGAGTTCGCCAATCAGGGCCGACTCGACACAGAGAAGGAAGAGAAATCATGGCACCGAAGAAGAAGGTTACTGGTCTGATCAAGCTTCAGATCAAGGCCGGCGCCGCCAACCCCGCACCGCCCATCGGGCCGGCGCTCGGACAGCACGGCGTCAACATCATGGAGTTCTGCAAGCAGTACAACGCAGCCACCGAGGCTCAGCGCGGAAACGTCATCCCCGTCGAGATCACCGTCTACGAAGACCGTTCGTTCACGTTCATCCTGAAGACGCCCCCGGCCGCCGAGCTCATCAAGAAGGCCGCCGGAGTCGCCAAGGGTTCGGGTACGCCGCACACCGTCAAGGTTGCGAAGCTCACGCAGGCCCAGGTCCGCGAGATCGCTGAGACCAAGATGGCCGACCTCAACGCGAACGACATCGCCGCCGCGTCGAAGATCATCGCCGGCACCGCCCGCTCCATGGGCATCACGGTCGAGGCGTAACACCTCACCGCTTCACTCAGGCGGTACCAACAACTAGCACGGCGTGGGAGAGCCAGCCAGGCTCACGTAAACCACACTCTCAGATTCAGGAGAATCGACAATGGCAAAGAATTCCAAGGCTTACAAGGCCGCGGCAGAGAAGATCGAAGAGGGCAAGGTCTACACGCCCACCGAGGCAGTCGCCCTCGCGAAGGTCACCGGCTCCGCCAAGTTCGACAGCACCGTTGAGGTCGCCCTCAAGCTCGGTGTCGACCCCCGCAAGGCAGACCAGATGGTCCGCGGCACCGTGATTCTTCCTCACGGCACCGGTAAGACCGCCCGCGTCATCGTCTTCGCGACGGGCCCCGCAGCAGAGGCCGCCATCGCGGCCGGCGCCGACGAGGTCGGTGGCGACGAGCTCATCGAGAAGGTGGCCGCCGGCTACACGAACTTCGACTCCGCCGTCTCGACCCCCGAGCTCATGGGCAAGGTCGGTCGTCTCGGAAAGGTGCTCGGCCCCCGCGGTCTTATGCCCAACCCGAAGACCGGCACCGTGACGCCCGACGTCGCCAAGGCCGTCAACGAGATCAAGGGTGGAAAGATCGAGTTCCGCGTCGACAAGCACTCGAACGTGCACTTCGTCGCCGGCAAGGCCTCGTTCTCTGAAGACCAGCTCACCGACAACATCAAGGCCGCCCTCGAAGAGGTCGTTCGCTTGAAGCCGTCGTCGTCCAAGGGTCGCTACATCCACAAGGGCACGGTCTCCACGACGTTCGGCCCGGGCATCCCGCTCGACGTCAACGCCATCTAGGCTCAGCTCCCTCAGAAAGGGCCGCCCTCGCATCGCGAGGGCGGCCCTTTCTGCATCCACGCCCCGAGGTGGCAGTTGCGGTCGTCAGGTGGCCACGAGTTGACGATTCGAAGCAACGGAACCGCCCACACGATCGACTCCGCCACAGGCGACCGGGAACCCCGCCCGTGCACAGGTGCACGGGGGCGCTGCTGCACCCACGTCGAGCACTGTCATCCTCGCCTCATGCCTACCCCAGGGCCGCTGCCCAATGACCTGGCCTCTCGCGCGTTCACCACTCGCGAGGCGCTCGCGCGGGGAATCGGCGCGTCGAGGCTGCGTGCCCGCGATGTCAGCCAGCCTGTTCGTGGCGTCAACGTCGCGTCTCGTTCCGAGCCGACCTTCATTCAGCGCTGTCGGGCACTGATGCAGGTGCTTCCACCCGGATCTTTCATCAGCCACGACTCGGCGGCACGACTCTACGGATTTCCCGTCGGCGCGGGCGGTACCCCGAGCATCCATGTCACGGTGCCTGCGCCGTATCGCGCACCCCGGCGCGCCCAGGTCATCGGCCATCGTGCGACTCTGACAGGCACTGAGTGGATGCGATCCGCCGGGTTCGCGCACAGCACCGCGGCGCGCGCGTGGCTTGAGCTATCCAGCACGTCACTGACCTTGGAGGAGGCCGTCGTGGTTGGGGATTATCTCGTGCGCGCACGGGAGACCAGGCGGGGATATCGACCCCTGGCGACGCTCGAAGAGCTGCGCGCAGCCGCGGAACAGTCCGCCGACCGCAGAGGCAGTCGCCTCGTCTCGGCAGCGCTGGGCGCAATACGGGAAGGCGTCGATTCACCGAAGGAGACGCAGCTTCGTCTGCTGCTGCTTCGAGCCGGATGCCCGGAGCTCGTCGTCAACGAACCCATCCTCGACGAGCGCGGCCGTGTCATCGTGCAGCCCGACCTGCGCATTCGGGACTACCGCATCACCCTCGACTACGACGGCGACCATCACCGCACGAGCCGCAGGCAATGGATGCGCGACATCAGGCGATTCAGGCAACTCGCGGGAGAGGAGATGGTCGCCCCTCGTGTGGTTGCCGACGACATGGAACCGCCTGGAGTCTTCGAGTTCCTCGCTGATGTGCAGGGAGAACTGGACCGGCAGGGGTGGGCAGGAAGGCTCCGCTACAGGCCGAACTGAGCGTCGGCAGGTGCGTGCAGCACTGAGGTGACAGTTCGGGTCGCCGCATTCGGTAACTCGGCTCCGAGCTGTGCGTCGAACCGGCAACACGGCGCCCGTGATCGGTGGGCAGAGGGCAGTAGTGTGGCGGGATGTCTGTTTCTGTGAGGCGCGCGACCGCATCCGATGCTGCGGCGCTCGCCCGGGTCGCCGCCGTCACCTTCCCGCTCGCGTGTCCTCCGCACACCACCGACGAGGCCAAGGCGGCGTTCATCTCGACGCACCTCAGCCATGCGAACTTCGAGGCCTACCTCGCGGACCCGGCCCGCGACATCCTGATCGCCGAGGTCGACGACGAGGTCGTCGGCTACACGATGCTGGTGTTCGCCGAGCCGAGCGATCCCGACGTCGTCGCAGCCCTCAGCCTGCGGCCCTCCATCGAGCTCAGCAAGTTCTATGTCATGCAGGGCCACCACGGCCAGGGCATCTCTGGCGCCCTCATGAGCGAGACGCTGTCGGCGGCGCGCGCACGAGGGGCCGCCGGCGTGTGGCTCGGAGTGAACGAGGAGAACGCCCGCGCCAACCGCTTCTACGAGAAGAACGGCTTCGCGAGGGTCGGCACGAAGCACTTTCTCGTGGGCGACAACTACGAAGACGACTTCGTGAGGCAACTCGCCCTGTAGGCGCCCCTTCGACGGGCTCAGGGAACGGATCCTTTCGACAGGCTCAGGGAGCGGGCCGCTCAGCGGGCGGCGGAGACGAGCACCGGCTCCGGGGTGAGCGGGGCGACGTCGCGCATGCCGCGGCTCCGTCCGGCCGGAAGGAAGAGCGCGATCACGGCGGCGAGGGCCAGGGCGCCGGCGCCGACGAACACGGCCGGCACCGCGGCATCCACGTACCCGGTGGGCGTGAGCTCGCCGCCCGCCCCGGTGAAGACGGCGGTCAGCACGGCGATGCCCAGGGCGACGCCGATCTCGCGCAGCGTCGAGTTGGTGCCGGAGGCCTTGGCGTGGTCGTCGGGAGCCATGTTCACCAGCACGGCGGTGGAGCTGGGCGCGAAGACCAGGCCCATGCCCAGCCCCGCGAAGATGAACCCGGGAAGCATGCTCGGGTACGTCGCATCCGGGGCCATTGTGGCGGCGAGCCAGCCGATGCCGATCGTCAGAGACGTGAGGCCGGCGACGATCAGGATGCGCGTGCCGACGCGGGGTGCGACGAGCCCGGCGAGCGGGGCCACGACCATGGGCGCGACGGTCCAGGGCATGGTGAGGACGCCCGCCTCGAGGGGGGAATATCCCTGCACGATCTGCAGGAACTGGATGAGGATGAACACGGAGCCGAAGGCGCCGAAGCTGAACGTGAGGCCCACCGCGTTCGAGATCGAGAAGCTGCGGTCCCGAAAGAGACGCAGCGGCAGCAGAGGCGCCGACAAACGCGACTCCCGCACCAGGAACAGCGCCAGCAGGATGGCGCCGCCGAGCAGGCCGACGAGTACCTCGGCGCTCGTCCAGCCGGCGTCGTTGCCGCGCACGATTCCGTAGACGATGCCGAGGATGCCGACGCCGGCGAGGATGACGCCGATGACGTCGGAGCGCACCCGGGCGCCGAACGAGTTCGGGAGGGCGGCGATGGCGAGGGGCACCGACAGGATGCCGAGCGGCACGTTCAGCCAGAAGATGGCCTGCCAGCTCCAGCCCTCGACGACCGCGCCGCCGACCAGTGGGCCAAGCGCCACGCCGAGCCCGGAGATGCCGCCCCAGATACCGATGGCCAAGGGCCGCATGCGGGTCGAGACGCTGCCGACGAGGAGGGTGAGCGACAGGGGCATCACGGCCGCGGAGCCCGCACCCTGCAGGGCCCGGGCGAGCACCAGCATCCACGGTTCGGTGCTGAGCGCGGCGGCGGCGCTCGAGAGCGTGAAGAGCACGATTCCTCCGACGAAGAAGTGTCGCCTGCCGAAGCGGTCGCCGAGACTGACGAAGAGCAGCATAAGAGCGGCGAAGCTCAGGGTGTAGGCGTTCGTGATCCACTGCAGCTCGGTGACACCGGCGCCGAGGTCCTCGTGGATCACGGGCAGGGCGCTCGTGACGACGAGGTTGTCGAGGGTGGCCATGAACATGGGCAACGAGGCGGCGACGAGCGCGAGCCAGACGGGAATGCGACGGGCGACGGACATGAGCTCTCCACACGGTTCTCGGTAGTAATCAATCAATAACCAGAGGCTAAGTTATCACCTGATACCATATCAAGCGTGACCAACAACGCCGCCGTCGAACAGCCGGTCCGAGAACGCATGCCCGCCGCCGAGCGCCGGGAACTGATCCTCGGCCACGCGAGCGAGGTGTTCGGCAGGCGCGGCTATGCGGGGACGACGACGGAGCAGATCGCCCAGGCGGCCGGGATCAGCCAGCCCTACGTGGTGCGTATGTTCGGCACCAAGGAGAAGCTCTTCGTCGAGGTGATCGAGCGCGCCCTCGGCAAGCTCACCGTGGCGTTCCGGGAGGTCCTCCGGCAGCACAGCACGGGGGAGATCCCGTCAAACGAGCTCGGCGCGAGGCTCGGTCAGGCCTATGTCGACCTGATCGAAGACCGCGGAATCCTCATGTCCCTGATGCAGGGCTTCATCCAGGGGCACGACCCGGTCATCGGGGAGCGGGCACGCGCGGGCTTCCTCGAGATCTATCGACTGCTCCGCGACGAGGCGCACTTTCCGGCAGACGAGGTGCGCAGCTTCCTCGCCGACGGCATGCTCATCAACACGCTCCTCGCCATCGGTCTGCCCGATAACTTCGAGGGCGACGAGGCGGCGACCGAGCTGATGACCCTGTCGTTCGGGGCGAAGCTCGACACGGTGCTGTGCGCGGCGACCGACCGACCGGCCGGCCGACAGGGGCTAGCGCCGACCCGGGGCTAGCGCCGACCAGGGCCTAGGCCCGACCGGGCGAGCCCCGATCTGTCTCAGGCGACGAGCTCGAACAAGACCCGACCGGTTGCGATCTCGGCCTCGACGAGACGCACGCGAACCCGCTGGCCGGGCGTCAGGGCGCCGGTGCACTCAGCGTCGACGGCGGGGTCGATCACCTGAACGACTCCGCGGGATTCCCTTGCCGAGATCACCGAGGCGTCGAAGACCTCGCCCACTCGATCGCTCAGCAGGGCCGCCTCGACCGCCCCGATCGACCTGCTGTCGAGCTGCGATGCACGCGAGTCGGACGAGGCCATGATCTTGGGCAGGGTGGGAAGGGCGTCGCGGATCCATTGCGGCGGAGCCTTGGCGGCGCACAGGGCCTCGCAGACGACAAGCACGAAGCGGTCGACCAGGCGTCGGAGCGGCGCCGTGGTGTGAGCGTAGGGCGCCGCGACGGCGGCCTGCATCACCTGCTCGGGCAGCTCTCCGTCGAAGGCGGTATAGCCGGCGCCCCGGAACAGCGATCCCGCGGCGTGCGTGATGGCCAGCTGCAGAGGGTCGTTCGGGTCGAGAGACGCTAGGTAATCGCCGTAGGGCATGCTCACGGGCCACGGATGACCCAGCGCCTCCGTGCGGCGTCGGAAGCGATCGACGGTGTCGGGCTCGGGTTCGGGCATCGTTCGCAGGATGCCGACACGACCGTCGAGCATGATGCGCGCGGCCTCCATGCCGGTGAGCAGCGAGACCTGCGCGTTCCACTGTTCGACGGGCAACGACGAGCGACGCTCGAGCGTGTAGTGCCCGTCGTGCGATTGCACGATCTGCTCCGGTCTCGACAGGCTCGCGCCCCCGCGCAGGCGCTCGAGCTCGCGTCGTGCAGGGCCGAGCTCGGCGAGCAGCAGCAGCGTCGACCGCACCGGATCGGACTCGATGGGGCCCGCGTCGATCTCGCGCTGGGCCTCGAGGTACGACAGCTGGCGAACGCTCCGGATGCGCGCGCGGGAGAGGGTGGTGTCGAGCACGGCGCCGTCGCCGTCGAGTTCGAACCTCCACACGAACGCGCCTCGCACGAGGTTCGGCAGCAAAGACGCGGCGTTCTCGCTGATGACGGTCGGATGAAGCGGAATGCGCCCGTCGGGGCCGTAGAACGTCTGGCCCCGGAGTCGGGCCTCCGCATCGATCTCTGCGAGCGGTTCGACGAACGCGGGCACGTCGGCGATCGCGTAGCGAACCAGGAACCCCTGGCCGAGTCGTTCGATCTGCACGGCCTGGTCGAGGTCGGTCGACCCCTCGGGGTCGATGGTGACGAACGGTATCGCCGTGAGGTCGGCGGTGGGAAGCGGATTCGCGGCGACGACGCGCTCGGCCTCGCGCTCGACCGCGGGCGGAAACTGCTGCGGCAGGTCGAGGTCGTTACGGATCGCCGCTATCGCGGCGGTGAGTCGGTCGTCGGTCGAGGTCAGTCTCAGCGGAAACGTGGTCACCCGCCCCAGCGTACGCGGCGCCGGTGACGCCGCACGATGGGATGCGGCGCTAGGGAATCTCGAGAACGATCTTGCCGCGGGTGTGCCCGCGCTCGAGCAGCGCGTGCGCCTCGGCAGCGTCCTCCAGGGGGTAGATCTCAGAGATGTGCACGTGCAGATCGCCCGAATCGATGAGCCGGGAGATGATGGAGAGACAGGCGGCGTCGGGGGCCACGGAGTAGCCGCTCGACCGCATTCCCGCCGCCTCGGCCTCCGCGGCGAAACCGAGCCAGCTGCCCGTGGGAACCGAGATGATGAGTCCCCCGGGGCGCAGCGTGGCGAGCGAGCGGGTTCCTGTGTCGTCGCGAACGTTGCCGACGAGGTCGATCACCACGTCGACATCCGACACCCGGTCTTCGAAGCGCGTGGTCGTGTAATCGATGACCTCCTCCGCTCCGAGCTCGCGCAGCCAGCTCACATTGGCGGCCGAAGTCGTGGCGACCACCCGGGCGCCGAAGTACGCGGCGAGCTGCACGGCGAGGTGGCCCACTCCGCCGGCACCGGCGTGAATGAGCATGCGCTGCCCCTCATGCGCCTTGGCCACATCGACGACCAGCCCCCATGCGGTGAGCGCTGCGGTCGGCACCGCGCTCGCCTCGACGGGGGTGAGCCGACGAGGCTTGCGCGCGACCTGCAGGCTGGGCACCGAGACGTACTGCGCGTACGAGCCGGCCACCCGCGGCGAGGCGCTGACGCCGTACACCTCGTCGCCGGGCTTGAGCGGATGCCCGTCGTACGGGCTCTCGACGACGATGCCGCAGAAATCGCGGCCGAGAACGGCGGGGTAGAGCGGGATGGCCGCCGCGACGCCGGCGCCCGACCGTGTCTTCGCGTCGATCGGGTTGACTCCCGCGGCCGACACCTTAACGAGAATCTCCGAGCCGGCCCGGATGGGTGTGGGCACCTCTGCGAGGCGCAGAACGCCCGGGTCTCCCGGCACGTCGAACACGATCGCCGTCATGGTCGCGGGAGTGTTCGATGGGGGAGCGCTGACGAGGCTCGGGGTGATCGAATGGGTCTCGTGCGGCGTCATTGCTGGCCTTTCATCGACTGGTTCTGGGCATCCCGTGAGGGATTCTCGATGGGAATATTGAGTCCATCGAGCGTGAGGGTCGTTCGGGCTTCCCGCAGGCTCCAGTCAATCGGTCGAATGATTCACCGGTGTTACGACGGTGTTCCTTGGAAGCAAACAAAAGGCACCCCCGGTACCATTCGCATATCGTGACAGTCCGAATCCTCCTTCCGATCGCTGCCACAGCTGTTCTCATCGGGCTCGTCCTGTTATGGGGAGCGCGCATCGCCGCGAACCGTTTCGTCTATGTGAGCGAACTCGGAGCCGACGGCGAGCCCACCGCGTGGGCGTTCCGCTGGGCCCTCCTTCTCATCGCCTCGGCCGCCGTGGTCGTGGCCGTCGCCGCACGCCACCTGCGCTCGCGGCTGCGCATGCTCGCGGTCTGGACTCCCTCGGTGTCTCTGGTCGTCGCCGGCGTCTCGTTCGCGGTTGCCTCGCAGGTGACCTGCACGAGCGGATGCCCCCTGCCCGTCGGTTCGTCGTTCACCTGGCAGGACCTCATCCACACGAGCATCGCGGTGCTCGGATTCGCCGCGGCCTGCGTCGCGATGCTCCAGGTGGCGACGGCGAAGGACCACCCGGGGCTGGCCCGACTCTCGTGGATCTCGGCCGTCGTGGTCGCCGTCGTCGCCGGGACCGGCGGCATCCTGTCTCTGGCCCGTTTCATGGTCGACCTCGGCGGCATCCTCGAGTTCGTCGCAACGACCGTCGCGCTGCTCTGGCTGGCCGTGCTCGCCCTGGCTCTGCTCGGCGCTACGCGCCCCACCACGTGATGTCCATACGGACAAAGTAGTTAGAGTTGCCACGTGGACGAGAGTGAGAAGCCGAGCGGTCGACGATCGCTTCACCCGGGCGACTTTCCTTACAGGTCGGAGCTGCTCGCGAACCTGAGTGCGCTGATCCTTCTGTGGGACTCTCCCGCTATCCAGGGCGACATTCTCGCCAAGAGCGGCGAGAGCATCGACCAGCAGTCTCACTCGGCACTCCGTCATCTGCTGGCGTGGGGGCCGATGAGACCGACATCCCTCGCGGAAGTGCTCGCCACGGGGGCGTCCCACGTCAGCAAGATCGTGCGGCGGCTCGAGGGTGACGGACTCGTCAAGCGCACAACCGATCCGGCCGATGGCCGCGCGACCCTGATCAGCCTGACCGAAGCCGGTGAGAAAGCGGCGCGTGGTGTGTACGCGCTCGGTGATCGCATGATTGCCGAGGTGCTGGAGGGATGGTCCCCCGCCGACATCCGCCGGTACACCGACCTCACGGAGAGGTTCGTCAAGGACGCGATCGATTCAGCCACTCGCATGCTCGAGCGAGGCCTTCTTCCACCCACATCCTGATTGTTGATGTCCTAGCGGACAGTATCGATGATATTGTCCTTGAGGACAGTATCTTCGACACGACGACACGTCGGGTCCTGAAGACATCATCGAGCGATGGGAGAACACATATGTCGAGCAAGGATCGCGATCGTCTGGACGGTCGCGTCACGTTGGTTACCGGGGGAACGAAGGGCGCCGGATCAGCGGTCGTCGAGAGACTGCGTGAACTCGGCGCAGACGTCTACGTCTCGGCGCGGTCGATGCCTGACGGCTACGAGCACGCCGACCGATTCATCGCCGCTGACACCTCCACGAAGGAGGGCACCGATCTCGTCGCTGCTGAGATGGACAAGGCGGGCGGCGTCGATATCGTCGTTCATGTGGTCGGAGGGTCATCGACGCCGGCGGGCGGTTTCGAAGCCGTTCCCGAAGAGCAGTGGATGACAGAACTCCAGCTCAACTTCCTGGGAGCCGTGCGCCTCGACCACGCACTGATTCCCGGCATGCTCGCCAAAGGGGCAGGGGTCGTCTTGCATTTCACCTCGATCCAGCGCCAGATGCCCCAGTGGGAGTCGAGTCTTCCCTATGCGGCCGCGAAGGGTGCGCTCCGCACCTACAGCAAGGGGTTGGCCACCGAGCTCGCTCCGAAGGGTGTGCGGGTCAACGCGATCAGCCCCGGCGGCATCAGGACGGAGGGCACCGAGGTGTTCTACGACCGGATCGCCGAGGCCAACGGGATCACCCGCGCGGCGGCGGCGCAGCGCGTCATGGACTCGCTCGGCGGCGTGCCCCTGGGCAGATTCGCCGAGACGGAGGAGATCGCCGACCTGGTCGGATTCCTGGTCTCCGACCGGGCGTCGGCGATCGTCGGCGCCGAGGTCGTGATCGACGGCGGAACAGTCCGGACCGTCTGACGAGACGTCGCTGCGTTCTCGTGCGAAACAAGAAGAGGCTGCCTCCACGTGGAGGCAGCCTCTTCTTCGTGGTGCGGATCGGCTACACGGCTGAGGGGGCGAAATCGAGCTGGACGATCTTCCCCTCATCGTTGAGGTGGAACTGGTACTCCAGCTCCGCGACTCCGCCGGGGAAGTCTCCCTCGAGTCGATACGACGCTCCGACCATTCCGTCGACCTCCCGTGCTCCGAGGAATGACAGGGTGGTGGTGAAGAGGTGGATCGACTCGTCGATCCACCTGCGGATCTCCTCCCGGCCACGGAAGGTCTCTCCTTGGTCTGCAGCCACCGCGTTCTCCGCGAACAGAGCCTCGACCGTGTCGGCTTCGCCTGCCTGCCATCCATCCACGAACCCGTGGACAGCCGCCGGCAGGTCGCCGTTCTTCAGTTCCTCGCTCACTGTTTGTCCTTTCTTCTTTCGAGATATCTCGTGCGCTTGGCGGACGCTGGCTGCGACCACCGTGAAGACGGGTGCGGGCGCCGCGAAAGTCGCATCCCGATCGACCACACCAATAAACCGTCCTCTAGGACAGTAACATATTTAGTGTCTCATAAGACAGTAAATATCGGTGATCATGCGGGCGTTCCTGTGCTCTAGCGGGTCGACGCCGCGTCCCACCCCAGGAATGCGGTGACGCTGCGGCGCACCGCCGCCACCTGCGCTCCGTAGCCCGCGTCGCGCGACGGCACTTCCGCGTACTCCGGGTCGTGCAGCAGCTCGGCCCAGCGGCGGGCGACGGCGACCGGATGCACGGGGTCGCCGATTGCGGCGACCACGGCCGTGCGGGCGGTCACGGCGGCGGGCTCGGATGCGTCGGACCAGGCACGGTTGCGGGGGATCTCGACGAGTCGCCTCGAGCGCTCCACTGCGAGCGGACTGCGGAACTGCTGAAGCAACGCGTCGGCGCCGACGGGGGACTCGGCGGCGGCACGCGCGAACACCGCGCCGGTGCGGAAGCGTCGTTCGCCCTCGACGGCGCCATGGTCGGCCAGCAGCTGTGCGATCACGGGAAAGGGTCTGAGGTTGGGCGGGAGCCCGCTGTCGGTGAAGGCCGGTCGCACGAAGACGGCCTCGCGCACGTCGAGGCGCTCGTCGAGCGCCAGGCGAAGAGCGATCGCAGCACCCATGGAGATGCCGATGAGGGTGAGCGGTGTGGATGCGTGGCCGGCCGCCAGGAGCGCCAGGGCCACCTCGTCGGCTAGATTCGCCAGCGAGAAGTCGGCCGCCGATCCCACGACAGTGCTGCTGCCGTGCGCCCTCACGTCGGGTGCCACGACGGTGACGGTAGGCGGGATCACCGGGGCGAACAGGCTGAGCGGCTGGGAGCTCTCGCCGCCCAGGCCGTGCAGCAGGACGACGGTCATCGCCCGGGCTGGATGAGCGCGAGCAGCTTGTCGGCGAGGCTCACGAGGCGCGCGATCTCGTTCTCGTCGCGGTCGACCCACCGGCTCTGCGGTTCGGGGTCGACGGGAAGGAAGTTGTCGTGCTGCTCCCACACGACGATGGTTCGTTCGGCGCCGAGAACATACTGCTGCCACCAGACCTGCCGCAGATAGTGCCGCGGAATGGAGCGCCAGGCCTTGTTCGTGGTCTTGATCTCGGCGAGTTCGACCGTGCCGTGCTTGGTGACCGCCACACCGTCGGGCGTCGCGAGATGCCGCTTCTCGCCCTCGGCGTGGAACAGCGACGAACTCGGCAGCACGCCGTACATGGCTCGCACGTAGCGCGCGATGTGCGGCTCGCGATCCCTGCCGTGCTCGGTGAAGATGTTGCCGCCGAAGCCCGTGCCGTTGATCTTGTCGTAGGCGACCGACTCGAGGTTCTGCGGCCCTGTGAGGCGGGCGACGTCGGTGGCGGTGACCCCGCGGCTGCGCGCGCGCAGCCACTCGACCCGGTTCGTGCCGTCGGCGACGAGTCGGTCGAGGTGCGCGGGGCGGGCGGGCCTCTGCTCGTCTTCCCAGGGGAAGGAGAGCATGGGCTGAAGAGTCACCTGCTTATTCTCGCTCACGACCGGTGACAGACTGGAGGGACGCGCTCGGCATCGACCGGATGACCGCCTCGCGCCCGCCTCACGACAATGGAGTTTCAATGCGTATTGCCCTGACCGGTGGTTCTGGAAAGCTCGGCAGCGTTGTGCTGTCGTACCTGCGTTCCGAAGGCCACACCGTGACCAACTTCGACGTCGTCGGCGAGCGGGGGTCGGGCTTCGTGCGGCTCGACCTCGCGAACTACGGCGACGTGGTGGATGCGTTCCACAGCATCGACGACGGGCCCGACGGCTTCGACGCGATCGTGCACCTCGCCGCGATCCCGGCGCCGGGCATGCGGAGCGATGTCGTGACGTTCGAGAACAACATGCTCGGCACGTACCACGTGTTCAAGGCCGCGGAGCGGGCCGGCATCACGAACATCGTCTACGCGTCGAGCGAGACGGTGCTCGGCCTGCCCTTCGACGTGCCGCCGCCCTACATTCCGGTCGACGAGGAGTACCCGGCCCGGCCCGAGAGCACCTACTCGCTCGTGAAGCACCTCGAGGAGACGATGGCGATCGAGCTCACGAGGTGGAATCCCGAGCTGAAGATCGTGGCCCTGCGCTTCTCGAACGTGATGCATGTGTCCGACTACGCGGAGTTCCCGTCGTTCGACTCGGATGCTCTGAAGCGCAAGTGGAACCTCTGGGGTTACATCGATGCGCGCGACGGAGCCCAGGCTGTGCTGAAGGCGCTCGAGTGGCAGCACACCGGGTTCGACCGCTTCATCATCGCGGCGGCCGACACGGTGATGAGCCGCCCGAACGCAGAACTCGTCGCCGAGGTGTACCCGGGGGTGGAGACCCGGGGCGAGCTCGGCGACACGAAGACGCTGCTCTCGATCGACAAGGCCCGTCGCCTGCTCGGCTACGACCCGAAGCACAGCTGGCGCGACTGACGCCCCCCGCTCCCTGAGCCTGTCGAAGGGGCCCTTCGACGGGCTCAGGGAACGGATCTTCGACGGGCTCAGGGAACGGCCCTTCGACAGGCTCAGGAAGCGGAGCTACAGCTCCTTCACCGCCCCGCCCTTGATGTGCAGGCGGCGCTCGGCCCGCTTCGCGACCGCGGAGTCGTGCGTGACGATGATCAGCGTCAGCTGCTTCTCGCGCCAGATGCCCTCGAGCAGCTCCATGATCTCGTCGCGCGTCTCCTCGTCGAGGCTTCCCGTGGGCTCGTCGGCCAGCAGCACCTCCGGGTCCTTCACGATCGCCCGCGCGATCGCGACCCGCTGCTGCTGACCGCCGGACAGTTCGGCCGGCAGGTGCAGCATGCGCTCGCCGAGCCCCACCGACTCCAGCGCCGCCGAAGCCCGCGAGGTGCGCTCGGCGTTGGAGAGCCCCAGGGGCGCGAGCGCGGTCTCGACGTTCTCGCGTGCGGAGAGGGTGGGAATCAGGTTGAAGCCCTGGAAGACGAAGCCGATCTCCTTGGCCCGGATGTGGGCCAGCTTCGTGTCTCCGAGCTTCGACAGCGTCGAGTCTCCGAGCATCACCTGGCCCGATGTGGGTCTGTCCAGTGCGCCGAGCATCTGCAGCAGCGTCGACTTGCCTCCGCCCGTCGGGCCCTGGATGGCGACCATCTGGCCGCTCGGAATGGTGAGGGTGACGCCCTTGAGCGCGGTGACGGTGTGCTTCGATTTCGTGTAGCTCTTCGTGACGTCGGTGAGTTGGTACATGTGTCGCTCCTTCGTGGATGCGCGAGTAATGGATGCGCGAGTAAGAGATGCGCGGGTGGGGGAAACGCGGGTGGGTGGATGATCAGGCGACGGCGCGCAGCGCCTCGGCCGGCCGGAGGCGCGATGCCCTCCAGCCGCCGATCGCGCCGGCGAGCAGGCCGCCGACCACGGCGAGCCCTACCGCGATCACAATGACCGACACCGTGACGGGGGCGTTGAGCACCACGTCGGAGGTCGCCGCGGCCTGCGCCGCCTGACCGAAGCCGCCGCCGCCCATGCCGGGCCCGCCGGCTGCCGCGCCATCCGGTGCCGCAAGCCCGCCGGCCGTCTGGGTCGACGCCGTCGCGCTGAGGGTCGGGGCCACGAGGTTCACCACGATCACACCCAACAGTCCGATCGCGATGCCCGCGACGCCTCCGATGAGTCCCTGCACGAGCGACTCCCCGGCGACCTGGCCGACGATGCGCCGGTTGCTCCAGCCGATGGCCTTCAGCGTGCCGAACTCGCGGGTGCGGCGCGTGACTCCCGAGATGGTGAACAGGATCGCGATCAGGAACGCGGCGGCGAGCACGATGACCGACAGCCAGGTGCCGAGGTTGCCCACGAGGGTCGACGCCGTCGACAGCGAACCCGACACGCTCGACGCGAGGTCGGACTGTGTGCTCACCGTGTTGTCGGGCAGCGCCGTCTCGAGCGAGGTCTTGAGCGACGCGATGTCGTCGGCCGAGGCGGCCTGCACGTAGATGCTCGAGATCATGCCGTCTTCGCCGCTCAGGCTCTGCGCCACGTCGAGGGGGATGTACACGTTCGATGCGGTCGACGCGTCGCCGCTCGACGACTCGACGAGGCCGACGATCTCGAACGACGTGCCGCCGATGTCGATCGTGCCGCCGACGGCGAGCTCGGCCGTCGTCGCGTAGGCGCTGTCGAGCACGGCCACGAAAGTGCCGGTGTCGCCGGATGCGAGGGTGCGGCCGTCTGTCAGCGTCACGGCCGAGAGGGGGCCGACAGCGGATGCCGCGGGGTCGAGACCCAGCACCGTGAACGAATCGACGTTGAATGAGGAGCCGCCCGCGCCATCCGCCCCGCCGGTCGGGGCCGTGCCCTCGGCCGCCTCGCCCGGAGCAGCGCCCTGCGGCATCTGGCTGAAGTCGGGCAGCTCGCCGTCGAAGGTGGTGTTGGTGAGCGCCAGAACGCCGGCGGCCTCGGAGACGCCGTTCTCGGCGGTGACGGTGTCGAGGGTCGTCGCGTCGAACGTCGACGTGCCCATGCCCGCCGTCAGGCGCGAGGTCGCGACGGCCGTCGATCCGTCTGCCGTCGAGCCCGCGTCGGCGCCGAAGTCGAAGCGCTGGCCGGGCCCTCCGGCGCCGTCAGCGCCCGGGGCCGCTGCGGCCTTGGAGACGGTGATGTCTGTTCCGACCCCGTAGACGCTGCCGAGAACAGAGGTCTGGGCGTCTTTGACGCCGGCCGCGACGGAGTTGACGATGATGACGAGGGCGATGGCGAGGGCCATGCCGACGGCGATGATGATGGTCTGCTTTCGTCTGTTGACGAGTTCTCGCCGGAGGTAGGTGATGAACATGGGGCTCCTTGGGAAGGCGGTGTCGGTGCGGGTGATCCGCGGTCACACGGTAGGGACGCCGCCCCGGCGAGGCTTATGACGAGGCTATGAATCACGTAAGAGGGGAGGGCTTCCGATGTCCACAGCCGATCGCAGCCTGATTCATAGAATCCGCATAGGAACCGGGTCGATACTTGGGGCTTGTGACCGAGACCCACGCTTCCTCCTCCCGCCCCAAGATCACCCGGGCCGACGGCTCGCCCGTGCGCGCCCTCGTCGTCGATGACGAGGCCACGCTCACCGACCTGCTGCAGATGGCCCTGCGCTACGAGGGGTGGGAGATCCGCACGGCGGGCGACGGGCAGACTGCGCTGCGCATCGCCCGCGAATTCAAGCCAGACGTGATCGTGCTCGACATCATGCTGCCCGACATCGACGGCCTCGCCGTGCTTCAGCGCCTGCGCGCCGACGGGCAGGAGACGCCCGTGCTGTTTCTCACCGCGAAGGACGCGCTCGACGATCGCATCGCCGGCCTCACCGCGGGCGGCGACGACTACGTGACCAAGCCGTTCAGCCTAGAGGAGCTGGTGGCCCGCCTGCGCGGCCTCATCCGTCGTTCGACCCTCACGCTCACCGACGCGTTCGACCCGGAGGTCTCGATCGGCGACCTCGTGCTGAACGAGGACAGCCACGAGGTACACCGCGGCGGCGACCCCATCGAGCTCACGGCGACCGAGTTCGAACTGCTGAGATTTCTGATGCGCAACCCTCGCCGGGTTCTGTCGAAGGCGCAGATCCTCGACCGGGTCTGGAGCTACGACTTCGGTGGTCGCTCCAGCGTGGTCGAGATCTACATCTCGTACCTGCGTAAGAAGGTGGATGCCGGACGCCCGCAGATGATCCACACCGTGCGCGGCGCCGGCTACATCCTCAAAGCGGCCTGAGCGCCGACCGGCCTTCATCAGTGCGATCCATGACCCTGCGCAACCGGCTCATCCTGAGCGTTCTCGCCCTGATCGCCCTGGTCGGGCTGATCATCGGCGTCGTCTCGTCGTTGGCCCTCAACGGGTTTCTGCTCGCGCGGCTCGACACGCAGCTGCAGACGGCCACGAACAGGTCGCTCATGTCGATCGACGGGCCGCGGCCCGACTCCCCGAGCTCGGGCAGCACCGGATCCTCCGGAGATCCCGCCTTCGTGGGAGGCCCCGGGCAGGCCGCAGGGACCCTGGGCGGCTTCAGCCTCGGGGGAGTCGTGGACCGCGCCGCGATCGTCGACTCCGCCGGGGTGCTGCAGCAGCTCACGACCGAGCAGCTCGACACCCTCTCGTCGCTCACGGCGACCGACCAGCCCCAGACCGTGAACCTGGGCGGGTCGCTCGGCGACTACCGGGTGGCGTTCGACCGCTCCGAATCGGGCAATGGCATCGTCGTCGGCCTTCCCCTCGCCGATGTCACCGCGACGGTCACGCAGCTGGTGATCGTGACCGTTCTCGTGACGATCGGCGGCCTCGTGGTGGCCGCGCTGCTCGGAACCGTGCTCATCCGCCTCGCCCTGCGGCCGCTCGATCGCGTCGTCGCCACGGCGACCAGGGTCACCCGGCTCCAGCTCGACCGGGGCGACGTGGCGCTCGCCGAGCGCGTTCCGGATGCCGACACCGATCCGCGCACCGAGGTGGGCAGGGTGGGGGCCTCGCTCAACAAGCTGCTCGGACACGTGGCCTCTGCGCTGACGTCGCGGCAGGCGAGCGAGAACAAGGTGCGCCAGTTCGTGGCCGACGCCAGCCACGAGCTGCGCACGCCCCTCGCCTCGATCCGCGGCTATGCGGAGCTGACCCGGCGCGGCGACTTCGACCTGCCCCCCGACGTGACGCACTCGCTCGGCCGCATCGAGTCGGAGGCCACGCGCATGACGAGCCTCGTCGAGGACCTGCTGCTGCTCGCCCGTCTCGACGAGGGGCCGTCGATCGAGAAGGCTCCGGTCGACCTCACCCGCGTGCTCGTCGACGCCGTGAGCGACGCCCACGTCGCGGCGGGCGATCACGAGTGGGTGCTCGACCTGCCCGAGGAGCCGATCGAGGTCTCCGGCGACGGGCCTCGGCTGTACCAGGTGGTGTCGAACCTGCTCGCGAATGCGCGGGTGCACACGCCCGCCGGCACCGAGGTGACCGTGGCGCTCGCGTCCGGCGTCGACGCATCCGGGGTTCCCAGTGCGATCATCACCGTCTCCGACGACGGCCCCGGCATCGATCCCGTGCTGGTCGAGACCCTGTTCGAGCGATTCGTGCGCGGCGACGTGTCGAGATTCCGCCAGGCCGGCTCGACCTCGACCGGGCTCGGTCTCGCGATTGTGCGGGCCGTGGTGGATGCGCACGGCGGGGGCGTCGAGGTCGAGTCGCGTCCCGGTGCCACCGCGTTCCGCATCACGCTGCCGAAGCGAGCGGTGGGAGCGGCCGCCCGCTGACTCAGCCTGCGGCGGCGTCGCTCGCGGCGTCGCGAAGCTGGGCGAAACGGCTCTCGGCCGCGTCTGCGGTCGTCGACACGACCGTGACGAACGCGCTGTCGCCGGGCTGCGCGGCGTCTCCGCCCGAGTAGGCCGTCAGCCAGTCGTCGAGCGCGGCCTGGCCCGCCTCGAATTCGGCGTCGGTCGTCTCGAGCCAGGCGCTGTACTCGGGCAGGGGAACGCCGGCGTTCAACGGCGTCTCCTTGGCGAATCGGGCTGCCGACTCGGCGTCGACCGCGGAGCGCTTCGACCAGAGATCGGCCGCGAGAACGCAGTAGTCGGCGAGAGCGGTCACGGGGCAGTGATCGGAGTAGAAGGAGGCTGCGGCGTCGTCGAAGCGGGTGTTCACCGCGCTGATCGCCGCGCCGTAGCTCTCGCGCGCGGGGCTCGCGAGGGGCTGGCAGGGAGCATCGCCCGAGCAGGCGAACTCGACCGTGCCGCTGGTGGTGACGACCTGCTCGGACTCCCCGGGCGGAACCATCAGCGGTGTGGCGGTGGCGGTCGTCTCCGATGCGCGTGCGTCGGCGATCGGCCGCAGTCGCGTGAGCGAATCGCAGAGGGTGTCGAGGGTGTCGAGCTGGGTTCTGCCGTCGGAGAGCAGCTCGTTCGCCGCCGCGAGCAGGGGCGCGATCGAGGCGGTCGCCTCGTCGACGCGGGCGTTCACGGACTCGTCGGCCGAACGCTGGGCCGGCGAGGGAGCCGTCGGCGGCGGTACGCCGACGAGAGCATCGAACCGGCTGCGCGTTCCGTCGAGAGCCGCGCACTGCTGCGCCAGCGCGTCGTAGGCGCGCGTCGTCTGCGAGAACTCGTCGTATTTCGTCTCGAGCGTGATGCCGATCGAGGTCGCGCCGAGCCCGGTGATCGCCTCCGCCGACCAGGTGCTGCGGAACTCGTCGACGGCCGCCAAGTAGGCGTCGGAGCGGGAATCGGTATCGGACGCGGGCGGATCGTCCGATCCGCCCGAGCCGGTGGCCGCGACGATCAGCGACGTTCCCCCTGCGACGAGGGCGAGCCAGAAGCCGATGCTGAGCACGACCCATGCGGCGCGCCGACGACGACGCGGGGCGGCGGGCTTGGCGAGCGGAAGCGCTGTGGCGCGTTTCAGGCGGGCGCCAGACGTCGAGCCGGAGGGCACGAGTTCGGGCATCTCTGGCGTGTTTCCCGGAGCGAGGTGATGGCTCGCGCCGACGGACGAAAACCGTGCGTCGTTCTTGGCCATCTGTTCTCCGGGTGCGTGAGTCGGCGGTAGATCATCGACAGAACCCGCCCCCCGTGGGCCCTGTGGGCTATAGTACTGAGGCTGGGGGAAAAGATACGTTCTCGAGACCGAATTGGATTCCCCACATAGTGAGTACTAGTGCACTCCGTCGTCGCATGATCGATCGTCCCGCCGCCGCGAGGCGTGTCACCGGCCTCCTGGCCGTCGCAGCGGCCCTTGCCGCCGGCCTCGTCGCCGCGAACCCGCTGGGCGCACCGCTCGCGGCGTCCGCCGCAGAAGCCGCTCCGGGCATCCTCACGATCAGCGCGTCGGCGTCGCGCATCGCTGCAGGAGACCGGGCCTTCATCAGCGTGCACCGCAGCGGCGGTGCAGACGGGGTCGTCGGGGTGAGCGTCGACTCCCAGGCGCTGCCCGCAGAACTCGCCTCGGTGATCGCCCCCATCGACACCCAGGTCACCTTCCTCGATCGCGACACCGCCGACAAGGTGATTCCGATCGTCTTCCTCGGCGATGTGCCGGGTGGGCTGCCCGGCAGCGGCGATGTGCCGTCCGGTGGCGACGTCCCGCCCGGCGACGATGTGCCGCCGAGCGATGATGTGCCGCCGAGCGATCCGACGGATGCGCCGGGTCTCGGGGGTGCATCGGCGCGGGCAGCGACATCGGTGGTCGCCGACCACGCGGTCGCGCGGGCGCTCGCCGCAGCCGAGGTGGCAAGTGCTCCGTTCACCGTGTCGCTGTCGGCGCCCACGGGCGGCGCGGCCCTCGGCACGCCGTCGACCGTCTCCCTCCTGGTCGCCACACCGCCCACGACCACGCCGGTCGACGGCGGGTCGGATTCCGGGGGATCGAGCACGGGCGGCACGACCACGCCCGGCTCCACCACGCCGGGGTCCAGCACGAAGAACAGCACGAAGAACAGCGCGGGCACGACCAGTCCCGTCGGCGGCGACCGCTCCCTCGCCGACACGGGGGCCGACGTGATGCTGCCCTTCATCGGGGCGACTCTCGCCGCCATCCTGGGCCTCGGCGCGGTGCTGTTCGTGCGCCGACGCCGCACGCCGGAGTCGAGCTGAGTCGAACAGCCGCGGCAGGCGGCCAGAATGGAGGGCATGACGTTCCTGACCCTCCGCGCGGATCAGCGCGCCGACGTGCGCATCTTCGACCTCGATTCGGGTGAGACGTCGGTCGTGTTCAGCTCGACCTCGCTGTTAGTCGAGGCGCCGAACTGGCATCCCGAGGGCGAATGGCTCGTGCTCAACGTCGAGGGCGGCCTGGTGCGCCTGCGCGCAGACGGGTCATCGGCGCTCGAGCCGATGCCGGTGCCCGCACCGCTCGTGCTGAACAACGACCACGTGATCTCGCCCGACGGGCGGCACCTTCTGGTCTCGGCCCGCGACGGCCGGCTGTACAGGCTTCCCTGGGGCGGCGGTGCGGCGACTCCGGTGACCGAGCTGCCCGATCCGGCGCTGCGCTTCAAGTACTACCTGCATTCGGTCTCGCCCGACGGTCTGACGCTGGCCGCCATCGGGGGCGGCCTCGACGCATCCGGCGACTGGGTGACCAATGTCTACACGCTGCCGGCCTCGGGCGGGCCGCACACGCAGCTCACCGACGACGCGTTCGCCGACGACGGAGCCGACTTCTCGGCCGACGGCGAGTGGATCTGGTTCAACTCCGAGCGGGCCGGCGAGTACCCGGGCCACGCCCAGCTGTTCCGCATGCGCACCGACGGCACGCAGCTGACGCGGGTCACGCACGACGATCGCGTGAACTGGTTCCCGCATCCCTCGCCCGACGGGCGGCACGTGCTCTATCTCAGCTACCCGGTGGGAACGACGGGCCATCCGCCGAACCTCGAGGTCGAACTGAGGCTGATCGAGCTCGCGTCGGGCGCGGTGACCACGATCGATTCGTTCCTGGGCGGGCAGGGCACGACGAACGTGCCGGGCTGGTCACCTGATGGCCGCCGCGTCGCCTACGTCGCCTATCCGACGACGGAGAGCGCGAGCGGCGGCCTGCGACCGGCGCATCAGCGATAGGAGCCGATGGCGCCGACCGCTCCGAGGAAGAGCGCCCCGAAGAAGAACAGGGCGGCGAGCAGGTAGCCCGCGAGGCCGATGTATCCGAGCACGAGGCCGGCGATCGTGATGCCGCGACCGTCGTCGCCCGTGCGCTTGATCTGGGCCAGAGCGATGTGCCCGGTGATCACCGGAACGATCGCGAATCCGAGCACGCCGAGAACCAGGGTGATGATGCCCAGCACGTTGGTCGGACGCACGGGCGGGTAGCCGTACTGAGGGGATGCCGCCGGGGTGGCCGGCTGGCCGGGGGCTGTCTGGCCGGGGGCCGTCTGCGGCGTGCCGGGCAGCGGGGTGGTGGCCGTGAGGTCGGGGGCGATCGTCGCCGTCTCGGTCGTGTCGGGGGTGTTCGGGGTGTCTGGGGTGCGTGTCGAAGTTGTCATGCTTCAACGCTACGAACGAGGATGTTCCACGGCATCGGACCCGGGACGTGTTGTCGTAGTACCACGGCATGATCCGGGGCCGCACTTGCATGGCTCCGGCGCATGACGTACAGTGAACGAAGCCAAAGACCGCCGGTTATCGCCGTGCCCGCATTCGACTTGTTCGAACGCAGACGCTGTGATCGAAGGTTCACGTCCGTGAAGACCTGCGCAGGAATAGTCAGTAAACGCACACTCGTGTGCATTCGCTCCGGCCTCCTGCGCCGGAGCTTTTTTTGTGGGGTGAGCCCGGGGCTACCGGCATTGAAACCACAAGGAGCGCCATGGCGAACAAGGAAGCCTCGGTTGCCGAACTCACGGAACTTTTCCAGAGCTCGACCGCCGTTCTGCTGACCGAGTACCGCGGTCTCACGGTCGCCCAGCTGAAGACGCTGCGCGGCACCCTTCGTGAGCACGCAAGCTACGCCGTGGTAAAGAACACGCTGACCAAGATTGCGGCCAACAACGCCGGCATCTCGTCGTTCGACGACGAACTCGCCGGCCCGTCCGCCATCGCATTCGTTCACGGTGACCCTGTCGCCGTTGCGAAGTCCCTGCGCGACTTTGCCAAGGCAAACCCTCTTCTCGTTGTGAAGGGCGGTTACTTCGACGGTAACCCCCTCTCCGCCGAAGAGGTCTCGAAGCTCGCCGACCTCGAATCCCGGGAGGTGCTGCTTGCCAAGCTCGCGGGCGCCTTCAAGGCCTCGCTGTTCGGTGCCGCATACCTCTTCAACGCACCGCTGTCGAAGGCCGTTCGCACGGTCGATGCGCTGCGCGAGAAGCAGTCAAGTAACTAACACCCTTCAACAAACCGTTCCCTGAGCGTTGTGCGCAGGTAACACCAAACCGTTCCCTGAGCTTGTCGAAGGGGAAACAAGGAGAAAATCATGGCAAAGCTGTCAACTGCAGAGCTGCTCGACGCGTTCAAGGAGCTCACGCTCATCGAGCTGAGCGAGTTCGTCAAGGCGTTCGAGGAGACCTTCGAGGTCACCGCTGCTGCCCCCGTCGCGGTCGCCGCGGCCGGTGGAGCTGCCGCCGCAACCGAAGAGGTCGAGGAGAAGGATTCCTTCGACGTCGTCCTCGAGGCTGCTGGCGAGAAGAAGATCCAGGTCATCAAGGAGGTGCGCGCCCTCACGAGCCTCGGTCTCGGAGAGGCGAAGGCACTCGTTGACGGCGCTCCCAAGGCCGTCCTCGAGGGCGCCAACAAGGAGACCGCCGAGAAGGCCAAGGCTCAGCTCGAAGAGGCTGGCGCAACCGTCACCCTCAAGTAGTCTGCGCTCCGACTTCGGAGCACGCTACTGAATCAGAAGGCCCCCGCACTGAACGTGCGGGGGCCTTCTGTGTTTCCTTGAGGGGCTGTGTTCTCAGCCGTCATGTGTACCCTGAAGACCTGCTCAGGGAAGGAGCGATCATGGCCACGGTCTACGACGATGTTCCCCCGCGGGTGCACGACGCCCCGCCCGCCCGCGACAGACGCTCCTTCTTCGATCCGAGTGCGCGCGCCGGTGTTCGCGCATCCGCGACCCGGGTCGTCGGCACCGTCAAGGCCGTCGCGCCTCCCGTGGCGAGCGGTGCCGCTCAGCTCGGAGTTCTGACAGCGCAGGTCATCGCAACCGGCGCCGCTCTCTCTGTGGCCGCCACGATCCTTCTGCTCGGTTCGGGCTACGCCGACGGCGGGGTCGGGGCTTTTCTGCTCTGCCTGCTCGCCGCGGTCGTCGCCTCGGCGATCTCCACCGTCTTCGTCGTGGTAGTCGGGGTTCCGCTCCGTTTCACGCGTCGCGCCCGCCTCTGGTGGATCCGCAACGGCGAGCTCGCCCTCGTCGGCAGCGCGGTCGGTGCGGGTCTCCTCATCGCGTCGGCCATCCTCGGGGGATGGGGAGCGCCGAACGGCTGGCTGCTCGTTCCCGGGTGGCTGCTCCTCGCCTTCTCGCTCGCGCACACCTGGTGGCCGGATCGCTGGCGCCCCGAACGCCTGCGCACCAGGCGGCCCGAGCCGCGCGTGCGCGCGGCCGGCCATGCCCGCGGCGACCGTCGTCGCCGGGCGCGAGCCACCTTCGACGAATTCCTGGTCGCCTCGGGCCGCGCCTTCCGAGGAGAACGCGACTAGTCGCATCCGGCCCCGTTCTGCGCTGATTGGGTAGCCGCGCGAGGAACGAGCACGGCGTATCGCCTCACGGTGGTCTCCAATGAAACGTGACCCCACCATGCGTTGATTGAGTGGCCGCCCGAGGCACGAGCCGGTGCTCTCGACATCCTTACCGCGGTGGCGTCGATGCGGCAGCTTCGTGGCCTACTCGACAGTGCAATGGGCGGAGATGAGCGCATCCGACCCGAATACTGCGTTGGTGTGGCGTATCTCCGACGCACTGAAGTGCGGAAAGTGGCCGCCTCGCCGACGGTCGACGCGGCCACTTTCCGCACCTCAGTGGGACGGTGGCCTCGATACGGCCGCAGGCGGCCTACTAGACCAGCGCAAAACAGCGTTTACCCCGCCACCGAGATGCGAAGCGGCTTGACCGCACGATACGCTCGTTCCTCGCTACCCGACCGGCGCCGAAGGGGTTCGCTCGACCGGCACCGAAGCAGGATTGGGCGAACGGCGCCGTGGCGTCAGCGCTGGGCGCCCGTTCTCGGGGCCGACGTGCTCGAGCGCATCACGAGCTGTGCGGGCACCATCGTGTGGATGCTCGGCGGAGTCCAACCGGAGGTCTCGAGCTGGCGGATGACCAGGTCGACCGCCTGCTCGCCCTGCTTCGCCGGGTTCTGCGCGATCGAGGTGAGGCCGAAGAGCTCGGCCAGCGGATGGTTGTCGATTCCGATCACCGAGAGGTCGTCGGGCACGGAGATGCCGAGCTCGCGAGCCGCCAGGATGACTCCGATGGCGACCTCGTCGGCTGCCGCGAAGATTGCCGTGGGCCGCCGCCGGGGATCGCCCAGGATCTGCTTCGCCACCGCGTAGCCTCCGGGGATGTCGAAGTGGGTCGCCATGTACGACTCGTCGCTGAACGGCAGGCCGGCGGCTCCGAGCGCGTCTCGGAAACCCTGCAACCGCTTCGAGTGCACGTGAAAATCCATGAGCTCGGCTGAATCGCCGCCGACGTGCATGATGTTCGTGTGCCCGAGGGCGATCAGATGCTCGGTCGCGAGCCTCGCCGCGGCGATGTCGTCGATGCTCAGCGTGGGGATTCCGGCGAGGGGGCCGCCGATTCCGGCGATGGGCTTGCCGAGCGCGAGAAGCGATGTCGCCTCGTCGGGTGAGATCTCGAGGGTCACGGCGATGATCGCGTCGACGCGCTTGCGAACGAGGAAGTACTCGAAGACCCTGCTGCGGGCCTCGGTGTTCTTCGTGAGGTTGTAGAGCATGAGGTCGTAGCCGCGGTCGAGGAGCGCGCGTTCGACTCCCTCGATGATGCTGCCGAAGAACCACTGGTTGATGACGGGGATGATGACGCCCACGTTGTTGGTGCGACCGGTGACGAGGCTCGAGGCATTCGACGAGACCACGTAGCCGAGCTCGTTCGCCGCGGTCTCCACCCTGCTGCGGGTGATGGTCGACACGTACCCCCGACCGCTCAGCGCGCGCGAGACAGTGGCTTTCGATACCCCCGCTCGAAGCGCGACGTCTTCGATGCCCGACATTCCTGGCCGACCTCCTCGTCTGCAACCGCTTCCAGAATCGTAACGTCTCCGTCACAATTCCGCTGCCCCACCATAGTGTCGTCCCTGGAAACGAGCGGAACTCTGAGAGCGCTCTCGGTATCGAATCGTTACGGAATTTTTGACTGCCGAGAGAGAGCTTGTGATTTATTAGGACTTATGGAAAGGTTTTCCTACCTGCCCTCCTCGCGGCCTGTTCGCGCGGTTGGGGCGCCCTAGTCCGGTCACTCAACCGGCAGGCAGATCGGCAGTCCTGACGATCTGTTCTCGACTCAATGAGGAGGAGAAATGCGGGTTTCCCTGCATCGCCGTATCACAGCACCCATCGCCATCGCCACAATCGTCGGACTCGCACTCGTCGGCTGCGCCGAAGAAAGCGGCACCGACTCCGGTTCGACCGAGGGCCAGACCGTCAAGATCTCCGGTGGCATCACCGGCACCGAGGCCGACGCTCTGAACAAGTCGTTCGACGCTTTCACCAAAGACACCGGCATCAAGGTCGAGTACACGGGTGACAAGAGCTTCGAGGGCAACATCGTGACGAAGGTCACCGGTGGTTCCGCCCCCGACATCGCCATCGTTCCCCAGCCGGGTCTGCTCAAGACCCTCGTCGACACCGGCGAGGTGAAGGAGGCCGGCGAAGAGACCGAGGCCAACGTCGACAAGAACTGGTCGCCCGACTGGAAGAAGTACGGCACCTTCGACGACAAGTTCTACGCCGCCCCCATGCTCGCCAGCATCAAGGGCTACGTCTGGTACTCGCCGGCTCAGTTCAAGGAGTGGGGCATCACGGTTCCCACGACGTACGACGAAGTCCTCACCATGACGCAGACCATCCGCGACAAGACGGGTGCCGCCCCCTGGTGTGCAGGCTTCGCCTCCGACGCCGCGTCGGGCTGGCCCGGAACCGACTGGATCGAGGACCTCGTCCTTCGCCAGTCCGGCCCCGAGGTCTATGACAACTGGGTCGCAGGAGACGTCAAGTTCACCGACCCCGAGATCAAGGACGCGTTCGACGCCGTCGGAAAGATCCTGCTGAACCCGGACTACGTGAACGCGGGCTACGGCGACGTGAAGAGCATCAACTCCACCGCATTCGGTGACGTCGCGGCGAAGGTCGCCGACGGCAGCTGCGCCCTGACCCACCAGGCATCGTTCCTCTCGGCGAACTTCCTCGACGTGAAGACCGCTGCGGGCGAGACCCCCACGGTCGGACCTGACGGCGACGTCTACGGCTTCGTCCTCCCGGGCATCGAGGCCGACGCGGCCAACATCGAGGTCGGCGGCGAGTTCGTCACCCCGTTCACCGACTCCGAGGCAGTCCAGAAGGTCACGGCGTACATGGCGACTCCCGAGTGGGCCGACATTCGCGTCGGTCTCGGCGGAAGCATCTCGGCCAACCTGAACGCCGACCCGTCCAAGGCATCCAGCCCGCTTCTGCAGGACGCCATGAAGCTCCTCCAGGACCCGAACACCACCGTTCGTTTCGATGGCTCAGACCTGATGCCGTCGACCGTCGGTGCCGGTTCGTTCTGGAAGGGCATGGTCAGCTGGATCGATGGCAAGGACACCGACACGGTGCTCAGTGACATCCAGGCCGGATACGACAACTAACGCATAACCACCTGTCGGGCACACGTGCCCGGCGCCCAGTGGGGGCCGCTCTTGCAACGGGGCGGCCCCCACTCTCGGCCCCGCAGATCTCATGATCAACGCGCTGGTTCATTAAGCGCTACTGTTGGCCAATCCAAGAGTCCACCGTTGTACTCGAAAGGGTATCCATGTCCGACACACGAACGAAGACGCCTCCGGTGTCGCAAGTACCTCCGGAGCCGCACGACTCCCCGAAGCGGCCGCCGTCGGCACGAACGACCAGGCTGGTCGTCGCCGGGGCCGCGGTCATCCTGGCCGTCGTCTTCATCCTGCTGATCACCTCGCCTCCGAACGATGACGCGAAGCCCGTCTCGCTCGGCTTCTCGCTGAACAGCCTCTTCCGATGGATGGGCAACCTGAACCCGCTGGTTCAGATCCCGATCATCATCGTGATCTTCGGCCTCGTGATCGCGTTGATCCTCGTTCTCATCGAGTACGCGCCTCGCTCAGGCAACTTCTACTTCTGGCTGCGTCTCGCCGCGTGCTTCGTGATTCCCGTTCTCGCGTTCATGCTGCTGCGCCCGTACCAGAACGCCCTGATCTGGGTCCTGGTCATAGCGCTCGTCGTCGGCGCCCTGCTCTTCTTCGCCGACTACCGGTCGAGGCAGGGAGCGGGCTACCTCTTCCAGCTGGTGACCTTCATGGCGCCGGCAGTGCTGCTTCTCGCCATCGGACTCATCTACCCGACCATCGCGACGATCTACCAGTCGTTCTTCGACAAGACGACGACCACGTTCGTGGGACTCGAGAACTACTTCTGGGTCTTCACCAACCCCGAGGGATTCTGGTCGGTCGTCAACACCCTCATCTGGGTGCTCGTCGCTCCGGTGTTCTCCACGATCATCGGCCTCGCCTACGCCGTGTTCATCGACAAGGCCCGCGGCGAGAAGTACCTCAAGTCGCTCGTGTTCATGCCGATGGCCATCTCGTTCGTGGGTGCCGGAATCATCTGGAAGTTCATCTACGACAACAGGCAGGGCGAGCAGGTCGGTCTGCTCAACGCCATCGTCACCGCCTTCGGCGGCCAGCCCGTCTCGTGGCTCGACGCGCAGCCGTTGATCAACACGCTCCTTCTTCTCGTCGTCTTCATCTGGACGCAGACCGGTTTCGCCATGGTGATCCTGTCGGCCGCCATCAAGGGAGTTCCGACCGAGCAGATGGAGGCCGCCGAACTCGACGGCACCAACGCCTGGCAGCGCTTCCGCAACGTCACCGTTCCCGGCATCCGTTCCTCCCTGATCGTCGTTCTGACGACGATCGCCATCGGCTCCCTCAAGGTGTACGACATCGTCGCCGTGATGACCGGTGGTCGCGCCAACACGACCGTTCTCGGCTTCGAGATGGTCAACCAGCAGCAGCGTTTCCAGAGCTACGGACACTCGGCGGCCCTCGCCGTGGTGCTGTTCCTGTTCGTGCTGCCGCTGATCATCTACAACGCAAACCAGATGAGGAAGCAGAGGGAGATCCGATGACCGCCGACACTCTCGTCGACACACGCACGAAGCGTCAGGTCGCCCGGCAGACCCAGAAGAGCGAGAAGATGGCGCAGAAGCGCCTCACCTCGAAGGGCGCGACGATCGCCGCGATCATCATCGCGGTCATCTGGACCATCCCGACCTTCGGCCTCTTCGTCACCTCGTTCCGACCCGGTGCCGACACCCAGTCGAGCGGCTGGTGGACCGTCTTCGTCAACCCGTCGTTCACGCTCGACAACTATTCGCAGGCGCTGAACTCGGGTGGAACCGCGTTGACCCTGGGCCAGTCGTTCATCAACTCGCTCGGCATCACGATTCCTGCAACCGTGTTCCCGCTCGTCATCGCCTCGCTCGCGGCCTATGCCTTCGCCTGGATCGATTTCAAGTTCAAGAACATCGTGTTCGTGGGTGTCTTCGCCTTGCAGATCGTGCCCATCCAGATGGCGCTCGTTCCGCTGCTGAGCCTCTTCTCGAAGGGTCTCACCGTCAACGGCGTCGGCATCTTCCCGGGGTTCGAGCTGCGTGACGCAGAGCACAGCTTCGCAACGGTGTGGATCGCCCATGCGATCTTCGCCCTGCCGCTGGCCATCTTCATGCTGCACAACTTCATCTCGGAGATTCCGGGTGAGGTCATCGAGGCCGCTCGCGTCGACGGAGCCGGACACGGACAGATCTTCTTCCGTATCGTGCTTCCCCTGGCCACGCCGGCCATCGCGTCGTTCGCCATCTTCCAGTTCCTCTGGGTGTGGAACGACCTGCTGGTCGCGACGATCTTCGCGCCGTCGACCTCGCTGCCGCTCACGCAGACGCTCAACTCGCTGTCGGGCACCTGGGGCAACCAATGGTTCCTGCAGTCGGCCGGTGCGTTCATCTCGATCATCGTTCCGCTCATCGTGTTCTTCTCGCTGCAGCGCTTCTTCGTTCGAGGCCTGCTCGCGGGAGCCACGAAGGGCTAGGCCGCCTTCGACAAGATCAGGCACTGAGTCGCCCTTCGACAGGCTCAGGGAACGCATCGTTCCCTGAGCCCGTCGAAGGGCTTTGTGCGTTGTGCGGCGGGTAAGTTGAAGAGATGAGTATGCGAGGGGGCGGCGGCGGCCGCCGAGGCGGGGTCAGCGCCGGCGACGCGGACCTCCAGAAGGAGCTGAACAAGGACGCCCCGAAGATCGACCACCTGCTGAGTCGCATCCTCTCGCTGTTCTCTCCCTATCGGCGACCGATCATCGGCACGATCGTGCTCGTGCTTCTCGGCGCCGGTCTCACGGTGATCCCTCCGCTGCTCACGCAGCGGGCGTTCGACGACGGTCTCTTCCCCTCGGCAGACCCTTCGGCAGGCTCAGGCAGCGACACGGGAGACGCCGGCTCGATCATCCAGGGCCCCAACCTGCCGGTGCTGATCGAGATCGTCGTGCTGATGATCGTGATCTACGTCGTGTCGAGCCTGCTGAGCGTCTGGCAGACGTATCTCACCGCGAAGGTCGGCAACAGTGTGATGGGCGCGCTCCGCGTTCGCCTGTTCACCCACCTCGAGGCGATGGAGCTGAGCTTCTTCACCAAGACGAAGACCGGCGTCATCCAGTCGCGCCTGCAGAACGACGTGGGCGGCGTGGCCAACGTTCTCACGAACACGATCTCGTCGATCCTCGGCAACACGGTCACGCTCATCGCAGCCGTGGTCGCCATGATCCTGCTGAACTGGCAGCTCACGATCGTGGCCCTGGTGCTCATGCCCATCCTGGTTCTCGCGCAGCGCCGGGTCGGCCAGGTGCGGGCCCGGATCGCGACGAAGACGCAGGAGTCGCTGTCGGACATGACGGCGATCACCCAGGAGACGCTGAGCGTCTCGGGCATCCTGCTGTCGAAGAGCTTCAACCGCCAGCAGACCGAGATCCGCCGCTACGCCGACGAGAACGCCACCCAGGTGCGGCTGCAGGTCAGCCAGCAGATGAGCGGCCAGTGGTTCTTCGCGATGGTCAACATCTTCCTGTCGGCCATTCCCGCCATCGTGTACCTCGTGGCCGGCTGGCTGCTGGTCGGCGGGGCGCCCGACATCACGGCGGGCACGATCGTCGCCTTCACGACCGTGCAGGCCAGGCTGCTGTTCCCCCTGCTCGGGCTCATGCGCGTCGCGCTCGACCTGCAGACCTCGAGCGCCCTCTTCGCGCGGATCTTCGAGTACCTCGATCTGAAGCCGGCCATCGCGGACGCGCCCGATGCGCGGTCGGTCGCGACGGCATCCCTCGGCCGGGTCGAATTCGACGAGGTCGTGTTTCGCTACCCGGATGCCGAGACCGACTCGCGGCCGACCCTCAACGGGGTCTCGTTCGTGATCGAGCCCGGCCAGTTCGCCGCGTTCGTCGGGCCGTCGGGGGCGGGCAAGACGACCGTGTCGTACCTGGTGCCGCGCTTCTACGAGGCGACCGATGGCACGGTGCGCTTCGCCGGCACCGACGTGCGCGAGCTCAGCCAGGACTCGCTCGTAGCGAACCTCGGAATCGTCAGCCAGGAGACGTACCTCTTTCACGCCACGATCGGCGAGAACCTGCGCTACGCGAAGCCGGATGCGACGCAGGCCGAGATCGAGGACGCGGCGCGGCAGGCGAACATCCACGATCGCGTCATGAGCTTTCCCGCGGGATACGACACGGTGGTGGGGGAGCGGGGCTACCGGTTGTCGGGCGGCGAGAAGCAGCGCATCGCGATCGCGCGAGTGCTGTTGAAAGACCCGGCGGTGCTCATCCTCGACGAGGCCACCAGCGCGCTCGACACCATCTCGGAACGGGTCGTGCAGGCGGCGCTCGACACGGCATCCCGAGGACGCACCACGATCGCCATCGCCCATCGTCTCTCGACGGTGCTGTCTGCGGACGTGATCTTCGTCATCGACAACGGCGAGGTCGTCGAGCGCGGAACGCACCAGGAACTCATCGACGCCGGCGGGGTCTACTCGACGCTGTACTCGCAGCAACGAGAAAATTCGTCGTGAAAAGTGACGGGTGTGACTAAGGTTGCACCCAGGGGGCGGCGGTTCGGGGGCGGCTCGGTAAATCGAATCGGGGCGCGATGTCAGGGGATAACTCTCTCTCGAACAGCCGGAGGCGAGCCGCACGACTCGGCTCGTCGGCGGGAACGCTGGTGCGACGCGGGCTGAGCATCCAGTCGAAGCTGCTGATCATGCTGCTCGGCGTGAGCATCGGGTCGACCCTGATCGTGGGGTACATCGGCTACACCTCCGGCACCGACAGCCTGCGGCAGGCCGAGTTCGACCGCATGACGAACCTGCGCGAGGCGAAATCGGATGCGATCGAGTCGCTCTTCACCAACATCGAGATCGGGTTGAATCTCGACTCGCAGGGAGCGACGGGCAACCAGGCGGCCTCGGAGTTCGCCTCGGCCTTCCAGGAGTTGCAGAACCAGCCCACCGACCCTGCCCAGACGGCCGCCGTCGAGACGTACTACGACGACAGCTTCATCCCCCAGCTCAACGAACGCACCGGCGCCACGAGTGTCTCCGACGCTTTCCTGCCGCAGACGAGCGCCGAGACGTACCTCCAGAATTACTACACCGTTCCGCCGGCGGGTGACTTCGATGCGGCCGCAGAGGTCGAGAACGCGGGCGACGGCAGCGCCTGGTCGGCCGTCAACGAGAAGTACAACCCGTACTTCCGCGAGATGGCGCAGCTGTACCAGTACGAGGACGCGCTCATTCTCGACACCCAGGGCAACATCGTCTATTCGGTCTACAAGGGCGTCGACCTCGGCTCGAATGTGAATACGGGGCCCTACAAGGGCACGAATCTCGCCGAGGCCTACACCGAGGCGCTGAACTCGAACATCGTCGACTTCGTGAAGGTCACCGACTTCGAGCGCTATCAGCCGAGCCTCGGTGTGCCGACGGCGTGGGGAGTCTCCCCGATCGGACAGGACGGAAACGTCGTCGGCGTGCTGGCCGTGCAACTGCCGATCAACGCCATCAACGACGTGATGACCGGCGACCAGCAGTGGAAGGAGGACGGACTCGGCGCTACCGGCGAGGCGTACATCGTGGGGCCCGACGACACCATGCGGTCGGTGTCCCGTCTGCTGATCGACGACCCCGAGCAGTATCGCGAACGTGCGATCTCGGGCGGCCTGTCGCCCGAGCTCGCTCAGCGCGCGGTCGACGTGAAGGGAACGGTCGAGCTGCAGACGGTCGACACGGCCCCGGTGCGCGAGGCGCAGCAGGGCAAGACCGGTGTGATGGTGGCGCAGAGCTACCTCGACAGGGAGACGCTCGCCGCCTACGGCCCCCTCGACATCAAGGGCCAGCAGTGGGTCATCGTGGCGAGCATCACCGCGGCGGAGGCCTTCGCGCCGGTGGCCGACTTCACGCGCAACCTCGTGCTGTCGATCGCGGCGCTGCTCGTGGTCGTGGCCCTGCTCTCACTTCTCCTCGCGCAGGTCTTCACCCGCCCGGTGCGCCGGCTCGTGGGTGCCGTCCGACAGGTGGCCGGGGGAGATCTCGGCGTGGAGGTGGCGGCGAACACCCGCGACGAGTTCGGCGACCTCGCGTCGGCGTTCAACGACATGAGTCGGAGCCTCCAGGTGAAGCAGGCGCTCATCGACGAGCAGCAGGCCGAGAACGACAAGATCCTGCACACGCTGATGCCCGAGTCCGTCGCGCGACGCTACCGCGACGGCGACGAGACGATCGCAGAGGACCATCAGGACGTGTCGGTGCTGTTCGCCGACCTCGTGGGCTTCGACGACTTCGCGGCCGGGCTGGGAGCGGAGAAGGAGCTCGCCCTTCTCAACGACCTCGTGCGCCAGTTCGACGAGGCCGCACAGGAGAAGGGCATCGAGAAGGTGCGAACCCTGCGCGAGGGCTACCTCGCCAGCTGCGGACTGATCGTTCCGCGGGTCGACAGCGCTCGCCGCACGGTGGACTTCGCGCTCGAGATGATCCGCATCGTCGAGCGGTTCAACGCCCAGCACGGGGCGACCCTCTCACTGCGCGCGGGAATAGACACGGGCACGGTCACCAGCGGACTGGTCGGCCGCTCGTCGATCGCGTACGACATGTGGGGCGACGCGGTGAGTATCGCCAACAGGGTGCAGGCGCTGGCCGGCAAGCCCGGCGTGTTCATCAGCCAGCGGGTGCGCGACAAGGTGGGCGAGCTGCCGAACATGACCGAGGTGGGCACGATCGAGACGAAGTCCGGCCCGCAGTCGGTCTGGCAGATCTCGCAGCAGAGGGGATGACGACGCCGTGATCGATCTCTGGAGCGAACCGTGGTTCGGCTGGGCCCTGGGCGTGGTCATCGCCCTGCCCGTTCTGCTCGTCGTGCTCACCGAGATCTACGGGGTGCTGCAGCGACGCGAATCACCCGCCGCCAAGCCCGTTCGGCTCCTGCGCAACTTCGTGGTTCCGGTGGCCGCGATCTTCGCGCTGCTCACCTTCGCGTCGCAGCAGAGCTTCGATCTGACCTGGGTGCGCGTCGTCGGCACGGTGCTCGGCTTTCTACTCATCCTGCTCGTGCTCTCGGCCTTCAACGTGGCCATCTTCGGCAATGCGCGCGAAGGCAGCTGGCGGGAACGCCTGCCCTCCATCTTCGTCACCCTCGCGCGGCTCGCGCTCATTCTGGTGGGTCTCGCCATCCTGTTCTCGTGGGTTTGGGGCGCGGATGTCGGGGGTCTCTTCGCGGCGCTGGGTGTCACATCCATCGTCATCGGCCTGGCGTTGCAGAACGCCGTGGGGTCGATCATCTCTGGCCTGCTGCTGCTCTTCGAGCAGCCGTTCAAGCTCGGCGACTACCTCGACGTGGGGGATGTCAGGGGCCGGGTCGTCGAGGTCAACTGGCGCTCGGTGCACATCGACACGGGCAACGGAATCCAGATCATGCCCAACTCGTCGCTGGCAGGCGGGTCGTTCACCAACCTGAGCCAGCCGGTCGACGGCTACGTGGCCACGGTGCCGGTCACGTTCACCACGGATGATGCCCCGCATGTCGTTCTGACGATGCTCTCCGAGACCGCGTCGGCGCTGCCGCACCTCGACAGCCGCAGCAGGCCGAGTGTCAGCTACGAGGGCAAGGCCTCGTACACGGTGAGCCTGCCGGTCACCAGTCCCGCGGTCGAGGGTGAGACCGTCTCGCTCTTCCTCGCCTGGCTCTGGTACGCCGCTCGCCGGCACGATCTCGGGCTCGACGGAGACACGACAGACCCGGTGAACACCCGCGAGAACGTGATCGAGGCACTGGGATTCGTCGGCCCCGGGCTCAACCTCCCGCAGGAGGATCTCGACGCGGTCGCCGATTCGTGCCGCATCGAGCAGTACGGTGCGGGAGAAATACTTCAGAAAGCGGGAATTGTTCCGGACTGTGTGCGTGTCGTTCTGACAGGCGTGCTCGAGCTGTCGGTACCGTACGAGGCGGGGAGGCTGCGCATCGGCGTCGTCGAGCGAGGCGAGTTCATCGGACAAGCCGCGCTCACGAGGCAGAAGACCACCACCGTGGTGGTCGCCAGTCGCCCGGTGACCGTTCTGCGTGTGCCCAGTCCGGTCGTCGACGACATGGTGCACAAGCACCCGTCGCTCGCTCGCCGCATCGGCGAGACGCTCGACAACCGGCGTTCACTCGCCGCGGCCGCACTCGCTGCCGCGCAGGCCTCGTCGGGAACCATCGCACTCTGACGCCCGTCCCGCAGCCCTGGAGGAACCCATGTCCTTTCCCGATGCCCCCGCACCCGCCGAGCCGTCGCTCGCGGCCAAGATCATCGCCGAGATCGCCGGAACGTTCCTTCTGGTCTTCGGCCTCGTCGGCACCGCCACCTTCTCCGCCTTCTTCGGCGACGCCGACGGTACGAACCCGCTCGGCGTGGGCTTTCTCGGCGTGGCCATCGCCCTCGGCCTCACCGTGATGATCGGCGCGTACGCGTTCGGCCCCATCTCCGGCGGCCACTTCAACCCCGCCGTGAGCATCGGACTCGCCGCGGCCGGCCGCTTCGCCTGGAAGGACGTGCCGATCTACATCGTCTCCCAGCTGGTCGGCGCGGTGCTCGGGGCGCTCGCGGTGTTCGCAATCGCGTCGGGCGGTCCCAAAGGCTTCCTCGATAAGGCCGTCGCGGGCGGATTCGTGTCGAACGGCTTCGGCGAGCACTCGCCCGGCGGCTTCGGGCTCGGCTCGGCCATCGCGATCGAGATCGTCATCACCTGCCTGTTCCTGTTCGTGATCCTCGGCGTGACCCACTCGCGCGCGCACCAGGGCTTCGCCCCGATCGCGATCGGCTTCACGCTCACCCTGCTGCTGCTCATCGCCATCCCCGTCGACAACGCGTCGATCAACCCGGCCCGCTCCATCGCGACGGCCGTCTTCGGCGGCGGCGACTGGCTCGCGCAGGTCTGGGTGTTCATCGTCTTCCCGATCGTCGGCGGCCTGATCGCGGGCCTCAGCTACCGCTACCTGTTCGACGGCGTGCGAAAGCTCGCCGCCACCTGATTCCCGGGGTTGCCCGACAGGCGTCGGTGATAGTTTCGTGAGGTGAAATACGCGAACACCGTCATCGACCTCGTCGGCAACACCCCCCTCGTCAAGCTCAACAGCGTCACCGAGGGCATCCAGGCCACGGTGCTCGCGAAGATCGAGTACCTGAACCCGGGCGGATCGTCGAAGGACCGCATCGCCACCCGCATCATTGATGCGGCCGAGCGCGAGGGCAAGCTGAAGCCGGGCGGCACCATCGTCGAGCCGACGTCGGGCAATACGGGCATCGGCCTGGCGCTCGTGGCCCAGCAGCGCGGCTACCGCTGCGTGTTCGTCCTCCCCGACAAGGTGGGTGAAGACAAGCGCAACGTGCTCACGGCCTACGGCGCCGAGATCGTGGTGACCCCCACGTCGGTGGCGCCCGAAGACCCCAACTCCTATTACTCGGTCTCCGACCGCCTCGCCCGCGAGATCCCCGGCGCCTTCAAGCCGAACCAGTACTCCAACCCGAACGGTCCGCTCAGCCACTACGAGACCACCGGCCCCGAGATCTGGGCCGACACCGAGGGCAGGATCACGCACTTCGTCGCCGGCGTCGGCACGGGCGGCACCATCTCGGGCGTCGGCCGCTACCTCAAAGAGGTCTCCGACGGCCAGGTCACGATCATCGGCGCCGACCCCGAGGGTTCGGTCTACTCCGGCGGCACCGGTCGTCCCTATCTGGTCGAAGGCGTCGGAGAGGACTTCTGGCCAGAGGCCTACGACGCCAGCGTGGTCGACGAGATCATCGCCGCGAGCGACGCAGAGTCGTTCGCCCTCACCCGCAGGCTGGCGCGCGAGGAGGGCCTCCTCGTGGGCGGATCCTCCGGTCTCGCCGTCGCCGCCGCGCTCAAGGCGGCCGCGAAGCTCGGCCCCGACGACGTGGTCGTCGTGCTCCTTCCCGACGGTGGTCGCGGCTACCTGGGCAAGATCTTCAACGACAAATGGATGCGCAGCTACGGTTTCGCAGACGCCACCGACGAGGCGACGGTCGGCGACATCCTCAAGGCCAAGACGGGGGCGCTGCCGGCGCTCGTGCACGCGCACCCCAGCGACACGGTGCGCGACGCCATCCAGATCATGACGAGCTACGGCGTCTCGCAGCTGCCGATGCTCTCGGCCGAGCCGCCCGTCGTCATGGGCGAGGTCACCGGCTCGCTCAACGAGCAGAGCCTGCTCGAAGAGGTCTTCTCAGGACGCGCGGCGATGACCGACCATGTCGGGGCCTTCGCCAGCGATCCTCTGCCTCTCATCGGCATCCACGAATCGGTCGCCTCGGCGCGACGCTTCCTCGGCAAGGCCGGGGCCCTGCTGGTGACCGATGACGGCAAGCCCGTTGCCGTGATCACCCGGCACGACCTGCTCACGTTCCTGAGCGAATAGCGCGCGGCCGAATAAAACGCCTCCGAAGAGACTTGAAAGTAGACATGCCCCAGAAAAAGCAGCAGTTCGAGACCGTCGCCGTTCATGCCGGACAGGAGTTCGACCCGACGACCGGCGCGATCATCCCGCCGATCTACCAGACGTCGACCTTCGTTCAAGACGGCATCGGCGGCTTCCGCGGCGGCTACGAGTACGCCAGGGGCGGCAACCCCACCCGCTCCTCGCTCGAGACGCTGGTCGCGGCACTCGAGGGAGCGAAGCACGGGCTGTCGTTCTCATCGGGGCTCGCTGCGGAGGACGCACTGCTGCGCGCCGTGCTCGAGCCCGGTGACCACGTGGTGCTGGGCAACGACGTCTACGGCGGAACGCACCGGCTCATCAACCGCGTCTTCGGTCGGTGGGGCGTCGAGAACGACACCGTCGAGATGATGAACCTGCAGGCGGTGGCCAAGGCCGTCATCCCCGGCAAGACCAAGGTGCTGTGGCTCGAGACGCCCTCGAACCCGCTGATGAAGGTCAGCGACGTGGCCGAGCTCGCCGAGATCGGCCATGCGGCGGGCGCGCTCGTCGTCGTCGACAACACCTTCGCGTCTCCCTACCTGCAGCAGCCCCTCGTGCTGGGCGCCGACGTGGTCGTGCACTCCACCACCAAGTACCTGGGCGGCCACTCCGACGTTCTCGGCGGCGCGCTCGTGCTCGACGACGACGAGCTGCACGAGAAGGTGCGCTTCCAGCAGTTCGCCGCCGGCGCCGTCTCGGGCCCGATGGATGCCTGGCTCACCGTTCGAGGAATCAAGACCCTCGCGGTGCGCATGGAGCGCCACAGCGACAACGCGCAGAAGATCGCCGAGTACCTCGTCGGACACTCGGCCATCGAGACCGTGTTCTACCCGGGTCTCGAGTCGCACCCCGGCCACGAGCTCGCCAAGCGGCAGATGCGTCGGCCGGGCGGCATGCTGTCGCTCGCGTTCAAGGGCGGCCCGAAGGCTGCGCGCAAGTTCGCCGAGTCGACGAAGCTGTTCTCGCTCGCCGAGTCCCTCGGAGGCGTCGAATCGCTCGTCGGCTACCCGACAGAGATGACCCACGCTTCGGTCAAGGGAACGGCGCTCGAGGTTCCCGAGAACCTCATCCGCCTCTCGGTCGGCATCGAGGGCGCCGACGACCTGCTCGCCGACATCGAGCAGGCCCTGCCCAAGAAGTAGGGTCACGCAACCCCCTCGTTCGGCGGGGTGGCCACGCTTAGCGTGGAGACATGAACTCCACCGACATCGTATGGAACGACGAAGCCCGCGCCAAGATCCTCGACGACAGCGACCGGGTGCTCCGCGAGGCGGTGCTCGAGCTGTCGAAGACCCTTGAAGGGCACGAGTCCGACGAGGCGTACGAGCAGCTGTTCGCGCGTCTGAAAGACCGTTTCATCGATTTCGAACCGGGGCCGGACATCCGCAAGTACGCGGATGCGATCGTGGCGGGCGACATCGCCGAGTAGCGCCAGGCCCGGGGTCGGCGGCCCGTGGCCTAGGGTCAGGTATGAGCGAAACCACTTCAGCGCCCGCCCTTCTGCGCCTCGGCGTGATGGCGACCTCACGCAAAGCCGATGAGCGTCGGCTGCCGATCCACCCGGCGCACCTCGAGCGCATCGACGAGGATCTGCGCGCGAACATGATCCTCGAGCGCGGCTACGGGCTGCGGTTCGGCATCCACGACTCCGAGCTGGAGCCGCTGGTCGCAGCCATGGCGACGCGCGACGAGATCATCGCCACGGCCGACGTGGTACTGCTGCCCAAGCCTCAAGCATCCGATCTCGAAGACCTGCGCGACGGCCAGGTCCTGTGGGGCTGGCCGCACTGCGTGCAAGACAGGGAGATCACCCAGCTCGCGATCGACAAGCGGCTCACGCTCATCGCCTGGGAGGCGATGAACCACTGGCAGTCCGACGGCGGATTCGGGCTGCACGTCTTTCACAAGAACAACGAGCTCGCCGGGTACTGCTCGGTCATCCACTCGTTGCAGCTCTGCGGATCGACGGGCGACTACGGGCGTCGCCTGACCGCCGTCGTCATCGGATTCGGTGCGACCGCCCGCGGGGCCGTCACCGCCCTCAACGCCCACGGCATCCACGATGTGCGCGTGCTCACCAACCGCGGGATCGCTGCGGTGGGGTCGCCCATTCCGTCGGTCGACATCATCCAGTTCGAGCACAACGACTCCGCGCCCTTCGAGAGCACCGTGAACACCGACGACGGGCCTGTGCTGCTCGCTCCCTTCCTCGCCGAGAACGACATCGTGGTGAACTGCACGCTGCAGGACCCGAACGCGCCGCTCACCTACCTGCGCACCGAGGACCTCGACGCCTCCCGGCCCGGAAGCCTCATCGTCGACGTGTCGGTGGACGAGGGCATGGGGTTCGAATGGGCCAGGGCGACCACGTTCGCCGACCCGATGTTCACCGTCGGCGAGTCGACCAACTACTACGCGGTCGACCACAGCCCCTCGCTGCTGTGGAACTCCACGACCTGGGAGATCAGCGAGGCGCTGATGCCGTTCCTCCGCATCGTTATGGAGGGCGCCGCGTCGTGGGCGGAGTCCGACACCATCAGGCGGGCGATCGAGATCGAGGGCGGCGAGGTGCGCAACCCGGCGATCCTGGAATTCCAGAAACGTTCAACGGAATACCCCTATACGCCGGTGCAGTGACGCCTAGCGTGAGGGTACGACCGGGGTGCCGCACGGATGGTCCCTCGGGTGGAGGTGCCGACGGCCGTTGATTCCTACGGTGGGAAGTACGTCGTTCGTCTCTCACCCCCGGAGGCTCCATGGAATTCGTCACAGACCTTCTCGTCGGTGCGGTGTCGTCGCCTTTCGCCCTGCTGGTGGTTTTCGCGGTCTGCATGCTCGACGCCTTCTTTCCTCCCGTGCCGAGCGACATCGTTCTCGTCGCGGCCGTCGCCGTCGCGGTCGGCAGCGGTCCCGCTCTGCTCGTGCCGCTCATCGTGGTCGCCGCGCTCGGCGCGATGATCGGCGACAACATCGTCTTCGAGCTGGGCCGCCGGATCGGCACGACGAGATACCGCTGGATGCGCAGTCGTCCCATGCGGGCTGCGATCGCGAGTGCGGAGCACCAGCTGCTCGCCCGCCCCGCGAGCCTCATCATCACGGGCCGCTACATACCGGTGGGTCGGATCGCCGTGAACCTCACGGCGGGCAGCGTGGGGCTGCCGCGCCGCACCTTCGTGCCGCTCAGCATCATGGCGGGCGCATCCTGGTCGCTCTACATGTTCGCCGTCGCCCTACTCGCCTCTGCCTGGATCCAGGACAACCCGCTGCTCTCGGCCCTCATCGCGGCCGCGTCGGCCGTGCTCCTCGGCCTGCTGGTCGATCGCGTGATGTCTCGCGCGGCCCGGGTTGCTCGGGCGAAGAGGGATGCGTCGGGCGAGGCCGCCGGGCCCGTCGCGACCCCCGACATCGTGGCTGTCGGTGCGCCGTTGTAGCGTGAACGCATGACCGAGCCCCGCATCGCCCCGTACGGAACCTGGACCTCGCCCATCAGCGCGGAGTCCCTCGCGAGCTCGGGTCACCCCGTCGGTGGGGGCGCCTATGCGGGCGACGAGGTGTGGTGGCAAGAACTCCGGCCCACCGAGGGCGGCCGCATCTCCATCCGCCGCGCGGGGCCGGCCGGCGAGCCGGTCGACGTGCTGCCGCAGCCGTGGAACGCGCGAACCCGCGTGCACGAATACGGCGGGGGAGCGTGGACCGTGGCGGGCCTCGCCGACGGCCCGCCGGTGCTGGTCTTCGCGAACTTCGACGACCAGCGGGTCTACCGCCTCGACGTCGACACCGTAGGCGCGGCCCCGACGCCTCTCACTCCCGACGGGCTCGGCATGCGCTTCGCAGAGCTGCAGTACCGCGGCGCCGAGATCATCGCGGTTCGCGAGACCCATTCGGGCGGCGACCTCGAGCGCGACATCGTCGCCATTCCGCTCGACGGCAGTGCCGCGGCCGACGCGGGGCGCATCCGTTCGATCGTGGCGGGGTCGCGCTTTCTGGCGTCGCCGCGCCTCTCGCCCGACGGCACGATGATCGCGTGGATCGCGTGGGAGCACCCGCAGATGCCGTGGGACGGCACGGAGTTGCGGGTCGGGTCTCTGGGCGACGACGGCCGGGTTCTCGACTGGCGCACCCTGGCCGGCAGCACCACCGAGTCGGTCCTGCAGCCCGAGTGGCGCGACGAGCAGAGCCTCTTTGTGATCAGCGACCGCACCGGCTGGTGGAACCTCTATCTGCTCGATCTCGGGTCGCAGAGCCCCGAAGCGCGGGCGCTGCACACCGCGCCGAGAGACTTCGGCGGCGCCCTGTGGATGCTCGGCACCACCTGGTACTCGGTGCTCGATTCAGACACGCTGCTGACCGTGAGCACCTTCGGCACCGACCAGGCCGCTGTCCTCGACGTGAACTCGGGGCTTCTCGAAGACATCGAGCTGCCCGTCGACTCTGTCTCCTTCGGGGCGCGCCGAGGCGATCGCATCCTCGTCACGGGCGGCAGCGCCGTTCTGGCGTCGGGGCTTCGAGAACTCGACCTGCAGACCGGCGTGCTCACAGACATCCGACTCTCTGTGGACCACCTGCCCGACGACGCGTATCTGCCCACCGCGGCCGCGCGCACCTTCGGCACGGCCGACAGGCCCGTGCACACCTTCGTCTACGAGCCCGCCAATTCCGACTTCGCAGCGCCTGAGGGCGAGCTGCCCCCGTTCGTGGCCTTCGTGCACGGCGGCCCCACGAGCCGCACCGTGCCCGCGGTCAATCCTGCGATCGCGTATTTCACGTCGCGGGGCATCGGCGTTGTCGACATCAACTACGGCGGCTCGACCGGCTACGGTCGCGAGTACCGCGACCGGCTGCGCGGTCAGTGGGGCATCGTGGATGTCGACGACACGGTCGCCGCCGTACGCGGGCTCGCAGAGGCGGGCCTCGCCGACGGTTCGCGGTTGGCCATCCGCGGCGGCTCCGCAGGCGGGTGGACCGTTCTGGCCTCGCTGACGCGGTCCGACGTGTTCGCCTGCGGGGCCTCGTACTTCGGCGTCGCCGAGCTCACCCTCTTCGCCCAGGAGACCCACGACTTCGAGTCGCGCTACATCGACGGCCTGGTCGGCCCGCTGCCCGAGGCCGCAGCCCTCTACGAAGAGAGGGCCCCGTTGAACAACGTCGACGGGCTGTCGTGCCCGGTGCTGCTGCTGCAGGGGCTCGACGACGAGATCGTTCCGCCGTCGCAGGCCGAGCGCTTCAGAGACGCGCTCGAGGCCAAGGGTCTGAAGCATGCCTACCTGGCCTACGAGGGCGAGTCGCACGGGTTCAGGCGCGCATCCACCATCATCTCGGCCACCGAGGCCGAACTCTCGTTCTACGGGCAGGTCATGGGCTTCACCCCGGTCGACGTGCCGGTGCTCGAACTCAAGGGGTAGACCGCACACCGGCCCCCATGCAGTCTTGCTGCAGACGGGCACGATGGCGGTGATGGACGGGAGTGAGTGCGATGACGGTTCTCGATGACAGGAAGGCCGGCGACGGCGAGTCCGCGCAGCCCGAACTCAAGCGGGTGATGGGCCCCAAGCTGCTGCTGCTGTTCATCGTCGGCGACATTCTCGGCACGGGCATCTACGCGCTCACGGGCCAGGTCGCGGCCGAGGTCGGGGGAGCCGCGTGGCTGCCCTTCCTCGTGGCCTTCGGCGTGGCCATGCTCACCGCGTGCTCCTATCTCGAGCTGGTGGGCAAGTACCCGCAGGCCGCCGGAGCGGCGCTGTATGTGCACAAGGCCTTCGGCATCCATTTCGTGACGTTCATCGTTTGCTTCACGGTGATGTGCTCGGGGCTCACCTCGGCCTCGGCCGCATCGGGCGCGTTCGCCAGCAATTTCGCCACCGGGTTCGGCCTCGACAGCTCCAATCCGGGCATCCTGCTGGTCGTGGCGCTGCTGTTCATGCTGCTGGTCATGGCGGTCAACCTGCGCGGCGTCGCCGAGAGTGTGGGGCTCAACGTGGTGCTGACCCTCGTCGAGCTGTCGGGCCTGCTGCTCGTGATCCTCATCGGCAGCTTCGCCATCTTCGGTGGCAACGCCGACTTCTCGCGCGTCGTCGCGTTCGAGACGCCCGAAGACAAGGGTCTCTTCCTGGCCATCAGCACGGCGACGTCGCTGGCGTTCTTCGCCATGGTCGGCTTCGAGGACTCGGTGAACATGGTCGAAGAGGTGAAGAACCCCTCCCGCATCTTCCCTCGGGCGCTGCTCTCGGGCCTCACCATCACGGCCGTCGTCTACGTGGTGGTCGCGATCATCGCCGTGGCCGTTGTGCCCGTGGGCGAGCTGGCGGGAAACGACACCCCTCTCGTGACCGTCGTGCAGACGGCGGCGCCCGACTTCCCGATCTCGGCCCTGATCCCGTTCATCTCCCTGTTCGCGGTCGGCAACAGCGCCCTTATCAACATGATGATGGCGAGCCGTCTGCTCTACGGCATGAGCAAGAGGGGCGTGCTGCCGTCGTTCCTGTCGAAGGTGCACACCAAGCGCCAGACGCCGTTCGCCGCCATCCTGTTCACCACGGCCATCGCTCTCGCCCTGACCGCCTACGTGTCGATCGATCCCGAGAACCCGCTCGTCATCCTGCTCGGCGGAACGACCTCTCTTCTGCTGCTCGCCGTCTTCGCTCTCGTGAACGTGAGCGTGCTCGTGCTGCGGCGCGACAAGGTCGACCACGAGCACTTCAGAACTCCCACGGCGCTTCCGGTTCTGGGTGTGATCGTGTGCGTCTACCTCGTGCTGCCCTGGTCGTCTGGCAGGCCGGCGGAGCAGTACGAGATCGCGGGTGTGCTGCTCGGTATCGGAGTGGTGCTCTGGGGTGTCGGGCGTCTGGTGGGCAGACGCGTTGCGACACGCCGAGCGGAATGATCGCCGCATCTTTTTTGGAAAGTTTTTCGCCGCCCGAGTTATCCACAAGAGGAGAGATCAACCGTGAATTTCAGGCATTTTTCTTGTGGAGAAATGGTTGATAAGGGTGTGCACTTCGTGTGGAGAATTACACGGGTGTAACACTTCATCTAGTGGCAGTCGAAGAGACCCATCCCTATATGTAGTATTGAACTCCCGGCACGGTGACGGGGCCTCACGGCCCCTGAGATACCCCGCCAGTACCACAAACCAATACAGAACATCCCACCCTTCCCCTTCGTCTGAAAGGCGCATTTCCATGGCAATCACGGTTTACACGAAGCCCTCCTGCGTGCAGTGCACGGCCACCTACCGCGCCCTCGAGAACAAGGGCCTCGAGTACGAGATCTTCGACGTGTCGGTCGACGAGAAGGCCCTGGCCGCCGTCAAGGAGCTGGGCTACCTGCAGGCGCCCGTCGTCATCACCGACAACGACCACTGGTCGGGTTTCCGCCCCGACAAGATCGATGAGCTGGCCCGTCTCGCCGGCTAGTCACCCCGTGTCACTCGCAGCGGTGGTCGACACGATCCCCACCCTGTCGAACCTGGTCTACTTCTCGTCGGTGTCGGGCAATACCCATCGCTTCATCGAGAAGCTCGGGATGCCGGCTGATCGCATCCCACTGCACAAGTGGCAGCCGAGACTGATGGCCACCGAACCCTACGTTCTCGTGCTCCCCACCTACGGTGGGGGCACCGAGGGCGGGGCGGTTCCCAAACAGGTGATCTCGTTCCTCAACGACGAGCACAACAGATCCCTCATCCGCGGAGTGATCTCTGCAGGCAATACCAACTTCGGGGAAGCCTTCTGCAAGGCCGGCGACATCGTCTCCCGCAAGTGCGAAGTTCCCCACCTCTACAAATTCGAAGTATTCGGAACCCCGGACGACGTCACCGCCGTCCACGAAGGATTGGAAGCGTTTTGGACGTCCCCACAGCATCACTAGAGAACACCCGCATCGAGACCCCGGGTCAGGTGCAGATGGATTACCACTCGCTGAACGCGATGCTGAACCTCTATGGGCCGAACGGCGAGATCCAGTTCGACAAAGACAAAGAGGCGGCGCGCGAGTTCTTCCTGCAGCACGTCAACCAGAACACGGTCTTCTTCCACTCGCTGCGCGAGCGCCTCGACTACCTCGTCGAGAAGGAGTACTACGAGGCCGAGACCATCGAGCAGTACTCGTTCGAGTTCATCACCAAGCTCAACGACCTCGCCTACTCGAAGAAGTTCCGCTTCGACACCTTCCTCGGCGCGTTCAAGTACTACACCTCGTACACGCTGAAGACATTCGACGGAAAGCGTTACCTCGAGCGCTTCGAAGACCGCGTCGTGATGACGTCCCTCGGCCTCGCCGGCGGCAACGAGCAGCTCGCGATCAACCTCGTCAACGAGATCATCGGCGGCCGCTTCCAGCCGGCCACCCCCACGTTCCTCAACACGGGCAAGGCCCAGCGCGGCGAGCTCGTCTCCTGCTTTCTTCTCCGCATCGAAGACAACATGGAGTCGATCTCCCGCGCAATCAACTCCAGCCTCCAGCTCTCCAAGCGCGGCGGCGGGGTGGCGCTGCTGCTGTCGAACATCCGCGAGTCGGGTGCGCCCATCAAGCAGATCGAGAACCAGTCCTCGGGAATCATCCCCGTGATGAAGCTGCTCGAAGACTCCTTCAGCTACGCCAACCAGCTTGGCGCGCGCCAGGGTGCCGGTGCGGTGTACCTGCACGCCCACCACCCCGACATCATGCGCTTCCTCGACACCAAGCGTGAGAACGCCGATGAGAAGATCCGCATCAAGACGCTCTCCCTCGGCGTCGTCGTTCCCGACATCACGTTCGAGCTCGCCAAGAAGGGAGAAGACATGTACCTCTTCTCGCCTTACGACGTCGAGCGTGTCTACGGTGTGCCGTTCGGTGACATCTCGGTGAGCGAGAAGTACCACGAGATGGTCGACGACTCGCGCATCAAGAAGACCAAGATCAAGGCCCGCGACTTCTTCCAGACGATCGCCGAGATCCAGTTCGAGTCGGGCTACCCGTACATCATGTTCGAAGACACCGTGAATGCGGCGAACCCCATCAAGGGCCGCATCAACATGTCGAACCTGTGCTCCGAGATCCTTCAGGTCAACACCCCGACCACGTACAACGAAGACCTGTCGTACGACACGATCGGCAAAGACATCTCGTGCAACCTGGGCTCGATGAACATCGCCCTGGCGATGGATGCGCCCGACTTCGGCCTCACGGTCGAGACGGCGATCCGGGGTCTCTCCGCAGTCTCCGACATGAGCCACATCACGTCGGTGCGCTCCATCGAAGACGGCAACGACAAGTCGCACGCCATCGGCCTTGGCCAGATGAACCTGCACGGCTACCTCGCTCGTGAGCGCATCTTCTACGGCTCCGAAGAGGGCATCGACTTCACGAACATCTACTTCTACACGGTGCTGTTCCACGCCCTGCGCGCCTCGAACGCCATCGCGATCGAGCGCGGCGTCAAGTTCGAGGGCTTCGAGGACTCGACCTACGCATCCGGCGCGTTCTTCGACAAGTACACCGACGCGGAGTGGGTGCCCGCCACCGACCGCGTCCGCGAACTCTTCGACACGGCCGGGGTGCACATCCCGACACAGGCCGACTGGGACCAGCTGAAGGCATCCGTCATGGAGCACGGCATCTACAACCAGAACCTGCAGGCCGTGCCGCCCACCGGATCGATCTCGTACATCAACAACTCCACCGCATCGATCCACCCGATCGCGGCGAAGATCGAGATCCGCAAGGAAGGCAAGCTGGGTCGCGTCTACTTCCCGGCCCCGTTCATGACGAACGACAACCTGGAGTACTACCAGGACTCGTACGAGATCGGCGCCGAGAAGATCATCGACACCTACGCCGCGGCAACGCAGCACGTCGACCAGGGTCTCTCGCTGACGCTGTTCTTCAAGGACACGGCGACCACCCGCGACATCAACAAGGCGCAGATCTACGCATGGCGCAAGGGCATCAAGACGATCTACTACATCCGTCTTCGCCAGATGGCCCTCGAGGGCACCGAGATCGAGGGATGCGTGAGCTGTGCGCTCTAGCGCTCCCGGCCTTTCGACAGGCTCAAGGAACGAGTCGTTCCCTGAGCCTTGCCTGCGGGCATCCACACCCACGCTCCACATCGACAAGCTCAGTGAACGAAAGAAAATAAGGTCATGGTCGAGAAGCTCAAACTGGTGTCGCACGTCAATGCGATCAACTGGAACAGAATCCAGGACGACAAAGACGTGGAGGTCTGGAACCGGCTCGTCAACAACTTCTGGTTGCCCGAGAAGATTCCGCTGTCGAACGACGTGCAGTCGTGGAACACGCTGACGCCCGCCGAGCAGCAGCTCACCATGCGCGTGTTCACCGGACTCACCCTGCTCGACACGATCCAGGGCACGGTCGGCGCGGTCAGTCTCATTCCCGACGCGATCACGCCTCACGAAGAGGCCGTCTACACGAACATCGCGTTCATGGAGAGCGTGCACGCCAAGAGCTACTCGTCGATCTTCTCGACCCTGTCGAACACGAAAGACATCGACGAGGCGTTCCGCTGGTCGACCGAGAACGAGAACCTTCAGAAGAAGGCCGCGATCGTCATGGACTACTACACGGGTGACGACCCCCTGAAGCGCAAGGTCGCCTCGACGCTGCTCGAGTCGTTCCTCTTCTACTCGGGCTTCTACCTGCCCATGTACTGGTCGAGCCGCGCCAAGCTCACGAACACGGCAGACATGATCCGCTTGATCATCCGCGACGAGGCCGTGCACGGCTACTACATCGGCTACAAGTTCCAGCGCGGACTCGAGACGGTCAGCCAGGAGCGCCGCGACGAGATCAAGGACTACACGTTCTCGCTGCTCTACGAGCTCTACGACAACGAGGTGCAGTACACACAAGACCTCTACGACGAGGTCGGCCTCACCGAAGACGTCAAGAAGTTCCTGCACTACAACGCCAACAAGGCGCTCATGAACCTCGGCTACGAGGCCATGTTCCCGAAGACGGTCACCGACGTGAACCCGGCCATCCTGTCGGCGCTCTCGCCGAACGCCGACGAGAACCACGACTTCTTCTCGGGCTCGGGCTCGTCGTACGTCATCGGCAAGGCTGTAGTCACCGAAGACGAGGACTGGGACTTCTAAACCCCACCTTCACGCAACGAACGCGGGTGTTCCCGCCCAGCGCAGTGGTTGAACCACCGCGCCAGGCGGGAACACCCGCGTTTCGTGTTGCTGCCGTGCGTCAGACGATGGCGGCGCGCAGCTCTGCGGCGGCGGCTCCCACGTCGGGGGCTCCGTAGATGGCGCCTCCGGCGACGGCGACCTGGGCGCCCGACTGCTGAACGGAGGCGATGGTCGAGGCGTTGATGCCACCGGCTACCGAGAACGGCACGCCGGACGCCTTGCCGTCGTCGAGCAGGGTCGAGAACGTGAAGCCCTCCTCGGCCTGCTCGTCGAGGCCCGCGTGCATCTCGACGAACTCGGCGCCCAGGGCCACGACCTGCTGGGCGCGCTCGGACTTGTTGGCGACGCCGATCAGGTCGACGACGATGCCCTTGCCGTGCTTCTTCGCGGCCTTGACCGCGCCGACGATGGTGCTGTCGCCGGCGGTGCCGAGCACGGTCACCAGGTCGGCTCCCGCGGCGAACGCGATGTCGGCCTCGAGCTCTCCGGCATCCATCGTCTTGAGGTCGGCGAAGACGATCTTGTCGGGGTGAGCGGCCTTGATGGCCGTGACGGCCGAGAGGCCGGCGCTCTTGATGAGCGGGGTGCCGAGCTCGAGGATGTCGACGTGCGGCGCGGCCGCCGCGGCCAGCTCGAGGGCGGCTTCGGTGGTGAGGGTGTCCATGGCGAACTGCAGTTTCATTGTGTTCCTTCGTGTTGCGGGTGGAGGGAGGGGAAAGTCGAATCGAGCTGGGTCACTCGAGGTTCGCGTGCCGCGGCCAGAGCTCGTCGGCCGTGCGGCCCGAGCGCTGCCACAGGGTGTGGAAGAGTGCGTCGCCGACCAGCACGACCGTCTGCTCGAAGAGGCCGCCGGCGTACTGGGCGGATGCCGTCATCGACCTGTCGAGTTTGGCCGCGGCGGGCACGACGAGGGTCGCCGACGCGAGTTCGGAGAGCGGAGACTCCGTAGCCGTCGTGATGAGAGCGACACGGGCGCCTGCCTCGACCGCGGAGCGGGCGGCGCGCACGATGCTCTCGGTCGTTCCCGAGCCGCTGGCGGTGAGCAGCACGTCGCCCTCGGCGATCGCCGGTGTCGTGGTCTCTCCGACGACGTGCACCTCGTGGCCCAGGTGCATCAGCCGCATGGCCGTCATGCGCAGGGCGAGCCCCGAGCGGCCTGCGCCGTGAACGAAGACCCTGCGGGCTCGCGCGATCTCGTCGACCAACGCCTCGGCGCCGTCGTCATCTGAGGAGGCGTCGTCGGTGAGCCGCTCGACGACCGATCCGAGCTCTGCGGCGATCAGCGAGAGGGAGCGGTCGAACCCGGGTGCATCTGAACTCATTCCTCCAGTCTTCGCGGGTCGGCAGACCGGTGCCCCCGCCCGGACGGCCGGTTTCGCCTATACCGATGGGTAGGTAGGGGTTCAGCGGGTAGGGTGGCCGGATGCCTGACCTCGACCTCGACGACGCCGCCTCGGCCGCCAGCAGACGGTGGCGAGCCGAGCAGGCCCGCCTCTCCGCAGAGCAGACCGACAGGCACGCCGTGGTGCTGGAGTCTGTGCTCGCCGTGCTCAGGTCGACCCGGCTCGACGATCGCGCATCCAGAGCCATGGCGATCGACGTGGCCGCGTCGGCTCTCGTGGGACTGCGCACGGCGAACGACGAACGCTCGAGCGTTCAGCTCGAGCCGGTGGTCGGAGCGTTCGCGCGCCTGCGCAGCGACCTGCGCCCCCTTGTGCGTTTCGGCGACCTCGACGTGCAGTTCGTCGAGCCGCCGTCGACCGGCCGGGCGCTTCCCGGTGAGGTCGCGCACGCCGCCCGCGCCATCGTTCGCAGCGCCGTGCTCGCGCTCGTCGACGCGGGCGAGAGCCGCAAGGTGCGCATCCAGTGGGACTGCGACGGGCTGAACCTGCTCATCGGAATCCGCGACGACGGGGCGGGCGAGCTCACGCCCCACGATGATTCGCTGCGGCCGATCGCCGAACGTGTCACCGCGTTGAACGGCGGCTTCGACGTCACAGCGACTCCCGGGTGGGGATCGTCGCTCGCGATCACGCTGCCCCTCGATCCGCCCGCCGTTCCGGAGCCGCTCGCCGACGTGGTGTCGCTGTCACCGCGGGAGCGCGAGGTGCTGAAGCTCGTGGCCTCGGGCGCCCAGAACCGCGCGATCGCGGAGCAGCTGGGGGTCAGCGCGAACACGGTGAAGTTCCACGTGTCGAACGTGCTGCGCAAGGCCGGCGTGCGCACCCGTGGAGAGCTCGCCGTGCTGAGCCGCCCGGGGGCGTAGCGGCCGCCCCGATACGGCAGGGTTCTAAGAGCCCTCGAGCCGGCCGATGACGGTTCCGTCGGCCGACCTCACGGTCATGACGCCGGCCTGCACCTGGGCGGTCGCGACCTGAGCGAGCCACGTGTCCATGCCCTGGCAGGCGATCTCCGTCGACGCGATGTCGCCCAAGACCACCCCGTCACTCTCCGCGTAGGTCCACGTGCCGCTGAGCGTGTTGCATCCGTCGCTGCCTCGAAATGTGCCGTCTTTCTCGAGGGACATGTACGGCTGCAGGAGGGAATCGCTCCCGTCTTCTGTCCACGTACCGAAGAGCCCGCCGGGGAGGAGGATGACGGTCGACGCGGGCGTCGAGGCAGGTCCGCCGAAGGCGCAGGCGGAAAGGAGAAGCAACGCAGCGAAGGCGGATGCGCCCGCGACAAGGCGGAGCCGGCGTCGTGGGGCGTGTCTCACCTCAGCTCGCCGTCGTCGTCCGCCGGGGCATCGGCCAGCAGTGCCCTCGCCGCCATGCCGATCACGGCGCTGTAGGTGGGGTAGGCGAAGCGCACGTTCGCGAGAGTCGACACGTCGACTCCCGCTGCCATCGCGGTGGTCACCGACTGGATGACCTCGATCGCGTTCTCCCCGACGGCGTGGGCTCCGAGGATCAGCTCGCGTCGTGGGTCGGCGATGAGCTTCAAGAAGCCCGTCTCCCGGTCGTCGATGACCGCGCGGTCGACAGCGGCGAAGGCAACGGTCGCAACGACGCACTCGATACGCCGCTCGCGGGCCTGCTGCTCGGTGAGCCCCACGCCCGCGTAGTCGGGATCGGTGAAGCCACCCGCCGGCAGCAGATGATGCGGCGTTCGACGGTTGGCGCCCAGCACGGCGTTCTCCGCCGCGGCCTCTCCCTCGAACTGTGCCGCCTGCACGAGCATGTCCCGCCCGTTCGCGTCGCCGACGGCGAAGATGTGCGGAACGACCGTGCGGAAGTACGCGTCGGCCGGAATGGCCGAGCGCACGACCTCGATGCCCGCCTTCTCGAGACCCAGGTCCTCGACGTCCGCCGGCCATCCGGTGGCCATGATGACGGCGTCGAAGTCGGCTTGGTGTGCGTCTCCGCCGTCTCTCCACGACAGGGTGATGCCGCCGTCGTCTGCGCGCGCCAGACCGTCGACGCCCTCGATGCCGGTGCGCACCTCGATTCCCTGTTCGACGAACGCGGCCGCCACCGCCTCGGAGATCGACGGATCGGAGGGCATGAGCACCCGCGGCGCGAGGTCGAGCACGGTGACCTGCGATCCGAAGGAGCTGAACACGGTGACCAGCTGGGCGCCGGTGTTGCCCGCCCCGATCACGGCGACGCGGCCCGGCAGCGACGGCAGGTCGAGCACCTGTTCGGGCACCGTGGCGAGCTCGGCGCCGGGGATCGGCAGGCGCCGAGAGTGACCGCCGACGCACACGAGGATCGACGAGGCCGTGATGCGGCGACCGCTGTCGAGAACGAGGGTCTTGTCGTCGGCGAACCTCGCCCGTCCCTCGTGAATGAGGTGGATGCCCGCCTCGGCGAAGCGTTCGGCCTCGCGTTTGATCGAGCGCACCCGGTCGACGCGCTCTCTGACGCGGGCGACCGTGGTGGCCCAGTCGATCGTGGGAGCCGCGACCTCGACCCCGTAGACGTCGGCGTGACGCGTCTCGCGAATGAGTCGCGCGGTCTTGGCCAGCACGCGTGTCGGAACGCATCCCGTGTTCACGCAGGTGCCGCCGACCCGCGCCGCTTCGAGAACGACGACGCTCGCGCCGAGCTCAGCCGCGCGGAGAGCGGCGGCCGTTCCCGCGGGGCCGGCGCCGATCACGGCCACGTCGTAGTGATCCCTGTAGTCAGTCATGGTGGGACAGTAGCGCGGCCGACCACGAACAGGGGAGGGGTGGCGCGCCAAACTCGGGCTGAACAGAATCGCAATGGGTGCGCCGCGAGGCGAATGCGAGCGTATGATTCTGAAGTCGTCCGCACCCGGGCTTCGTTCGTGCGATCGGTTCGCGCGGCTGATTTTGAGTCTGAAAGGCCCGTTCGTGGCTGAAACTGTCCGGGGCGACAACCCCACCTCCTCTCCCTCTGCTCCTCCCATGGTCTCGCGCCGGGCGTGGCAGGCGCTCATCGTGCTGCTCGCCGGCATGTTCATGGCGCTGCTCGACACCACCATCGTCAACGTGGCCCTGCCCACGATCCGCACGACCCTCGACGCCAGCGAGGGCACGCTCTCGTGGATCATCTCGGGCTACGCTCTCGCGTTCGGCCTCGCCCTGATTCCGGCCGGTCGCGTGGGCGACCGCATCGGGCACAAGTGGGTGTTCTTCACCGGGCTCGCACTGTTCACGCTGGCCAGCCTCTTCTGCGGCCTGGCCCAGAACGACCTGCAGCTCGTGATCGCCCGCGTCGTGCAGGGTCTGGCCGGCGGCATGTTCGTGCCCGCGGTGACCGCGTTCATCCAGCTTCTGTTCCCCGGCCGCGTGCGCGGCAAGGCCTTCGCCATCATGGGCGCGGTCATCGGTGTCTCATCGGCGCTCGGTCCGATCATCGGCGGTCTCCTCATCCAGGCCTTCGGCGAGACCGACGGCTGGCGACTGGTGTTCTGGGTGAACCTGCCCATCGGCATCGCGACGCTCGTGGCGGCGGCCATCCTGCTGCCGAAGCAGAGCGACGAGGAGGCGAGCCACGCCGACCGCTCGGGTCTCGACTGGATCGGTCTCGTGCTGGTCTCGGCGAGCCTCATCGCGCTGCTGGTTCCGCTGATCGAGGGCCAGGACACCGGCTGGCCGCTGTGGACGATCCTCTCCCTCGTCGGGGGAGCTCTTCTCATGGTCGCCTTCGGTGCGTGGGAGGTCGCCTACACGAAGCGCGGACGCAGCCCCCTCGTTCCGCCGCGGCTGTTCTCGCACCCGGCGTTCACCGGCGGAGTCATCCTCGCGCTCGTCTACTTCGCCGCCTTCACCAGCATCTTCTTCACGATCTCGATCCTCTGGCAGTCGGGCCTCGGCCACACCGCCCTCGAGTCGGGCATCGTGTCGATCCCGTTCGCGATCGGAAGCATCGTGGGCAGCTCGCAGAGCAACCGGCTCACGCAGCGCCTCGGCCGAACGGTGCTGATCCTGGGTACGCTGCTCGTCGTCATCGGCCTGGCCTGGCTGTGGCTCGTGCTGCTCCTGACCGATGCCGCCGACCTCACCAACTGGCTGCTCATCGCCCCGCTGCTCATCGCGGGCCTCGGCAACGGACTCTTCATCGCCCCGAACGCGCAGTTCATCGTGGCCACGGTCGACCCCCGCGAGGCCGGCGCGGCCAGCGGCGTGATCGGCGCCGTTCAGCGCATCGGAAGCGCCGTGGGCATCGCGGTGATCGGCAGCGTGTTCTTCGGCAGCCTCGTCATCGGTGGCAAGACGCCGGATGCCGTGGCTACCGGATTCACGGACGCGGCGGCCGCCGCGATGGTCGTCTCACTCGGCTTCGCGGTGCTGGCGTTCATCCTGGTGTTCGCGTTGCCGCGCCGCACCAACACGGGTCACTAGAGCCGTATCCGCGCCTGTTCGGCGCATCCGCCACCGGACGACCGGGCGCCGATGTACCGAATGGGAGCGGATGCCTCGGCCGCGTCAGGCGGTCGCGCGGGTCTCGTCGTAGGTGGCGCGCGACGCCCCGATGCCGGGGGCGGATGCCTCGAGCAGGTCGGCGAGGGTGCGCAGGTTCTCGGCCACCAGGGTGCCGAGCGCGGTGAGGGAGTACTCGACCCGCGGGGGAATAGTGGAGTGCACCTCGCGCGTGACCATTCCGTCGCGTTCGAGGGTCTGCAGCGTCTGGGAGAGCATCTTCTCGCTGACTCCCTCGACCTTGCGCCGCAACGCGTTGAAGCGGAAGTCGCCTTCGCCGAGGGCGAGCAGAGCAAGGCTCGACCACTTCGTGGACACGTCTTCGAGAGCTGCGCGTGACGTGCAGTCGCGCGCGAAGACAGAGGTCACGAGCTCGTTGCTCGGAGTTTCCTGATCTGTCATGTCTCCATCGTAGCCTGTGCTGCGCTTTCGGGGGTACTGTGTAATAGTTAGTGCTACACGAACGAAAGCCCTCGAGAAGGAGCAACATCATGACCACCTACGCCGTCACCGGAGCATCAGGACCGTTCGGTCACCACGCCGTCACCTCGCTCATCGAGGCCGGGGTGCCCGCGAGCGACATCGTCGCCCTCGTGCGCACGCCCTCGAAGGTTCAGGACCTCGCCGATCAGGGCGTTCAGGTCCGCGTCGCCGACTACTCCGATGCCGCCACGCTGCCCGACGCCCTCGCGGGAGTCGACACCCTTCTGCTCGTCTCGGGCAGTGAAGTCGGCCAGCGCGTCGCCCAGCACACCAACGTGATCGACGCGGCGAAGACGGCCGGCGTCTCGCGCATCGTCTACACGAGCGCACCGCGCGCCGACACGACCGAGCTGGCTCTCGCTCCGGAGCACAAGGCGACCGAGGAGGCTCTTCGGGCATCCGGTGTCGCCTTCACCATTCTGCGCAACAGCTGGTACGTCGAGAACTACCTCGGCCAGGTCGAGCAGTACCGCGCCACGGGCGAGATCGTCGGGGCTGCCGGAGACGGACTCGTCTCGGGTGCACCCCGCGCCGACTTCGCCGAGGCGGCGGCCGCCGCGCTCGTGCAGTCCGGCCACGAGAACGCGGTCTACGAGTTGGGCGGCGCTCCGGCCTTCACGATGACCGACCTCGCTGCCGCGCTCTCCACGGCCACGGGCACAACGATCGTCTACCGCGACGTGACCCCCGACGAGCTCGTCGCCACGCTCGAAGGCGTCGGTCTGGATTCGGGAACGGCCGGCTTCGTGACGGCGCTCGACGTGGCGACGAAGCGCGGCGACCTCTTCACCGACTCGGGCGACCTGCAGCGCCTGCTCGGGCGTGAGAGCACGCCGCTCGCCGACGCGATCGCCGCTGCACTCAAGTAGCCCACCGAGAAGACGTGGATGCGCGGGAGTTCCCGCCGAGAGCCGTGGCCCAGCCACCGCGATCGGCGGGAACTCCCGCTCTGCGGTGAGGAGTCAAGTGGGGCAACCCCCAGCTTGTGAGGAACTAAACTCTCCTGTGGACGATCGCTCAGTTTGCGAGCCGCACCCCACGAACACAACTCGATAGGAACCTCCGTTGGACGGAAACGCTACGACGACTCACCGCAATGTCGCACTTCTGTCGGTCGCAACCACCATGGCGACCCGAATCACGACATCCGAAGAGATCGATCGTCGCCTCGCTCCCGCGCTCAAACGCCTCAAGCTTCCCACCGGGCTCCTGCAGCGCGTCGCCGGAGTGCACGAGCGCCGCAACTGGGGAGAGGGCCAGACCTTCGACGATGCCGCCATCGAAGCGGGCAAGAAGGCCCTCGCCGAGGCGGGCATCCGGCCCGACCAGGTGGGCCTGCTCATCAACACCTCCGTGACCCGCAAGCACCTCGAGCCCTCCGTCGCCGTGCGCATCCACCACGGGCTCGGCCTGCCGAGCTCGGCAACGAACTTCGACATCGCCAACGCCTGCCTCGGCTTCGTGAACGGCATGGCGCTCGCGGGCCAGCTCATCGACGCCGGCCAGATCGACTACGCCGTGATCATCGACGGCGAAGACGCCGACGAGATCCAGGTCAACACCATCGAGCGCCTGGGCCGCGAGGGCATCAAGCGCAAGGACTTCATGAGCGAGTTCGCGAGCCTGACTCTGGGCTCGGGAGCCGCAGCGGCCGTGATCGGCCGGGCCGACCTGCATCCGGAAGGCCACCGCATGCTCGGCGGCATCACCCGCGCGGCCACCCAGTTCAACGACCTCTGCGTCGGCAGCGTCGACGGCATGTTCACCGACGCGAAGGCGCTGCTCAAGGGCGGCATGGAGCTGGTCGTGAGCGCCTGGAAAGACGCGAAGCGCCAGTGGAGCTGGTCGCACATGGACCGCTACATCATGCACCAGGTCTCGTCGGTTCACACGAACGCCATCGTCAAGGCCGCGAACCTCGACGCCACCCGCGTGCCCATCACCTTCCCGCTGCTCGGCAACGTGGGGCCCGCGTCGATTCCGATCACGCTGGCGCAGGAGGCCTCGAAGCTCGTGCGCGGCAACCGCGTTCTGCTGATGGGGGTCGGCTCCGGCCTCAACACCTCCATGATGGAGATCGCCTGGTGAGTCACGGCTCCTCCCGCCTGCCCCGGTCGGCGGGTCGAACCGCGGCCGCGTCTCTCCCGCCCGCCGGCCTGCCGGGCATGGATGCGCGATTCTCCCGCCTCGTCGAGGTCTCAGACGGCGGCTCCGGTCGCCCGGTCACCTGGCATCTGCTCGACAACGGCCCCGTGCTCGACGAGCTCGGCGTGACTCCCGTAGGCACGCTGCTCTGCGTTCACGGCAACCCCACGTGGTCGTACCTGTGGCGCGGGCTCGTGGCCGCAGCGACGAATGCAGCCACCGCGGTCGCGGAGACGGGCTCGGGCGACGTGTGGCGGGTCATCGCCGTCGACCAGCTCGAGATGGGCTTCTCGGAGCGCACAGGCACGGAGCGGCCGCTCGAGCGCCGGGTCGCCGACCTGGCCGCCCTCACCGACACCCTCGAACTCACCGGCCCGGTCGTCACGGTCGGGCACGACTGGGGCGGCGTCGTCTCGATGGGCTGGGCGGTCGACCACCCCGAGCTCCTGTCCGGCGTCGTACTGCTGAACACGGCGATCCACCAGCCCGAAGACCGCGCCATCCCCTGGCCGCTGCGGCTCGCGCTGCAGCGCGGGGTGCTGGGGCGCGCGACCGTGGCCACGCCCGCCTTCCTGGAGACGACGCTGGCGCTGGCGCATCCGCCTCTCTCTGCCGAGGTCAAGAACGGCTACCGCGCGCCGTATCGCTCAGCCGACCGGCGCGGCGGCATCGGCGCGTTCGTGGCCGACATCCCGGTCGACGAGCGGCACGAGTCGTGGAACGAGCTCGAGCGCATCGCGGCCGGTGTGCGCGAGCTGGGCGTTCCGTCGCTGATGCTGTGGGGCCCGCGAGACCCGATCTTCTCCGACACCTACCTCGACGACCTCGGCGAACGGATGCCGCTGGCCGACATCCACAGGTTCGAGGGCGCCGGGCACATGATCGCGGAGGACGTGGAGTATGCGCCGGTCGTTCTGGACTGGCTGGGTGGTCTGTCCCGTTCCCGTCCCCTGAGCCTGTCGAAGGGAACCGAGCCCGTCGACAAGCCCCCCTTCGACAAGCTCAGGGAACGAGAGGGCTCCGGGCGACCCCTCTGGAGCGTGCTCGACGAGCTGCGCGACAGCTCCGAGACGGCCCTCGTCGACATGAAGCCGTACCGCACGGTCTCGTGGAAGCTCCTCTCCAAGCGCGTGCGCCAGCTCGCCGCAGGCCTCGTGCGCGCCGGTGTCGAGCCCGGCGACCGCGTCTCCCTCCTCATCCCGCCGAGCGCAGACCTCACCGCCGTGCTCTACGCCTGCCTGCGCATCGGCGCGGTCGTGGTCGTCGCCGACGCCGGCCTCGGCCTGCCCGGCCTGACCCGCGCCGTGCGCGGCGCCCGCCCCGACCACGTGATCGGCGCCCTGCCCGGACTCACCGTGGCCCGCGCGTTCTCCTGGCCCGGGCAGAAGATCTCCACCACCACGCTTCCCCTGCCCACAGCGCTCGCCCTCGGCGTGCGTCACTCCCTCGGCGAGGTCGCGCGGCTGGGGGCCGACGAATCCCTGCCGGAGCCGCCCGCGGCATCCGCTGTCGCCGCCGTGCTCTTCACGTCGGGATCGACCGGCCCGGCCAAGGGCGTCGTGTACACGCACGAACAGCTCGAGGCCGTTCGCGACGCCCTCTCGTCGCAATACGACGTGGGCGTCGGCACCGGGCTCGTCGCCGGCTTCGCCCCGTTCGCGCTGCTCGGCCCCGCTCTCGGTGCGCGCTCGGTGACTCCCGATATGAACGTGACGTCGCCGCGCACGCTCACGGCGAAGGCCACCGCCCGGGCGGCGGCCGCGGTGGATGCCTCGGTCGTCTTCCTCTCGCCGGCCGCGCTCGCCAACGTGGTCGCGACGGCGGATGCCCTCGACGCCTCCGACACGGCGGCGCTCGCGGGCGTGCAGACCTTCCTCTCGGCGGGCGCCCCCGTGCCCGAGTCGCTGCTCGCCGCGGCCGGTCGCCTGATGCCGAACGCCACCCCGCACACCCCCTACGGCATGACCGAGGGACTGCTGATGACCGACATCACGCTCGACGGAATCCGCGCAGCCGCCGACGATGCAGCCGCGCTGCCCGACGGCGAGCACGCGGGCGGCGTCTGCGTCGGACGCCCCGCTGGGTCGGTGCGCGTGCGCATCGCGGCCCTCGACGAGAACGGGATGCCTGTGGGCGAGCCGAGCGATCAGCCCGGCGTCACTGGGGAGATCGTTCTGTCGGCTCCGCATCTGAAGCAGGCGTACGACAGGCTCTGGGCCACCAACCGCATCGCCGACGCCGACTCGGTTCCGGCCGCTGCCGACGTGCAGGGTGAGCGGTGGCACCGCACCGGAGACGTCGGGCACCTCGACGCCGCCGGACGCCTCTGGGTGGAGGGCCGCCTTCCCCACGTGATCGTCACGGCCGGGGGAGTCGTCACGCCCGTCGGCCCCGAGCAGAGGATCGAGTCGCTGCTCGGCGTGAACAGGGCGGCGCTCGCCGGCATCGGCCCTCGCGGAACGCAGCAGCTCGTCGCCGTGCTCGAGACCGATCCGGCCGCGAGCCGACCCGCAGCCCTCGGCGACAGCGACCTCGTTGCGGCCGTCCGCCACGCGACCGCACTCGACATCGCGGCGGTGCTCGTCGTCGCCGCCCTGCCCACCGACATCCGGCACAACTCGAAGATCGACCGCTCGGCCCTGTCGCGCTGGGCCGAGGGAGTGCTCTCGGGTGCGAAGCTGAGCGCACCGTGAAGGTTCTCGTCACGGGGGCCAGCGGCTTCCTCGGAGGCGCCGTCGCCCGCGAGATCGCGGGCGCCGGGCACGAGGTGCGCACTTTCCAGCGGCGGCCATCCGGTGTCGACGGTGTCGACGACGTCCTCGGCTCCCTGACGTCGCAGGTCGACGTCGAGCGCGCCGTCGAGGGCATGGATGCCGTGGTGCACCTGGCCGCGAAGGTCTCGTTGGCCGGCGACCCGGCCGAGTTCGAGGCCGTGAACGTCGGCGGCACGCGCACGCTGATCGCGGCGATGCGCCAGGCCGGGGCCGGCCGCCTCGTTTTCGTGTCGTCGCCGTCGGTGGCGCACGCCGGGGCATCCATCGTCGGAGACGACGCGCAGCCGGCCGACCCCGCGCACGCGCGCGGCGAGTACGCCCGCACGAAGGCGCGCGCCGAGCTGCTGGCGCTGGGTGCGGACTCCGCCTCGCTTCGAGTCGTGGCGGTGCGACCGCACCTGGTGTGGGGGCCGGGCGACACGCAGCTCATCGAACGCATCGTGGAGCGCGCGCGGGCGGGGCGGCTGCCGCTGCTCGACCGGGGCGCAGCGCTGATCGACACCACGTACATCGACAACGCCGCGACCGCGATCGCCGCCGCTCTCGAGCGCGTCGACGAGGTTCACGGCAACGCCTACGTGATCACCAATGGAGAGCCGCGCCCCGTGGCCGAGCTGCTCGCGGGCATCTGCGCTGCGGCAGGTGTTCCGGCGCCGGCGTGGAGCGTTCCCGCCGGGGTCGCCCGGGCCGCGGGCTCCCTGATCGAGGCCGTCTGGCGTGTGAAGCCGGGGGTCGACGAGCCACCGATGACGCGGTTTCTCGCGGAGCAGCTCTCGACCGCGCACTGGTTCGACCAGCGACGCACCCGCGCAGAGCTGCGATGGCAGCCCGCGGTGAGCCTCGACGAGGGGCTGCGGCGCCTCGCTGCGCACTACGCGACGGGTGAGCGGCCCGTTCCCTGAGCTTGTCGAAGGGCGCGTCTCGACAGGCTCGACGAACGGGGAAAGGGCCGTCTCGACAGGCTCGACGAACGGGGCTCCATGAACCGGGCCGGTAATGTCGAAGGATGCGTTTACTGCTGATCCGCCACGGCCAGACCCCCTCGAACATCATCGGAGCCCTCGACACCGCGATTCCCGGACCCGGCCTCACCGACCTCGGCGTCGAGCAGGCCGCCGCTGTTCCGGGCGCGCTCGTCGACGAGACGATCGGCGCGATCTTCGCCTCGACGCAACTGCGCGCGCAGCTCACGGCGGCGCCGCTTGCCGAGGCCCGCGGCCTCACGGTCGAGATCCGCTCGGGCCTTCGCGAGGTGGATGCCGGAGAACTCGAGATGCGTAACGACGATGAGGCCGTGCGCATCTACATGGAGACCGTCATCGCCTGGGCCGACGGCGACGTCGATCGGCGGATGCCCGGGGCCGAGTCCGGCGCCGAGGTCTACGCCCGCTACGACGAGGTGATCGCAGAGGCCGCCGCCACGGGGCATTCCGCGGTGGCGATCGTGTCGCACGGAGCCATCATCCGATCCTGGGTCGGAGCCCGCGCCGAGAACGTGAGCGCCGACTTCTCGGCCGAGCACTCGTTGAGCAACACGGGCGTCGTCATTCTCGAGGGCAGCCCCGAGTCGGGTTGGCGCGCGCTCACCTGGATGGGCCAGGCCATCGGTGGGGCCGCCGTCGACGACGCCGCCCACGCGGGCCCGGCATCCGAGACCCGCTGATCATGACCGCCGCATCCGAGCTGTCCGCCGACGTCGTCGCGCGTCTTGGCGCCTGGTTCGACGACACCGAGCTGGTGAGCCCGTCGATCAGCTACGCGGTCTTCGATCGCAGCGGGGTGCTGTTCCACCACGGCATCGGCGAGTTCCAGCTCGACGGCCGGGCGCCCGCCGAGAACACGATCTACCGCATCGCCTCGATGTCGAAGAGCTTTTGCATCGCCGCCGTGCTCGTGCTACGCGACCGCGGACTGCTCTCGCTCGACGATCGTGTCGCCGATCTGGTGCCGCAGTTCCGCGACCCGGTCGACGAGGCCGGGGTCGTGCAGCCCGTGACGGTGCGGATGCTCATGAGCAACGCCTCGGGACTGCCCGAGGACAACGGGTGGGCCGACCACGAGCTGGCCCTCTCGCGTGCCGACTTCCTCGACGTTGTCGAGGCGGGGCTGGGCTTCGCTGGCCTGCCGGGCGTCGGCTTCCAGTACTCCAACGTGGGCTTCTGGCTGCTGGGGGTGATCGTCGAGGACCTCACCGGCCAGGGCTTCGAGCGGTTCGCCCGCGAGACGTTCTTCGAGCCGCTCGGGCTCTCCTCCACCGGCTACAAGCCCGCCGACTTCGCGGGCGACGGCGAGGGCGGCGACGGCATCGCGCACGGCTTCACGAGTTTCGACAAGGGAGCCAGCTGGGTCTCGCGCCCCGTTGTCGGTGGCGGCATCGGGGCCTGCGCAGCGAGCATGTTCAGCACCCCGCCCGACATCGCCCGCTGGAGCGCCTGGCTCTCGAGCGCCTTCGACCCGACGAACACCGACGACGCCATTCTCAGCCGCGCATCGCGGCGCGAGATGCAGCGCATCCACACGGTCGCGCCGGGTGCCGCCGATCGCACCGCCGATCAGACCCTCGAGGCACAGGGCTACGGCCTCGGTCTCTACGTCGAGCACGACGTGCGCTTCGGCCGCTTCGCCCAGCACTCGGGCGGACTGCCCGGCTGGTCGTCGAACATGCGCTGGCACCTGGAGTCCGGCGTCGGCGCCGTGGTCTTCGGCAACACCAACGGTCTGAAGCTGTCGGTCGCGGCGGCCGGCATGCTGCGCCTGGTCCTGGACTCGCGCGATGAGCCCGCGCGGCGCATCCCGCTCTGGCCCTCGACCGTGCAGGCGGCCCGCGCCGTCGACGCGGCCGTGCGCGGTTCGGGGCGCATCCACGATGCCTCCGCGCCGCCCACGATCTTCAGCCCGAACCTGCTCGGCGACGTGCCGGCAGACGTGCGCGACGCGCGCATCGCGGCGGCGATCGCCGAGGTCGGCGGGGTTCTGGATGCCGACGGCACACCTTCGCTCGACGCCCGGCTCACCTGGTCGGTCGCGCCGGCCCACGTCGCCTGGACGATTCCCGGCCGCGCGGGCGAACTGGAGTGCCGCATTGAGCTGACGCCGACCACGCCGGCGATGCTGCAGCGCTTCGACGTGGCGGTGCGCACGCCGACGACCCCGCTCTCGCCGGTGCTGCGCCATTACCGGCCGCTGGGGTCCGCCGCGCCCTCTGCGCCGATCGAGTAGCGAGGAACGAGCGTATCGAGACCACAGCCCGCCGGGGAGTGCCGACCGACTAGGCCGAGGCCGGGCCTTGTCGAGGGGGACAACTCCCCATCGTGATGCGGGAGCGGGCGACTTAGGCTCGTCGGACGCTGCTCAGTGAGCGGGAGATGGAACGAAAGGTGCGCATGCGGGAGTCGAGGGTGATGATGCGGACGACGCGTCGAGTCGGGTTCGGCATGCGGGCGGCCGCGATCGCGCTGGCCGGTGCGCTGCTGATGGCGGGCTGCGCGACGCAGCCCGAGCCTGAGCAGGATCCATTCGGTGCTGCCACAGCGGAGCTGCTGGTGCAGCTTGAGCAGATCGACGGCATCGCGGATGTCAGGCAGGTGCTCAACGCGCTCGATTTCTCGATCTCCTATTCCGTCACCGACGCCGCTCTGGCCGAGCAGGCGACGCTCGAGGTGATCGACACCTACGAGGCATCCGACGTGCCCGGAGCGCTGAAGAAGGAAACGGCCGCGTATAGTGACGACGCTCAGCTGTCGCTCAACATCATCGAGGTCGGCGCCCCCGGGGGAGACATACCGCACCTCGAGCTTCCGGTCCCCCCTGACGCAGACGTGACGACCGTCGCGCGGGGTGTCGCGGCCTGGGCCCGCATGGAGGCGATCGGTGGAGTCGAGTTGCGAACGAGCACCTTCTCTGCCAGCGGGTTCGAACTCGCGTACACGGTCGGCTACGGCGGACTGCTCGACGGTGTGCGCCCGACCGCTGTCGCTGCGCAGATGAATCAGATCATCACCGACACGGGATTGGACCCTTCCACGTCGACCTTCGCGGCCGCCCTCCGTGCGCCGGACTTGTTGAACTCCGTCGACGGCGAGCCCAAGTACGTGCAGGGCACGAGCCTGGACCGCGCGGATCAACCGCTTAAGGCTGTGGCGGGACCGAATTACGGCTCGGTGCTCTACTTCGCTCCCGAGAACTTCACGTTGGACATCGTGCTGCTGCCGTCGCTGGCACCTGATGGCACGCTGCTGCCGCTCGATCTCACGAGTGAGGCGGTGCTCGCCGCGGCTCCGGTCATCCAAGCCGATATCGACAGTCGCTGGACGCTGCGCGATGTCGTCGTCTTCACCCAGGACGGGTCGCAGACCTATCCGATGAGAGCATCGTGAGTCAGCCCATGACGCCGTTCAGCCCGCAGGAGAACCGACCCGGCACGAAGCCGTCACGCGCGTTGGCCGTCGTCGGACTGATCCTCAGCGCGCTCGGGGTGCTCGGGCTGCTCGGCGGAGCGTTCCTGGTGCTCGGCGCCGGGTTCCAGCTTGCGCCGGCCGCGCCGTTCGGCGAGGTCATGACGGTGGAGGTGTCGCGCGGAGACCACGCCGTCTACGTCACGCCCAACGAGCGGTGGAGCGACATCTCGTGCACCGGCGATCTCGATGGAGAGGAGTTCGCGCTCAGGCCCGACATGACTCAGCAGGGGCTGCTGCTTCCCGAGCGCTGGGACGCGCAGGGAAGCTTCGCTGTGGACACGCCAGGCGTGCTCCGCATCTCATGCGACGGCCCCGTGCCGGATGGCCGATTCACCGTGGGCCCGGTCGTGTCGTTCTTCTCCATCGCCGGGGCCGTGGCGGTCGGTGCGCTGGCGATCCTGTTGTTGGTAGCCGGCTCGGTGCTGTGGGGAGTAGCGCGCTGGAGAGCCCGCCGGTCCGCTCAGCCGAGCGCCGGCTTGCCCGCCGTGTAGATCCAGGTATCGAAGAATTCCGTGAGGTCCTGTCCCGACACGCTCTCGGCGTAGTCGACGAACTGCGTCGTCGACACCGAGGTGCCCGCGTTCTCCGTAGCCCAGCCCTTGAGGATGGCGAAGAAGTCGTCGTCTCCGACCTCGTTGCGCAGCGCCTGCAGGGTCATGGCGCCGCGTGAGTAGACGGCGCCGGCGAAGATACCTGCCGAGCCCGGGTCCGCGACGACGGTCTGCCAGTACGACGAGGTGCCGGAGCGCGCGTAGGCCGCGTCGAAGCTCTGCTGGGTCGTGCGACCGCCCTGTCCCTCCTCCCACAGCCATTCGGCGTAGGTGGCGAAGCCCTCGTTGAGCCAGATGTCCGACCAGCGGTTCATCGACAGGTCGTCTCCGTACCACTGGTGGGCGAGCTCGTGCACGACGACGCTGGCATCGACGTCGGCCGGGAACGCCCACGCCGGGTAGATGGGTCGCGTCTGGTTCTCGAGCGCGTAGGGCAGGTCGTCTCCCGTGTCCTCGTCGATGTAGCCGATGGCAATGCCGCCGGCTTCTGAGAACGGGTACGGGCCGAAGTATGTCGACAGGAAGTCGATGACCTCGGGCTCGGTCGCGAAGATCTGAGAAGCGATGTCGCCCACCTTGACTCCGGGGGCGCCGTCGACGTCGCGGTCGAACAGCGTCGGGTCGATCGCGTCCACATAGGTGATGCCGGTGGCCGGGTCGGTGTTCGTCTCGACGTCGAAGTCGCCCAGCGTCGCCGTGGCCAGGTAGGTGGCCATCGGCTTCTCCATCTCCCAGTCGAAGGTGTCGAGGCCGGCGGCGGTCGTCTGCGAAGCGAGCCGGCCGTTGCCGATGACCTCGAGGCCCGTGGGAACGGTCATGCGCGTCGAGAAGGTGGCCTTGTCGCTCGGGTGGTCGTTTGAGGGGAACCACGTGGCCGCGACCCGCGGCTGTCCCACGACGACCGCGCCGGTCGGGGTGGGGAACACGCCCGCCGGACCGAACGCATCCGCTACCACGATCGGCACGCCGCTGTAGGTGACGGCCGTCGTGATCGTGGCGCCGAGCGGGATGCCCGCGGGCGGCACGATGGTCAGCTCGGTGCGCGGGGGTGTGGCGTCGTCGTCGCCCGAGCCTTCGACCTGCGGCTGGCCGGTGGATGCGCTGATCTGGGTGGTTGCGAGGCTCCAGTCGGCGGGCACGCCGTCGACGGTGATCGACGAGATGACGATCGCGTCGTCGCCGTTCACATCGCGGGTGTCGAAGTCGAGGTTGAAGGCCGACAGGTTCTGGGTGGCGATAGCCGTGACCGTGGTCGTGCCCGAGAGCACATCGGTGTCGGGCGCGTAGGCGAGGTCGAGGTCGTAGTGCTGCACGTCGTAGCCGCCGTTGCCGTCGAGTGGGAAGTAGGAGTCGCCGATTCCGGCCGCCCCGGGCTCGAAGTCGACGGGCGTGACAGGGTCGGGCGTGACCGGGTCGGTCGTCGCGGGGGTCGTCGCCACGGGAGCGCTCATCCCCGGCGGGCACGGTTCCGCGGCACTGGCCGGGGCGGGTGCGATGCCGCCGGTTGCGACGAGCGCCAGCAGCAGGAGGGGGACGGCCGCGAAGACGGCGGCCTTAGCGCCGCGCTGGCGACGGCCGAGCAGCAGCCAGGCGGCGCTTCCTGTCGCGAGAAGAAGTGCGGCGATGATCAGGAGCATCGGCCCCGAATCGAATCCGGTCGCGGCAAGAACACACGTGGTCACAGAAAGTCCTATCTCGTTGCAGTCTGGCGACCTTATCGAGATTCGGTCTGTGCGCACCAGACACGAACGAAGTCAGTTTGTTACAGGTACATTTCGAGCCCCGGATGCGCCGGCCGACCCGGCCGTTTGCGGTCGTATCGACGCCGCCGCCTCACTGAGGTGCGGAAAGTGGCCGCGTCAACCGTCGACGAAGCGGCCACTTCCCGCACGTCAGTGAGTCACGCGACCAGCTCACGCTCCTCGGCCAGTTCGGCGAGGCGGGCCAGGATGGCACGGGCGACCTTGTCGTTCTCCCGGAACGAGATCGCGTTGGTGCGCGGGCGCGAGAACGCCCCCACGAACGGAGAGTTCGTGTACGGCCCGATCGCGTACTGACGAGAGGAGTGCGATCCGCCCGCGCCCAGCAGCCTCGTGTCGAGCTGCCGCACCGACAGCCTTCCCGTGCTGGCCGAGTACGCCCCGTCGCTCACGATCTCCTCGAGGCCGGCTCCGCTCGTGACCAGCGACCTCAGCAGCTCGTTGTCGCTGCGCGAGATCGCCGTCTCGGGCAGCCGCGCATCCACCAGGGCGCTTGCGGTGATGGTCGCAGGCGTCGTGGCGCTGCCCGCGCGGAAGATGCCCTCGTTCTCGTCGGCCTCCACCCAGATGCCTGCGCCGAGGAACTCGACGATGCCCGCCTCGGACAGGGCGACGAGCTCCTCGAGCCGGTGCGCGGGCGGCCCGCTGGCGATGAAGCTGAAGTAGCCGAGCCACCAGCCGTGGATGTCACGCACCCGCGACTGGGCGGTCCACTTGGGCGAGTCCACGATGTCTGACAGGGTGAAGAGGCTCGTGAGCAGAGCGATGAACAGGCCGAGGGTGGCGCTGTGCTCCGGCCGGGTGCGCAGCTGCAGGTCCGTGCGGATGTAGTCGCGCACGAGCTCCTGCAGCTCGCCCGGGTCGGCGACGAGGGCGCCGCCGAGCGGTCGGTCGAGCTCTGGCAGGAAGAGCCTGTCGTCGGCATAGGCCACCGTGCCCTCGACCAGGTCGACGAAGGTCTGCGCGTCACGGGCGATGTGCTCGTCTTCGCCCTCGAATGACGGGATCGCGTGGCCGCGCGGAGTGCTGTCGGCTACATCGATGTGCGGGGCGGCCAGCAGCAGCGCCCGCGGGTCGAGCCGGTCGAAGACCTGAACGAACGCATCCCAGCTCGACTCCACCCGCTCGGGGTGTCCGGTGAACAGCTCGCGGTAGTACCCCCACAGCATGTCCTTCGCGATGAGCGGCCACACGTCGACGCTGAGGTCGAGCGACGGCAGCGACTGCTCGAGCGAGCGGGCCACGGCCGGCGTGAAGTACCGGGCCTCCGGACGCTCGCCCACGAGCGTCGACGAGATCTTCGAGTGGTACGGCACGCCGCGGCGCGATCCGAAGTACAGCCGCGGCTCGAGCCCCGACGCGGTGTAGCGCAGCACCCCGTCGTCGCCGCGACCGAAGCGGCCGCCGCGCCCCTCGGTGAGCAGCACCGTGAGGTCGACGGCCGCGAGGCCCATGCCGCGCACGATCACGCGCTGGCCGGGCACGATCGCGCGGGTGTCGGCATCGGCCGTGAACGCCGGGGGCAGATAGAAGAGCTCGCGCCGGCGCGCGAAGTCGATGAGGTCGGCGTGCTCCGGCTCGGCCTCGGCGCCCGTGTGGCCGAGCGAGTACAACACCACGTCGGCCGCGATCGAGACGCCATCGTCGAGCCGGATGCGATGGGTCGGCCCCTCGTCGACGGTCTCGACGGCGGATGCCCGGTGCACGACGACCGTGACGGTCTCGGGAAGCAGGCCCACGGCATCCTCGAAGAACCAGCTGAGATAGAGGCTCTGCAGGCGGCGGGTGGGAAAGCTCGCGGGCGACAGGTTCTCGATCTCCTGGCGGAGGCGCGCATCGACGCGAGGAATCGCGATCTCGCCCGCGTTCACGAGGCCGGCCCACTCGATGAGCGACGGGCCGGGCCGCACCGGTCCGTCGATCGTCGACGACTCGTCGGTGAACATCGTGACGTCGGCCGCCATCGAGTTGAGCTTGAGAAGAGGGGACTGCGCGTAGCGCCAGATGCGGCCGGGGCCGGCCGGATGCGGGTCGATCACGTGGATGACGATCCGTGCGTCGGTGGTCCACAGCTCGGGCAGGTTGGCGGCGAGCCGCTCGAGGACGCCGGCTCCGCGAGGGCCGCCGCCGATGAGGGCGACGTGAAGCTCGGGCGAGGCGGCTGGCTCGGGCGAGGTGGCTGAGGAGTGGTGCGCGTGCGACATCCCACCACCGTCGACGTTTCGTCCATCGAAATCGAGGAATGTGACCCCGCGTGACGACGTGACGAATTGTGAACGAAACCGCTTGGCCGGCTTGCGCGAGCACACCTAACGTCTCTCCAACGCGACACGGCCCGTGTCGAGACCATAAGAAGGAGGCAGCCATGCCCATCGAATTCCTCGGCATCGCCGGGCTCAATGACGGCGGCGAGACCCAGTCGCGTTCCGGCGCCAGTTTCGACAAGGACTACACGCTGCGGTTCGCCCGAGCGCATGAGGACAACGGCTGGGACCGCATCCTGTTCGCCTACCACTCGGGTTCACCCGACCCGGCGACCGCGGCTGCCTACATCGCGTCGAAGCTCGATCACCTCAAGATTCTGCTCGCGCACCGGCCGAACGTGTCGTACCCCACGTATGCGGCGAAGGTCTTCGCGACGCTCGACCAGATCAGCGACGGACGCCTCAACGTGCACGTCATCACGGGCGGATCGACGGCCGACCAGGCGGCGGAGGGCGACTTCCTCACCAAAGACGAGCGCTACGCCCGCACCGGCGAATACATCCGGATCGTGAAGAAGGCGTGGACCAGCCGCGAGCCGTTCAGCTTCGACGGGGCGCACTACCGCTTCGAGAACTTCGTCAGCGACATCTGGCCGGCGCAGCAGCCACGGCCGCAGATCTCGTTCGGCGGCTCCAGCGACGCCGCGTACCGCATCGGTGCCGCCGACGCCGACATCTACGCGCTGTGGGGCGAGCCGCTGGCGAACACCGCCGAGCAGATCGAGCGCATCACGGTCGAGGCGCTCGCGGCCGGGCGCCCCGAGCGGCCCCGCATCCAGGTCGCGTTCCGCCCGATCCTCGGAGCCACCGAGGAGCTGGCGTGGAAGAAGGCTGAGGAGATCCTCGGAAAGATCGAGGCGCGGCAGGCTCAGGCGGCGCCGAACTCGTTCGTCGGCGACCTGAAGAATCCCGAGAATGCCGGATCGCAGCGGCTGCTCTCGATCGCGAGCCAGGGCGACCGCTTCGACCGGGCACTGTGGACCAGGCCGGCCGCGGCATCCGGCGGTCGGGGCAACTCGAACGCCCTCGTCGGCACACCCGAGACGGTGGCCGCCGCCCTGCTCGACTACATCGACCTCGGAGTCGACATCATCTCGGCCCGCGGCTACGACTTCGTGAACGACACGATCGACTTCGGCCGCTACGTCATTCCGCTGGTGCGCGACGAGGTCGCCAGGCGCGACGCCGCCGCGGCGACCGCGTCCTCTGCAGCCGGGCCGGAGGCATCCCGTGACGCTGCATGACCACACCGTGCAGGTGACCGACCGCTTCGTCTACGTGGCGGCCGACGACGTGCTCGCCGAGCCCCTTCTGCGCGAGCTCGAGCAGGAGTACGACGCGCGCTACGGCGAGTTCTTCGGCGAGAAGGCGTCGGCCGAGATCCGGCGCTATCCGGTCGAGGCGTTCTCACCCGAGCAGGGGGGAGCGTTCGTGCTGCTGCTGCGGGGCGGCGTGCCGATCGCCGGCGGTGCCTACAAGAGGTTCGACGAGCGCACGGCCGAGCTGAAGCGCATCTGGACCTCGTCGGCGCACCGCCGCCAGGGCCTGGCCCGCCGGGTGGTCGCCGAGCTGGAGGCCGAGGCGGTGCGCCGCGGCTACACGCGGGCCTACCTCACCACCGGTCCTCGCCAGCCCGAGGCGAAGCACCTCTACTTCCAGACCGGCTACACGCCGCTCTTCGACACGACGCTCGACCCCGAAGAGGTGATCGTGCACGGGTTCGCCAAGAGCCTGGATGACGAACCGCTCGACGTGGCCGGCATCACGACGGCCCATGACGCGAGTCTCGCCAAATCCGGCCATGCTCCCGCGCGCCTGCGCCGGTCGAGTAGCGGTCGCGAGGAACGAGCACCGCGTATCGAGACCACATCCGGTGGTCTCGATACGGCCGCGGGCGGCCTACTCGACCAGCGCAAGGCGGTGCCCGAGGCCGTGAAAGTGGTGCCCACCCGGCACTGGTGGCGGTGGGTGCTCAGCGCGCTGGTCGCGTTCGTCGTGCTGCACTTCGTGTGGTCACTCTTCACGAACCAGCAGTACGAGTGGAACGTCTTCGCCGAGTACTTCTTCTCGCAGTCGGTGCTGAACAGCCTCGGCGTGACCCTGGGCCTCACGGTCGTGTCGGTCATCGGAGGGTTCATCCTCGGGGCGGTTCTCGCGAACTTCCGGCTCTCGAAGTCGCCGCTGCTCAGCGGGGCGGCCTACGCCTACATCTGGTTCTTCCGCTCGGTGCCGCTGCTGGTGCAGATCCTCGTCTGGTACAACCTCGGCTACCTCTATCCGACCCTGGGGCTCGGAACCCCGTTCACCACGGACTTCTGGCTGGTCGAGTTCTCGACCACCACGCTGATCACCGCGTTCGCCGCGGCGACCATCGGGCTCACGCTGCACCAGGCCGCGTATTTCGCCGAGATCATTCGCGGTGGCATCCTGTCTGTCGACCAGGGGCAGCTCGAAGCGTCGGCCGCCCTCGGCCTGCCGCGGCGGGTGCGGTTCTTCCGCATCATCCTGCCGCAGGCGGCGCGGGCGATCCTGCCGAACTTCTTCAACGAGGTCATCGGACTGGTGAAGGGCACCTCGGTGGTGTTCGTCGTGGCGCTGCCCGAGCTGTTCTACACGGTGCAGGTCATCTACAACCGCAACCAGCGGGTCATCCCGCTGCTGCTCGTGGCGGTGGTCTGGTACGCGATCATCACGACCGTGCTATCGATCATCCAGTTCTACGTCGAGCGGCACTACGCCCGCGGCGCGCATCGCGAGTTGCCGCCCACGCCCATCCAGCGGGCCACGGCCTGGATAAAGCTGCAGTGGGCGCGCCTCGGCGACGAGACCGGCGACGACCCGCTCGCTGCCGAGAAGAACCGACGACACGACACCGTTCTGGGGAGTGGATCATGAGCACACCGACGTTCATCCGATCGTTCGACGAGCAGGCGATCCCGCTGGCGCTTCCGGTCAAGCCGGTGCGCGCCACCGTCGGGCTCGTCGAGATCACCGACGTCTCGAAGAGCTACGGCGCGGTGCGCGTGCTGCGAGACGTGTCGCTGACCGTGCAGCCGGGCGAGGTCATCGCCCTGATCGGGCCCTCGGGTTCGGGCAAGTCGACACTGCTGCGCACGATCAACCACCTCGAGACGGTCGACTCAGGATCGGTGACGGTCGACAGCCAGTTCATCGGCTACGAACTGCGCTCGGGGCGGCTGCACGAGCTGCCCGAGAAGAACGTGCTCGAACGCCGCACGCAGATCGGCATCGTCTTTCAGAACTTCAACCTGTTTCCGCATCTGACCGCCCTCGAGAACGTCGTCGAGGCCCCGGTCGCCCTCAAGCGGGCCACCAAGGCGGAGGCCCGTGACCAGGCGAAGGCACTCCTCGCCCGCGTCGGGCTGGCAGACAAGGAGCACCACTACCCGCGTCAGCTCTCCGGCGGCCAGCAGCAGCGCGTGGCCATCGCTCGCGCACTGGCGCTGAACCCGAAGGTGCTGCTCTTCGACGAGCCGACCAGCGCGCTCGACCCGGAGCTCGTCGGGGAGGTGCTCGACGTCATCCGGGAGCTGTCGAAGAGCGGCACGACGCTCATCATCGTGACTCACGAGATCGGCTTCGCCCGCGAGGTCGCCGACCGGGTCGTGTTCCTCGAGCAGGGCGAGATCCTCGAAGAGGGTCCGCCCAGCCAGGTTCTGCTCAAGCCGCGTCATCCCCGCACCAAGGACTTCCTCCGCAAGGTGCTCTGACGATCCGTCTCAGCCCGAGCACCACCGCATCATTCCACCGCACCATCACAGCATCACTTCAGAGAGGCACCACCAGATCATGGCAATCAACAAGAAGCAGATCGGGGTCATCGTCGGCGCCGTCGTCGTCGTGGCCCTGGCCGGAGGCGGCATCGCCCTCGCCGCCAACGCGAGCAGTTCGACCTCGGCCGACGTCAAGGCCACGGGCTCGACCGAGGATCAGGTCGCCGCGGCCACCTCGTTCGACCTCACGTCGAAGAACGCCGGCGACCGGCCGAGCATCGACCCGGTCGCCGACGCCGTCGCATCCCTCAAGGCGAGCGGCTTCCAGCCGATCGAACCCGGCAAGCTCACCGTCGCCCAGACCGTCGCGAGCGGTGCTCCGCCCCTGGTCTTCGCGGCATCCGATGACAACACCACCGCGCTGGGAAGCGAGGCCGACTTCGCCGCCCTCGTCGCCGACGGACTCGGCCTCGAGTACAACCCGGTCTCGGTCGACTGGGCGGACTGGCCGCTGGGAATCCAGTCGGGCAAGTACGACATCATCCTCAACAACGTGACCGTCACCGAGGAGCGCAAGGAGCTGTACGACTTCGCCAGCTACCGGGTCGACCTGCTCGGCTTCTACGTGAAGGCCGACAGCGATATCGCCTCGATCAAGGAGGCCAAGGACATCTCCGGGCTCACCGTCATCGTGGGATCGGGCACCAATCAGGAGAAGATCCTGCTCGCCTGGAACGAGGAGTTGACCGCCGCCGGCGAGAAGCCTGCCGAGCTCGTCTACTACAACGACACCGCTGCGGCGAATCTCGCCATCCAGTCGGGTCGGGCAGACGCGTACTTCGAGCCGAATGCGACCGGCGCGTATGCCGCGGCCTCGACAGGAGACACGAAGCTCGTCGGCACGATCAGCGGCGGATGGCCGCAGACGGCCGACATCGCGGCTGCCACCAAGAAGGGCAACGGCCTGATCGACGCCGTGAACATCGTGCTCAACGCTGCGATCGACGGCGGTGAGTATCAGGAGGTGCTCGACCGCTGGGGACTCGACAGCGAGTCGGTACCGACGAGCGAGATCAACCCTCCGGGACTGCCGAAGACCGACTAAGGGCCCCGCTCCTCCACCTAACCGAGGTCGAGTCCGAACGCGACGATATCCACGAATCGTCCGGGCTCGACCTCGATGCGTTCCTCCCGCTCCGGCAGGCGCACGAAGCCGAGCCGCTCGTAGAGGCGGTGAGCCGCGAGCATCGAACCACCGCTATTCATCACGACGCGCTTCACGCCGCGGATGCGGCCCAGGCCGACCACGTGCTCGGTGAGCGCGGCACCGATTCCGCGACCCCGCGCATCCGGGGCCACGGCGAGCAACCGGAAGTCGAGTTCGCCGTCGCGCGCGACGGGCGAGAGGAGCGCGCCCTCGCGAGGAGTCCAGACGGTGCCGAGGATGGCTCCGGTGGCCGTGTCCTCGGCCACCCAGACCTCGTCGGCGCGGGCGCGGTCGTGCACGTCGGCGAGCGATCTGCGGTAGGTCTCGGAAAGCCGGTAATCGCGGGTGTAGGCCTCGACGGTGAGTCGGGCCACGGCATCGAGCTCGGTCTGGCGCACGAGTCGGATGCGCACGGGCGCGACGTCGTCGAACGCGTAGCGATAGACCTGCGGGGTTCCGATTCCGGTCTCGGTGCCGAGTTCGCGTGCGGCGACGCGTTCGAATCCGGCGCGCAGGTAGTTGCGCTGCGCGGTGTGGTTGAGGGGGCCGGTGTCGAGCACGAGCCCCGGCACGCCCCAGCTGCGGGCCAGGTCGATGGATGCCTGAACCAGCGCCTGCGCGACGCCGCGACCGCGGGCTGCCGGGTCGACCGCAACCAGGCGCAGCTCGGCTTCGCCGTCGCGCGCCTGCCGTGAGATCGGGTTCTCTGCGCGGGTGACCGTGGCGGTGCCGAGGAGGCGGTTGGTGTTGTCTTCGACGGCGACGAGCAGTCCGCCGTCGCCGGCGCGGGCGCCCGCGTCGCGTTCGAGGGCAACGCGCTCGGGCCGACGGGGCAGGTGGGCGTAGGGGCCCGTGGCGAAGCCGAGCGAGGTGAGTTCGCCGGTGGCCTCGTACTCGTCTTCGCGCGCCCGACGCACGGCGAAGGCGAGGGTGGCGGCGGGCTGGGTTTCGAGCGGTTCTGACACCAGTCGAGACTACGAGATGCGGCTGACGCCAGCCGCACCGGCGTCACCCATTTCGTCGTCGTCGGCAGTCTCGATAGGCCGCCCTTCGACAAGCTCAGGGAACGCCCCGACCGTATCGAGACCCGTTCCCTGAGCCTGTCGAAGGGCAGCCCATTCCGCCGCGACTGCTCCTCCACAGGGTGCCCTTTCGGCGGGTTATCCACAGGCCTAATTCCTGATCAACGTCTGATTGCTGTGATCGACCTGGTGTCGGTGGCTGCTGTTTGACTTCTCCTATGACACCAGCCGATATCCCTCCCGAGCAGTCACCGTACGTGGCGGCCCTCGAGCGAATAGCCGCCCGAGATAAGCAGATCGCCGAGTTGAGCGCCCTTCGGGCCGTCGACGTGCACGACGCCTGGCAGCTGTTGCTGGCCGAGGCTCCGCACGACCAGTCCACGGCGGGCCCGCAGTGGTCACCTGCCCGTGTTGCCGAGGTGGAGTTTTTCACCGAGGTCGCCATGCTCACCCACCGCACCGAGTACCGGGCCCGCACCCTCGCCGATACGGCTATCGCGCTGGTGTCGAAGCTTCCGGCGTCGTTTGCGGTGCTCGCCGCTGGCGACATGTCCGAGGAGCACGCCGCGGTCATCGCGACGCACGCCGACGGGTTGGAGGGTGAGGCGCTGAAGAAGTACGACGCTCGCATGGCCAGGCTCGCCCCTGGGCTGACCTACAAGCAGCTCGAGTACCGGGCCCGCTCGCACGCGCAGATCGCAAAGCCCGAGACAGTGGTCGAGCGGGTCGAGAAGGCGGTCACGACCCGTCGGGTCACGGTCGATCCAGCGAAAGATGGCATGGCCTATCTCACCCTGTTCGCTCCCGCTCCCGAGGTATACGCCATCGCGAACCGGGCGGTGGCGCTGGCGAGGGGCTTGAAGGTGGGTGGCGATCCGCGCAGCGTCACCCAACTGCGAGTCGACGCGCTCTCCGACCTGATGCTGAACGGCGAGACCTCGATCCCCGGCGCAACCACGGGCATCCGGGGCCGTGTGCACGTCATGGTTCCCGCGATGACCCTGCTCGGCGTCGGCGACGAGCCGGCGATCCTCCGCGGCTACGGCCCGATCGACCCGGTCACCGCTGCCAGGCTCACAGCGGATGCGACGTCGTGGCGGCGCATCCTGACCGATCCGATCACGGGGCGCATCCTGCAGCTCAGCCCAACCGACTACCGGCCCACCAAAGAGATGCGCGATCACGCAACGCTGGTGCACCCGTACTGCGACCACACGCTCGACTTCGCGGGCGGCGGGCTCACCGAAGATGAGAACCTCGCACCGCTCTCGCCCACCCACCACCGGGTGAAGCACCACACCCGGTGGCAGATCGAACAAGGTGAAGACAACACCCTCATCTGGACGTCGCCCGCCGGCCTCGTTTACGTCTTCGAACCCCAAGGCATGATGCGACCCGCCCCGAAGGTGCTCGTCGACGCGGCCACGAAGACCACGTCAGAGGAGGTGACCGCAGAAGAACCCTGCCCCTTCTGAGTATTCTGTCGGCTGCGCGCACTTGCAATGCGCGCCTCCGCGAACTAGCGTCGCGCTCGACCCGCCTCATGCAGAACGCGTGGGCATGGGCAGAAGCAGAAGAGGGAGTCGATCGATGGCGACGATTGTTCAGTATTCACGTCTCGGAGGACCAGAGGTTCTGGAGGTCGTCGAGGTTCCGATTCCTTCCCTCGGGTCGGGGCAGGTGCTCGTCGAGGTGCAGGCCATCGGCGTGAACCCGATCGACTCCAAGCTGCGATCGGGCAAGCGCCCGACCCCTCCGATCGACGCGCCACGGCGCGTGGGGTCGGATGCCTCCGGCGTGGTTCTCGAGGTCGGCGATGGGGTCGACGGCTGGGCCGCGGGCGACGAGGTCATCATCGAGCGAGCCACCGGCGCGTACGCGAGCCACCTCGTCGTCACTCCGTCGAACCTGACGCGCAAGCCCTCCGTCTGGACCTGGTCGCAGGCCGCGGCCGTCGGCATTCCGGTCTCGACCGCCTACCAGGCGCTGCGATCGCTCGGAGTCACCGAGGGCACGCGGCTGCTGGTCCATGGCGGAACGGGTGGCGTGGGCCAGGCCGCCGTGCAGTTCGCAGTGGCCTGGGGAGCCCGCGTGTTCGCTACGGCGAGTCCCGCGAACCACGAGCGTCTGGCAGAACTCGGAGCTGTTCCGTTGAGGTACGGGGAGGGGCTCGTCGAGCGTGTGCGGGAGGCGTCGCCGGAGGGAATCGACGTGGTGCTCGACGGGGCCGGAACCGAGGAAGCCCTTCAGGCATCTTTCGAGTTGGTCGAGGATCGATCGCGCATAGGCACGATCGTGGTGGGAAACCGAGCTGCCGAGTTGGGCATTCGTGCGTGGATGGGGGGAAACCCGGTCCCCCTGACCGACGATGAAGTGCGACTTCGCGCCGAGGGCGTTCCCGCGGCGATCGAGCTCGCGTCGCAGGGCAAGTTCGACGTCGAGGTCTCGGAGCGTTTTCCGCTGGCCCGCGCCGCCGACGCACAGCGCCTCAGCGAGGAGGGACACACCCGCGGAAAGATCGTGCTCATCCCGTAGCCGAGATCACCGGGCCGCGGCGAGCGAGAACAGGGCGGGCGCGGGGCCGGCGCCGTCGACCAGGTCGGCGAGGATGCGCCCGATGGCCGGCGTGAACTTGAAGCCGTGACCCGAGAAGCCCGCGCCGACCGACACGGGACCGACGCTGTCGACGACGAAGTTCGAGTCGGGCGTCGTCGTGTAGGTGCAGCTGATCTCGACGAAGTCATCCGCGTCGGCGCCCGGCAGCCACTCTCGGGCGTAGCGCTGAAGCGCCGCCAGCTGCGCGGGCTCGGCGACGAACGTGCGCGCATCCGGATCGACCACCGCGCCCGTGCCGTGCCATCCGGCCTTCACGCCCTGGCCGGGCGTGAACATGCCGTAGACGCCCGAGTACCAGTAGTCGTAGGAGGGATCGCCCGGAGTCGGCGCGTGGTTGAAGCCGGGCCAGGTCAGGGTCGCGTCGCGCACGGCGAAGTGCGCGGGCTGCTCTTGCGTCACGACGAGTCGCGGCAGTGCCACGGTCGAGTCGAGCAGCTTCGACGTCCAGGCGCCGAGCGTCACGACCACCCGGCCCGCGTCGAACGTCTCGACGGCACCGGCAGGCTCGCCGGAGTCGCGATCGACAGGCTGCACATCCACAAGCACGGACTCGTCTGACACGACCCGGATGGCGACGACCCGAGAATGGTGTCGAACCGAGGCGCCGCGTGCGGCCGCCGCCCGCTGCAGGGCCGACACCGCGGCATCCGCGTCGAGCCTGCCGGCCTGCGGCGTGAAGAGCACTCGAGAATCGAACCGGATGCCCGGCCAGCGCGAGCCGGCCTCCTCCGGTGTGAGGAATGATGCTTCGAAGCCGTACGCCGGCAGAGCCGACGCGACCGCGTCGAAGGCAGGATTCCCCCCATGATTGGCGAGCCCGACCTGATCGAGCAGGGCGACGCCCGACTCCGCCTCGAGCTCGCGCCACAGTGGCAGCGCCTCGCGCAGCAGCGACAGATACGTGTCGTCACCGTAGCTCAGGTTGAAGTTGCGCGATGCCCCGTGCGAGGCGCCCAGGGTGTGCCCGGGGCCGAAGCGCTCGAGCAGGGTCACCTCGCGTCCACGACGGGCGAGCTGCCAGGCGGCGGCGGAGCCCATGGCCCCGCCGCCCACCACGACGACGTCGGCGCGCGTGACCACTATGCCGAGGCCAGCGCCGCGGCCGACCGAGAGGGAACTGCCGGCAGCCCGAGCGTCTCGTGCAGGGTGGCGTTCTCGTCGTAGTCGGTGCGGTACACGCTCCGCTCCTGCAGCTCGGGAATCACCCGGTCGACGAACTCGTCGAGGCCGGTCGGGTTGGTGTTGCCCACGATGACGAAGCCGTCCGAGGCATCCTCCTGCACGTGCCGGTTGATCGTCTCGGCGACGAACGTGGGCGTGCCCACGAAGGTGTGCTTCGCGGCGAACGAGATCACGAGCTCACGGATCGACCAGCCCTCGGCCGCGGCTTGCTCGCGCCAAGCGTTGGCGGTGGCGATCGGGTCGGTGTGCACGTGGGCCCGGCCCTTCGCACCGCCCTCCGCCGTGACGACGGGATCGATCGACGGCAGCGGCCCTTCGACGTCGTAGCCCGAGAGATCGGTGTTCCAGACCTGTTCGAGAAACGAGATCGCGGTCTGCGGGCTCACCTGCAGGCGCGAGATCTCGCGTGACCGCTCCAGTGCCTCGGCGTGCGTGTCGCCGAGGATGAAGGTGGCGGCGGGCAGGATCTTGAGCGAATCGCGGGGGCGGCCCACCGCATCCAATCGCCCTTTCACGTCGTCGTAGAACGCGCGACCGGCCTCGTAGTCGGCGTGCCTCGAGAAGATGACGTCGGCCGAGCTGGTCGCGAAGTCGCGGCCGTCGGGCGAATCGCCCGCCTGCACGATCACCGGATGCCGCTGAGGGCTGGGCGGCAGGGTCGCGTAGCCGGTCACGTCGAACTGAGGTCCGTGATGGTCGACGAGCCCGAGACCAGAGGTGCGGACGAACTCACCCGACGCCTTGTCGGCCACGATCGCGTCGTCGGCCCAGCTGTCCCAGAGCTGCGACGAGACGTCGAAGAACTCCTGCGCGCGGCTGTAGCGGTCGGCGAGGTCGAGGAACTTTCCGCGGCGGAAGTTCGCCCCGTGGAACGCATCCGACGTCGTAACGATGTTCCAGCCGGCGCGCCCCCGGCTCAGGTGGTCGAGCGTGGCGAGCTGGCGGGCGAGTTCGTAGGGCTCGTTGAAGGTCGAGCTCAGCGTTCCGACGAGGCCGATGTGAGACGTGACCCCGGCGAGGGCGGCCAGGATCGCGAGCGTGTTCGGGCGCCCGACCACGTCGAGGTCGTGGATGAGGCCGCGCGTCTCGCGCAGCCGCAGCCCCTCGGCCAGGAACAGGAAGTCGAACTTGCCTCGCTCGGCGTTCTGGGCGAAGTGGCGGAACGACGAGAACGCGATCTGGCTCCGGCTTCGCTCGTCGCTCCACACGGTGGTGTTGTTCACGCCCGGAAAGTGGGCGGCGAGGTGGATCTGCTTGGCGGGCTTCGGGGTGCTCATCGGTGTGCGCTTTCGATCAGTTCTGCGGCGTATCGGTTGCTCGGGCGCGCCAACTGCAGGCGCTCGCGCAGCGACGATGCGGATGCCGGCCGCTTGAGCACACCGGTCTCGGCGAGCACGGGCACGAGTTCGCGCGTGATGCGCTCGAGGTCGAGCGGCAGTCGGGCCGGGCGCAGGCGCACGCCGGTGATTCCGGCCTGCTGCCAGCGCAGCAGTTGCGCGGCCACATTCTCGGCGGTCTCGGCGAGAATCACGGCGTCGGATGCGTAGGTCGACCCGTGCTGGTCGTCGAGCGCCGCGAGGGCGGCGACGGCCGCTTCGCGCGTGTGCTCGATGAGCACCACGGCCTCGGTCCAGACGCGCAGGGCCTCGGGAACGCGGCGTTCGACCGCCAACTCCGCGTCGCCGAGCTCGCCGAGGATCTCCTCGAGGTGCTCGTCGGAGTGCGGTGTGATACCCACGATGTCGGCCTGGGCGACGGCGAGCTCATAGGGCACCGTCTGGTGGGCGAGCACGAACACGACGGGCTGGCCCTGCGGCGAGCGCGGCACGATCGACGGCCCCTTCACGCTGAAGTCCGAGCCCTCGAAGTCGACGTAGTGCAGCCGGTCGCGGTCGATGAAGCGGCCCGTCGGCACGTCGCGGATCACCGCGTCATCCTCCCAGCTGTCCCAGAGGCGGCGAGCCACCTCGATGGCATCGGCGGCCTCGCCGAACAGGCTGCGGATGAGCGCGGTCTGCTGCTCGTCGGTGCCGCTCGCCGCGCGCGCCGGGTCGAGCACGGGAATCTCGCGGCGGCCCACGTGGGCGGCCTCGTGGGAGCGGCCCGAGACCTGCACCCGCCATCCGGCCCAGCCCTCTGAGACGTGATCGAGGGTCTGGATGCCCGTGGCCGTGTGGAACGGCTCGGTGTGCGTGGTGGTCACGGTCGGCACGATGCCGATGCCGGGCACCTGCGCCGCGATGGTGTTGGCGAGAAGCAGCGCGTCGAGTCGGCCGCGAACCTCGTCGCTGCGCAGCTCGAAGGGTCCGTACCCGTTGGTCTGCAGGCCGAAGGAGTCCTCGATGGTGACGAGATCGATGCCGGCGGCCTGCGCCTCGACGACGAGCGAGACCCAGTAGTCGTGGTCGAACAGGGCTTCAGGACGCGCGGTGGCGTCGCGCCAGGCCGCGGGATGCCAGCCGGCCCCGTCGAGCGCGACGCCGAGGTGGAACGGAGTGCGGCTCATCGCGCGTCGCCGTCCGTTGCGGCGCTCGGGCGCAGCGGCGTCTTCTCGCCGGCCTCGATGCCGATCGGCAGCCGGTTCTCGGAGGGAGGCAGCGGGCAGGTCGCGAACTCGGTGTAGGCGCAGGGCAGGTTCGTGGCCCTGTTGAAGTCGACGGTCACGCGGCCCGAGGCATCCGGTGCGTCGATCTGCAGCGAGCGGTTGGCGGCGTAGGTCGTGACGCCGCTGGTGGCGTCGGTGAAGAGCACGAACAGCGATCCGGGCGTGGGGCCGTTGAACGCCGTGAGCGAGAGGCTCTCGCCGCCCAGCTCGAACTCGATCACGCCGGGGGAGTCGTAGACGTGCTCGAGCCCCTCGGCGACCGAGCCCACGGTGACCGGCTTGGGCTCGGTGAACGCACGGAACGTGCCCTCGGCCACCCAGCTGCGGTTCGGCGCGAAGACCGGCGTGCCCGCGTACTCGACGCGGGTCGGATGCGACGGGTGCCGCGGGCGCAGAATGTCGGCTCCTCCGCGTCGGGCCACCTCGAACTCCGCGTCTCCGGCGCTCACGGTGACGCCGCCGCGCTCGGGGATGACGCCGAACTCGTATGTGACGCGGTCCGTGCTGCCGACGATGGCCCGCCCGTCGACCACGATCTGTTCTCCGTCTGAGAGTCTCACGACGGGGCCGGCGGCCGACGTCGACCACTCGCCCGGAGCATCCGGGTACCGTGTCGGGGTCTCGTCGAGCCAGTTCAGGCTCGTGACAGCGAGAAACCCGTGCGGGTCGGCGCGGTTCGTCTCGTGGGCGTCGTGCCACGCCTGCCACTCGGTGGCGAAATCGATTGTGTCTGCAGCTGTACTCATGGCAGTCACGCTACGAGTGCGTGTGCGACGTGATGCGATGGGCTCGACATAGAAGGTCACGCACGAAACAGGGCGTAACGCGGCTTGACTGCATTGCCCGTTCGGACCGTCTCAGATCACCCAGTGCGGGCCGACAGTCGGGGCGACCGGCGCCTCGCGAGCGGGCTTCGTGAGGTTCAAGTGGCCGCGCAGGGTCTTCGCGTCGTAGCCCTCGTGCGCGAGGCCGCGGCGCACCAGCTCGGGAACCACCTGATGCGCGAACGCGTCGAACTGCTCGTGCAGGAACGCGCTCTGGATGGCGAAGCCGTCGGCGGCGCTGGCGCGGAACCAGGTCTCGAGGTGATCGGCGATGTCGACGGCCGACCCCACGACGAGCGGAGCCGCGATGGCCTGCGCCACCACGAGGTGCCGGTAGGTGATCGGCCGCGCGCCGCCGATCGAGCGCCCGGAGCGCGACTCGACGACCTCGAGCAGGCGCTGCCCCACCGCGTTGAAGCGTTCCGCGGTCGCGAGCGACACTGCTTCGTCGAGACCGCGTTCGAGCAGGGGCAGGCCCACGGAGCGCAGGAGCGCGGCCGTCGACCTGTTCGCCGGCAGGCCGAGCGACTGCGCCCGGGGGCTGCCGTCGTCGAGGGGCACGAGCGCGACGAGCTCGTCGTAGATCGCGAAGGCCGCCTGTCGCGTCTCGCCCACGATGGGCAGGATGGGCGCGATGATCGTGATGTCGCCGGGTGCCCGACCGGCCGCCGTCGCCCGGAGGCCGGCTTCGCGGTAGAACTTCACCGCGTCACCGAGGCTCGACGGCGCCACGATGTGGATGTCGGCGTGTGCGGCCGCGAACTCCCGGGCGCGAACAGAGACTCCCGCGTGCACCACGGGGATCTGCCCCTGCACGGGGCGCAGCGCGTTGAGCGGCCCGGCCACGCTGAACCGCCTGCCCTCGTGGTCGACCGGATCCACCCGCGAGTGGTCGACCAGGATTCCGCGTTTCGCGTCGGCCACGACGGCGTCGTCGTCCCAGCTGTCCCAGAGGCTGCGCAGCAGCCGCACGTACTCGACCCCGGTCTCGAAGCGGTTGTCGTCGGGGCCGCCGGCATCCGTTCTTCCAAAATTCGCACCGGCCCTCGGGTCGGTTCCCACGGTCAGGTTGAGGCCGAAGCGCCCGCCGCTGAGGCGGTCGATGGATGCCGCGGCGCGGGCAATCGCGTACGGCTCGGAATGCGCGGTGCTGGCCGTGCCGATCAGGCCGATGCGGTTCGTGACGGCGGCGAGGTACGCGGCCGAGCTGAACGGATCGATGCGCGCCAGAAGCGACGGTTCGGTGTACTCGAGGTCGGAGCTCGACGACAGCCAGTCGCCCAGGAAGAGGAAGTCGAGACCGGCCTTCTCTGCGGTGCGGGCGAGGCGTTTGAGCGCCGCCGGGTCGTTCGCCGGGTTCCTGTGGGCGCCGGGATACCGCCATCCGGAGGGGAACGCCCCGAGCGTGCGCACCATCGCCCCGAGAACCAGCTGTCCATCGCGTTCGAACATGCGGACAGGCGTGGGGGTGGTCATGCGACGACCATAAGCGCGCAGACGGGGAACGCCGAGGGCCGATGACACATGGCGTAAAGCAGCGACGGGGTCGGGCGCATAGTCCGTACGATCGCTGCATGACTCACGCCCGCTTCGACCACATCACCCGTGCCGAGCTGAGCATTCCCTCGAGCCGCAAGTGGAGCCTGCACCCCGGAACAGTCGGAGCCTGGGTGGCCGAGATGGACTTCGGAACGGCGCCGCAGGTGACCCGCGCGCTGCACCAGGCCATCGACGACGGCAACCTGGGCTACCTGGCCCCGGCGACCTCGCACGAGATGGGCAAGGCCACCGCGGCCTGGCACCGCGACGAGTACGGCTGGGATTTCCCATGGCAGAACGTGCACGCCGTCTCCGACGTGATGGCCGCGCTCGAGGTGGCCATCACCAAGTTCTCGCCATCCGGAACGGGAGTCATCATCCCCACGCCGGCGTACATGCCGTTCCTCAGCTTCATTCCCACGCTGGGCCGCGAGGTGTTCGAGGTTCCCGGCGTCGTGAACGCCGACGGCCGCTGGCAGCACGACCTCGCCGGGCTCGAGGCGGCCTTCCGCGCCGGCGCCCGCACGCTCATCCTCTGCAATCCGCAGAACCCCACCGGAACGGTGCTCACACGCGACGAGCTCGAGGCCATCGCCCGCATCGTCGACCGGCACAACGGGCGCGTGTTCGCCGATGAGATCCATGCGCCCCTGCGCTACGACGGGGTCGCGCACATTCCCTACGCGTCGCTGTCCGAGACCACGGCGAGGCACACGATCACGTCGACATCGGCATCCAAGGCCTGGAACCTGCCCGGCCTGAAGACTGCCCAGCTGATCACGTCGAACTCAGCCGACGAGGAGCTCTACCAGACCTTCGGTTTCTCGGTCATGCACGGCGCATCCACCCCCGGAGTGATCGCCGCCACCGTGGCGTACACCGAGGGCCGCGAGTGGCTGGGCGAGGTCGTCGACTACCTCGACGGCAACCGCCGGCTGATCGCCGAGCTGCTCGCCGAGCACCTGCCCGAGGTGCGGTTCACGATCCCGGATGCGACGTACATCGCCTGGCTCGATTGCTCCGATCTCGAGATCGACGGCTCGGTCGCCGACTTCTTCCGCGTCGAGGCGGGGGTCACCCTTACCGACGGGTCGCTCTGCGGCCGCGCCTACGAGGGGTACGCGCGTCTCATCTTCGCCATGCCCCGACCCATCCTCGAGCAGGCCGTGCTCGACATGGCGCACGCCGTGCGCCGATGTCTCAGCCCCGCCGCCCAAGAAAGCAGTGTTCTGTGACCGAAGCCATCCCTCCCTCGACCGATATCGCGCCGCCCGAATACGACTGGCAGGGCTACGCCTTCGACACTCGCCAGGTGCACGCCGGCGAGTACGACGACCTCAACGCCGGAGCCCGCGTCTCGCCCATCGCGATGACCGCCGGCTACCGCTTCGACTCGTTCGACGATGCCCGAGACCGGTTCTCCGGAGACGCCGACGGGCTCATCTACTCCCGGCAGCGCAATCCCTCCGGGGCCGTGGCCGAGAAGCGCATCGCCTCGCTGGAAGGCGGCTCGGAGGCCATCGTCGTCTCGTCGGGGCAGGCCGCGATCACCGCAGCCCTGCTCGCGCTCGCGGAGAACGGCGAGCGCATCGTGTCGACGGCCAGCATCTACAGCGGAACGCGGGTGCTCTTCGGGCGCAGCTTCGCCCGCTTCGGCGTCTCCGTCGACTACGTGTGGAACACGGCCGACGACGACGAGTGGGATCGCGTCATCCAGCCGAACACGAAGGCGATCTTCACCGAGACCATCCCCAACCCCAAGAACGACATCGTCGACATCGACCAGGTCGCCCGCGTGGCCGCCCGGCACGGCATCCCCCTCGTGGTCGACAACACGATCGCGTCGCCCTACGTGATCCGCCCGATCGAGCACGGCGCCGCCGTGGTGGTGCACTCGTCGACGAAGTTCCTCTCCGGCCACGGCGCGGGGCTCTCCGGGGCGATCGTCGACGGCGGCACGTTCGACTGGGCCGCCTCGGAGAGGCGCTATCCGCTGCTGACCGAACCCCAGACATCCGGTGGCAGATCGCTGCTCGAGCGATACGGCCGCACCGGGTACGCGCGGCTCGCTCGCGAGGCCGTGGTCAACGACATCGGGCCGGCGCTGTCGCCCTTCAACTCGTTTCTCCTGCACCAGGGAATCGAGACCCTGTCACTGCGCATGGAGCGGCACCTCGACAGCTCGGTCACGATCGCCCGCTGGCTCGAGCAGCACCCGAAGGTCGAGAGCGTCGACTTCGCCGGGCTGGAGTCGAATCCGGCGTACGAGCTGGCGCAGCGCCTGTACGGCGGCCGCACCGGGTCGGTCTTCGCCGTGACCGTTCGCGGGGGAGCAGCCGGGGCGCGGAGCTTCCTCGACGGTCTGCGGGTCGTCTCCCGCATGACGAACATCGGCGATGTGCGGTCGATGGCGCTGCATCCCGCCACCACGACGCATTTCTCGTTCACCGAGGAGTTGCGACAGAGACTCGGGATCACCCCGGGTCTCATCAGGCTGTCGATCGGCATCGAAGACGTGAACGACCTGATCGCCGACCTCGACCAGGCACTGGCCCGCGTCGCCTAGGTGTACATCAGCGAGCCGGGCGTCGTGAGCTTCTCGCCGGTCTCGAGCAGCGTCTTGAGGCCGGAGAGGATCATCGGCCAGCCGCCGTACAGCTCTTCGTTCGCGCCCTCGCGCAGTTCGTCGTGGGTCACGACGAGGCGGCACGAGTCTCCGACCTGCTCGATCTCCCACGTGATGCGGGTGGTGCCCTCGGAGGCGACCTCGTCGCTCCACCTGGCCACCATCGACTGCACCAGCTTGCGAGGCGCATCGACCACGAGGTTCACCCCGTCGCCGAGCGGCGCATTCGCCTTCGGATTGGTCTGCGTGTAGCTCGAGCCTTCGGTGAAGTCCGACTCGATGCGGTTGCCGAAGCTGTACACGCTGCGCATCTCGGGGTCGGTGATCGCCTGCCACAGACGCTCTGGCGTCGTGCGGATGTAGATCTCGAATACCTTCTCCATGGTTCTCTCCAGTTCTGTCTTGAGGTCGCTGAGAGCGGCCGTCCAGGGTTCCGCGTACTTGCTCGTCCACCGGTCGTGCACGAGCCGGATGGGCACGGGATTGAGGAAGTGCAGCTTCTCGCGGCCTCGTCGTCGAGCGATCACGAGCCGGGCCTCCTCGAGGATTCCCAGGTGTTTCATCACGCCGAAGCGGCTCATGTCGAACCGCGCCTCGAGCGCGCCCAGGGTCTGGCCGTCTTCGACGAACAGCGCGTCGAGGATCGCCCGCCGCGTGGGGTCTGCCAGAGCCCGGAACACCTCGTCCATGAGGTCAAAAATAGGTGACTATATGGTCACCTGTCAACGAATCCCTTCGATTGCTACGCTCGGTCGGGTGATCCGTCCGATACCCGTCGCCCCGCTCGACACGGCCGAACTGCATGACTTTCTCGCGGAGGCCGACCTCACGACGGCCGGGCTGGATGCGCGGGGCGCGCGCTACTGGATCGTGCGGGGGGAGCGGGGCGAGATCGTCGGCAGCACCGGCTTCGAGCGGTCGCCCTCGGCGCCGGACGCCCTGATCCGCAGCGTGGCCGTCGCGTCGGCCGTTCGATCGTGCGGACTCGGAAGCGAGTTGGCGCGGTTCGCCCTCGATGCCGCACGGGCCGCGGGCGTCGAGCGCGCCTGGCTGTTCAGTCGGCGCTCCGGCCCGTTCTGGCAGAAGCTCGGCTTCGAGCGGGCGTCGACCTCGTCGTTGGCCGCGGCTCTCGGCGAGACGACCCAGGTCGCGCTCTTCCGGCAGACCGGGCAGCTCGACCGCGAGGTCGCCTGGAAGCGCGTCGTTCACATTCGGTAACACGAATTGGTCGGCCGGTTCGGGCTCGGCCACACTGGGGAGCACCTGAAGTTGCGCGGTGCTGTGCAATGTCGTCTGCACCACCGACCACCGGGAATCCCATGATCGCCATCACCGACGTCACCAAGACGTTCGGCCGCACAGACCGTCGGGTCACCGCGCTCGACAACGTGAGCCTCACGGTCGAGCGAGGCGAGATCTTCGGCGTCGCCGGCCAGAGCGGGGCGGGCAAGAGCACGCTCATCCGCACCGTCAACCTGCTCGAGCGGCCCGACTCGGGAAGCATCGAGGTCGACGGACGCGTTCTGACGAGCCTCGGCGGTGCAGAGCTGCGCAGTGCCCGGCGAGGCATCGGCATGATCTTCCAGCACTTCAACCTGCTCACCAGCCGCACTGTGCAGGGCAACGTCGAGCTCGCCCTCGAGATCGTGGGCGTCGATGCACGCGAGCGTCGCCGCCGGGCCGCGGAGATCCTCGACCTCGTCGGCCTGTCGAGCAAGGCATCGGTCTACCCGGGCCAGCTCTCGGGCGGGCAGAAGCAGCGCGTCGGCATCGCCCGGGCGCTCGCGGCGAAACCGTCGGTGCTGCTCAGCGACGAGGCCACGAGCGCCCTCGACCCCGAGACGACCCGATCGATTCTCGCGCTGCTCAAGACGATCAACTCGGAGCTCGGGCTCACCGTGCTGCTCATCACCCACGAGATGGATGTCGTCAAGACGATCTGCGACTCGGCCGCGCTTCTCGAGGGTGGCCGGGTCACAGAGACCGGCAACCTCGTCGACCTCATCCGCACGCCGGGCTCGCGCCTCGCCCGCGACCTGTTCCCGCTCGGCGAGGTGCACACGCCCGCCGGCCACACCGTCGTCGACATCACTTTCAGCGGCGGCCTGGCCGACCGGCCTGTGATCGCCCAGCTGGCGCGGGTGCACGGACTCGACGTCAGCATCCTCGGCGCCGCCGTCGAGACCATCGGCGGCAACCAGGCCGGGCGCACGCGGCTCGCCCTCCCCGGCCCGCGCGACGACATCGACAGGGCGCTCGCCGACCTGCGCGGCCAGGGCCTTCTCGTCGAGGTCGTAGGAGGTGCGGACGCATGATCGATCCCTCCGCTCCCGGATTCTGGTCCGACCTGTTCCAGGTGCTGCTGATCGGCACCGGCCAGACCCTCTATATGGTCGGCGTCGCGCTGCTCGTGACGATCATCGTCGGCCTGCCCCTCGGAATCCTGCTGGTCGGCACAGAGAAGGGCGGCCTCTTCTCGGCGCCCTTCGGCTCGCGCCGCGCAGGCGTCGTCATCAACCGGATTCTCGACTTCGTCGTCAACCTCGGCCGCAGCGTGCCGTTCATCATCCTGATGATCGCGGTCATCCCGTTCACCCGCCTCATCGTCGGCACGTTCATCGGCTCGACAGCGGCGATCGTGCCGCTGTCGCTGGTGGCCATCCCGTTCTTCGCCCGCATGGTCGAGATCGCGATCAAGGAGGTCGAGCCCGGGCTGTCCGAGGCGGCCGACTCCCTGGGCGCGACGTCGTGGCAGATCGTGCGCAAGGTGCTGGTGCCCGAGGCGCTGCCCAGCATCCTCCTCGGGCTCGCCACGACGGTCACCTCGATCATCAACTTCTCGGCCATGGTCGGCACCGTGGCCGGCGGTGGACTCGGCGACGTGGCATTCCGCTACGGCTACCAGCGCTACAGCACCATCCACATGGTCGCGGTCATCATCGTCATCTATCTGATCGTGCAGGCCCTCGCCGCCCTCGCGGCGTGGGGCGCGCGACGCCTCCAGCGCCAGAACTCCTGACACCCCACCCCCTGCACCTCGATCCGAAAGGCACCCTGATGAAGAACAGCATCCGCATCGTCGCCGCCGTCGCAACGGCCGCACTGTCCCTGACCGCGCTCGCCGCGTGCTCGACCGCCTCCGATTCGTCCTCCGACGCCGGCTCCGGGTCGGGCTCCGGTGATCTGGGCACGATCAAGGTGGGCGCGCTCGCGACGCCCGCCGGCGACATCCTGAAGTTCGTCTCCGACAACCTGGCCGCCGACGCCGGCCTCACGATCGAGTTCACCGAGTTCACCGACTACAACACGCCCAACACAGCGCTGAGCGACGGCTCGATCGACGCGAACCTCTTTCAGAACAGCACCTTCCTCGACACGTACAACGAGCAGGCCGGCGGCACGCTGGTCAGCGCGGGCGAGGTCTACCTGCCCAGTGCGGCGTTCTACAGCGACAAGGTCACCAGTCTCGACGACCTGAAGGACGGCGCCAAGATCGCCATCCCCAACGACCCGACGAACGAGGGCCGCGCCCTCAAGATCCTGGCCTCCGAGGGCCTGATCGAGGTCGCCGACGAGCCCACGGTACTCGCCGACATCACCGAGAACCCCCACGACTACGAGTTCGTCGAGATCGAGAACGCCACCCTCGCCCAGGCGGTCGCCGATGTCGACACGGCCTTCGTGACGATCTCCTTCGCGCTTCCCGCCGGTCTCACCGCCAAGCAGGCCATCCTCATCGAGGGCAGCGACAGTCCGTACTTCAACGTGCTCGCCACCAGCGACGAGCTGAAGGACGACCCGCGGGTGGCGAAGCTCTACGAGCTGCTGACCTCGCAGGAGACGAAGGACTACATCGACGAGACCTGGGGCGGGCTCGTCGTGCCCGTCTCGTAGGCCCGACGCGCACTCTCAGGGCGCGCGGCGCTGGCTCAGCACGGCGATCGCGTCTGCGCGATTCGAGACGCCGAGCTTGCGGTAAAGCGATCTGAGCTGGCTCTTGACCGTGTTCGGCGACACGGTCAAGGCGGTCGCGATGTCCGAGACCGAGGCGAAGCGCGCCAGTTGTTCGGCGACAGCCTCCTCCCGGGCGGTCAGCGACACGCGGGTCTCCGCGACCGGCACGAGCGACGGCGCCGACGCGAGGGCGGGATTCACGGCCAGCATGCCCGGCATCATCCCACGCTGGTGCGTCTCCGGGATGAGGGCGAAGGCGAGTCCCTGGTGGCTGTGCTGCAGGAAGGTCGCCGCCCGACGCGTGGCGGCCGACGCCTCGGTGCGTTCGCCGGCCGTGAGCGCGGCGGCCCTGAGAACCAGCACCTCGCCCTCGACCCGGGGCGTCTGATCGTCGCCGGGCGCGGCCTGCCCCAGCAGCTCGAGGGCGCCGTCGGGATTGCCTCGCGCCAGCATGATGCGCGCGAGAGCGACCGTGTCGCGCCGCGCGCGCCGACCCTGAACCGCGTGGGCGCTCTCGGCGGCGTCGGCGTCGCCCGCCGCCAGGTGCAGGAGCGATCGGGTGGCACGGAGCCGTGCCGCAGTGAAGGGGCCGAGCGAGGAGCGCTTCGAGTGGGTGGCGATCTCGCGCTCGAGGTCGAGCAGTGCCCGATCGGGGTCTCCCCTGAACATGGCGATCAGAGCGTCCAGGTGCGCGAGAATCGGCCAGTGCTCGATGGTCGCGCGATGCCGGTCGAGCGAGCGCACATGCTCGTCGGCCTTCTCGGCATCGAAGTGTTCGAGGGCGATGAACGCCTCGGCGACCTGGTAGAAGCTGCCCATGTACCCGGTGATCCACCCGTCGGGCCAGTGTCGGCGCAACGCATCGGCCGAGCGATCCTCGGCCGTCACGAGATCTCCCGTGATCGCAGCGGCCCCCGCCTCGAGGGCGAGCCCCTCGAGCCCCGACGGCACGTTCTCGGCCTCACCGATCGACGAGCTGCGCCGGAAGCTGGCCATGGCCTTCTCCATGCGTCCGTTGTAGAAGAAGCTGATGCCGACGTGGTTGAAGAGCGCGGGCTGCAGACGACCGAGTCGGGCTAGGTCTTCGAGGTCGAGCCCCATGAGCGTCTCGTAGGCCGATTCCGCTGCCGAAAGTGCCGGCTCGAACGACCCGAGCACCCGCAGCGAGCTGCTCTCGATCGTGCGGAACAGGGCACGGTCGGCAGGGGAGGCGCGTGAGCCCAGAATGCGCGAGGACGCGATCGCGAGGCCGAAGAACTCGATCGCGCGAACCCGGTGGTGCGCGCGCGCGTTGAAGATCAACGCGAGAAGCAGCGAGAGCAGCGGGTACTGGCGCAGGGCCACGAGAGGGGTCGTGGCGAACGCCTCGATGACCTGCGACCCGTGGTTGCGCAAAAGCAGCATCCACGAACTGCGGGCAACGGTCGATGCGAAGGCGAGGTCTTTGGCGCGCACCGCGAAGTCGAGGGCCTCGAAGGGGCGCCCATGTGCGTGCGACCACACGGCGACCTTTCGGCGCAGCCCCGCGAGGGCGGCGCGTCTCTCGTTCTTCAGCTCCTGCAGGAAGGTCTCGCGCAGCAACGGCGTCAGGGTGAACGTGCGGGTGGCGCCTTCGCCGTGCCAGAGGCCGAGCCCATCGCGTTCGGCGCGATCGAGCAGCGCCACTGCCTGCGGCATTCCGGAGAGGTCCTCGGCAAGTTCGCCGTCGAGCGCATCGGCGATCGAGATGGCGAGAAGGAAGGATCTGTACTGCTCGACGGTCTCCCCGGAATCGCCGCCGGCCGCGGTGTTCGCCCAGACGTAGCTCGCGTAGGTGTCGGCAGCCCGGGCGATCCGCTCGGGCACATCGGATGTTCTCGGTCCGGCCGCTGCGAGGGCGCGCGTGAGCAGGGGCGAACCGCCGAAACGCATCACCTCATCGACGAGCTCGTCGGTCTCGCCGGCTCCGAGGGCGACGCGCACGTCGGAGCGGGAGAAGGCGAGCTCCTTCCACCCGATGACGGAGCGCACGACGCCCACGACGGGCGTCGATGCGTCGACGACGGAGATGCGTCTGGTCGAGAGGACGAGTCGCAGGCCTTCCACTCGGGGAAGGATCGACAGGAGCGAGTGCAGCTCGGAGGGGATCAGGAGATCGGCGCGGTCGATCACGAGAACGAGCTCGCGGCCGAGCGCCTGAAGGCCGCGACGCAGCAACGACCATTCGTCGGCGCCGCCCGCCATCGCGGCATCGGCCAGCTGGAGGGGGTTCGGCTCGGAGATCATTCCGGCGGCCGACAGCTCGGCGGCGATCATCGACACGGCCGCGGGCCCGGTCGTGTCGGCCGTTTCGAACTGCACCCAGATGCCGTGCTGAGCGGTGCCGGCCGCCCACTCGGCGAGCAGCGACGTCTTTCCCGCTCCGGCCGGCCCGTGCACGATGGCGAGTGGAACGGGAGACTCGAGAATGTCGACCAGGCCCGGCCTCGACACGAAGTGCGGCGGCAGTCGCGGGGCGCCCCACACCGTCACGGGGTGCCTCCGCCGACGGGCCGTCGACGGAGGCCCGACCGGGTGAGCGCCTTCTCCACCCTCACGGCGACGGCCGCGAGCAGCAGGATCGACAGCACGCGGCCGAGCAGGGTGAGGATGACCACCCATGGCGACATGACCGCCGGATCGATCACGACGAGCGAGATGGCGAAGAGCACCAGGGCGAGCGTGGCGGCCGCGGCGTACCACGAAGCCTCTCGAGGTCTGGTCGAGAATCTGCTTGCCAGCAGCACGACTTCGCCGGCGAGTGCCGGCAGGCCCAATGCCAGAAGGATCAGGAATCCGAGCGCGGTGAAGGGCATCGCCAGGAGCCCGGCCACGAGTGCCGTGAGCACGAGAGCACCCGGTGCGCGCAACCACCGGGCGGCGAGAAGCGGGCCGAGAGACGAGATCGATCCCACGAAAGAGTAGGCCACGGGAGAGGCGAGGGCGATCGACGAGGTGATCGGGCTCATGACTGTGATGAGCACGGCCGTCAGCGCTCCGAATGCGGCGCACTGAAGCAGCATCGACGTACTCCACGCCGATACGATCCGTGATCTGCTGTCGGTTCTCGTCACGTCAGGAATGCGGGGTCGATCGAGTCGAATCCGAGAAGTCCCATATCGTCATGATGACTCATTAAACACCCGCGCCGACGTGCGAGGAGCTCACCGGGCCAGCCGGTATCCTTTCGGCACGACGTTCGACAAGGAGATCGTGTGAGCCAGCCGACTCAGCCACCGGGCTTCTCTTACCCGAACGTGCGCACTGTGAGGCCGCCTCTGACCCGGGCGCACCGCAACCGCGCACTGGTGGCGGGCGCCGTATCGAACACCGTGCTCACCGCCGGCCTGACCATCGTCACGCTGGCTGGCATCCTGTTCCTCATCGTGGTGATCATGTCTCTGGTGCAGGGCATCGTCCGGCAGTCCGACGGCTACCAGGTGAGGCCCCTCGATTCCGTTCTCGAAGCCGCCGGGCTGTCGCCTGAGAGTGCCTGGGTGGCGTGGCTCGTGCTGATCGTCGCCATGCTGCTGGGGGCTGCCGTCAGCTGGGCGGGCATCTGGATCGGCAAGGCCATGATCGCCTCGGTCGGAGTCGCTCGCCCGTGGGCCGTCACCTGGAGCGCGACGGGGATCCTGGTCGGCCTCGGTCTGATTGCGTCGACCGTCGTCTCGCCGCTGGTCGCGCCGCTGATCACGATCATCGTCGGCGCCGTCCTCGGCAGCGGCTCCGTCTCCGGCGACGACGCATCCGGAATCGCCCTGACCTTCGGCGTCTCGATCCTCGCCACGATCTTCTCGCTCCTCGTCTATGCGACCGCGGGCTCTTTGGTGTGGTGGTGGATGGCGCACGCCCTGCGGCGGGCGGAGTGACGCAGCCGCCGGCATCCGGTCGCGCCCCCAGCATTCGCGACGTCGCCCGCATCGCGGGGGTGTCGCACCAGACCGTGTCGCGCGTGCTCAACGCACACCCGAGCATCCGGCCCGAGACCAGGGAGCGGGTGCTCGCCGTGATGGGCGAGCTCAACTACCGCCCCAACCGGGCGGCCCGGGCCCTCGTCACCTCGCGCTCGGCGACGCTCGGTGTGCTGTCGGCGTCGAGTGCGCAGTACGGGCCGGCGTCGAGCATCCGCGCCATCGAGCGCGCGGCCCGCGCCGAGGGCTACTTCGTGAACACGGTCAACGTCGATGGCAACGACGTCGACGAGATCCAGGCGGCGCTCACCCACCTGCTCGACCTCGGAATCGAGGGGCTGGTGGTGATCGCGCCTCAGGTGCGCGTGTTCGACGCGCTGGTCTCGCGCGGGCTCGAACTGCCGTTCGTCACGATGCAGTCCACCGGTCGGCGCGGTGATCACGCGCTCTCCGTCGACCAGATCACGGGGGCAAGGCGCGCCACGCGGCACCTCCTCGAGCTGGGGCACACGCGCATCCGGCACCTCGCGGGTCCGCTCGACTGGATCGAGGCGGAGGCGCGAATCGTGGGCTTCCAGGCCGAGCTCGAGGCCGCCGGGCTCCCTCCCAGCGAGCCGCTCGTGGGCGACTGGACCCCCGAATCCGGCTATCTCGCGGGGCAGAGGATCGCCGCAGAGGGCGACGTCACCGCCGTGTTCTCGTCGAACGACCAGATGGCGCTGGGCCTGCTGCACGCGCTCCGCGACGCGGGGTTGGATGTTCCGGGTGACGTGAGCGTCGTCGGTTTCGACGACATTCCCGAGGCCGCGCATTTCTGGCCGCCGCTCACGACCGTGCGGCAGGACTTCGACGAGTTCGGCCGGCGCTGCATCGCGCTGCTGCTGGCGGCGATCCGCGCCACCCCGGTTGAGGAGCGCGCCCTGGTTCCCGACCTCATCGTGCGAGCGTCGACGGCTGCGCCCCGCGCGCTATGAGCATCCGCGCCTGTTCGGCGCATCCGCCGCCGGTCGTCCGGGCGCGGATATACCGGCCCGGCGCGGATAGTTCGCTTGACAGCGGGCGGCGGCGCTCAGGTAACATGAACACGGCAATGTGAACGGTCACATTAACCGGATCCACCGCGTGATGCGAACAAAGGAGTTCCCCCGATGAGCACTTCCGACATGAACGACGACGAGCGCTACGTCGTCGGCATCGACTACGGAACCCTCTCCGGCCGGGCGGTCGTCGTTCGCGTCAGCGACGGGGCCGAGCTCGGAAGCGGTGTTCTCGAATACCCGCACGCGGTCATGGACCGCACGCTCGCCGCATCCGGTGCCGCCCTGCCGCCCGAGTGGGCCCTGCAGGTGCCGAGCGACTACGTCGACGTGCTCAAGCACACCGTTCCCGCCGCGCTGGCCGAAGCGGGCATCGATCCGTCGAAGGTCATCGGGGTGGGCACCGACTTCACCGCCTGCACGATGGTTCCGACCCTCGCAGACGGCACCCCGCTGAACGAGCTGCCCGAGTACGCCGACCGCCCGCACGCCTACGTGAAGCTGTGGAAGCACCACGCCGCCCAGCCCCAGGCAGACCGCATCAACCGGGTGGCCGAAGAACGCGGCGAGGCCTGGCTTCCCCGCTACGGCGGACTCATCTCGAGCGAGTGGGAGTTCGCCAAGGGACTGCAGCTGCTCGAGGAGGACCCCGAGCTCTACAACCGCATGGACCACTGGGTCGAGGCCGCCGACTGGATCGTCTGGCAGCTCACCGGTGAGTACGTGCGCAACGCCTGCACGGCCGGCTACAAGGGCATCTGGCAGGACGGCGAGTACCCGAGCTCCGAGTTCCTCGCCGCGCTCACCCCCGACTTCGCCGACTTCGCCACCAGCAAGGTCGAGCACCGCATCGGCCAGCTGGGGGATGCCGCGGGTCGGCTCTCCGCGGAGGCCGCGGCCTGGACAGGCCTGCCCGAGGGCATCGCCGTGGCCGTCGGAAACGTCGACGCCCACGTGACCGCTCCCGCCGCGCGCGCCGTCAAGCCCGGACAGATGGTGGCCATCATGGGCACCTCGACCTGCCACGTGATGAACTCCGACATCCTCAAGGAGGTTCCGGGCATGTGCGGCGTCGTCGACGGCGGCATCGTTTCGGGTCTCTACGGCTACGAGGCGGGCCAGTCCGGCGTCGGAGACATCTTCGCCTGGTACGTCGAGAACCAGGTGCCCGCCCACTATCGGGAGGCCGCAGACGCACGCGGCATCAGCATCCACCAGTATCTGACCGAGCTCAGCGAGCACCAGCCGGTCGGCGGCCACGGCCTGCTGGCCCTCGACTGGAACAACGGCAACCGCTCTGTGCTCGTCGACACCGAGCTGTCGGGCCTGCTCGTCGGCCAGACGCTCGCGACTCGCGCCGAGGAGATCTACCGCGCGCTGCTCGAGTCGACCGCGTTCGGAACGCGCAAGATCATCGAGACGTTCAACGCATCCGGCGTCGAGGTGACGGAGTTCATCGCGGCCGGCGGTCTGATCAAGAACGCGTTCCTCATGCAGACCTACAGCGACATCCTGCGCATGCCGATCTCTGTGCTCGCCAGCACCCAGGGCCCCGCGCTCGGCTCGGCCATCCACGCCGCCGTCGCGGCCGGCGCCTACCCCGATGTGGTCGCCGCCAGCGACGCGATGGGCCGCCTCGACGAGGCCGTCTACGTTCCGAACGAGGCGAACGCCGATGCCTACGACGCGCTCTACGCCGATTACTCCGAGCTGCACGACTACTTCGGTCGCGGCGCCAACGACGTCATGAAGCGGCTGAAGACCGCCAGAAAGAAGGCCCTCGCGTGAGCGATACCGTGACCGAATTCACTCCCGACATCCTGGATGCGATCGCGCGCGTTCGCGACGACGTCGCGCGGCTGCACGGCGAGCTGGTGCGCTACGGCCTCGTCATCTGGACGGGTGGCAACATCTCGGGCCGCGTTCCGGGCGCCGACCTGTTCGTGATCAAGCCGTCGGGCGTCGACTACGACGACCTGGCACCCGAGAACATGATTCTCTGCGACCTCGACGGCAACGTCATCCCCGGCACGCCCGGCTCCGACCGGTCTCCCTCGAGCGACACGGCGGCGCACGCCTACGTGTACCGGCATATGCCCGAGGTCGGGGGAGTGGTGCACACGCACTCCACCTACGCGGTCGCGTGGGCTGCGCGCGCCGAGCCGATCCCGTGCGTGATCACGGCCATGGCCGACGAGTTCGGCGGCGAGATCCCCGTGGGACCGTTCGCCATCATCGGCGACGATTCGATCGGTCGCGGCATCGTCGAAACGCTGAAGGGCCACCGCTCGCGCGCCGTGCTCATGAAGAGCCACGGCCCGTTCACGATCGGCAAAGACGCCCGCGACGCGGTCAAGGCCGCCGTCATGGTCGAAGACGTCGCCCGCACCGTGCACATCTCCCGCCAGCTCGGCGCCCCCGTCGAGATTCCCGAGCCCGCGATCGACTCCCTCTTCAACCGCTACCAGAACGTCTACGGACAGAACCCCGAAGGATCCCTCGCATGAGCACACTCCGCACCTCCCTCGACGACTACGAGATCTGGTTCCTCACCGGCAGCCAGGGCCTCTACGGAGAGGAGACCCTCCGCCAGGTGGCCGAGCAGTCGAAGACGATCGCCGACACGCTCGAGGCGTCCACGGGCATCCCGGTTCGCATCGTGTGGAAGCCGGTGCTGACCGACTCCGACGCGATCCGCCGTATGGCCCTCGAGGTCAACGCGAACGACAAGGTCATCGGCGTCACGGCGTGGATGCACACCTTCTCGCCGGCCAAGATGTGGATCACGGGCCTCGACCTGCTGCGCAAGCCGCTCCTGCACCTGCACACGCAGGCCAACGTCGAGCTGCCCTGGGGCGAGATCGACTTCGACTTCATGAACCTCAACCAGGCCGCCCACGGCGACCGCGAGTTCGGCTACATCCAGGCCCGCCTCGGCGTCGCCCGCAAGACGGTGGTCGGCCACGTCACCGACCCGAGCGTGCAGAAGCAGATCTCCGACTGGAGCCGCGCGGCCGCAGGCTGGGCCGCCACGCACGAGATGAAGCTCGCCCGCTTCGGCGACAACATGCGCTACGTGGCGGTCACCGAGGGTGACAAGACCGAGGCCGAGCTGCGGTTCGGCGTGCAGGTCAACACCTGGGGCGTGAACGAGCTGGTCGAGGCCGTGGATGCGCAGAGCGACGCCGCTGTCGACGCCCTCGTGGCGGAATACATCGAGCTCTACGACGTCGTGCCCGAGCTCCTCGTCGGCGGAGAGCGCCACGAGTCGCTGCGCGACGGGGCCCGCATCGAGCTGGGACTGCGCTCCTTCCTCGAGGCCGGAGGGTTCTCGGCCTTCACCACGAGCTTCGAAGACCTCGGCGGGCTGAAGCAGCTTCCGGGTCTCGCCGTTCAGCGCCTGATGGCCGAGGGCTACGGCTTCGGAGCCGAGGGCGACTGGAAGACGGCCGTGCTCGTGCGCGCCGCCAACGTGATGGGCGCGGGCCTGCCCGGAGGCGCGAGCCTCATGGAGGACTACACCTACGACATGACTCCCGGTGCGGAGCTCATCCTGGGCGCCCACATGCTCGAGGTCAGCCCGTCGCTCACGACGAAGAAGCCCACCCTCGAGATCCACGCGCTCGGCATCGGCGGAAAGGACGACCCGGTGCGCCTGGTCTTCACCGCCGACTCCGGTCCCGCCGTGGTCGTCGCCCTCTCCGACATGCGCGACCGCTTCCGCCTCGTGGCCAACGTGGTCGAGGTCGTGCAGCCCACGGCTCCGCTGCCGAACCTGCCTGTCGGACGTGCGGTGTGGAAGCCCGAGCCGAACTTCCAGACGTCGGCCGCCGCGTGGCTCACGGCCGGTGCGGCGCACCACACGGTGATGTCCACCGCCCTAGGGTTGGAGGTCTTCCAGGACTTCGCCGAGATCGCGAAGACCGAGCTGCTGGTCATCGACGAGAACACCGAACTGCGCGAGTTCGCCAAAGAGGTGCGCTGGAACGCGGCCTACTACCGTCTGGCGCAGGCGATCTGACCCGAGTCGTCCCGTGGGCCCGGCGGGTCGCATCCATCGCGGTGCGGCCCGCCGGGCCTTTCTCGTGTCGGCGGTTGTGCACCTGACGAGTGACCGATCACATTCTCTGTCGGCTATGCGTTAACTTCTTGACTACAAGGTGAACATGATGCACCCTTCTAACATGCCTGCACGAACACGCTCAGCGAAGAGCCGTCCTCGAAACCCGGGGTCGCAGGGGGCCCTGAGGCAGCTGAACCAGCAACGCATCGTCGAGTCGCTGCTCACCGGAGGACCCTCGACCCAGGCCGAGCTCGCCCGCACCACGGGGCTGTCCACCGCCACCGTCTCCAACATCGTGAAAGAGATGGAGTCGAACGGTCTCGTTGACACCTCGCCCGTGACCAGCTCCGGCCGCCGCGCCCTCTCGGTTCGCCTGCTCGACAGCGGCTCCGTGGCCGTGGGAGTCGACTTCGGAAGACGGCACGTGCGTGTCGTCATCACCAGCCTCGGCTACGAGGTGCGAGCGGAGGAGGCCCTGGCCCTGCCCCTCGGCTACGCCGCGGAAGACGGCCTCGTCGTCGGTGCCGAGCTGCTCGACCGGCTGCTCGAGGAGAACGGCATCGAGCGCCCCCAAGTGCTCGGTGTGGGCATCGGAATCCCCGGACCGATCGACCGGCGCACCAACACCGTGGTCGTCGGCGCCATCCTTCCCGAGTGGGTGGGAGTGGGCCTCACCGACCTCGAACGACACTTCGAGTTCCCCCTGATCATTGACAACGACGCCAATTTCGGCGCCCTCGCCGAGGTCACCTGGGGAGAGAATCGCGGCGTCCGCAACCTCGTGTTCGTGAAGATCGGCTCGGGCATCGGCTCCGGTCTCATCCTGAACGGGGCGCCCTACGGGGGCCATCTCGGCATCACCGGCGAGATCGGGCACACCCCGGTCTCCGACCACGGCCTCGTGTGCCGCTGCGGTAACCGGGGATGCCTCGAGACCGTGGCATCCATCTCGATCATGATCGAGCTGCTCGGGCGCGGGTCGCCCGTGCCGGTGACGACGGCCGACATCGTGCGGCGCGGTCTCGCACGCGACCCCGCCACCCTGCGCGTGCTCGACGACGCCGGCACTGCCGTGGGCCGCGCCATCGCCAACATGGCCAACATGATCAACCCCGAGGTCGTGCTCATCGGAGGACCGCTCGCGGCCCTGGGCGACATCATCCTGGAGCCCGTGAAGCGCGGCCTGGTGCGCAACGCTCTGCCGATCGTGGGCGAGACCACCGCCATCCGCATGTCGTCGCTCGGCGACCGGGCCGAGGCCCTGGGTGCGGCCGCACTCGTGCTGCAGCAGCCGGGCGTGCACCCGCACTGACCTCCCGTTATCAAGTCGTTGCGTTAACTATTTGACGACAAGGGGGTCGAGGGCGTTTACTACCTAAGCGAGAGATTTCGACAGAATCCTCGAGTCCGACAGCGGAGTCTTTCAAGGAGCGCATGAATGTCTTCTAGTCCCACGATCCTTGAGATGCGATCCATCACCAAGGAGTTCCCCGGGGTCAAGGCCCTCTCCGACGTATCGCTGACGGTCAAGGCCGGCGAGATCCACGCGATCTGCGGCGAGAACGGCGCGGGCAAGTCCACCCTCATGAAGGTGCTCTCGGGCGTCTATCCCTTCGGCACCTACGAGGGCGACATCGTCTTCCAGGGCAACGAGGTGCGCTTCCGCGATATCCGCTCCAGCGAGCAGACCGGCATCGTCATCATCCACCAGGAGCTGGCGCTCATCCCCGAGCTCTCCATCACCGAGAACATCTTCCTGGGCAACGAGCCCGGCCGCGGCGGCGTCATCGATTGGAAGGACGCGAAGAAGCGGGCCATCGAGCTGCTCGCCCGGGTCGGCCTCAAAGACGACCCCGACTCGCTCATCAAGAACATCGGCGTGGGCAAGCAGCAGCTCGTCGAGATCGCCAAGGCGCTCAACAAGAGCGTGAAGCTGCTCATCCTCGACGAGCCCACGGCGGCGCTCAACGAGAACGACTCGCAGCACCTGCTCGACCTGATCCGCGGCCTCAAGTCCAAGGGCATCGCGTCGATCATGATCTCGCACAAGCTGAACGAGATCGAGCAGGTGGCCGACTCCATCACGATCATCCGCGACGGCCGCAGCATCGAGACCCTCAACGTCAAGGAGGACGGGGTCAACGAGGACCGCATCATCCGCGGCATGGTGGGTCGCGACCTCGAGAGCCGCTTCCCCGAGCACACCCCGAAGATCGGCGAGGTCTTCTTCGAGGTGCGCAACTGGACCGTGCAGCACCCGCTCATCTCCGACCGCCTGGTCTGCAAAGACGAGAGCCTCTTCGTGCGCCGGGGCGAGATCGTCGGAATCGCCGGACTCATGGGCGCCGGGCGCACCGAGCTCGCCATGAGCATTTTCGGCCGCTCCTACGGAACCTACGTGTCGGGAACGATCATCAAGGACGGCAAGGAGATCGTGCTCAAGAACGCGGGCGACGCGATCAACCACGGTCTCGCCTACGTGAGCGAGGACCGCAAGGTCCTGGGGCTCAACCTGCTCGACGACATCAAGCGCTCCACGGTCTCGGCCAAGCTCAAGAAGATCTCGAAGCGCGACGTTGTCGACGAGGTCAAGGAGTACGAGATCTCGGATGCCTACCGAAAGAGCCTGCGCATCAAGACGCCCACGGTCAACGAGGGCGTCGGCAAGCTCTCGGGCGGCAACCAGCAGAAGGTCGTTCTGGCCAAGTGGATGTTCACCGACCCCGACCTGCTGATCCTCGACGAGCCGACCCGCGGCATCGACGTCGGTGCCAAGTTCGAGATCTACGGCATCATCCAGAAGCTCGCCGACGAGGGCAAGGGCGTGATCGTCATCTCGAGCGAGCTGCCCGAACTCCTCGGAATCTCCGACCGCATCTACACGGTCTTCGAAGGCGCCATCACCAATGACATCCCGGCCGCAGAGGCCGATCCCGAAACGCTCATGAAGAGCATGACCTCCGCCAAGAAGAAGGTTCTTTCCTGATGACTCAAATCACCGAAGCCCCCAAGAAATCCGGAGGCATTCGCGACCTCGGCAAGATGTTCGGCAGCGGATCGGGGGCCAAGCAGCTCGGCATCCTCGGCGCCCTGGTCGTCATCATCATCATCTTCCAGGTGTGGACGGGCGGGCTGACCCTCACCCCGGGCAACCTGATCGCCCTGGTGAGCCAGTACTCTTACATCCTCATCCTCGCCATCGGCATGGTGATGGTGATCATCGCGGGGCACATCGACCTCTCGGTCGGTTCGGTCGCGGCGTTCTCCGGCATCGTCGTGGCGAGCCTCATGCAGAACTTCAACGTGCCGTGGCCCGTCGCGATCGTGCTCGGACTGGTCGTCGGCGCCCTCATCGGAGCCTGGCAGGGCTTCTGGGTCGCCTACGTGGGAGTGCCCGCGTTCATCGTGACGCTGGCCGGCATGCTCATCTTCCGCGGTGGCAACCAGTTCATCGGAAACGCCAACTCGGTGGCCGTGCCCAAGGAGTTCCAGTTCATCGGCGCCGGCTACCTGCCCGAGATCGGCCCGGACACCGGCTACAACAACCTCACCCTGCTGCTCGGGCTCGTCGTGATCGTGGCCATCGTGTGGCGCGAGTTCTCGGCCCGCCGCACGCAGGCCGAGATGGGCAGCGACATGGCTCCGCTCTGGGTCTCGCTGATCAAGATCGCCGGGCTTGTCATCGTGACGGGCTACGCCACCTACCTCTTCTCGTCGGGCCGCGTCGGCACCAGCTTCCCCATCTCGGGCATCATCCTCGGCGTGCTCGTGCTGCTCTACTCGTTCGTGACCCGCAACACGATCTTCGGCCGTCACATCTACGCGGTCGGCGGCAACTCGCACGCCGCTGAGCTCTCGGGCGTCAACTCCCGCCGTGTCAACTTCTTCGTGATGATGAACATGTCTGTGCTCGCCTCGCTGGCCGGCATGATCTTCGTGGCCCGCTCCACGGCCTCCGGCCCGCAGGACGGCCTGAACTGGGAGCTCGACGCGATCGCGGCCGTGTTCATCGGTGGCGCCGCCGTCGCCGGCGGTGTCGGAACCGTGACCGGCTCGATCATCGGTGGTCTGGTGATGGCCGTGCTCAACAACGGTCTGCAGCTCGTCGGCGTTCCGTCTGACCGAGTTCAGATCATCAAGGGCCTCGTCCTCCTTGCCGCCGTCGCGATCGACGTCTGGAACAAGAGCCAGGGCCGCCCGTCGATCACCGGATTCCTCACGCGCAAGCGCCCAGGTGGCGCCGTGGCCGTCGAGACGCCGCCGGTTCCCCGGGTGCAGGACGACACGAACGCCCTCGAGCCCACCGTCGGTGCGTCGGAGACCAACCGCCCCTCGTCGGTCACCCCCAACAACTAGATCTTTCCTTCCTGCACCACTCATCCCTGCACCACACAAAAGAAAGTGATTGAAATGCGTAAAGTCGCACTAACCGCTGCAGCTGTCGCTGCGGTCGCAGCATTGGCGCTGTCGGGTTGCTCCAGCCGCGCCGGAGACACGACCTCCACCGATGGAGCGTCGGCCGGTTTCGCCGCCGATTCCGTCATCGGAGTCGCACTGCCCTCGAAGACCAGTGAGAACTGGGTCCTCGCCGGTGGACTGTTCGAAGACGGCCTCAAGGAGGCCGGCTACAAGGGTGACGTTCAGTACGCCGCCGCATCCGGCACCGTCGCCGACCAGCAGGGCCAGATCCAGTCGATGGTCACCAAGGGCGCGAAGGTCATCATCATCGGTGCCGCCGATGGTTCGCAGCTCTCGACCCAGGTCGAGGCCGCGCACGACGCCGGCGCCATCGTCATCGCGTACGACCGCCTGATCCTCAACACCGAGGCCGTCGACTACTACGTCGCCTACGACAACTTCAAGGTCGGCGAGCTCCAGGGCCAGGCCCTGCTCGACGGCATGAAGGCGAAGAAGGCCGAAGGCCCGTACAACATCGAGCTGTTCTCGGGTTCGTCGGATGACGCCAACTCGGCCGTCTTCTTCGACGGCGCGATGAGCGTTCTGCAGCCGGCCATCGACGACGGCACCGTCGTCGTGGGCTCGGGCCAGACCGACATCAAGCAGACGGCGACCGCCGGCTGGAAGGCGGAGAACGCCCAGAGCCGCATGGACTCGCTGATCACCAGCACCTACAGCACCACGTCGCTCGACGGAGTCCTCTCCCCGAACGACACGCTGGCTCGCGCGATCATCACCTCGGTGAAGGCCGCCGGCAAGCCGATCCCGGTCGTCACCGGTCAGGACTCCGAGGTCGAGTCCGTGAAGTCCATCATGGCGGGCGAGCAGTACTCGACCATCAACAAGGACACCCGCGCGCTGGTCAAGCAGGCCATCGACATGGTCGGCGAACTGCAGAAGGGTGGCAAGGCCACGACGAACGACGACGAGTCGTACGACAACGGCGTGAAGGTCGTTCCGGCCTTCCTGCTCGACCCGGTCATCGTGACCAAGGACAACGCGGCCGAGGCGTACGCCAACGACCCGACCCTCGAGCCGCTCACCAAGTAGCACGCTCAGCAGCACACAGGCTCAGGCCGATCCGAGAGACCTCTCGGGTCGGCCTGAGGTGTTTCTGCGGGGCGTCAGACCGCGTGGGCTGCGTACTGGGCGCGGATTCCCGGGCGGTAGTCGGGGGCGGGAGTGGCGACCGTCGAGACGGTCCAGTTCGGGCGCGTGCCCGTGAGAACCCAGGCGGCCTGTGCCGCGGCACCGTCGGCCACGTATTCGCCGGGCGTCGGGATGCTCACGGGCAGCTCGAACACCTGGGCGGCGATCGCCTGCACGGCCGGGTTCAAAGCGGCTCCGCCGATGATGAGCAGTCGCTCGGCCTGCACGCCCAGCGCGGTCACGGCGGCCACGCCGTCTGCCAGGCCGCAGAGCAGTCCCTCGATGGCGGCGCGGGCGAGGCCTTCGCGGGTGGTCGAGGCGAGGGTCATGCCGAAGAGGGTGGCCGTGGCATCCGGCAGATTCGGTGTGCGCTCGCCCTCGAAGTACGGCTGCAGAACAAGACCGTTCGATCCCGGCGCCGCGGCCAGGGCCAGCGAGCCGAGCTCGTCGTGGGTGACCCCGAGCAGCCGGGCCGTCGCATCCAGAATGCGCGCGGCGTTGAGGGTGGCCACCAACGGCAGTGACAGCCCGCTCGCGTCGGCGAAGCCGGCGACGGTGCCCGACGGGTCGTTGATGGGTGCTTCGGTCACGGCGAAGACCGTGCCGCTCGTGCCGATCGAGACGACGACGTCTCCGGCCCGGGCTCCGAGGCCGAGGGCCGCGCCCGCGTTGTCGCCCGCGCCGGCGCCGAGGACGACGCCCGAGGGAGTCGTTCCCGCAGACTCGGCCGGGCCGAGCACGCGCGGGAGGATGCAGTCGTGGCCGAGCGCGGCGACGAGGAGTTCGCGGTCGTACTCTCCGGAGACGGAGTCGAAGTAGCCGGTACCGCTCGCGTCGGAGCGGTCGGTGGTGAGCTCGGAGAGGACCGGGCCGAGCGGGCTGGTCTCATCGCCGGCGGGGCCGTAGCCGCGCAGGCGCCAGGTGAGCCAGTCGTGGGGGAGGGCGACGGCGGCGACGCGCTCGGCGTTGGCCGGTTCGGCGTCGCGCAGCCAGCGCAGCTTCGTGATGGTGAAGGATGCGACGGGCACACTTCCCGTGCGTCGCGCCAGCTCCTCGGCACCGAATTCCGCGATCAGCTCCGTGGCCGCGGGGGCCGAGCGGGTGTCGTTCCAGAGCAAGGCGTCGCGGATCACCCGGCCGTCGGCATCCAGAGCCACCATGCCGTGCTGCTGGCCGGCCACGGCCAGCGCGTCGACGTCGTCGAGCCCGCCCGCTGCGGTGAGCGCCTGGCGCAGGGCGTGCCACCAAGCGGCGGGGTCGACCTCGGTGCCCTCCGGATGCGGCGCGCGGCCCATGCGCACGAGCGCGCCGGTCTCGGCGTCGCGGATGACGACCTTGCAGCTCTGGGTGGAGGAGTCGACTCCGGCGACGAGGGGCATGGGTGTGGTTCCTTGTTGTGTGAAAAACGAACCGTTCCCTGAGCCTGTCGAAGGGGTCCTTTGACAGGCTCAGGGAACGAGATGGGTACTAGCCGCGCGCGCCCAGCAGGTGCTCGAGGGCCAGCTGCTGCAGGCGCACGAAGCCGAAGCCCTTGCCGTTGAAGTAGGCGTCGGCGTCGAACTCCTCGTAGGCGCTGCGGTCGGCGAGCAGGTCGTCGTAGCTCTCGCCCTCGCCCAGCGTGTTCTGCGACAGCTCGAGAACGCGCGACGCGGCGAGCTGCTCCTGCACCTCGGGGTCGGCGCGGAACGCTGCGGCGCGCTCCTTGAGCAGCAGGTAGGTGCGCATGTTCGCGGCGGCCGAGTCCCAGACGCCCGTGATGTCTTCGGTGCGCGAGGGCTTGTAGTCGAAGTGGCGGGGGCCGTCGTAAGCCGGTCCGCCGTTCGGGCCGCCGTTCTCGAGCAGGTCGACGAGGGCGAAGGCGTTCTGCAGGTCGCCGTGGCCGAAGACCAGGTCCTGGTCGTACTTGATGCCCCGCTGGCCGTTGAGGTCGATGTGGTAGAGCTTGCCCTGGTAGAGCGCCTGCGCGATTCCGGCGGCGAAGTTCAGACCGGCCATCTGCTCGTGGCCGACCTCCGGGTTCACGCCGACGAGTTCCGGGCGCTCGAGGGTGTTGATGAACGCGAGCGCGTGGCCCAGGGTCGGCAGCAGGATGTCGCCGCGCGGTTCGTTGGGCTTGGGCTCGATCGCGAAACGGATGTCGTAGCCCTTGTCGGTGACGTAGTCGCCGAGCATGTTCACGGCCTCGCGGTAGCGCTCGAGGGCCTGGCGGATGTCCTTGGCCGAGTCGTACTCGGCGCCCTCGCGGCCACCCCACATGACGAAGGTCTTGGCGCCCAGTTCGGCGGCCAGGTCGATGTTGCGCAGAACCTTGCGCAGCGCGAAGCGGCGCACTCCGCGGTCGTTCGAGGTGAAGCCGCCGTCTTTGAAGACAGGAGCGGAGAACAGGTTCGTGGTGACCATCGGCACGATCACGCCGGTGTCGGCGAGTGCCTGCTTGAGGCGGTCGATCTGCGTCTGGCGCTCGGCGTCGGTGGAGCCGAAGGCGAAGAGGTCGTCGTCGTGGAAGGTGAGTCCGTAGGCACCGAGCTCGTTGAGCTTGTGCACCGCTTCGACGACGTCGAGGGGTGCTCGGGTGGGGCCGCCGAACGGGTCGGCTCCGTTGTAGCCGATGGTCCAGAGGCCAAAGGAGAATTTATCGTCGCGCGTGGGCTCGAGGGCCATGGTGATTCCCGTCTCTCAACGTCATTGGTGAATTGTTGCTGTCGAAAACATATCAGCTTTCGACGACGATCGGGAGACTAGTATTCGGATCATGAGTGTCGAGTCTGTGCCCGCCCCGCTCAGTCGCGTGGGCAACAGCAACGACCAGGCCAGGCGGCACAACCTCTCCACGATCCTGACGCTGCTGCACCACGGCGGGTCGCAGACGCGGGCCGGTCTCACCCGCGCGACGGGCCTGAACCGCTCGACCATCGCGGCGCTCGTCGCCGAGCTGGCGGAGCTCGGGCTCGTGTACGAGACCCAGCAGACAGACCCCGGAACGGTGGGGCGCCCCAGCCCGTTCGTGCACCTGACCGACCGCATGCTCGCGGTGGCGGTGAACCCCGACCTCGACGCCGTGACCATCGGCCTGGTGGGCCTCGGCGGCCGCGTGCACTCGCGCGTGCGGCACGAGGCCCCCGCAGCACCTGGCGTCTCCGAGACGATCGACATCGTGAGACGCGAGGTGGATGCTCTGCGCGCCGGCCTCGACGACGACCAGCGCATCGTGGGTGTCGGCCTGGCCGTGCCCGGGCTCGTGCGCACGTCGGACGGTGTCGTCACCCTCGCCCCGCACCTTCTCTGGAACGACGAGCCGCTCGCCGAGCCGGTCGCCGCCCAGGTCGGCATCCCGGCCCTCGCCGCGAACGACGCGCAGCTCGGCCTGCTCGCGGAGAGCCTCTTCGGCGCCGGACGCGGCGTCGACGACATCGTCTACCTCAATGGATCGACTTCGGGCATCGGCGGCAGTGTTCTCGTCGCCGGCCGCACCCTGCAGGGCGCGCGCGGCTACGCCGGCGAGCTCGGCCACACGCTGGTGAACAGCAACGGCGTCACCTGCTTCTGCGGCAAGACCGGATGCCTCGAGACCGAGGTCAGTGTCGGTCGCCTGCTCGACGTGCTCGGTGCGGACCCCGTCGACGGCGACGAGTTCGACCGGATGCTCGGAGAGACGGTCGACGACGCGGTGCGAGCCGAGATCGACAGGCAGCTCGACGTCCTGGGCACAGCGCTCGGCAACTTCGTGGCCATCTTCAACCCGTCGTCGATCATCCTCGGCGGATTCCTCGGATCGCTCTTCGCCGCGAATCCCGCCCGGCTGCAGGACGGCATCCGACGCGCGTCGTTCGGCACCCTCGGCGAGCAGGTCACGGTGGAGCGAGCCCAGCTGCGCACGCGCCTGCTGATGGTGGGCGCCGCCGAGCTGGCCTTCGGGCCGATGCTGGCCGACCCCGCGGGAGTGCTCGGGTCGTGAGCCGGGTGGTGATCGCCCCCGATTCCTTCAAGGGCAGCGCGTCGGCTGACGCCGTGGCCCGGGCGATCGCCGAGGGCTGGGCCCGCGCGCGCCCCGACGACGACCTCGTGCTGCTGCCCCTGGCCGACGGGGGAGAGGGCACGATCGATGCCGTCGCGGCCGCGGTGCCGGGCTCGCAGTTCATGCCCGTTCGCGTCACCGGTCCGGACGACGCGGTGGTCGACGCCGAGTGGCTTCTCCTGCCCGACGGCACGGGCGTGGTCGAGCTGGCGAACACCAGCGGCCTCCCGTTGCTCGCCGGCCTCAGGCCCCTGGATGCGCACACGCGCGGATTCGGCCAGGCCGTGCGGGCGGCCCTCGACCACGGGGTGCGCCGCCTCGTCCTGGCCATCGGCGGCAGCTCGTCGACCGACGGGGGAGCAGGCGTGCTCAGCGAGCTCGGCGCGCGGTTTCTGGATGCCGAGGGCTCGCCGATCGCCGACGGCAACCGGGGCCTGCACGACCTCGTCGAAGCCGAGCTCAGTGGCCTGAGGCCGCTGCCGGCCGGCGGGGTCACCGTTCTCTGCGATGTGACGAACCCCCTCCTGGGCGAGCGCGGATCGGCCCGGGTCTTCGGGCCGCAGAAGGGTGCGTCGCCGGGCATCGTCGACGAGCTCGAGCGCGGTCTCGCCGCCCTCGCCTCGGTCCTGCCGGCTGTGCCCGCCGATCTTCCCGGCGTCGGCGCGGCCGGGGGAGTGGGCTTCGGCCTCGTGGCCTGGGGTGCGGTGCTCGTCTCCGGATCGGACGAGATCGCGCTCCTCTCCGGCCTCGACGCCGCGATCGCCGCAGCAGACGTCGTGGTCACGGGCGAGGGCAGCTTCGACGAGCAGTCGGCCGGCGGCAAGGTGGCGTCGCGCGTGCTCTCGGCCGCTCGCGCCGCATCCACCGTGCCGATGCTGGTGGCCGGGCGCATCGCCGCGCCCGGCGACGACTTCGCCGCGGCCGTGTCGTTGACCGACCTTGCCGAATCCCGGGAGCGCTCGCTCGCGCATCCGCTCGTCTACGCGGAGCAGGCCGGAGCCGTTCTCGCCGTCGATTTCTCGCGCCGGGACTGAAAGCGGATCGAACCGATTCGAGCGCACGGGATCAGAAGTCGAATCGATTCGGTAGTGTGGATTCCATTCGTCTATCGCCGCGATCGCGCAAGGAATCCCGTGACAACTGACTCCATCACCGTCGTTCACCCGGGCGACTCCCTCTCGCGGCGCCAACGCCTCGTCTACGTGCTTCTGCTCGGCGGACTCACCGCGCTCGGGCCACTCACGATCGACCTCTACCTGCCTGCGTTCCCCATCCTCGAAGAAGACCTGGGGGTGTCGGCCGGAGCGATCCAGCTCACCCTCACTGGCACCACGATCGGATTCGCGCTGGGTCAGCTCGTGGTCGGTCCGTGGAGCGACAAGGTCGGTCGACGGCTGCCGCTCATCGTCGCGACGCTGCTGCACATCGCGGCCTGCATCGGAGCCGCGGTCGCTCCGGAGATCGTGTCGCTCGGCATCTTCCGGGTGCTGCAGGGCGCCGGTGCCGCCGCGGGCGGAGTGGTCGCCATGGCCATGGTGCGCGACCTGTTCGGCGGTCGTCCGCTGGTGCGCATGCTCTCGCGCCTCGCCCTCGTCACCACGCTCGCACCCCTGCTCGCGCCGCTCATCGGCTCGCAGATGCTGCGCTTCACCGACTGGCGCGGAATCTTCTGGGCGCTCGCGATCTACGGCATCCTCGTCGTGGTGGCCGTCTGGCTCTGGATCGTCGAGACCCTGCCCAAGGATCGCCCGCGAGACGACGGGCACTCGACCCTGGGGCAGCGCTACAAGTCCGTGCTCAGCGACCGTATCTTCGTGGGCGTGGCCCTCATCGGCGGAATGACGTTCGCCGGGCTCTTCACCTACCTGTCGGCGTCGTCGTTCCTGTTCCAGCTCGTCTACGAGCTCGACCCGCAGCAGTACGGGCTGCTCTTCGCCGTCAACTCGATCGGCATCGCCGTCGGCACGCAGGCATCGGCCAGACTCACGAAATACGTGCCCCCGCAGTGGATCCTGGCGGGAACGACGATGGTCATGCTGGTGTGCGCCATCGCGATCGTGGTGCTCGACTCCGCCGGTGCCGGGCTGGTGGGCATCCTCGTTCCGCTCTGGTTCTTCATCGCCTCCTGCGGCTTCGGGTTCCCCTGCGTGCAGGTGCTCGCCCTCGACCGGCACGGCAAGGAGGCCGGCACGGCCGCGTCTCTTCTGGGGGCGGTCAACTTCGGCCTCGCCGGCCTCATCTCTCCGGTCGTCGGCTTCCTGGGCATCACCAGCGCGGTGCCGATGGGAGCGGTCATGGCCGTGACCGCGGCCGTCGCCGTGCTCTCCCTCTGGCTCATCGTGCGGCCGTCGACGGTGCCGGCGCTGGGCCACTGACGCCGATAGCAAGCCCTGCGCAGGGATTCTGCGCAGCCGGTACGGTCGGTGGATGACGACGCGCAACCCCGAGAGTATCGAGCCGGGCACGGAGCCCAGCACCGACCAGAAGACCCGCAGAGTGCAGCGGTTCTGGCCCCTGGTCAGCGCGTTCGCGGTGCTGGTGGTCGCTGTGCTGATCGGCGCGCTCGTCATGCTGCGCGGGGCCGGCAACCCGCTCGGCTTCGACACCGAGTGGATGGACGAGATCGTCGAGCACCGCTCGCCCGTGTGGGAGATCCCGTCGCTCGCAATGAACTACCTCGGGGGAGGGGTGATCGGGGTGTTCATCGTTCCGATCGCCATCATCGTGGGGCTCTGCCTGTTCCGCAGGTTCTGGGCCGCGCTGTACTTCGCGGTCGCGACGATCCTGTCGGCCGGCCTGGTGCAGCTGCTCAAGGGCATCTTCGGCAGGGCGAGGCCGGAGGAGATCCTGGTGCACGCCGACTTCGGGTCCTTCCCGTCGGGCCATGTCGCGAACGCGACGACCATGGCCGTCGTGCTCGCGATCATCCTGCGCCGCGGCTGGGTCTGGATCGCGGGGGTCGTGTACGTCGTGCTCATGCTGCTGAGCCGCACCTATCTCGGAGCGCACTGGCTGAGCGACACGTTCGGCGGACTGCTGCTGGGTGCCGGAGTCGCGGTGATCGTCTGGGCTCCGATCGCGAACAGGCTGTATCGGGAGAACGAGCGCAGGCATCGCTTCGTTCTGTCGCGAGGGTGATGGCCGCCGTTTCTGCAACGTTGTAGTCTCAAGCCGTGGCCATTACCCTGCACGATGTCGCCCGGCTGGCCGGCGTGTCGATCAAGACCGTCTCGAACGTCATCAACGACTATCCGCACATCAGGCCGGCCACCCGCACCAAGGTCGAGTCCGCCATCTCCGAGTTGGGCTACCAGCCCAACCTCTCGGCCCGCAGCCTGCGTTCCGGGCGCTCCGGCGTGATCAGCCTGCTCATCCCCGACCTGCGCAACGCCTACTTCGCCGAACTCGCCGACGCGGTCATGCGTGCGGCCCAGGCGAAGGGGCTCTCGGTGATCATCGAGCAGATGCCCGGGGGCAAGAAAGAGGAGCTCGAGATCCTGCGCGGACCCCGCATGCAGCTCGTCGACGGCATCCTCTACAGCGTTCTCGCCCTCGGCGAGGAGGACGCGCACGAGCTCGACAGCCGCATGCCGATGGTGCTGCTCGGCGACCGCATCTTCCACGGGCCGAAGGATCACGTGACCATGCAGAACACGGCGGGCGCGAAGGCCGCCACCGAGCACCTGCTCTCGCTCGGCAGGCGGCGGATCGCCGCCCTCGGCTCGCATCCCGGCGAGGTGGTCGGATCCGCAGGCCTCAGGCTCGAGGGGTACCGACAGGCCCTCGACGAGGCCGGGGTCGCCTACGACCCGTCGCTCGTGATCAGCGTTCTCACCTGGCATCGCAAGGACGGCGCCGATGCGATGCGGTCCTACCTCGCGAAGAACGTGCCCTTCGACGGCCTCGTCGGCTTCAACGACTCGATGACGCTCGGGGCGATGCGGGTGATGCAGGAGGCGGGGCTGCGCATTCCCGACGATGTCGCGGTCATCGGATTCGACGACTTGGACGAGACGCGCTATTCGATCCCCTCGCTCTCGACGATCGATCCCTCGAAGGATCAGATCGCCGAGACCGCCGTCGACCTGCTTCTCGAACGCATCGAGAATCCCGGCGCGGATGTTCCGGCGCGGGATCTCGCGACCGAATTCCGTGTGGTGCAACGGGAGTCGAGCGCGCGCTGAGTGCCGCCTGAGCGCCGCGTGGACGGCGTTCATATCGATTGCGCACTCGTCGCGATCTTCGTCTTGACAGGGGTGCCGAGGCAGTGCAGAATCGCTTTTACAACGTTTACTTTACAACGTTGTAAATGACAAGAATTCGATTTCACGCCTTGTGGGCGAAGTCGATTGCCCGAATCAAGGAGGATTCGCTGATGGTCATAGGCCGCTACCCGCGGGCAGGCGTCATCGCCGAACTCTCCCACCCCTCTCCCGCCTCGGCGCACGCACCGCTGCGCTAGGGAGACGACGCACCCCCACCCGAACTCGCGACAGCATCGTCGCGGTTCTTTCCTCGAAGGGAACCATCACAGTGAAGACCAAATCACTTCTGGCCGTGGTGAGCGCTGGCGCTCTCCTGGTCACTCTCGCCGGCTGCTCGCCCGATGTCAGCGCAGGAGGCAGCACCGACTCCGCAGGCGGTGACGCAGGCTCGTGCAGCAACACCATCGTCAACAAAGACGCCCCCCAGGTGTCGGTCTGGGCGTGGTACCCGAACATCAACACGGTCGTGGACATGTTCAACAAATCGCACGACGACGTGCAGGTCTGCTGGTCGAACGCCGGTCAGGGCGCAGACGAATACGCCAAGTTCTCCACCGCGATCGCGGCGGGAACGGGTGCCCCCGACGTGGTCATGCTCGAGGCCGAGGTCGTTCCCGGGTTCATCCTGCAGGACGCTCTCGTCGACCTCAGCGAGCACGGCGCCGACGACGTGAAGGCCAACTTCAGCGCCGGTGCGTGGAAAGACGTCTCCAGCGGCGACTCCGTCTACGCCATCCCGGTCGACGGCGGCCCGATGGCCATGATCTACCGCGCCGACATCTTCGCGAAGTACGGCATCGCCGTGCCGACGACGTGGGACGAATACGCCGCTGCGGGGCAGCAGCTCAAAGACGCGGGCGGCCCGTTCATGGGCGACTTCGGCAGCAACGTACCCGCCTGGTTCACGGCTCTGATGACGCAGAACGGCCAGAAGGCCTGGGACTACGAGTCGGCCGACCCGCAGAACATCGGCGTCGAACTGAACGACAGCGGCTCGAAGAAGGTCGCCGACTACTGGGCAGACCTGGTCAAGAAGGGCATCGTCGACACGCAGGACCAGTTCAACACCGACTACATCGGCGGCCTGGCCAACGGCTCCTACGCCACCTACGTCTCCGCGGCGTGGGCTCCCGGATACCTGACCGGAGCCGGAGCCTCGACCGAGGGAGACGGCGCAGACTGGAAGGCGGCCCCGCTTCCCCAGTGGGATCCCGCCAACCCCGTCTCCGTGAACTGGGGCGGATCCACGTTCGCCGTCACCACGCAGGCCAAGGACAAGGATCTGGCGGCGACCGTCGCCAAGGAGCTGTACGCATCCGACGAGGAACTGCAGGACGGCGTCGACACCCAGACGATCTTCCCGCTCAACCAGAAGATTTTGGCCTCCGACGCGTTCGCCGACACGCCCGTCAAGTTCTTCGGCGGCCAGACGGCCAACAAAGAGGTCTACATCCCCGCCGAGAACGCGTACGAGGGCTACACCTACAGCCCGTTCACCACGTACTACTACTCGGAGCTCACAAAGGCGATGGTCTCGATCATCGATGGGTCGAAGTCGGGTTCCGATGCTCTCGACGACCTGCAGGGCACGATGACCGACTACGCCAAGGCGCAGGGCTTCACGGTCAAGTAGCACGTCTTTCCCCTTCGACAGGCTCAGGGAGCGACACCGTTCCCTGAGCCCGTCGATGGGCCCCCCCACTCTTTCCTCACAGTCGATCGAAGGACTGACATGACACACCCCGCCGCCGTGCTGAGAGCACCCTCCCGGCGCCGCAACCTGCGTCGCCCCTGGATAGGCTGGCTCTTCATCGCTCCGTTCGGAGCGATCTTCCTCGTCTTCCTCGTGGCGCCCCTGGCCTACGCGTTCTATCTCAGCCTCTTCTCCAAAGGCCTCGCCACCGGCACGATCTTCGCCGGCGCCGGCAACTACATCAAGGCGTTCACCGACCCGGAGTTCCTCTCGGGCATCTGGTTCGTCATCCGCTTCGCGGTCATCCTCATCCCCATCCAGATGGCGGTATCGCTCGCGGCGGCGCTCGTGCTCGACGCGCTCACCACGAGGCTGTCGCGCTTCGCCCGGCTGGCCATCTTCGTGCCCTACGCCATCCCGGCCGTCGTCGGCACGCTCATGTGGGGCTTCCTCTACAGCCCGACCTTCGGGCCGCTCACCGACCTCTTCACGGTGGTCAATCAGAGCGCACCCGAGATCCTGAGTTCGGGAAACATCTTCGGCGGGCTGCTCAACATCGTCGTCTGGCAGTGGGCCGGCTACTACATGATCATCATCTACGCGGCGCTCCGCGGAATCGACCCCTCGATCTACGAGGCCGCACGGATCGACGGCGCGACGCCGCGACAGATCGCCCTGCGAATCAAGGTGCCGATGATCTCGAGCGCGATGGCCCTGATCCTCGTCTTCGCCCTCATCGGCACGCTGCAGTTCTTCACGGAGCCGCAGGTGCTGAGGCCGATCTCGAACGGCTCGATCACCTCGAGCTTCACGCCCAACATCTACGCGTTCGATCTCGCCTTCCGGTTCTCGCAGTTCAACTACGCGTCGACCATCTCGTTCTCGCTCGGCATCGTGGTCTTCATCGCGGTGTACATCTTCTTATTCGCCAGCCGCAAGCGCCGGGGAGGCCTCTCATGACGACGATCACGAGCCCGATCAAGGTCAGGAAGAAGCCGAACGTCGCGGCGCACGTCTTCCTCGTCATCCTCATCGTGTACTTCCTGCTGCCCCTGTGGTGGCTGTTCGTCGCCAGCACGAAAGACCCGCAGGGCCTGTTCACGGGCACGGGAGGTGCGCTCTGGTTCGACAAGAACTTCAATCTGCTGGCGAATATCCAGGAGCTCGTCACCTACAAGGGCGGCCTCTACTTCCGCTGGCTCGGCAACTCCGCGCTGTACTCCCTGCTCGGCGGCGTCGGCGCCACCGTGCTCGCGGTGCTCGCGGGCTACGGCTTCGCCAAGTTCGCCTTCAAGGGTCGCGACTTCTCGTTCGCGATCCTGCTCGGCTCGGTCATGGTGCCGCTCACCGCGCTCGTCATTCCGACGTTCATGCTCATGTCGCAGCTGCACCTCACGAACACGATCTGGGCGGTCATCCTGCCGTCGCTGCTCAGCCCGTTCGGCGTCTACCTCATGCGGGTCTACGCGGCCGACGCCGTTCCCGACGAGCTGCTCGACGCGGCCCGCGTCGACGGCTCGGGCGAACTGCGCACGTTCTTCACCGTCGCGCTGCCGCTCATGCGCCCCGCTGTCGTCACGGTGCTGCTCCTCTCCGTGGTCGGAACGTGGAACAACTACTTCCTGCCGCTCGCCGTGCTCAGCGACCAGAACCTCTATCCCGTGACCGTCGGTCTGGGCGGCTGGCAGGCGCTCGCGGCCTCGAACAACGGCGGCGGAACCTCGCTCTACACGCTCATCGTCGTCGGGTCGCTCATCTCGATCATCCCGCTCGTCATCGCATTCCTCTCGCTGCAGAAGTACTGGCAGGGCGGCCTCTCGCTCGGCGCCCTCAAGTAGTCCCGCTCGCGAAGCACCACTCACCTCACTCACCCCTGAAAAACCAGGAGACACCCATGGTCACCGCACGCCTCACCCTCGACCCCCACTTCGCCGTCGGGGCGATCAATCGCCGCATCTTCGGCTCGTTCGTCGAGCACCTCGGACGCTGCGTCTACGACGGCATCTACGAGCCGGGGCACCCCACGGCCGATGCCGAAGGTTTCCGGGGCGACGTCATCGACCTCGTCAAGGAGCTCGGAACCACCACCATCCGCTACCCCGGCGGCAACTTCGTTTCGGGCTTCAAATGGGAGGACAGCGTCGGCCCGCGGGAGGACCGCCCGCGGAGGCTCGACCTGGCCTGGCACTCCACCGAGACGAACGAGATCGGGCTGCACGAGTTCTCGTCTTGGCTCACGAAGGTCGACAGTGAGCTGATGCTCGCGATCAACCTGGGCACCCGCGGTGTCGAGGAGGCGCTCGACCTCGTCGAGTACACGAACATCCGCTCCGGCTCGACGCTCAGCGACCTGCGCATCGCCAACGGCCAGGTCGACCCGTTCGGCGTCACCATGTGGTGCCTCGGCAACGAGATGGATGGCCCGTGGCAGCTCGGTCATCGCAGTGCGGAGGACTACGGCAAGATCGCGAGCCAGACAGCGAAGGCCCTGCGCCAGCTCGACGAGCGGGTGGAACTCGTGGTCTGCGGATCGTCGAGCGCGCAGATGCCCACCTTCGGATCGTGGGAGCGCACCGTGCTGCAGCACACCTATGAAGACGTGGACTACATCTCGTGCCACGCCTACTACGAGGAGCGCGGGGGAGACCTCACGAGCTTCCTCGCCTCGGGCGTCAACATGGACCACTTCATCGAGTCCGTCGTCGCGACGGCCGACAGCGTGAAGGCCGAGCTGCGGTCGTCGAAGCAGATCAACATCTCGTTCGACGAGTGGAACGTCTGGTACATCGAGCGCTACCAGACGGTCGATCGCATCACCGACGTCGAGGAGTGGCCCGTCGCCCCGCGCCTGCTCGAAGACGTCTACTCCGTCGCCGACGCCGTGGTCTTCGGCAGCCTGCTCATCTCGCTGCTGAAGCACGCCGATCGAGTGCAGTCGGCCTCGCTCGCCCAGCTCGTGAACGTGATCGCGCCGATCATGACGGAACCGGGCGGCGACTCGTGGCGCCAGACCACCTTCTTCCCCTTCTCCGTCACCTCGCGCCTCGCCCGGGGCACGGTGCTCGAGGTCAAGCTCGAGAGCGACACGCACGACACGAAGGACTACGGAACGGTCGCGACGGTCGACGCCGTCGCCACCTTCGACGCCGAGACGGGAACCGCCGCGGTCTTCCTGGTGAACCGCAGCGAGACCGAGGAGGCGACCGTGACCATCGACGTCGCGGGCCTGGGCGCTCTGGGCATCCTCGAGGCCTCGACGCTCGCCGACGCCGACGTCTACGCGGCGAACACGCTCGCCGATCAGAACCGAGTCGGCCTCACCCCCAACACGAGCGCGAGCGTCGTCGACGGCGTCGTCACGATCACCCTGCCGGCGGTCTCGTGGAGCGCGGTGAGCCTGGGGTAGCGTTCACCCATGAGAATCCTCCTGGTCGGCGCCGGCGGCGTCGGCGATGCCATTGCCAAGATCGCAGCGCGGCGGTCGTTCTACGAGCAGATCGTCGTCACCGACTACGACATCTCGAGGGCGCAGCGCACCGTCGACTGGATCGCCTCGAAACACGGCAGCGAGGTCGCCGGCCGTTTCTCGGTCGACGCGATCGACGCATCCGACCCCGACAGCGTCGCCGACGTCGCCAGGCGACACGGCGCCACCCACGTGATGAACGCGGTCGAGCCCAAGTTCGTGCCCACGATCTTCGCGGGCGCGCTCGCCGCGGGCGCCGACTATCTCGACATGGCGATGAGCCTGTCGGAGCCGCACCCCACCGACCCGCACTCCGAGACAGGCGTGAAGCTCGGAGACGACCAGTTCGCGCAGGCCGCCGACTGGGAGACCGCGGGCCGCCTGGCTCTCGTGGGCATGGGGGTGGAGCCCGGGCTCAGCGACGTGTTCGCACGCTACGCCGCCGATCACCTCTTCTCAGAGATCGACGAGCTCGGCACCCGCGACGGCGCCAACCTCGTGGTGCGCGACGAGGCAGGCAACGAGATCTTCGCCCCGTCGTTCTCGATCTGGACGACCATCGAGGAGTGCCTCAACCCTCCGGTCGTCTGGGAGAAGGATCGCGGCTGGTTCACCACCCCGCCGTTCTCGGAGCCCGAGGTCTTCACCTTCCCCGAGGGCATCGGCGACGTCGAGTGCGTCAACGTCGAGCACGAGGAGGTGCTGCTGATGCCGCGCTGGGTCGACGCCAAGCGGGTCACGTTCAAGTACGGCCTCGGCAACGAGTTCATCGGAATCCTCAAGACGCTGCACCAGTTGGGGCTCGACTCGACCGTACCCGTGAGGGTGCGCTCGGCGAACGGCCCCGTCGAGGTCGCGCCGCGCGACGTGGTCGCCGCAGGCCTCCCCGATCCGGCAACCCTCGGACCCCGCATGTCGGGCAAGACCTGCGCGGGCCTGTGGGTCACGGGCACGGGCGTCGACGGCCGGCCTCGCGAGGTCTACCTCTATCACGTCAGCGACAACGAATGGACGATGCGCGAGTACGAGGCCCAGTGCGTGGTCTGGCAGACCGCCCTGAACCCCGTGATCGCGCTCGAGCTGCTCAGCACGGGCGCCTGGTCGGGCGTCGGCGTGCTCGGCCCGGAGGCCTTCGACGCGAGCGCCTTCCTCGACCTGATGAAGGCGCCGGAGTCCGAGGGCGGCTACGGCCAGGCCTGGGGTCTCGAAGACCGGCTCGTTCCGCTCGTCTCGTGAAGATCGCGCGGATCAGCCTGCATCGCCTCGCGATGCCCCTGGTCAGGCCGTTCGAGACCAGCTTCGGCACCCAGACCGAGCGTGACGTGCTGCTCGTGCACGTCGTCACCTCAGACGGCGTCGAGGGCTGGGGCGAGTGCGTGGCGGGGGCAGACCCCGTGTACTCGAGCGAGTACGTCTCCGGCTGCGAGCACGTCATCGAGCACTACCTCGCGCCCGCCGTGTTGGCCGCGCCCGACATCACGGCCGAAACACTGGATGCGCGACTGCGCTTCGTGGTCGGCCACCGCATGGCGAAGGCCGCCGTCGAGGCGGCCGTTCTGGATGCCCAGCTGCGCGCATCCGGGCTCTCGTTCGGGCGGTACCTCGGCGCCGCACGCGACGAGGTCGACTGCGGGGTCTCGGTGGGCATCGCCCCGAGCATCGACGAGCTGCTCGACGAGGTCTCCGGGTATGTCGCAGAGGGGTATCGGCGCATCAAGCTGAAGATCAAGCCCGGCTGGGATCTCGAGCCCGTCGGTGCGGTGCGCGCGCTGCTCGGCGACGAGGCCCTGCTGCAGGTCGACGCCAACACCGCCTACACCCTCGACGACATCGATCACCTGCGCGAGCTCGACGCGTTCGGGCTGCTCCTCATCGAGCAGCCCTTCGTCGAGGAGGACATCGCCGGCCACGCCGTGCTCGCCGCGGCCATCGACACCCCGGTGTGCCTCGACGAGTCCATCACGTCGGCCGCCGTCGCGAGCGATGCGATCGATCGCGATGCGACATCCATCGTCAATGTGAAGCCCGGACGGGTCGGCGGATACCTGGAGTCCGTGCGCATCCACGACGTGTGCCTCGCACGCGACGTTCCCGTGTGGTGCGGGGGCATGCTCGAGACCGGGCTGGGCAGAGCGACGAACGTGGCGCTCGCGGCGCTTCCGGGATTCACCCTGCCCGGCGACACCTCGGCCTCGAAGCGCTACTACGCAGACGATCTGACCGAGCCGTTCGAGCTGGTCGACGGACGCCTTCGTGTTCCCACGGGCCCGGGAACGGGCGTCACCGTGCGCACCGAGCTCGTGGCCGAGTGGGCGACCCGGCCCCCGCTGCTGCTGCGCTGAGCGCGCCGCCCGCCCCCCCGGCTCCGCGCGACGTCGAGTTGCACGAATCTGCCCGCTCGACCGCCTCCGATGCGGCGGATTCGGGCAACCCGGCTACGACCGGGCCCGAATCGAGGCCGCCAGGTCGGCGATGAACTCGTCGGGCGCCGTGAGGTCGTCGGCCGTGTAGCGCTTTGCATCCCAGCCGATCGTCTTCAGCTTTCTGAATCGGGCGATGTCGCGGCGCCACTGCTTCTTGTCGGTGCGGTGGTGGTCACCCTCGTAGTCCATCGAGATCTTCAGAGCGGGGTATGCGAGATCGACGCGCGCCACGAACACGCCCCGATCGTCGTATACCTCGTAGTTGGTGACGGGCGTGGGCAGCCCCGCCAGAATGATGATCACTCGCTGCCACGATTCCATCGGTGATTCGCTGCCGTCGTCGAGCATCGGAAGTGCCCTGGCGAGAAGCCTGGCACCCCGCCCGGAACCGTGGTTGGTGACGGCGAGAGCGAGACGGGCGAGGTCTGTCCGGGGGAGGGAGCGGTGGATGAGACGGTCGCCGATCGCGACCAGCGGCGCAAGGGGGAGAACCGCAGCCAGATCGCACCAGGTGCGTTCGGGCGTTGTCACCCCGAAGCCGAACCGGGCATCGACATCACCGGGTGACAGAGTGGCTTGATGCCCGACCACTCCGTGGCGGTGAGGCGCGCGCCGGCCGCGAGGCACCGTCACGTGCAGAGATGAGTTCTGCAACTCGGTCGGCAGGGGCAGGCGGTGCAGGGCCGCAGCGGTCGCATGACTGAAGGCCGCCTCGGGAGGAAGGGTCTGTGCCAGAGCGCGGCACCTCTCCTCGAACACCATCGCGGGCGGAAGTCCGTCTTCCCACCCGGCGCGGAGGCGTAGGCCGTGGAACGGCGTCGTCAGGTCGCGGGCGCGGAGGCGCTTCTCCGTGACACCGTTCGCTCGCGCCTCGGCCACCGTGAACGCGCGGGCAGGGAAGACAATTCGCTTGGGAGGGACCGGACTCACCCGCTCACTATGCCCACAATCGTGAATGCTCACAGAAGTTGTCCACAGCGTCGCCGAGTTGCCCGAATCTGCCGCGTTGTCGCCCGGGAAGGCGGCGAAACGAGGCAAGTCGACTCGTCGATCGGAGTGCGGGCTTCGTCGGTAGAGTCTGTGTATGACGAACGACGACGGTTCTGTTCAGGATGCTGCTGCCGCACTCGCGCAGGCGAAGGCCGCGGCGGCCGCGGCGCAGGCTGCCGCGGATGCGGCCGAGGCGGCGCTCGCCGCGGCGACACGGCGAGCCGCTGAGGCGCAGGCCGCTGCAGCGCCGGTCGATCCGGAGCCCGTCGTACCCACGCAGCCCATCGCATCCACGCAGCCCGTCGCGCCCGCGCAGCCCATCGCATCCGGGCCTCTGAGCCCGGCGGCGGTCGACGCGGTGCGGGCGGGCTACGACTTCGCGGGCGAGGCCCTGCAGATGGGGGCGCTCGTCAACGGCGAGGCGCTCGCCGACGTGCAGGTGCGCATCCCGCTCGGCATGGTCGCGAGGCACGGCCTCGTGGCCGGAGCGACCGGAACGGGCAAGACGAAGACGCTCCAGGGGCTCGCCGAACAGCTCTCCGCCGCGGGCGTGCCCGTCTTCGCGGCCGACATCAAGGGCGACCTGTCGGGCATCGCCACACCCGGCGCATCGAGCGACAAGCTCACCGAGCGCACCCGCGGCATCGGCCAGGACTGGAAGCCCACCGCCTTCCCCACCGAGTACTTCACCCTCGGCGGCCTCGGCACCGGAGTGCCGATCCGGGCGACGATCACCAGTTTCGGGCCTCTGCTGCTGTCGAAGGTGCTCGGCCTCAACGAGACGCAGGAGTCGAGCCTCGGGCTGGTGTTCCACTACGCCGACGCGCAGGGTCTGCCGCTCGTCGACCTCGCCGACCTGCGTTCGGTTCTGAGCTACCTGCAGAGCGACGAGGGCAAGGGCGAGCTGAAAGATCTGGGCGGCCTCGCACCCGCCACCGTCGGAGTGATCCTGCGCGAGCTCATCACGTTCTCCGACCAGGGCGCCGATGTCTTCTTCGGGGAGCCCGAGATCGACACGGCCGACTTCCTGCGGCTCGCATCCGACGGTCGCGGCATCGTCAGCCTCCTCGAGGTTCCGGGGGTGCAGGACAAGCCGGCGCTGTTCTCCACCTTCCTCATGTGGCTGCTCGCCGATCTCATGAACGACCTCCCCGAGGTCGGAGACATCGACAAGCCGAAGCTGGTGTTCTTCTTCGACGAGGCGCACCTGCTCTTCGCGAACGCCTCGAAGGACTTCCTGTCGGCCATCACGCAGACGGTGCGCCTCATCCGCTCGAAGGGCGTGGGCATCTTCTTCGTGACGCAGACCCCGAAGGATGTTCCGGGCGATGTGCTCGCCCAGCTCGGTTCGCGCGTGCAGCACCAGCTGAGGGCCCATACCCCCGACGACGCCAAGGCGCTGCGGCAGACCGTGCAGACGTATCCGGTCAGCGAATACGACCTCGGCGAGGTGCTGCAGAGCCTGGCCATCGGCGAGGCGATCGTCACGGTGATGAACGAGAAGGGTGCGCCCACTCCGGTGGCGTGGACGCGCATGCGCGCCCCGCAGGGTTCGATGGATCCCACGCCGGCGGCCGACATGCAGGCCACCGTGCAGGCGTCGCCGCTGCTCGCGCGCTACGGCACCGCCGTCGACCCCGACTCGGCGAAGGAGATGCTGGCCCGTCGCCTCGACGCCGCATCCGCCGCCGCCGCTCGGGCCGAGGCCGAGACGGCAGCCGCGGTGCAGGCCGCCAAGACCGAGAAGGAGCGACTGGCCGCGCAGAAGAAACTCGACGCCGAGTACGACCGGGTGACCCGGCAGGCTCAGCCTCGCCGCACCACGACGAGGTCGTCGTCGACCCGCCGATCGTCGAAGACGCCGATGGAGCAGGTGCTCGGATCGCCCGTCACGAAGACCATCCTCACCGAGGTCATGCGCGGCATCTTCGGCAACGCGCGCCGACGCTGATGGCCGAACCGAGCATCCGGCCGTTTCGTGAGGGCGACGAGTCGCACGTCTACGATGTCTGCGTGCGCACCGGTCAGGGCGACCCCGCGATCCTCGCGGATGTGTATGCGGCGCCGTACCTCCGTTTCGACCCGGCTCTCGCGTTCGTCGTCGATACGGGCGAGCGGGTCGCGGGCTACATCCTCGGCACCGCCGACACGCGCGAATTCGTTCGCCGGTACCGTGCCGAGTGGCTGCCCGGTTTCGTCGCGCGTCACGCGGTGCCCGCCGAAGTGCCCACCGACGCACCCGACGACGGCCCTCACGGGGTGCTCGCGGCCGGGCTGCGCCCCGAGCGGATGCTCGTGCCCGGGGTCGACGAGTATCCCGCCCACCTTCACATCGACCTGCTTCCCGAGCTGCAGAGGCGGGGCCTCGGCCGGATGCTCATCGAGACCCTCGCAGACGCGCTGCGGGCCCGCGGTGTGCGGGGTCTGCACCTCGTCGCCGATCCGTCGAACACGTCGGCGATCGCGTTCTACTCCCGCCTCGGCTTCGTCGCACTGCCGGCCGAGCCCGAGGTCGGTGCGCTGATGGGCATGACACTCTAGGATCGCCACATGACCGACGACGCTCCCTTCATCGCCCCCTTCGAGATCATCGGCTGGGAGCAGTCCTCCTACGGCGACGAGGGGGAGCGCAGCGAGCTCGCCCGGGTGACGGTCACCAAGGTCTTCACCGGCGACATCGAGGGGGAGAGCGCGGCCGAACTGCTGATGGCGAGCAACCCCGTCGGCGCCGGCTATGTGGCGTCCGAGCTGTTCACCGGCGTGATCGGCGGTCGCGCCGGATCCCTGGTCATCCAGCACGGCGGGCTCGCCGAGGGTGACGACGGTCACAGTTTCGGCAGCATCGTTCCGGGGTCGGGCACTGGTGCGCTGGCCGGCGCTCGGGGCGAGGCGATCTACGCGAACAATGAGGAGGGGCACACACTCACCCTCACCTTGCGGTTCGTCGACGAGGGCTAGCCGACGACGAGGTTCTCGGGCGACATCAGCAGGATGAGCACGAGGGACAGGCCCGCGATCGCGCCCGCGGAGACGACGGCGCCCAGCAACGGCCACCGCTCGAACCAGTAGAGGATCGGCGCGTAGTCACGACGAAGCGCGGCCCGGGTGATGGGTTCTTCGACGCGACGCACCGGCACGTCGAACGCGGAGGCCAAGGCCTCGATGCTGTCGACCGACCAGAACTGCCCACGCATGCGCAGCAGCGCATCGCCGGTGGTGTCGAGCAGGAAGAGCTGCTGGACCGTCTCGAGCGACTGACCCCGGTAGACCGTCAGGATGAGCACGCTCTCGATGCGCTTGCTGGCGACCCTGTTGGTGGTGAAGAAGCCGCGTTCGCTCACGCAGTCGTGCGAGATGCGGATCGACACACGCGAGAGCAGGTAAGACGCAAGGGCGTAGACGACGGTGACGACCACCAGCGCGACCAGCACACGGGGCCAGGTTCCGCGAGGGATGGTGAACCAGAACACCGCGGCGAAGACGGGAATCAGTAAGGCGGCGGTGACCAGACGTGTCTGACCGTGCAGCTGGGCCACCGGCCGGAGGAGGCGTTCGGCGCGCGAGACCGGGTTCTGAATCACCGCGACCCCATTCCTCATGCTCCGAAGGAGAGGAGGGGCCGGGCGCCCCCGCCTCCGGCAATCGTAGATCGCGCGGTGCGGTATCGGACAGCCGCATTAATGAGGACACGCCGTATCGGCGTGTCAGGTCACTTCGAGGCGGCGGGCTCTCCGGCGCCGACCAGCTCGACGGCGACGTCTGCCAGGCTCTCGATGAGCGTGTCGGATGCAGGCTTGTGCAGCACGAGCTCGCTGAAGTAGACCGGCCCGACGAGCTGGGCGAACTGCTCCTCGGTGACGGGGCCGATGAGCTCACGCAACTGCTCGAGGCGCTTGTCGCTCATGTCGTCCATCGAAGCGACTGCCTTGTCCTCCTGCGTCGCGTGGTGGATCAGCGAGGTCAGGGCCACCTTGGTGATCGGTTCGTGGATGCCGTCGCGCACGCTGGTCAGGAAGTGCACGACCCGCTCGCGATTCGACAGGCCCTCGGGATCGAATCCGTCGCTGCCGGGCGCGAGGCTCACGGCCTCGCTGATGACCTGCTCGATGGTCCCCCAGTGCACGTAGAGCGTGCGTCGGGAGACCTCCGCCTCCTTCGCGAGGCTGCTCAGGGTGATCGTCTCGCCGTTGCGCTCCGAGAGCATACGACGGGTCGTCTCGAGGACGTGCAGGCGGGTTCTTTTGATTCGGGGGTCAGTCACGAACGCAATGATAGGCGACACGTATCCTTTGCAGCACCGCCTTGACTAAGATCGCTTGACACTGTACGTAGCGTGCCGGATTACTCCATTACCGCCAGTTCGGTCATAGGGGAAGCGCGAGAGTCTCCGGAATCGAAGCTTTCACCTCATAGATCACCCCTTTCACTCGATTGGGAGGGATTCGGGGGTATCTTGTCTGCGGAACGACTGCGGCCTGCCGGGCGGGTGGCCCGTTCTAAAGTACGTGGTGGTTCTCAGTGATGTAAAACAGTCGAAGGAGTGTGTCGTGACCACAATCGGTTCATCGGATCTCACCGTTTTTCCCCTCGCTCTCGGGGGCAACACGTTCGGCTGGACGAGCGACGAGCCGTCGTCGCGGGCGGTGCTCGACGCCTTCGTCGCCGGTGGAGGAGACCTGATCGACACCGCCGATGCCTACTCCGCCTGGGTTCCAGGCAATTCGGGTGGCGAGTCCGAGACGATCATCGGTCGATGGATGGCGGACGCGGGCAACCGATCGGATGTCGTGATCGCGACCAAGGTGAGCCAGCACCCCGAGTTCCGCGGTCTCTCTGCGCGCACGGTCGCTGCGGCGGCCGACGCGAGTCTCGCGCGTCTCGGCACCGATTACATCGATCTCTACTACGCGCACTACGACGACGAGAACATTCCTCTCGAAGAGACGGTGGCCGCCTTCGATGCGCTGGTCACCGCCGGCAAGGTGCGCTACGTCGGCATCTCGAACTTCACGGCCGAGCGGGTCTCCGAATGGGTCGGTATCGCCCGTCGAAACGGCTTCGCAGCCCCTGTCGCCCTGCAGCCGCACTACAACCTCGTCCATCGTTCCGCCTTCGAGCAGCACCTCGCTCCCGTCGCCGAGCGGAACGACCTCGGCGTTCTGCCCTACTACGGACTCGCGAGCGGGTTCCTGACTGGCAAGTACCGCACGACCGCCGACCTCGACCAGAGCAGCCGCGGGGCGGGTGCGAAAAGCTACCTGACAGACGAGGGCCTCGGCGTCGTCTCCGCGCTGGCAACGGTGGCGGATGCGCGGGGCGTCGCGATCGCGAGCGTCGCGTTGGCCTGGCTGCTGGCCCGGCCGACCGTGGTGGCGCCGATCGCCTCTGCCCGCACGATCGATCAGCTGCCCGATCTGCTCGAAGGCGCCCGCCTCGAACTCACGGCTTCGGAGATCGCGCTGCTCGACAACGCCTCTGCCGGATTCTGAGGACTAGGGACTGACCGTTTCCGTTGCGCCGGAAGCGCGGCGCAGCTCGAGGCGGAGTTCCAGTTCGTTCATGACCATCGCGGCGAGGTCCGTCAGGGTCTCGAGCTCGTCGGGGCTCGTCTGGCGGGGCTCGAAGTCGAGAACGCAGAGGGTTCCGAGATTGTGCCCATCACGCGTGGTCAGGGGCACTCCGGCGTAGAACCTCAGTCCGAACTCCCCGGCCACGAGCGGATTGGCCATCGCCCGCGGGTCGAACGACGCGTCATCCACCACCCACGCCTCGCCGCCGAGGATGGCGGAGGCGCAGAGGCCGGCGTCGCGGCCCGTCTCCGAGATCTTCAGGCCGTGATGAGACTTGAACCAGATGCGGTCGAGATCGACGATGCTGACGATGGCGATGGGAACATCGAAGAGTCGGGCGGCGAGTGCCGTGATGCGGTCGAACGTGCCGTCCGCGGGGGTGTCGAGCACGTCGTAGCGCCTGACGGCGGCAAGACGGGCAGCTTCGTCGTTCGGCAGAACCGAGGCCGCGGGTGCGCCATGCCGAGCGGAATCGGTCAGGAAGGCGCGACGGAAGAACAGGATGATCTCGCCCAGGGCCGGCCGGTCGGCGATCGTGCGCGAGGTCATGCCGGTGAGCACGATCCGCCAGTCGACGGGCAGGTCGTCGGGCACCTCGGGGTCGTCGAGGAGCCGCGCCATCGCGGCCTGCAGCTTGGGGCCGGTGAACGAGGGTTGGCCGCTCAATGCTTCGAGCAGCACAAGACCGAGCGAGTACACGTCGCTCGCGGGGCCGAGCGCCTCGCCTCGGGCCTGTTCCGGGCTGAGGTAGGCGGCCGTTCCCGTGGCGGAGCCGCTGTTCTCGGGCAGGCTCTTGGGTGACTGTGCGATGCCGAAGTCGGCGAGCTTCGCCCGCGTGCGCACCCCGTGGCTCGTGTACTCGGCCAGCAGGATGTTGGCCGGCTTCACGTCGCGGTGAACCACGCCGTGGTGGTGGGCGTACTCGAGTCCCTCAGCGAGGTCGTATGCGAGCTGGGCGACCTGACGACGGGTCATCGGCCCCTCGGCGAGCGCCTCTTTGAGGTTCTTGCCCTTCACGAGTTCCATGACCAGGAAGCGGCGCGGGTTGTCGGGGTCGGTGCGGTCGATTCCCGCATCGTGGAGTGTGACGAGGCTCGGGTGGTTCAGGCTGGCGAGCACGGCGAGCTCGTGATGCTGGCGCGCGAGCTCCTCGGTGTTGGCCGGCGCGGGCTCGAAGAGCTTCACCGCCACGTCTCGACCGAGCATCTGGTCGTGTGCGCGATAGACGGAGGCCATTCCGCCCTTGCCGACGAAGGAGTCGATGCGGTAACGATCGTGCAGCACGGAGTACGGGTGGCGCGCCGTTTTCTCGCTCATCGTGCAGCCCCCATCCCCAGTGGATGCCGTTCACCCCTACCAGTGATCGTAGAGGGGTATACGACGGAACCTCAGCAATGGAGTCGGGGGTTGACGAGTGGTGCCCGGCCGTGCTGCGGCGGCTTTTTGTCTGGTGCCCGTGTGTTTGCGAGAATCGTCGGATGCCCGCACCTCACGCACCCGAGATTCAGCACGTCGAATGGACCGATCCCCGCGCGGTGGCGATGCGCGCGCTCATGGATGCGGAGATGCACGTGCGCTACGGCCTCGACAGCCCGGCCGACGCGGAGCTGTCGGCCAAGATCGAACATGCGCTCGCGGTCGATGAGACGACGGTCGTCGACACGGTGCTGCTGGTCGACGAGGGTGTCGCGGTGGCTCATGCCGGTCTTCGGATGCTTGGCTCAGACTCTGGTCAGGAGTGGGAAGTCAAGCGGGTCATCGTCGACGGCTCGCGGCGTGGGCGAGGCCTGGGTCGCGCAGTGATGACGGAGATCATCGCCATCGCCCGCCGCGGGGGTGCGCGTCGCCTCATTCTGCAGGCGGGAGACCGGCAGCCCGAGGCGGTCGGCCTGTACACCAGCCTGGGATTCATGCCGATCCCGGTGTACGCGCCCTACGCCGAGGTCATGCCCCAGTCGCTGTGCTTCGAACTCGTGCTTCGGTAGCCTGACGGTAGAACAAGGAGCGCACGTGAACGACACCACCGGCAATGCGGCCGACCAGGACGCGGACCCGAACGACGGACGACACGAGACTCCCACGGAGAGACTGGATCGCAACTGGGACGAGATCCTGCAGGAGCTGCGCGTCATTCAGACGGGAACCCAGATCCTCACCGGCTTCCTGCTGGCGGCGGTGTTCCAGAGCAGGTTCTCCGACCTCGACGACTATCAGAGAACCGTCTACGCCTGCCTCGTGGTCGTCACCATCCTCACGACCGTGATGGGACTGGCTCCTGTCAGCCTGCACCGCGTGCTCTTCCGTCAGCGCGCGAAGGCCACGATCGTGGACTCGACCGACCGTTTTCTGCAGGTCACGATGGGCGGTGTGGCGATCACCCTGGCCGGTACCGCGATGCTCATCTTCGACTTCGTCTTCGGACGTGCCGGCGGTGTGCTCGCCGGTGTGGGCGTGCTCGCCGTCGTGTGCATGCTCTGGGTCGTGCTGCCGCGCGTGCTGCGGCGTCGCGCCGCTCACGGAGTCGGCAGTACGACCTCGAACGACCGGCGCGAGTAGCGGCGACCGTTGATCTGCAACTCGATCAGGTGCGTTCCCGCGTAGTGCACCCGGGTGGTCATCTGGTGGATCGCGTGTCTTTTCCTCAGTTCCACGGACTCTCCCGGCTCCAGGTCTCGAGTGGTGAGCTTGAACACCTTCTCGGCCAGCGCCCCGGAACTCTTGACGTAGGACACGACGTAGTCGACCGCGAGCCTCACGCGTGACTCTGCGTCGTTGGTGACGGTGAAGGAGAAGTCGAGCGCTCCGGGAAGCACGACCGTGTCGTCGGCGACCGAGATCTCGGAGGCCACGACGGATGTGTCCGAGAAGCCCATGAGGGCGAGGGCTCCGGGGTCTGCCCTCTTCACCAGTGTGCGGAGCCCGTGCCGCACCACCCAGCGGGTGTTCTCGTCGGGCTCGCGCATCCATCGCCTTGCCGTCTGCACCACGAGGCTGGGGTTCTGCCGACTGAGATCGTTCAGGTGGTTGGCGACCGAGCGCCGCACGTACTCGCTCGGGTCGCGACGGAGCGCATCGAGGATCGGCACGGTCTTCTCGGGTCTCGCGGTGAGCTCGGCCACCCGAACCGCCCAGGGCAGAAACGCACGCGTGCCCTCGGTGGCCAGCCGGCGAACGTGCTCGTCGTCGCTGAGGGTCCAGGGCAGGATGCGGTCGACGGCGCGGTCGAGGTCGGCCGCCAGGAACCGCCGGATCGCGAACTCGGAGCTGAGGCGGGGCGTCAGCTCGGAGAGCAGGTCGAGGCCGTCGTCGAAGGGGTCGTTATCGAAGGGGCCGTCGTCGTGGGGCATGCCGCTCGACCAACACAGGAGTGCCGCCGAGGTGACGGCCTCCGACACGGGCCAGACCATCCATCCGGCGAGCGCGTTCCCGTGCAGGGCCCGACGAACGGTTGCGGCGAGACGACGGTAGTTCGCAGCGTGATCGTCGTCGGCGCCCGAATTGTCGCGCAGAATGGCCGCCGCCACGACGTCGCTGCGTGCGCGCAGCTGAAGGCCGTCCACTGCGTCGGCCGACTCCTCGACGGCGATCCAGTCGCGCGAGGGGTCGGCGTCGCGGAGCAGAGCCGTCAGGCGCACGACGGTTGTTCTATCGATCAGTTCGTTCATCACACCCATGCGGTCACGGTACTCGACAGGTGTGACAGGGCAGAATGCGCCGCTAGAGCTGCGTCAACAGGCGCGAGCGTGCGGTGTCGTACTCCTCGCCCGTGATGGTGCCGGCAGCGCGCAGCTGTTCGATCTTCTGTAGCCGCGCCTCCACCGTGGGCTGGGAACTCAGCGCATCGCTGTCGAGCAGCTTCGTCGCAATGTCTGTCTGGAGGGTCAGTGGATTGTGGCCGGCCTTGCGAACGCGAGCCGCGTTCGTGACCGCAGAGACGATCACGAAAATCGCGACGACGACGACGATGCCGCCGATGACCCAGAAGATGACGGGCATGAATCCGGACATGGTGCTCTCGGGCATGATAATTCCCTTCTCTCTGCCTTCAACCCTGCCGCCGATCAGCCCCGAACGGGGGGTATACGGAGGGAACTCGGAGGAAGATCAGGCGTCGATGATCGCGATGAAGCGTGAGCCTATGCCGTCGAGTTCACTGCGCTTGAGGCCCTCGGCGGGCAGGGGGATGTCGCCGATGCTGTGGTGATCGCACGTCAGGTAGGTGAAGTCGGGCCACCACTTCTTCGGCCTGACCGACTCCTCGAAGCCGCACACGTCGCACCTGAGCTGCACCCAGACGGCCTTCTTGCCGGTGCGGTTGGCTCGCGACTGGGCGAGCCAGGGCGGCGGGTTGTCGTTCAGCTCGTCGAGCTCGGCCTCGGAGATCTTGCCGGCGATGCCGTGCTTTCGAGCCATCTCCACAGAGATGTCGAGGCGGAGGGCGGCTTGAAGTCGAGTGATCATTACTGTCCACGATAGTTCGTCCCACGCGGGCACCCGGTGGTTTAAGATCGCAGGGTGCCCACACTTCAGACTCCGTACGAAGATCTTCTGCGCCACACGCTCGAGACGGGGGCCGCGAAGTCCGACCGCACGGGCACGGGAACGACGAGTGTCTTCGGCGCCCAGCTGCGCTTCGACCTGAGCGAGGGCTTTCCGCTGATCACGACCAAGCGGGTGCACTTCAAGTCGATCGCCTACGAGCTGCTGTGGTTCCTGCGCGGCGAGAGCAACGTGGGCTGGCTGCGCGAGCACGGCGTCACGATCTGGGACGAGTGGGCCGATGCCGACGGCGAGCTCGGCCCCGTCTACGGTGTGCAGTGGCGCTCGTGGCCCACGCCGTCGGGCGGCCACATCGACCAGATCGCGAAGGTCATCGAGACGCTGAAGACCGATCCCGACTCGCGGCGCATCATCGTGTCGGCGTGGAACGTCGCCGAGATCCCCGACATGGCCCTGGCTCCCTGCCATGCCCTCTTTCAGTTCTACGTGGCCGACGGCAAGCTGTCGTGCCAGCTCTACCAGCGCAGCGCCGACCTGTTCCTGGGTGTGCCGTTCAACATCGCGAGCTACGCGCTGCTGACCCACATGGTCGCCCAGCAGGCCGGCCTCGAGGTCGGCGACTTCGTCTGGACGGGCGGCGACTGCCACATCTACGACAACCATGTCGAGCAGGTCACCGAACAGCTCACCCGCGAGCCCTATCCGCTTCCGACGCTGCGCATCACCCGCACGCCCGACAGCATCTTCGACTACCGCTACGACGACTTCGAGATCGTCGACTACGTGCACCACCCCGCCATCAAGGCGCCCGTCGCCGTATGAGCGTCGCCCTCGTCTGGGCCGAGGCGCGCGGCGGAGTCATCGGCGGCGACGGCACGATCCCGTGGCACCTGCCCGAAGACCTCGCCCACTTCAAGGAGGTCACTCTCGGGGGCACCGTCGTCATGGGGCGCCGAACCTGGCAGTCCCTCCCCGAGCGCTTCCGGCCCCTTCCCGGCCGGCGCAACGTCGTGCTCACCCGCGACCGCGGTTTCGCCGCCGAGGGCGCCGAGGTCGCGCACTCGCTCGACGAGGTTCTGGATGCGACGGGTCGCGACGATCCGTCGGCTCCCGTCTGGGTCATCGGCGGCGGCGACATCTACGCGCAGGCCCTGCCCCTGGCATCCCGCCTCGAGGTCACCGAGGTCGACCTCGACGTGGCGGGTGACACCCGGGCGCCGGCCGTCGACCCCGCGGCCTGGGGCTCGACCGAGGCGACGGACTGGCTCTCCTCGCGCACGGGCATCCGCTACCGCTTCGTGAGCTACGCGCGCACTCGGTAGCGATCAGCTGTGGCTGCTGTGCCAGTCGTCCTCGAGCATGCGGGGACGTGCGACCACCCGGCCCGCCACGACGACGACCGCGAGGGTGAGCAGCAGGAACACGAGGGGAGCGGTCCAGCCGCCGGAGAGCTCGTGCAGCACGCCGACGAGCAGCGGCCCGAGGGCACCGAGCGCGTAGCCGATGCCCTGGGTGAATCCGCTGAGCGCGACGGTTCCCTCCGGCGTGCGGCTTCGGAGCCCCACGAGCACGAGCACGAGTGGGAACAGCAGGGGACCGGCTCCGGCCAGGGCCACCCACAGCCAGGGGAGGGCGGCCGGAGCGAGCAGTAGACCGCCGTAGCCGAGCACGTAGAACACCAGACCAAGCGCGATCAGCGGCCCGACGGAGCGCATGCGGCTCGCGAGAACCGGCACGAGAAGCGAGAACGGGATGCCCATGCCGGCGTAGAGCGACAGCAGTACGCCGGCCTGGGCGGGCGACACCCCGGCGAGATCGATGAGGATCTCGGGGAGCCACGCGAAGGCCGCATACACGTTGAGGCTGGTGGCGCCGAACAGCAGGCCCATCGACCAGGCCAACCCCGAGCGCCAGACCGTGCCGGCGACGGCCGACGAGACCTCCGGCAGCAGCTCGGCGTCGAGCGGCGAATCGGATGCCGCCGGTGCGGCCGCCGCCGTCGACCGGCGGTCGCGCATCCAGAGACCGAGCCACGGCACGATCGCGACCAGCGCCAGCACCGCCCACATCGAGACGCTGACACGCCAGCCGATGGAGTCGGCCACGGGCACGGCGACGAGCGGAGGGATCAGGCTGAAGAGCGCCATGATCGTGACGTAGACAGAGGTGAGCGCCCCGATCGACGACGGGAAGTACTTCTTGACGATGGGCGGCAGGACGACATTGGCGACGCCCATGCCGGCGAAGGTGAGCACGCTCGCCAGGGCGAGCACGGCGTAGTCGGGCGACAGCCCACGCGCGAGGTGACCGATCAGGATGGCGCACAGCGCCGCGATCAGCAGGGTCTCGAGGCGCAGGTGCCGCTTGAGAGCGGGGGCCAGCAGCCCGAAGACCGCGAAGCAGAGGGGAGGGAGCGTTCCGAGCAGGCCCACTCCCACGCTGTCGACGGGAACGTCGACGCTGATCTGGGAGAAGATCGGCGACAGGGCCGCAACGGCAGTGCGCAGGTTGACCGCGACGAGAACGATGCCGACAAGGGCGAGCGCGCGACCGCCGGCCCGCGCCGACGAAGCCGAATCGCCGGTCGGGGGATGAGGGCGGTGCGGCACCGGGCAAGTATAGGTGCGCGCGTCCAGGGGGTGCGCCGATCCGATCATTCCCTAGGGTGTCTGTATGACCGTTCCCTCCGGCGAGCCCACGACGACTCCCTCATTGCGATCCCTGCTGACCGACAAGATGGGTTCCCTGGCCATCCGCAGCGGCCAGATCCTCATCGTGCTCGCGCTGGCGGTGGTCGTCGTGTTCGCGCTCGTGCAGCTCAAGCTCGTGGTCATCCCCGTGCTGATCGCGCTCATCATCGCGGCCGCCGCGTCCCCGATCATGCGCTTCCTGAAGAACCGCGGCATGTCGGCGATCCTGGCGACCTGGCTGACCCTGCTCGCCGGCATCGTCGTGATCGGCGGTCTGGTCACCCTCATCGTCTTCGCCGTGCGCGGCCAGTGGGACACGCTCGCGTCGTCGGCCAAGGACGGCCTCGACCAGCTGCAGAACTTCATCACGAACGGTCCGATCCCGGTCGACGCCGACCAGATCGAGTCCGCCAAGCAGGCCCTCATCGACTTCGCCACGAGCAGCCAGGCCGGATCGGGTGCCCTCGCCGGCGCATCCGTCGTCGGAGAGCTCGCCACGGGAGCGGCGCTGGCCGTCGTGATCCTGTTCTTCTTCCTCAAAGACGGGCCGGCGATCTGGGCCTTCTTCCTGCGACCGTTCCGCGGCCACCGCAAGGCCCGTGGCGAGCGCATCGGTGCGACCGCCGTGCGGGTGCTCGGCGGCTACGTGCGCGGCACGGCCATCATCGCCTTCGTCGACGCGGCCGGCATCGGTATCGGCCTCGCGATCCTGGGTGTGCCCCTCGCCCTGCCGCTCGCCGTCATCGTCTTCGTCACGGCCTTCATCCCGATCGTCGGAGCGACCGCCGCCGGCGTGCTTGCCGCCCTGGTGGCCCTTGTGGCGAACGGGCCGGTCATCGCGCTGATCGTGATCATCATCGTGATCGCCGTGAACCAGCTCGAGGGCAACTTCCTGCAGCCCGTCGTGATGGCGCAGTCGCTCAAGCTGCACCCGCTCGTGATCCTCGTCGCCCTCACCGCCGGAACCATCCTCGGAGGCATCACGGGAGCCGTGCTCGCGGTACCGATCGCCGCCGTCGGGTGGGCGATCATCAAGACCTGGAACGACGACGAGTCGCGCCCGCGTGCGGGTGTCGACGCCGCAGCTTAGGCGGTCCGAAATCCCGTGAATCGGGGCTTTTCGACCGGGCGGTGCGCGCGCGGCTGGCAGGCTGGAGATCTCAACGGCGAGCAGTTCATCGCTCGTTCCGTGAAAGGTCTCCCTTCGCATGGCCCTCTGGTCACTCTTCCTCGTCGCGCTCGGAGTCTCGGCCGATGCCTTCGCCGTCGCCTTGGGCAAGGGCCTGCACATGCGCCGCTTCAACGTGCGCAACGCCCTCATCATCTCCGCCGCGTTCGGCGTGTTCCAGGCTGTCATGCCCGTGATCGGATGGTTCCTCGGCACCCAGTTCGCTGCCTACATCACGGGCGTCGACCACTGGGTGGCGTTCGGGCTGCTCGCCGTCATCGGCGGCAAGATGCTCTGGGAGGCGTTCTCGAACCCCGAGGACAAGGAGGTCGACGACCGCCTCAAGATCCGAGAGCTGCTGGTGCTGTCGGTGGCCACGAGCGTCGACGCGCTCGCGGTGGGCCTGTCGTTCGCGTTCCTGTCGATCTCGATCGCCGAGACGGCCGTGCTCATCGGAGTGACGACGTTCGTGCTGACGTTCGCGGGCATCCTGATCGGTCATCGGGCGGGCGTGAAGTTCCGCCGCCCCGCCGAGATCGCCGGCGGGCTCATCCTGATCCTCATCGGCACCCGCATCCTGCTCGACCACCTCGGCGTGCTCTGAGGCGGGTGCCGGGCGGTCTCGCGCTCATTCCCCGTCGAGTCGGGCGGCCACGTCGGCCGGAAACCCTCCGGTCGAGATCGGGCTCCACCTGGTGGGCGTGATGCGCAGCAACGACTTGTTCTGGATGGCCATGGCGGCCCTGTACTCCTGCCAGTCGGGGTGCTCGCCCGCGATGCTGCGGTAGTAGTCGACGAGGGCGTCTGCGGCCTCGGGCATGTGCAGCACCTCGGCGTCGCCGTCGACCTGGATCCACGCGTCGTTCCAGTCGTCGGAGAGCACGAGCACCGACGCGGCCGATCGGCGCTCGGCGTTGCGGGTCTTGGCCCGGCCGGGGTAGGTGGAGACGACGATGCGACCGAGCTCGTCAACGCCGCCCGAGACGGGCGACATCTGGGGCCGGCCGTCTGCGCGCGTCGTGGCGACGAGCATCCGGTGCCGGGGGCGCACGAAGTCGAGCATTCCGTCGCGGTCGACGGTGGTGTTGGTGGAGATGGTTCTGGCCATGCGCCAAGGCTAGGCGCTGTCGGCCGCCGCCCGCTCGCGGAACGCGATCATGTTCACCCGGTTGCCGCAGCGCACGCTGCAGAACCTCTTCGAGCCGTTGCGCGAGAGGTCGGCGAAGATGCCCTCGCAGTCGGGGGCCCCGCATGAGCGCAGGCGCGTCATCTCATCGGTGCGGATCACGTCGACGAACGCCAGCGCCGCTTCGCTGAGGATGCGATCGGCGAGCGGTTCGTCGTCGGCCGACGCGTGCAGGTGCCAGTCGAAGGCGTCGTGTCGCACCAGCTGGGGGAGTGCTCGCGTCTGCCGCAGTATCTCGTTGACCTCGTCGGCCGCCGCCTCGCGTTTCAGGCTCCAGACGTGTCGCAGCCGGGCGCGTGCGCGGTGCACGTCGGCCAGCTCCCGCTCGTCGCGATCGAAGCGCCCGGTGTACCCGTGGGCGCTGAGAAGCTCGGTCAGTCGGGCGGGAGTGGCGATCTCGTCGGTGCCGCTGCGAGACGCGGAGGCGACCGTATTGCCGAGCGCCACGATGAACGCCAGGATGTCTTCAGTGTCAGGGGCTAAATGCAAATTGACTCCTTACTCATTCTGAGACTAGCGTCTGGATCACGGAGCATCAACAGCTGTTCGAAAGGGAATGCCATGCCACGGTCTCAGACCTCAGCCGGTCTCGTCATCGCCGTGATCGCGGCGGCCACGTTCGGCAGCTCCGGCGCCCTGGTCAAGCCGCTGCTCGAGGCCGGCTGGAGCCCCGCGGCGGCCGTCACGGTGCGCGCCCTCGTCGGCGGCATCGTGCTCTCGCCCGTCGCCATCGTGATGCTGCGCGGACGCTGGTCAGCGCTCTGGCGCTCGCGTGGTCGTGTGCTCGCCATGGCGCTCATCGGCGTGGCCGGCACCCAGCTGCTCTACTTCGCGGCCATCCAGCGCATCCCGGTCGGCACCGGCGTGCTCATCGAATACATGGCCCCGCTGCTGCTCGTCGCCTTCGCCTGGGCGCGCACGCGCCGGATGCCGAAGGCCGTGGTCCTGATCGGCTCGGTCGTGGCCCTGGTCGGCCTGGTCATGGTCGTGTCGCCGGGAGGCTCGGCGAGCTTCGACGCGCTCGGACTCGGCTTCGCGCTCGCGGCGATGGTGGGCTGCGCGGTCTACTACCTCGTCGCCGCGCAGCCGAGCGACGGCCTTCCTCCCGTAGCCCTCGCAGCCGCCGGGCTGGTCATCGGCGGGGTCGCTCTCGGAGCAGTCGGCCTGACCGGGCTCGTGCCGTTCACGGCGACCTTCGGCGATGTGGCCCTGTTCGGCGGAACGGCGCCCTGGTGGATCCCCCTGGCGATCGTCGGCGTCGTGTCGACAGCGATCGCCTACGCCACGAGCATCACGGCCAGCGAGATGCTGGGCTCCCGGCTCGCCTCCTTCGTCGGTCTGCTCGAGGTCGTGGCCGCGACCTTCTACGCCTGGCTGCTGCTCGGCGAGCAGCTGACGATTCCGCAGCTGCTCGGGGGCGTGCTCATCCTCGTGGGCATCGGCTTCGTGAGGAGCGAGAAGACCGAACCGCCGCTCGACGCCCCGATCGAGCCCGCCTCGACGAAGCGCGGAACGCCTCGGAACGATCGGGTGCGGCTGCCCGAGTAGACGAGTAGTGTCCTGACCATGGCGAAGCTGCTGTATTTCGGGATCGGGTCGCTCGACGGCTACGTGGCCGACGAGAACGGTCGATTCGACTGGGCTGAGCCCGATCACGAGGTGCACGCCGCGGCCAACGAGGTCGCCCGACCGATCGGCACCTACCTCTATGGGCGTCGCATGTACGACGTCATGTCGTTCTGGGCCTCGCCCGAAGCCGAGTCCGACCCCGATCAGGTCATGCAGGACTACACGCGCATCTGGCGGGCGGCGGAGAAGGTCGTGTTCTCGACGACGCTCGCCGAGGCATCCACCGACCGCACACGTATCGAGCGCTCGTTCGATCCCCGCTCGATCGCGGAACTGAAGCGCACGGCCGCCGCCGACATCAGCATCGGAGGAGCGCACCTTGCCGCGCAGGCGATCGCCGCCGGGCTCGTCGACGAGTACATCTACGTCGCGTATCCCGTGGTCGTGGGCGGCGGCACCCCCTTCTTCCCGCGCGCAGCGCACCTCGACCTCGACCTCGTCGATGTGCACAGGTTCGGCAACGGAGCAATCTCGATGCGCTACCGTTCACTGCACACAGAGCAGCACTGACGAGGAGTACGACCATGGCAGGACTCACCATCACCCGCTCGTTCGCCGCGCCTCGCGAGGCCGTCTTCGACGCCTGGACGAACCCGGAGAAGTTCGCCGTGTGGTTCGGCACCGATGGCGTCGACGTTCCCGCCGAGACCCTGTCGATGGATGTGCGCCCGGGCGGATCGTGGAAGGCCGTGATGAAGCTGCCCGACGACACGTCGATCAGTTGGATCGGAGAGTACCTCGAGGTCGATGCGCCGTCTCACCTCGTGATGACCATCACCGACAATCCCGCGCTCGATGCGCGCGGCGTGATCACGGTCGATCTCGCTGAGGTCGGCGGCGGCACCGAGATGATCATGTCGCAGGAGTCCCCGGGTTTCGACCAGGGCCAGCTCGACCAGACCGCCATCGGCTACAACGCGTTCTTCGATGTGATGGGCACCCTGGTCGCCGAGAGCGAGTAGTGGCGTCGCAGCACCTGGGCGAGGCCGCCGACGCGATCGACGAGGCACTGCAGTACGAGTCGTCGTGGCAGCGCGCAGAGGAGCATCGCGCCCGCTTCGGCGACGGAATCGAGTACTACGGCGCGTCGGTCGGTGCCATCCGAGCGACCCTTCGCGACACCCTGAGGCGGTATCCCTCTCTCGCACACGACGACATCACGGCCCTGAGCTCGCTGCTCTGGTCCGCACCCGTGTATGAGCGCCGCCTGGCCGCGATCATCCTGCTGCAGGGCAATCTGTCGGTGCTCGTCGTCTCCGACCTGACGAGGCTCGAGGGGTTCCTGCGGTCGAGCATCCTCCCCGACATCGCCGTAGGGCTCGCACACGACGTGATCGGGCCGCTCGTGCGGTCGCTCGGCGATCGGGATCGACCCCGCGCAGACACCGTCGTCGCCCGCTGGGCGCGAGGCGACGATCCGCTCCTGAGCAGGGCGGCGGCCGTTGTGGATGCCCGTTCCTGAGTGTTTGCCGACACCGGAACATCCGGTGGGGCACGCCTGTTCTACCTGATAGTCGCGGCAGCCAGCTGCGCACCATACGAGGAGACGACAGTGTCAGCCCAGTACAGCAAGACCCCCGAGGCCATAGCCCGCCTCACTCGCCAGCAGCGCCGCGTCACGCAGGACGACGCCACCGAGCCCGCGTTCCAGAACGAGTTCTGGGACAAGAAGGACGCGGGGCTCTACGTCGACGTCGTGTCGGGTGAGCCGCTCTTCGCATCGACCGACAAGTACGACAGCCGATCCGGCTGGCCCAGCTTCACCGTTCCGATCGACCCCGCAAACATCGTGGTCAAGACCGACAAGGCCTTCGGCATGGTGCGCACAGAGGTCCGGTCCGCCCACGGCGACAGCCACCTGGGTCATGTCTTCGACGACGGACCGGCCGAGGCGGGAGGGCTGCGCTACTGCATCAACTCCGCGTCGTTGCGTTTCATCCCTGAGGCGGACCTCGAGAAGGAGGGCTACGGTGATTACCGGAGCCTGTTTTCGACAACATCGACGCTGAGTACATCGACGTCGAGCACGACCAGCACCACTGCATCCACGAGCACCGAGGAGATCTCACGATGACCACGACAACCGAAACCGCAATCCTGGCCGGCGGATGCTTCTGGGGCGTCCAGGACCTGATCCGCAAGCGTCCGGGAGTGATTTCGAGCCGCACCGGCTATTCGGGCGGCAACACCCCGAACGCCACCTACCGCAACCACGGTTCCCACGCCGAGGCGCTCGAGATCGTCTTCGACCCCTCGCAGATCAGCTACCGCGACCTGCTCGAGTTCTTCTTCCAGATCCACGACCCGTCGACCAAGAACCGCCAGGGCAACGATGTGGGAGAGAGCTACCGCTCGGCGATCTTCTACACCTCCGACGAGCAGAAGCAGGTCGCGCTCGACACGATCGCCGATGTCGACGCATCCGGTCTCTGGCCCGCCAAGGTCGTCACCGAGGTCGAGCCCGCGGGCGCGTTCTGGGAGGCCGAGGAGGAGCACCAGGACTACCTCGAGAAGTACCCGAACGGCTACACCTGCCACTACGTGCGTCCAGGCTGGAAGCTCCCGCGCCGTGAGCAGTCGGTGGCCTGAGCACTGACCTCGAGCTGAACCCGCGCCGGGTTCGCCGCGTCATCGACGCGGCGGACCCGGCGTTCTCGTTCTCGGGTGGATGCGTCGCGCGACGAACCCGTCGACTGCGAGCAGCAGCAGTGCCCACGGCCCGATGACGGGCACGAGAACGGCGAGAAGCAGGGCGACGGCCATCGTGATCGCCGTCACGACGTCGCCCTTGAGCTTCGCAGCGCCCCGATTCTGCGGAGACTGCAGTGCGGGCGTGCGGGTGACGTGCCACTGCATCGCCAGGGCAGCCAGGCAGGTCACGAGCATGTTGCCGATGTAGACGCCGGTCGTGGCAGGATCCCGACTGTCGGACGTGCCGATCAGGCTGGTCGTGAAGGGCAGCAGCACGATCGAGAAGAGCCAGACGGCGTTCGCCCAGAAGAGCGGCGGGTCGAAGCTGACGAGCTCTCGCATGATGTCGTGATGGTTGATCCAGAACCGGCAGATGACCAGAAAACTGAGAAGCAGAAGCAGAACCTGGCTGCCGCTCGATGCGACGATCTCGCCGAGCGACGGAGCACCGCCCTGTGTGGCATTCTCGGCGAGCGGCAGAACGAGCAGCGTGGCGGCGATCGCCACGACGGCGTCGCTGAAGGTGACCAGCCGGACGAGGTCTCCCCGCGTCTGCTCAGCCACGATGCACCTCTATCGACACAGTGAGGGCGACCAGTTGCGGCGACATGCCCTGAACTGTAGCCGCACGCCTGTCAGTATTCGAACTCGAAGTCCGGATAGGCCGCGGTGTCGTTGGACAGCGCCATGATCGGTCGATGCAGTCCGTCGATGCGTGCGCGCAGATCGCTGACGACCGCGGGGTCGTCGAGATCGCGGTGGGTCACGCCCGCGGGGGTGCAGAAGATCTGGGTCGTCGGCCCCAGCAGCAGGTTCGACTCGTCGACCTCGCCGTTCACCAGCACGGGCACGGTGATGAGGTCGGACCGACCTGACCGCACCAGCGCGAGGGCGTAGTCGAAGACCGCGGTACAGACCTCGTAGCCGACGATCAGGGTGCCGCCCCCATAGTGAAGCTCTCTCATGTGTCCACTCTCGTGTGCCCGGTATTGCCGGTGCAATGGGGTTGCACGGGCCGATGCCCGTGACTAAGGTCAGCCTAAATTATCTTCTCGGCGTGACCGGGTGCGGCGAAGTCTACGCCGTTCTCGCCAGCTCATCGCCCGATATTCGGCCTCCTCGCGCTCCCGCGCCTCCGTGTATTCCCGGTAGCGCGCATCCCGCCGTTCGCGCCAGCGCAGCACCTCGGCGTCGACATCGCGCGGACGCGTGACGACCGGCGGCCCGCCCTGCAACTGCCGCCGGGCTTCGATGACGCGCGCGTTGAAATCGGTGAGCATGCTGCGCACGGCCTCCTCCGACGGGGCGGCATCGAGGCGCTCGTCGAGCTCGGCGTCCTCCGTTCGCAGGGTCAGCGCCGGCGGACCCAGTCCGGTCAGACGCTCCCGCTCGATCTTCTGCCTGATCCACCAGTTCGGGTCGTAGGCGTTCTGCAGGCCCGTCAGTGGTTTGCCCGCGCCGGGCAGATCGTCGAAGTCGCCCCGGCGCATGGCCTGCTGGATCGAGATCTCGACGATCTGCGCGCGCTGCTCCATGGTCGGCTGTCCGGCGTCGACCGCATCGTCGTCGCGTTCGCTCTCGGGGGTGAGCTTGTCGACCTGATACCGGGCGACGTTCAGCCGCGAGTCACGAGGTTCCGTGGGTCCACCCATGCATCAAGCCTACGAGTGCTCAGCCGTGCGCCAGCAGTTCGAGGCCGACCACCGCTGCGCCGACGGCGAACTCCGCTCCGAGCACGATGAGGCGTTGCCACCAGGCCAGTTTCACGCGGCGCACGGCGAGAAAGCCGATGGCGATCAGCGAGATCGTGAGGGCGATGGTGGATGCGCGCAGGGCCGCGTCGACACTCCAGGCATCGAGAGCGGCAAACCCGATGAAGATGAGGGGGAGCACGACCGTGGCGAAGGCTCCGAAGCTCACCGCGGCCATGCGTCGGATCTCGGCCGCTGTCGGCACGGTCGCGTGCACCGCGAGGTGGGAGACGACGTCGGCCACGAAGACCGCCAGCAGGGTGCCGATCACCGTGATGCTCAGGGTCGATGCCGCCTCGCCAGCACTGAGCTCGTCTGTGGAGTGCGACTGCATCGCCAGCACCACCGCGAGGCTGGTGAAGGTGACGTAGACGCGTTCCTTCAGCGCCTCCGCGCGGTGCTCCGGGGCGACGGTCGCCGGATCGCTCCGCACCGCCGCTACTGCGACGGGGTGGGCAGCGACGATTCGATCAGCCCGATGATGGCGGGGTCGTCGGGCTCGGTGCGCGGGCTGAACCGGTGCACCGCGCCGTCGGGGGTGACCACGAACTTCTCGAAGTTCCAGCTGATGCGGCCCTTCTTGCCGTCGACGTCGGGCGTCTTGGTGAGCTCCTTGTAGAGCGGGTGGGCATTGCGGCCGTTGACGCGGATCTTCTCGAAGATGGGGAACGTGATGCCCCATGTCGTCGAGCAGTACTCCTGAATGGCCTCGTCGCTCGAGAGCTCCTGGAGGAACTGGTTGCTGGGGAAGCCGAGCACGGTGAAGCCCTGGTCTCCGTAGGTCTTCTGAAGGGTCTCGAGCTTCTCGTACTGCGGGGCGAGGCCGCAGCGAGAAGCGACGTTGACGATCAGCCTCACGCCGTCGTAGGCGCCGAGGGTGGTCTCTTCACCCGTCGTGGTGGTGATGGGAATGTCGTCGAGGTTCATGATGTCAGCCTACGACTCCTTCATGTCATATCGCCCGTCGTGGGCACCTCGCCCGTCGGGCCGTAGCGGAGGAGTAGCGTCCCCTCCGTGGAGATGGTCGACGACGAGAGAGGCTCGAGTCTCATGGCCGGTCCGTCGGCCGGGAAGAGGCGTTTGCCCGCGCCGAGCACGATCGGATAGACCCACAGGTTGAGCTGGTCGAAGAGGCCCTCGGCCACCAGGGTGCGAGCGAGGTCGATGCTGCCGATCACGTGCACCTCGCGGTGGCGCTCGCGGAGTGCGTTGACCTCGGATGCCAGATCGAGGCCAAGCAGGTGCGAGTCCCGCCACGGCAGTTCCGGCTCCCCCCGCGAGGCCACATACTTCGGGATGGCGTCGAACGCGGCCGCGATCTCGTTCTCGGCCCCGCGGTCGCCTGCGAGCTGGTTCGGCCAGTATGCGGCGAAGATATCGTAGGTGCGCCGGCCCAGCAGGAGCGCATCCATACGCCGGATGCCCTCGATCACCTGCACGCCCACGGCCTCGTCGTTCATCGGCGCCTGCCACCCGCCGAAGCCGAATCCACCCGACGGGTCCTCCTCGGGCCCGCCCGGGGCCTGCATCACGCCGTCGAGCGTGCTGAACAGATCTATCTCGATGCGACCGGCCATGGTCGGCTCTCCTTACGCTCCTAGCTGCGCACTACTTGCGCAGCTCCAGGTACTTCGCGATGAGCGACTTGCTCGACGAGTCCTGAGTCTCGAGGGCGGCCGCATCTCCCGCGACGGCGGGCGTGATCTGCAGCGCCAGCTGCTTGCCGAGCTCGACACCCCACTGATCGAACGAGTCGATGCCCCAGACGGTGCCCTCGACGAAGACGATGTGCTCGTAGAGAGCGATGAGCTGACCCACCACGCTCGGCGTGAGCGCGGGAGCGAGGATCGACGTCGTCGGACGGTTCCCGGCGAACTCGCGTGCGGGAACGACGGACTCCTTCGTGCCCTCGGCGCGCACCTCGTCGGCCGTCTTGCCGAAGGCGAGGGCCTTGGTCTGCGCGAAGAAGTTGGCCATGAACAGCGTGTGCACATCCTGCCCCGGCTCGACGCCTGCGCCGTCGCCGGTTGCGTCTTTCAGCGGATGCGCCGGGTTGGCCACCGCGATGAAATCGGCAGGGATCAGACGGGTGCCCTGGTGGATGAGCTGGTAGAACGCGTGCTGGCCGTTCGTGCCAGGCTCGCCCCAGAAGATCTCGCCGGTGTCCGTCGTCACGGGCGAGCCGTCCCAGCGCACGCTCTTGCCGTTGGACTCCATCGTGAGCTGCTGCAGGTAGGCGGCGAAGCGGTGCAGGTACTGGGCGTAGGGCAGCACGGCGTGGCTCTGGGCGCCGAGGAAGTTCGTGTACCAGACGTTCAACAGGCCCATCAGCACGGGCACGTTCTGCTCGAGGGGGGCCGTGCGCATGTGCTCGTCGACCGCGTGGAATCCGGCGAGGAACTCGCGCCAGTTGTCCGGGCCGATCGCGATGACGACGGAGGTGCCGATGGCGGAGTCGACCGAGTAGCGGCCGCCCACCCAGTCCCAGAAGCCGAAGGCGTTCTCGGGATCGATGCCGAATGCGGCGACCTTGTCGAGAGCGGTCGACACGGCCACGAAGTGCTTGGCCACGGCGTCGGTGCGCGCCTCGTCGGTGTCCTCCAGAACGCCGGCAGCGCCCAGCTGAGCCCAGAGCCACTCGCGGGCGAGGCGCGCGTTGGTGAGCGTCTCGAGGGTGCCGAAGGTCTTGGACGCGACGATGAAGAGGGTGGTCTCGGGGTCGAGTCCGACCGTCTTCTCGAAGACGTCATTGGGGTCGATGTTCGACACGAATCGGGCCTCGATGCCCTGCTGCACGTAGGGCTTCAGCGCCTCGTAGACCATCACGGGACCGAGGTCGGATCCGCCGATGCCGATGTTGACCACGGTCTCGATGCGCTTGCCCGTGACGCCGGTCCACTCGCCAGATCGCACCTTGTCGGCGAACGCGTACACCTTGTCGAGGGTGGCGTGCACGTCGGCGTCGATGTCCTGCCCGTCGACGATGAAGCCCGCGGGCGGAACGAGGCCTTCGCCGTTCTTCGGTCGACGCAGTGCCGTGTGCAGAACCGCGCGGTCTTCGGTGACGTTGATGTGCTCGCCGGCGATCATGGCCTGGTAGCGGCCGGCCACGTCGACGTCTGTCGCGAGCTGCAGCAGGTTCGAGAGGATCTCCTCTGTGACGAGGCCCTTCGAGAGATCGACGGTGAGGTCTGCCGCCTGGAAGGTGTAACGCTCGGCGCGGCCGGCGTCGGTGTCGAACCAGGCTCGGAGATCAGGTGCGAAGCCATCGGCGATGGCGGCGAGGTTTTTCCAGGCGTCTGTCGTGGTGGGATCGACGGGAGCGGATTCGGTCAAGGGGTTCTCCGTAAGTGCCGGTGGCGCGCGGCCCGCGACTCTCGCGGCGGTGCGAGGCGAGCCACCGACAAGCCTATTCCTGTGGGGGTGCCCATGCGACGCCCCATTCCGACGCATGCGCGTGCGTCGGAAAGAACCCCTCGCTCTGGGGGCACCAGCGCGGCAATCGTCGCATGGGCCGAGTCCGAACAATGCGTATACATATTGTTCGACGCCTGGAGTCCGCATGCTCGCCACGATCTCAGCACCCCGTCCGCCTCGCTCTGCCGATCACGTCGAGCGAGTGCCCCTCGCGGGGCTGCAGTCGGATTCGGATCGTGTCCTGATCATCCGAGCGGCTTCGGGCGATGATCGGGCCTTCGGTGTGATCATGCGTCGGTACGCGACGCTGCTCAACGCCGTCGCGTATCGGGTTCTCGGAGGCACCGCCGATGTGGACGATGTCGTGCAGGAGACATTCCTCGCCGCCTGGACCCATGCCGACAACGTCATCGACGGAGACACGATCGCAGCCTGGCTGATCACGACCGTTCGTCGACGGTGCTACGACCGGCTGCGACCAGCAGCGCTACGCAGCCGGGCCGATCTCGACGACGATGTCACGGCATCCGATGACCACGGCCCGGATGCCATCGCCGACCGGCGAGCGTTCGTCGCCGACGCTCGGCGCGTTCTCGACCTGATGACCGACGTGCAGCGTCGCTGCTGGGAGCTACGGCAGATCGACCGCCTGAGCTACGCGGCGATCGGTATCGAGTTGGGTATCCCCGCCACGACCGTGCGCGGGATGCTGGTTCGCACCCGGGCGCTGCTGGCGGGGGAGCTGTCGGGCTGGCGCTGACGCGCCCGTGGCCGTGTGCCCTAAAGTCGGGTGGATGAGTCGAGACGCGGGAACCGGACCGGATCCTCTCGTGCGATTCGGCCGCCCCACCCCGTGGCGCGGCATGGTCGTGAGTCTCGTCCTGGGCATCGGTGCCACGCTCGTCGGCACCGTTTTCGGGCTCCTCAGTGCGCACCCTGAACACACGCCGCTCATGCTGATGTTCCTCCTCATCCCCGCCATCGTCATCCCGCTTCTGATCGGTCTCAACCAGTACGCGGAGTTCGATCAGCGCAGCGGTCTCATCCGCATCAACGGCGGAGAGGCGCAGCCGTTGTCGTCTATCGTTCTGGCCCGCACGATGATCTTCCGTGGTGTCAGCACGCTCGACCTGGGAACGGGGCCCGGCCGCAGGGAGCGCTTCATCGTGGCCAACGGTCCGTTCGGCAGCCCGAGGGTGGAGCGCGACTGGGTGCGTCACCTGCTGCCGTACACCGGCCTGCCGCGCCGGGGCACGATGCCGCCGGACGCCTTCGGCACCAGGCATCTCCGCTCGGCGACATTGGAGGACGCCACGGTATTCGCCCACGAGTGGCTCAAGTGACGGTAGATCGGTCCCTGGTCCGCAGGTAAAGTTCCGTCAATTGCACTGGAGATAAAACATGCGTATTGTCACCTTCCCCAATGGAGTCGAGGTCAGCTGTCATGCGGATATCGACGTCCGCCTGGACGAGGTTTCTGATCTAGAGTTCGGAGTCGTGTGCCAAGCACTCGCGCATGAGCTGACAGAAGATGCACGTCTGGGCGTGACTACGCCTCGTGCCGAGGCGGGGTTGGGTATTCCCGCCGACCCGCTTGACGTGAGAGCCCCGCAAATGGGATTTAGCAATGAATACCTGACATTCGATCTGCACGAACGGACAATGCTCGTTCAGGTGCTGCACCCGGCGGTCACGACAGGCGACGGCATCGAAGCCGCCCTTTCGAAAGACGCGGGACGTCGCAGGCTCGCAGTGCTGTCGGCCGAACTGAAGGAATACAGAGATGCCAAGTCTTGCGATGTGGCGATGTCGGTCACGGACGACATGTCGTTTGGAGAAATCGCTCTGGAGGCTTATCTGATCCTCGCGCGGCTGCGCGGCACGTTATCCGAGAGCGACACCCCCGCAGCAGTCATGGAGAAACTGCGAGTCGGAGCATGGTCGACTTTGTTGGGGATGGCCGAGAGTGACTGGCTCGAGGTGAAGCGCGCGATGTATGGCCTTGGAGACGCCCGCCAGCGGTTTGAACTTGCGCTCGATGTTTCGAGCTTCGCCAACTCAAAAGACGGCGGAATGATCATCATCGGTTTTGGAACGGGTCAGGACGCCTTCGGCAGGGACGTGATCGACAACACTGCTGGAATCACGAGGCTAGAGGCCTCGGTGGCTCGAATCGAGGATGTCATTCAACAACTCGTCTCCCCGGCCCCGCAGGGACTCGTGATCGATGTTTTTCACCAAGATCATCGGTCTGTGCTGGCCATCCTTATTCCGTCGCAGTCTGCTGCATGGCTCCCCTTCCTGGTCGAGGGTGTCGTCCTAGATGGAGCCAAAATGTACGGTCAGGGATTTACATGGGTGGAACGCAGAGGGACATCGAAGCGCGCCGTATCTCTCGCTGACGTGCAGCTACGGCTTCGCCCGCAGCTCGCCCCGTGACCGGAGTACTGAACGACTGGAACGCATCGAGTCATGCCGTTTTGCAGACCTCGATTCTATGTGCACTCCAATAGTTCCGGATCTACGCGCGCGGCCTTCGCCCGCTCCTTGATCGCGGCGATCACGTCGGTCTTCGCATCGGCGTAGTCGTTCATGTCGCCCCACTGCCTGCTCAGCAGCTGCCGCTTCGTCTGCTCGTAGAGGCCGCGATCGGTGGCATCGGAGCGGAGGTGATCGCGCAGGAGCAGGTACTCGTCGATGGCGGGGGCGCCTCGCTCGTAGATGTGCACGTGCACGTCGCGGGAGGGCGTGCGCACCAGGCGATGCCCGGGTTCGCGAACTCGCAGCTCGTACCCGGCCGCGAGGAGGGCATCGAGGTAGTCCTCTTCGGCCGTGATGTCGTCGACCGCGACGACGATGTCGATGATCGGCTTCGCGGCCAGGCCGGGAACGGAGGTGGATCCGATGTGCTCGATGTCGACGTCGACGGCTCCGACGGCCGTGAGAATCCGTTGCCTGTGCTCCCTGTAGATACCGCGCCAGCGGTCGTCGTACTCGGAGAGCGCGACGGTGAGCGCCTCAGGGCCGCCCACCAGGTGGAGGGATGCGACGTCTGGTCTGCGGCCTCGGGTCATGGCGCTTCGGGAGTCACCGTCAGGCTCACCGTGGGACGGCTCGGCGCCGGCTGGTCGGCGACGACGTCATCCAGGGTCAGGATGCCGTACCCCTCGACCACGCGGGACTCACCCACGGTCATCGTGACGGCGATGTCGCCGGTGGGCAGACGCAACAGCAGGCGGGCCTTCGACACCCCGGCCCGTGTCGCCGCATCGATGATGCCGATCGTCAGCTCGTCGATGGTCGGCTGTGAGCCCTGTTCGGCGGTGATCGTGCTCATGTCTGGCCTCTACTTCTCTTCGATGGTGCCGGAGTAGACCGAATCGAAGTTCTCTTTATACTCGTCCTCGGTCAGCCAGACGTCGCCCCAGCGCTGGTTCTCGCCGTTCTCGCCCGGGGTGTCACCCGTGAGGTTACCTCCGTTGGGGCCCCACGGGTTGAGCAGGTGGATCATGGTCTCCTCCTCGCCCGTGGCCTCGTTCACATGGGTCTCGATGGTGTCGACCATGTAGGCGTGATTGGGCACGATGTGGTCGTTGTCGACCTCATCGTCCCACCACCACTTCGCGTCGTCTCCCTCGGTTCCCACAGCGACAGGCCCGTCTGCCATCTTGTCCTTGATGCCGTCGAAGTCCGACTCTCCTGTCCGGTCGGTGTCGCCGCCGGTGATGGCCGCGAAAGCGTCGTCGGAGTATCCGCCGTCGATGTCCTCGTAGCTCCCGCCGAAGAACTCGGCGGCCGCCTTCTCGTAGATGGTCGCGAAGTTGAAGTTGCCATCCGCATCCCTCACCGCTCCCGGGAGCGCGGTCGGGTCGACGTTGATCTCGACGGGCTTGCCGTCGTCGTACATCGTGACCGTCCAGCTTCCGTCGTCGTTCTGAGTCATGTGATCCCGGATGAAGTCCGGGTCGGCGTCGGCGACCGTGCCCAGCGCGGCCAGGAACCAGCAGTCGCCAAGCGCCCCCTGCTTGATGTTCTGGGGGTCTAGCGCGTCGTCGTCGAGCGCGATCGGATTGGTGATGTCGATGTAGTCCTTTCCCAGGTCACCATACGGATCCGGTTCGGGCTTGTCGCCATCGCCACCGCCTGACCTGTCGCCGCTGCCGGGGCCACCCGCGGATCCACCCGAATCCGTGCTGCTGCTCTCCTGCTGGTCGGCGTTCGCGCGGATCGTCGAGGCCACCTGGATCAGGCCCAGCTGGGCCGCCTGCAGGGTGAGGCGATGCTGGCCGTGCCACGCGGCCGTGAACTGGCTGCCATCGGGCCCGTGCCACGGAACCCTGTTCAGCTCACCGGTGAGTCGTGCGATGGTCTCCTCCAATTGGCGGCCGCTCGCGTCGGCGAGTTTCGCAAAGGTGCGCAACTCGGTGACGTCGGCTCCATAGAAAGCACCCATGACCAGCTCATTTCCCACAGTGTGATCGTGATCGCGAAATCTCGTGATGAGAAGAAAGATACTCGTCGCTTCGCTGCCTGCCCATGGGGAGAGGTCCCCATGGGCGTAAGGGCCCCGTTCGCTACGCTGGGTGCGCGGACCTGAGATGTGGCTCAGTTGCGCGCGATGCAAGGAGTGAAGATGACGCTCTCGGATTCCTGGCGGTCGAACAGCGGTCGCAGGCGGAGTCTCGCCGGTTCACGCCGGGGTGCGGCTGTCGCGGCGATCGGCCTGATGGCGGTGGTGACGACACTGCTCTCGGCGTGCTCGGCCCAGCCGAAGCCGGTCTCCTCCGAGGAAGCCTCAGTGAGCTATCCCGTCGTGCTGGGCGATGTGCAGTCCGCGCTGCGATCCGCCTACCCCGACCTCGCCTGGGACGGATCGGCGACGGATGCCGCCGAGATCACCGCCGACAACGACGGCGGATGCGTGCTCATCCTGCCCACTCTTCGCAGCGATTCGTCACTGTGGGCAGCGGCGGGCGGGTGGAAGTCGGTCATGGAGATCGTCAATCCTGTGCTCGATGAGCACGACTTCGACACGGTGTCGTCTGAAGACACCCTCGACGGCGGCTGGACCGGCATCTCGTCGTCCGACGACAGCGGCGCCGAGATCCGCTTCATGGACAAGGACTACACGGAGATCACCTTGACGGCTCCGGTGTCGGATGGGGACTGCTCGGGCTCCGAGTAGAGCGATGCGCACACGCCTGCACGTCATCGGTTACGATAGTCAGGTTCGTCAAGAACACAAGGTGGCGTACTCAAGCGGCCGAAGAGGCACGCTTGGAAAGCGTGTATAGGGCAACCTATCGAGAGTTCGAATCTCTCCGCCACCGCCGAAACCCCTGATCGAAGGTCTTTCCTTCGGTCAGGGGTTTGTGCGTTTCGGGGTCGCGGCAGGTGATCGCCGCAGGAAAGAAGGCGCTAGTAGCGCGCCATGGTGAGCGCCTCCGCCACCGGGTCGTCGCCCTCGATCGCCTCGAACTGGGCGTGCAGGCCCACCCCGTCGACGAGGCTGCAGTACACGAGCGCTGCGACGTCGGCACGGGGGATCGAGCCTCGGCCCGTGCTCTCGGCGAGGTGCACCAGGCCCGTTCCGGGGTCGTCGGTGAGGGCGCCCGGGCGGATGATGGTCCAATCGAGATCGCGCTGGCGCACGGCCGAGTCGGCCTCGCTCTTGGCCCGCAGATACACCTGGAACACATCGTCGGAGTCTGGCTCGAACGAGTCGGCCGACATCGCCGAGATCATCACGTAACGCCGGATGCCGGCGATCACGGCCGCGTCGGCCAGCAGCACGGCCGCATCCCGATCGACGGTGAGCTTACGAGCCGCCCCGGAATCGGGACCGGCCCCGGCGGCGAACACCACGGCATCCACCCCGGCCAGGTCGGCGGCGAGCGTCTCGGCCGAGACCTGCTCGAGGTCGAGCACGACGGGGATGCCGCCCGCGATGAGCAGATCGCCCGCCTGCTCAGGGTTTCGGATGAGGCCGACGGCCTCGTGGCCGGCGTCACTGAGAAGTTTCTGGAGAATCAGGGCGATCTTGCCGTGACCCCCCGCAATTGCAATACGCATGCGTCAAGTACACCTCAGTTCGCGAGAGGCGCACAACCTCGCGTAAAGTAGTTGACGGCTCCCCGCGTGGCGCCATCCAGGCCAACTCCCCCAGGACGGAAACGTAGCAAGGGTAACCAGGCTCTGGCGGGTGCGCGGGGGGTCTTTTCTTTTGCCTCGGTACTACTGGGGCGAGCCCGCGGACTACTGGATTGTCTGCGTTCGGCTGCTGGAGATCGGCCTTTTCGGCCCCCAGCCCCGCTTTCCCGTTCCACCATGTCGAGATCAGGCCGCACTGTGCGGCGAACGATCCGGGGGACTCGAGGGGCACCGACATGAGCACATCGACCAGCGAACACACGACGACAGAGCAGGCGACAGAGCACGCGACAGAGCACGGCACGCGGCGAAGGGGGATCGTTCGCGCGGTTCTCGCGGGCGGCCTCGTGCTCGGGGTGGGGGCGGCGGTCACTCTGGCCGCGTGGAACGATTCCGAATTCGCGACCGGCACGTTCGGCGCCGGCTCGTTCAACCTCGAGGGTCAGGAGACACTCGGCGGCGCGTTCAGCGACCACGAGACCGCTCCGGGCGCGGCACTCACATTCGAGGTGGAGCCGTTGAACCTGGCACCGGCCGACGTCGTCTACGCACCGTTCGCCGTGCGCCTCGATGCTGCCACCACAACGGATGCGGTCGTGACGCTCAGCAGCGTCGGCGCGGGCGCGAACGCGGCCAACCTCACCTACGAGATCCTGACGACGGATGCCTTCGGCTGCGATGCAGACACGACCGGCGGCGAGCTGGTCGCCGCGGGCACGGCCACCACGGCAGCGGACGCCGCGACGTTCGACCTGACGCAGGGAGCGGCCGCGGCAGCCGGCGATCCCGTGAACCTGTGCCTGATCGTGACGGCCGGCGATGGTCTGGTCGAGGGTGGCGCCGCAACCGTGACGTGGGAGTTCGCCGCCGAGTCGGTCTCGGACAACGACTGAGAACCTCGGACGACGACGGAGAATGATGCGCCACGCACACGGGCCCCGAGCCGAGGATCGTCCCCACCGCTTCACGCGGATCCGGGCGATTCTGGCCGGGGGTCTCGTGCTCGGCGTCGGAGGGTCCCTGACCATGGCGGCGTGGACCGACAGCGAATACGGCCAGGCCACGTTCACGGCGAGCAGCTTCAACACCGAGTCGTCGATCAACTCGGGTTCGACCTGGGCCGACTCGACGGCCGCCGCGCCGCTCGTCTTCGCCTTCTCCGCCGCAGCCATGTCGCCCACCACGGTGAAGTACGCGCCGTTCTGGGTTCGCACGAAGGCGGTGTCGCTCGACGGCACACTGGCACTGCAGAGCGCGACCTCCAACAACACGGCCTTCGCCGCAGCGCTCAAGTACCGGGTGGTCCGCTACGCCACCGGCACCTGCGATGCGAGCCAGTTCAGCGCTGGAGCGGTCTACATCGTGGGCGCCGCGGGGCTTCCCGCCGCAGGGGGTGCCGCGCTCACCAGCACGCCCACGGTGACCACGGGCGTGGCGGCCAACCAGTCCGCCGTCACCCAGCTCTGCTTCGAGGTGTCGATGAACGCCGATGCCCCGAACACCCTGCAGGGAGGAAGCATCACCGCCACGTGGGAAGTGAAGGCCACCTCGAGCTCATGATCGGAACCCTGGCCGCAGTCGACTCCGGGGTCGGACCCGACACCCCGGCATCCGCCGCGCACGGTCGACGGCACGGCGTCGTTCGAGAGGTGCTCCTGAACATCGCATCCGTGCTCGGGGCAGTCTGCATCGCACTCACGTTGGCGGCGGTGCTGTTCGACGTCACGCTGATCATGTTCAAGACCGGGTCGATGTCCCCGACGATCCCCGCCGGGTCGCTCGCCGTCGTGCGCGAGATTCCGGCATCCGAAGCGAAAGTCGGCGACGTCGTGACCGTCGACCGCCCCGACCAGCTGCCCGTCACCCACCGGGTGGTCGCCACCGAACGAGGCGCCGACGGGCAGACGATCCTGACCCTGCGCGGAGATGCCAACCCCGTCGACGACCCGGCGCCGTACACGGTCTCGACGGTGCGCATCGTCATGGCATCCGTTCCGGGACTCGCCGTCGCCGTCGTGGCGATGTCGAATCCCGTGGCCCTCGGCTCGGTGACCGTCGTCGTGGCCTCGTTCATCACCTGGTATTTCTGGCCCCGATCGACGAGGCCGCGACGAACGACCCGCGCCCGACACCGTGCCGGCGCCGACTCGTTCGGAGGATACGTCTGCTGATGCGGCGGGCAAACAGGGTCGTCGCGATCGTGCTGGGCGCGGCCGTGATCGCGGGATGGGGTGTCGGAGGCGCCGACGAGACAGAGGCCTCCTGGGCGGAGAAGGAGGTGGCCCAGACCACATTGACCGCCACGACTGTTCCGAAGCCGGTCATCCAGAGCTGCGTGCTCAGCCCCGGAACGCTGGGTACGAGCCCGACGATCACCGTGAAATGGAACTTCCCGGCCGGCACCGGTTACGCGGCACCGGCGAACATCGCCTACGCGGTGGCCGAGGGTGGCCTCCTGCCGAACCTCACGGTGGTGCTGCTCGGCCAGGGAGTCACCACGACCGGGCCGGTCGCAGGAACGTACACGACAACCTTCGCCGCTTCCGTGCTGGGGGGCCTTCTCGGCGGCAGCTACGGGCTCTACCTGCAGACCGTCGACGCGACGGGATGGACCTCCGTGCGGGCCGGAGCCACGGCCACCATGGGCCTGCTCGGGGCGAATCCCACCTGTGCGCCGAACCCGACGTGATCACACTGCACATCCTCTCGACCTGAGAGGGTTCCCCGCTGAACGACAGCACGAGCGAATAGGGTGAGGAGAGCCTAAGCAACCACGAGTTCGAAGGATCCGAAGTGTCGAGAAGCATCTATGTCGCGTCAGCCGAAGGCCACTCCGGCAAGTCAACGATCGCGCTGGGGGTGCTCGACACCCTGTGCCACTCGCTTCAGAGGGTCGGCGTCTTCCGGCCCATCGCCCGCTCGGTCGCCGAGCGCGACTACGTGCTCGAGATGCTCCTGGCTCACGACGGCGTCGAGCTGAGCTACGAGCAGACCATCGGCGTCACCTACGACGACGTGCACAACGACCCGGATGCCGCCCTGTCGGTCATCGTCGAGCGCTACAAGGCGGTCGAGCGGGAGTGCGACGCCGTGGTCATCCTCGGCTCGGACTACACCGATGTCGGCAGCCCCAGCGAGCTGTCATTCAACGCTCGCGTCGCCGCGAACCTCGGTGCGCCCGTGCTGCTGGTGCTCGGTGGACGCAAGGGCCAGGGTTCGTCGGAGACGCTGGGCTACTCCGAGTCCCGCACTCCCGACGACATGCGCCAGCTCACCGAGCTGGCGCAGGTCGAGCTCAAGCTGGCGCACGCCACCCTGCTCGGCATCGTGTCGAACCGGGCAGATCCCGAGCGCCTCGACGAGATCCGGGATGCGATCGGTTCCGCCATCGACGCACCCGCGTCCGTTCCCATCTGGGCCATCCCCGAAGACCGCGTTCTGGTCGCGCCCACCATGCAGCACCTCGTCGAGGCCACGAACGGTTCGCTGCTCTCGGGCGACGCGAGCCTGCTCAATCGTGAGGCCCTGGGCGTGGTCGTCGCCGGCATGTCGATGGTCAACGTGCTTCCCCGGCTCACCGAGAGCGCCGTCGTGGTCATTCCCGCCGACCGCTCCGAGGTGCTCCTCGCAGTTCTCATGGCCAACGCGTCGGGAACCTTCCCGTCGCTGTCGGGCATCATCCTCAACGGCGGTTTCGAGCTTCCCGAACCGATCACCCGCCTGATCTCGGGCCTCGATTCGACCCTGCCGATCGTCACGACCGACCTCGGAACCTACGACACGGCGCTGCGCATCACCTCGACCCGCGGGCGCCTGGCCGCCGACTCGCAGCGCAAATACGACAGCGCGCTGGCCCTGTTCGAGCAGCACGTCGACGGTGCGAAGCTGCTCGAGCTGCTCGATGTGAGCTCGTCGACCGTCGTCACACCGCTCATGTTCGAGTACGGTCTCATCGACCAGGCCCGTCACGTGCGTCGACACATCGTGCTCCCCGAGGGCGACGACGATCGCGTGCTGAAGGCCGCGAGCACCGTGCTGGCCCGAGGCATCGCCGAGCTCACGATCGTGGGCGAGGAGGACGAGGTGCGCACCAGGGCGGCCGGACTCGGACTCGATCTCGAAGGCGCGCACATCGTGAGCGTGTTCGATGAGAAGTACCGCCAGCCGTTCGCCGAGGAATACGCCCGGCTCCGAGCCCACAAGGGCGTCACGGTCGAGCAGGCCCGCGACACGATCACCGACGTCTCCTACTTCGGAACCATGATGGTCAAGCTCGGCCTCGCCGACGGCATGGTCTCCGGCGCGGCGCACACGACGGCGCACACCATCCGGCCGGCGTTCGAGGTCATCAAGACCCAGCCCGGCGTATCCGTCGTCTCGAGCGTGTTCCTCATGGCGCTCGCCGACCGCGTGCTGGTCTACGGCGACTGCGCCGTCATCCCCGACCCCACCGCAGAGCAGCTCGCCGACATCGCCATCTCGTCGAGCGCGACCGCCACGCAGTTCGGAGTCGACCCACGCATCGCGATGCTCTCGTACTCCACGGGAACATCGGGCTCGGGCGCCGAGGTCGAGAAGGTTCGAGAGGCGACCGGACTCGTGCGCGAGCGACGCCCCGACCTGCTGGTCGAGGGTCCGATCCAGTACGACGCCGCAGCGGATGCCGCGGTTGCGGCCACGAAGATGCCCGACAGCAAGGTGGCCGGTCGCGCCACGGTGTTCATCTTCCCCGACCTCAACACGGGCAACAACACCTACAAGGCGGTTCAGCGCAGCGCCGGCGCCGTGGCCATCGGGCCCGTGCTGCAGGGACTCAACAAGCCGATCAACGACCTGTCCCGCGGCGCTCTCGTGGCCGACATCGTGAACACCATCGCCATCACGGCCATCCAGGCGGCGGCGCAGCCCGTCGACGCCGTCGCAGCAGAAGGAGTTCCCGCATGAGCGCGATTCTCGTGGTGAACTCCGGTTCGTCGTCGTTCAAGTACCAGCTCATCGAGATGACGACCGAAGAGGTGCTCGCCTCCGGCCTCGTCGAGCGCATCGGCGACGAGACCGGTCACTCCAAGCACACCACCGCCGACGGCTCGAGCGAACTCGACCTTCCGATCAAGGATCACTCGCAGGGATTCCAGGTGATGCTCGACGCCTTCCGGGCGAACGGGCCGTCGCTCGACGAGCATCCGCCCGTGGCCGTGGGCCACCGTGTCGTTCATGGCGGGAAACGCTTCTTCGAGGCGACGATCGTGACCGATCTCGTGAAGATCAACATCGAGGATCTGGCCGATCTGGCTCCGCTGCACAATCCGGCGAACCTGCAGGGCATCGACGCGGCGCAGAAGGCGTTCCCCGACGTGCCGCACGTGGCCGTCTTCGACACGGCGTTCCACTCCACCCTGTCGCCCGCCGCGTACACCTACGCCATCGACAAGACGCTGGCAGACCAGCACCGCATCCGGCGCTACGGGTTCCACGGAACCTCGCACAAGTTCGTGTCGGAGGCCGCCGCGGAGTTCCTCGGCCGGCCCCTCGACGACACGAAGACGATCGTGCTGCACCTCGGCAACGGGGCGTCCGCCTGCGCCGTCTCCGACGGAAAGTCGGTCGAGACGTCGATGGGCATGACTCCCCTCGAGGGGCTCGTGATGGGCACCCGCTCTGGCGACCTCGACCCCGCCGTGCTGTTCCACCTGCACCGCAAGACGGGCCAGACGTTCGACGACCTCGACACGCTGCTCAACCGCGGAAGCGGAATTCTGGGGCTCAGCGGCCACGGCGACATGCGCGATCTGATCGCGGCGGCGCGGGCGGGAGACGCGGACGCGCAGGCCGCGCTCGACGTGTACCTGCACCGCCTGAAGCAGTATGTCGGCGCCTACGCGGCGCACCTCGGCCGCCTCGACGCGATCGTCTTCACGGCGGGCGTGGGGGAGAACACCCCCCTCATCCGTGCCGGAGCGCTCGCGGGCCTGGGCATCCTCGGCATCGAGATCGACGAGGAGCGCAATGAGTCGTCGGAGCGCGGTGCGCGGGTCATCTCGACGGATGCGTCCCGGGTCGCCGTGCTGGTCATTCCCACGAACGAAGAACTCGAGATCGCGCGACAGACACTCGCCGTGATCTGAAACGCCGTCGCCGAGGGTTCGACTCGAGCGTCAGGTCGAAACGATCGACGCGAGTTGGGAGCGGCGCACGTCTCCCAGTTTTGAGCGGGCCTGGAGGATATGCGATTCGACCGTTCGCACGCTCAAATAGAGTCGGGCAGCGATCTCGGCGTTAGACATGCCGTCGGCCGCGAGCGTGGCGACCTCCCGCTCCCGAGGTGTCAGCGCGGCGAGCATGGTCGAGCGCCGGTGGTCGGGATCAATCGACGGTGACTCGGACCATGCGCCGTTGTCCACGAGTCCGAGTTTCGGAGTGGCCGGCAGCTTCGATCGAGTGGTGCGGGCGTTCTCCAATGCGGTGGCTCGGCGTGCCTCCTCTCCCGCCACGTCGAACAGTGTGGCGGCCGTCGTATACGAGAGCACGGCCTCCCACCAGTGGTTCAGGGAGGCGAGTTCGTCGCCGATCCGCTCGAGCGCGCGTGCATCCCCGCTGGCGGAGGCGCGAACATGCTCTTCGAGCAGCCGCGTCGAATCCCACATCTGCTGCGCGGGCAGCCTGTCGATCTCTGCGACTAGCGTGCTCGGATCGGTTCCCAACGCCGCCGCGACGTGAAGTGGACGCATGGCGAAGAATCGAGAGTTCGATTCTTCGTCGGCGATGGTACGGCAGGCATCGATCGAGCCGGCGACGTTTCCCTCATAGGCCCTCATCCGCGCGCTGAGATGACCAGAGTAGTGCGCGAGCCACGGAGTGCTCTCGCGTTCGATCGGCGAGATCTCTCGTTCCAAGAGCAGGGCATCGTCGTGCCGCTGAAGCATTGCGAGAGCATTGGATCGGAGAATCTGCATCCAGGTCACCCACTTCGTCTGAGGGCTGTTGCCGACTCTCTCCAAGGCGCGCGCCAACTCGTTCTCGGCACGCTGGGCATCGCTCTGTTCGAGTGCGAGGTGGCCCGCTACAAGGTTGACCAGCGACATTCCGTACTCGTCGGCCGTGTCGACTGTGCGAAGGGCGAACGATTCGAGCTCCCGCGCCAGCCCGGCCCGATCATGACCGATCGTGGCCCGGACAAGCGAGGCCTGAATGATGAACTCGGTCGTCGAGCGGGCCGGGTCCCATCTCATATCTTCCGGATTCGACGCGAGGATGGGGGCTATGAGCGCCCATCCCTTCTCGAGAGCCCACGTGAACTTCGTCTTCTCGCCCCGGTGCACGTAGCACGGCATCAACTCGGTCAGGGCTCGCAGAACGAAGTAGCCCGATGACGATGAATCCCGGGCGATCGACTCCATCTCTGCGACACCGTCGCGATAGGTGCTGAGCATCATGTTCGACCGCGCGGCGAGAAACACCGTCCACTCGTCGAGTGCCGAGTCGACAGTTCCCCAGGATCTGGCCTCTTTCTCGAGGCGTTCGACTCGCTCGAAGGAGGGACCGCGACGGCTCAGCACCAGCATCCACCATGACAGGAACGCAGCGTCCTCCGAAGGATCGACGTGTTCGACAGGCACTCTTTCGAGCACGTCGAGCGCCTCGGAGAACTTGCCTTGGGCGACGAGGCATCGAGACAGCTGCTCGACGCCCGAGAGCGTAGGGGCATAGCCGAGCGAGCGATGGGCGAACATGCGAGCGGAGCCGGGCATACCCGTCTTGTTCGCATGGCGGGCGGCCCTGGCGAGGAGAATCGCCGCCTCTGTGTTGGAGATCTCGGAGAGCGGATCGGGGCCCGGCTCGTTGACGAGGTACTCGGCCACGAAGGCGCACTCCGCGTTCGACAACTCCAGACCGGCCGACAGGTCACTCAGCAGGATGAGTTCGGCCGTGTGCCCGGCCTCGAACGGATTCTCCCCGACCTGGATCGCGAGGGCCGCAGCAGCGTAGATGGGTCTGCTCGAGACGCTGTCCGGTGTGCGGGGGTCGTAGCTCACGAGTCCCCTGCGCAGAAGCGAGCGGAGCGGGCTGTTGCCGACCAGCCGGGCTGCTCTCGCGAACGGGAGAGCGCCCAGGCGAGCGAGGGTGACGAGTGCGTATTCCTCATCGTCTGACATCCCGCGCAGGAGGGGGCGAACAAAATCGAGGATGCGGGGCGACATGTAGGACGGTCCGAGCAGGATGTTCTGCTGTCTGGCGGAATAGGTGCCTCGGTGCAGTTCCTCCCGAGTCAGTTCCTCGAGCAGCCGAGGGTTGCCTTCAGCGAGAAGGAGGATGCGTGCCCGGGTGACGACATCGATACGATCGCGCCCGGCGACTCCCTCGATGATGATCACGGCCTCGTCATAGCCGACCCCGCTGAGGTCGATTCGGGAGACGCCATGCTCTGTCCAGAGTGTGGTGAGTTCTCGATGGCACGCTTCGCTGCGGGGTGCCGTGCATGACATGCCCGAGTCGATCGTGATCAAGACGCTCCGCTTCGGGTCGAGGGCGAGGCGGGTCAGCCGCACTGCATCGTCGAAGCTGAGCAGGTGAGCATCCTCGACGATCAGCAGATCGCTGCGTGGAACGACTCCATCGACGAGCTGGTCTTCTCTTGTGTGGACGCAGGCGACGGTGCTGACCGAGCCGCCGAGGGCGGTCACCGCAGCGGCGATCCCCCGTGCGACAAAGCTCTTGCCAAGGCCGGCTGCGGCCGCGATGATCGCTGTGCCTCCGCCGAGAACGATCGATCTCAGTCGGGCTATGTGCTCATCCCGATTGCTGCCCGACGACTCCGCGATCGTGCGCAGATCGGACTTGTATGCCACATATCTGTGGCCCGCCTGCGGAATCACTGTCACACCCCCATGCCCGATCACCCCTGATCGGTAGTATTTGAGCCTACGTGGAGAACGCTCTCAGAGCCTCGGCGCGGACTACTGAGTTGTGGGACTCGGAGTCTCAGTAGTCGAATTCTCAGTAGTGCGGGGTTCGGCAGCTGCCGTGTCGGCAGCCCCGGCCTCAGTCGGTGATCAGCCGCTTTCCGTAGCTCACCGCAGCGTCCTCCGTGTAGCCGAGGTGCTCGTAGAAGGCGCGCACCGAGGCGTTGTCGCTGCGGATCTGCAGGTTGAGCTTCGGGCAGCCCAGCTCGATGAGCAGTCGCTCCGCCTCCTCCATCATGCGGCGACCGTAGTCGAGGCCACGGGATCCGGGCGACACGGCCAGGTAGTTGACCCACCCGCGGTGGCCGTCGTACCCGACCATCGCGGCCGCCACGACCTGGCCGTCCGACTCGCCCACGAGGAACAGCTCCGGCTGCACCGCGAGCTTGCGCTCGATGTCCTTGCGCGGGTCGTTCCAGGGGCGCACGAGTCCTGCGGAGGTCCACAGCTCGATCACGGCATCGGTGTCTTCGGGAGCGAAAGGTCGAATCTGCATCCCTCCATCCTGCCCGGTCAGCGAGGCGGGGACGGCGAGGGAGTCGGCGTGGGCGTCGGAGTCGTCGTGGGGGTCGGTGTCGGAGTGGGGTGGGGCGTGGTGAACGCGATCAGCACGGTCACGGTGCTGCCCAGAACGAGCCGTGAACCGCCAGCGGGCGTGCTCCCGACCACTGATCCGGTTGCGGCGACCGGGTCCTCGACCGTCGCCGTGGTCACGGCGAAGCCGGCATTCTGAACGGCCGCCACAGCGTCGTCGCGGCTCATCGCGGTCACATCGGGCACGCTGTTCGATCCGGAGGCGTACGAGAGCTGCACGACGTCGCCGGGCGCAAGCCAGTCGCCCGCGGGTGGAGAGCTGGCGACAACCGTGTTCGCGGGCTGGGTGCCATCGACGGCCGTGAGCCCTCCGGCCGTGAGTCCGAGAGACACCAGCGTCTGCTGCGCCTCCACGATGGGCAGCGACGCGAGGCTCGGCAGCTGCAGGCGCACGGGTTCGTCGGCCACGACGGGCGCCACCGGGGCGGGCTCGACCGCGGCGGTCGAGGTGATCGGAGCCGCGATCGTCGGAGTCGGAGGCGCCTCCAGCACCGCGGCGACGACGCCCCAACCGACGACTGCGGCACCGAGCGCGATCGCCAGCACCACAACGGGGTTCGCCCGGCGGCGCGTTCGTCGCGCGGGTGCGACGGGTGCGACGGGCCGAACGGATGCGCGACGCGCGGTGACCGTGGAGCGCACGCCCGGCGACGCGAACCTCTCGGTCGCTGCGTCGCGGGGCGCGGTCACGCGCGTGCGGACCGAGTCCGGCGGCATCACCGTGGTTCGTGCGAGGGTCTCCGACGACTGATCGGGCCGCTCCCGCTGCTGCAGCTCCGCGACGGCCTCGAGCATCAGGGCCGCCGAGTCGAACCGCGCGCTCGCCCTCTTCGACATGCCTCGGGCGATGAGGCCGTCGAGCCCGCGCGACACCCCCGGTCGCAGCGCCGAGGCCAGAGGCGGGGGCGAGTTGACCTGCGCGCGCAGCGTCAGTTCGCTCGTCTCGCGCGGAAAGGGAACCTGGCCGGTGACACAGAAGAACAGCACGGCGGCGACGGAGTAGAGATCCCCGCGCGCGTCGACCTCGAGCCCTCTGGCCTGCTCCGGCGAGATGAAGTTGACGCTGCCGGCCACGAGACCGTCGGCGTCGCGGGCGGCCCGGCCCGGAGCATCCGCCAGCCCGTAGTCGATGAGGCGCACGTCGGAGATTTCGAGGGCGCGATCGGCGGGCCTCGAGATCATCACGTTGTTGGGCGACACGTCCCGGTGCACGAGTTGGTGGGAGTGCAGCGCGGCCAGTCCGCCGAGCAGAGCCGCCGAGACGGTCAGCGCCTCGGGGATGGTCAGCGGCCCGAACAGCTCGATCGATTCGGCCAGGGTGATGCCCGGAGCGAGGTCGAGGGCCATCCACGCCTGCGCGAGCCCGCCGGTGTCGTGCACGCCCGACGCGCGCGTGCACACCAGATTCGGGTGCGGTGCCGTGGGCGACGTGGCCACTTCGCCGAGGAATCGCGCAACGTCATCGTCTCGTGACGAGAGGTGCGGATGCAGCATCTTGAGCGCGACCGCGTCGCCGCGCTCGCGGTCGTGCGCCTCGAACACGGCCGAGGATGCGCCGGAGCCGAGCAGGCGGCCGAGCTCGAAGCGGCCGCCGACGACGAGTGCATCGTCGGGCGCGGATCCGGGCGCGTCGGAGGTGTCCGTCACGCGATCAGCCGAATCGACCGTTGACGTAGTCGAAGGTGCGCTCGTCCTGCGGGTTCGTGAACATCGCCTCGGTGTCTCCGTGCTCGACGATCATGCCCGGGGTGCCCTGCGACGCGAGGAAGAACGCGCAGTTCTGCGACACTCGCTGGGCCTGCTGCATGTTGTGGGTGACGATCACGATGGTCACCTCCTGCACGAGTTCGAGCATGGTCTCCTCGATCACCCGGGTGGATGTCGGGTCGAGGGCCGAGCAGGGCTCGTCCATCAGCAGAACGCGCGGCTTCACGGCCAGGGAGCGCGCGATGCACAGGCGCTGCTGCTGGCCTCCGGAGAGGCCCCCGCCGGGCTGGCGCAGGCGATCCTTGACCTCTTTCCAGAGGCCGCCCTTCGTGAGGCACTCCTCGACGAGGGCGTCCTTGTCGTCGCGCGACGCGCGACGGCCGGTGAGCTTGAGGCCCGCGATCACGTTGTCGTAGATCGACATCGCGGGGAACGGATTGGCCTTCTGGAACACCATGCCGATCTGGCGGCGCGCATCGATGAGCTTGCGGCTCTGGTCGTAGACGTCGACGCCGTCGAGCAGCACCTCGCCGGCAAGGGACGCCGACGGCACGAGCTCGTGCATGCGGTTGAGGATGCGCAGGAAGGTCGATTTGCCGCATCCGGAGGGCCCGATCAGAGCCGTGACCTGGCCCGCGGGCATGTCGAGCGACACCCGGTCGAGCACCTTGTGGTCGCCGAACCAGGCCGAGATGGCTCGCGCCTCGATGCCGGCGAGAGGAGCGGGGGCGCGGAACGGCTCGCCCACCGGGGGCGGGAACGGGTCACCCATGGGTGGGAACGGGTCGGTCACGGGCGCGAACGCCGGGGGCAGCACGATGCTCGTCTGCGCCTCATCGGGCTGGGGGAGCTCTGTCGTCGTCATGAGGTCGTCTTTCAGATCAGGTTGGGAAGGGCGCTGCCGATGCCGTCGGCGGTGGCGATGGCGAGGGCGAGGATCACGGGGGCGCTGACGATCCACGTCTGCCACGCACCCCAACGGCGGCGAAGCCAGAGGGCGCCGAGGCTGGCGAGGATCACCCACTGCATGCTGAAGAAGACGCCGATCCAGGCGCTCGGGTCCATCGCCATCGGCTTGTCCGCCTCGGGGAGGGCGAGGGCGCTGAACTGGAAGGCCGGGGTGGTGACCGCCTTCGTCGTGAGCTGCGCGTCGATATAGAGGGCGCCGTTCGGCAGCAGGGCCGGTCCGTCGGCGGTCACCAGCTCGAGCCTGCTCTGGCCCGCAGCCAGGGGCGAGGGCAGCGGGTCGCCGGCCTTGCGGGTGCCGAAGACGGTGAACGTCTGCGCGCCCTGCCCTGTCGTGACCGTGATCTCGGCTCCGATAGCGAGACGGGTGAGGGAGTTGAAGGGACCGCCGTAGGAGGCCTGACGGCCGAGGATGGTGCTGGTGCCCTCCTGGCCGGGCATGACCGTGTCGGCGCTGTGCCCGGGGCCGCTGCGCAGCACGGTGCCCGTCGTTCCCTGGCTCACGACCTCGCGCAGGCCTATCGAGGGGATCTCGAGGAGCGCGACGGGGGTGCCGTAGGCGACCATCTTCTCCTCGTAGTCGAGCTGGCCGACGGGGGTGACCGCCTTGGCGAGGCTGGTGCGCAGTTCGTCGTAGCCGACCGCCTGGTCGCGGGCGTGCTGCAGGCCGCTCGCGAACGAGATCTGCACGGCGAGGGCGACGATGAGGGCGGAGATCGCGAGCAGCACGGCCCCTGCCCACCAGCGGCCGTCGCGGATGCTCACCGGTGCGGGCCGGGGAGGCTGCATGAGAGCGGCGAGTCGGGCGGGCGACAGGCGACCCACCGCAGCGGCGGCCGGGCTCACGGACGGGGCAACGTGGCTCATGCGAGCGGCGCCAGGGTTCCGGGTCTGGCGAACCAGCCGTTGCTGCGGCCGACGATGATCAGCACGGTCGCGATCACGGCGAGACCGCCCACGATCAGCAGCCACCACCACTGGGGCAGGCCGCCGAATCCGGCGGGCGTCGCATCGCCGACCAGCACCGTCACGGCGGCGACGTAGCCGCAGTTCCAGCCGACCAGTTGCACGGCCAGCTCGCCCGTCGCCGCGGCGTCGGGAATCGTGACGTCGTACGAGACGGCCCCCGCGGCATCCGCGACCGGGTCGGCGACGATCACGTCGCCGGCGAAGGTCATGGCCCGAACGGGCTGGGATGCCGCGAAGCCGCCCCCGGACACATGCACCGTGTCGCCGGGGGAGTATGCCGCTCTATCGGTGATGAGCGTGTTCTGAGTGGTGACCGGCGAGGCGGGAACGACGGGAGCGCCGTCCTCTGCGATCGAGCAGGTCGGGGCGGGAGTGCCGCCTGCGGGAGTCGAGGTGGTGGCCGACGTCTTGCCGCCCGATCCCGATCCCGACCCCGCGGGCGCAGGCACGGTGGCGGGGCTCACCGCAGGAGTCGTGGACTTCGGGATGACGACGGTCACGGGCGACGTGTCGGGCGTGCCCTCGGTGATGGTGCCGTCGTCTCCCGTCTCGGCGCTCGCGGGCGCGGCCGCGCCGCCCAGGACGAGGGTGAGCGCAAGGGCGGCGAGCAGCGCTCGACGGGCGAGGGGCGAGGGTCCGCGGCTCATGAACGCACCGGCACGGACTCGGAGGCCGGGGTCGGCGAGGCGGGCGCGGCAACGCCGGCCGAGTCGCGCGACTGCTCCTGCAGGAAGGCGATGGCGGCGCGAAGTCGGGCATTGTGCACGCGGCGACGCCACACGATGACCACCACGAGCAGGGCGAGCAGCGCGATCACAGCCAGCATCGACCACGGCATGGCCCACGTGGATGCCGACTCCGTCGCGGGAGTGACGTCTGCCGTGCCCGCTCCGGGCTGCACCTTCTGGCGTACCTCGACATCGACCGTGAGCAGGCCGAGCGGCAGGATGGCGCTCGATACGACCGGCACGCTGATGATCTGTCCGGGCAGCAGGTTGGTGGCCGCGTCGGACGAGAGGGTCGCCAGCCGGATTCCGAACGGGCCGGAGATCTGCGCGGTCTGTTCGAGGTTGAGACGGGTGTTCCCGGTGTTCTGCACCGTGTAGCTGCCCTCGAGGTCGCCGCCGGCGAACGGGTTCAGCACGCCGTCGTAGTTGGCGACGAGACCCTGCGTATTGATGCCGCCGACGATGGTGCCCGACACGCGAAGGTAGATGCGCGCCCCCACCCGCTGCTCGACGTCGATGGCCTGGCCGCCGTCGCCCGTGCCCTTGCGGGTGATGGATGCGACGACGCCCGCCGAATGGTCGCCGGGGGTGGCGTTGGTGGGAACGGTGACCGTGAACCCGATGGCCTGGCTGCTTCCCGGCTCGATCGTGACCTCTGCGGCGTCGATCGATGTCCAGGCGCCGAGGTCGGCGTTCGGCGTTCCGCCCGACTGCAGGGAGAACTGCCCGTTGTCGAAGTCGTTCAGGCCGTCGGCCGCGTAGAGCTGGAATGTCTGGGGGGTGCTGCTGTAGTTCGTGATGGCCATCGTGTCGCTGATGACGGTGCCGGGATCGACCGAGTAGTCGTAGAGGAGTCGGCCGTCCGGCCCCTGGGGGCCGCTCGGTTCGACGCTCCACGTCACGTCGCCGTCGGCGGCCTGGGCCGAGGTCGGCACGGATGCTCCGGCGAAGGCGAGCAGACCGGCGATGGCGACCGAGAGGACGGCGGCGGGGAACTTTTTCACGAGGATTCCTACTGTTCAGGGCGAAGCTGGCTCGGGGGTTATCGGGGGGTGAACGTGCCGCTACGGACCCGGGGCTTGTTGCCCCGGATCCGCAGCGGTTCAGCGTCTTGCGACTGCCGACTCGACCTAGATGAGGGTCAGGGTCAGCGTCGCGCCGTAGGTACCGGGCGCGACCGATCCCGTTGCGGGCACTGAGAAGTTCAGTGTCGCGTCGGTGACCGTGGTGAGCGTGCCCGGCTTGGTGCTGGCCGCAGCCTGGGCGAGGATGCTCGGCGTGCCGAGGCCGGCCGCACCGGGTGCGACGGTGGCACCGGCGACAGCAGCGCTGTCGCTGCTGACGACCGACGGCGCCCAGCCGAGGGCGCCTGCGGGGATCGTCTTGCTGGTGTCGGTCGTGTTGGTGAAGACCGTGACCTTGCCGTTGAGGTTCCAGGCGGACTTGGTCTGGCGCGCGTCGGCGACGGTGGCCTGGCCGAGTGCTCCGGTGGCGACGAAGTTGCCCGCGGTCTGCGTGGCGGTGAGGGCGACGGCCGCGTTGGCGACCGTGAGCTTCAGACCGTTGTTGCTGACCGAGGCGGGGATGGCGACCGTGATGTTGACGTCGCTCGGGGTTCCCTCGTAGACACCCGAGAACGTGTGCACGACGTCCTGCGACGCCGTCATCTCGCTCGAGAGGTACTTCGACGGGTCGCTCGAGATGAAGCGCGCCGTGTAGGAGTACGTGCCCGAGGCGAGCTGGGCCGAGGTCCAGGTCGCGACACCGGCGGTGACGTTGCCCTCGCCGACCTTCGCTCCACCAGTCGTGTTGTAGAACTCGACCTTGCCCGCGGCATCCGTGGCGACCGTTGTGTCGGTCGCCGACTTCTGCACCGTGGCGCTCAGGGTGATCTGGCCGGTCTCGGAGTTCGAGGTGGCCGAGAAGGGAACCGCGACGCCGGCGGCGCCGGCCGTCTTGACCGCCCAGTTTCCTGCCGCGTCGAGCGTCAGGACCGGCGAGACGAAGTACTTGTCGGTCGCGTAGGCCGAGTTGAACTCGTCGGACCAGCAGTAGCGGCGCATCTCGAAGTCACCGGGAACGAGCGTCGTCGTCACGTTGGGGATCGAGTTGATCGCACGGTTGCTGTTGAGGCCCACGCTGTCGACCTGGTTGAGGTTCACCGGACCGGTGAGGCCGCCGTTGCCGAACGTGTTCGGGATCGAGGCGTCCCAGGTCTGGCTGAAGCCTCCGAGAACCACGTCGTTCTGCGCGATGACGGTGTTCGCCTTCATGCGGTAGCCGACGGGGCAGGACACGGTGGTGGTCTGCGAGTCGATGACGGGCTGCTTGGTGCGCGTGCCGTTCGGGCTCGCGCTTCCCGTCGTCGTGATGGTGAGGTCGCCGATGATCTGATCCGGCGTCGCCTGGGCCGCGGACGCGACCGAGACGAATCCACCGGTCAGCAGGGCGCCGGCCAGTGCGAGGGAGACGAGTCTCCGCTTGGTTGTGATCATTGTCTTGTGCTCTTTCTCTGGTCTGAAGTCGTTCAAGGAATCGGTGCGGGCGTGCCGGTTACTGGAATCCACCGGTGAGGGTGGTGGCGCCGCAGCCGGAGCTCAGAGGAGCGAAGCCGTAGGTGCGGATGATCGACGGGTTGGCGCAGAACGAGGAGGAGGTGCCGACGAACGCTGCAGCGATCGCGGGCTCGCCCAGACGCGAGGTCTGAACGACGTTGTAGACGGTGCGGACTAGCGGGAAGGATCCGTTGAGCGCGACGCCGTCGGTCGAGAGCACGGTGGGCTTGACGTTGTCGATCTTGCCGAGCTCGGCGAATCCGCGACGATCCTGCGAACCCGTGAGGGGCGAGTTGGACTGCGCGATGAACTGGCCGATCGAGAAGGGCACGATGTCGCCGGGGCCGGTCAGCACCGTTCCGTCGTGCTCGATGATGGTGTTGCTGCGCGTGTTGCCGCAGGTCGTGGCATCCGTGAGGCCGAGCTTGCCGAGGAAGAAGCTGCGCGTTCCCGATCCGGTCTGCGGAAGCAGGGGCGTGATCGCAACGGCGTCGCCGTCGGCGTTGTTGTAGCTCGTGACCGTGCAGCGGTAGATATTGCGCAGCGTGAACTTCGTGTCGGAGTCCGCGGCCGTGCCCAGCTTGATGTTGCGCGGGAAGTCGCTGGCCGAGTTGACCGCGTAGCTGACGGCATCCGTTGCGAAAGGCACGTACGTGAGAACGGAACCGGTGACGGGGCCGCTCGAGGAGCGGGCGAAGTCGACCTGGCCGGTGATGGGGGCGGCCGATCCGCCGTAGTTCAGGCCCTGGGCGGATGCCGACAGTGCCTTGACGCCTGCCCCGGAGCCGATAGGGCGGTTGAACGTGGGGCCGCTGGCCGTGGTCTTGATCGTGGGGGAGAGGTTCGCCCCGGCCGCGTCGTAGGAGCCGAGCGTCGTGGTGGTCGCGGCGATGGCGCGAACGACATCCTGCGTGGTGTCGGAGCCGACGCCGTTGAGCTGCTTGAAGCTCGTCGGGTCGGCGGCGTTGGCGACGGTGGCGCCGCTGACGACCGTCAGGCCGACGGCCAGGATCGCGCCGAGTGCGCTGAGGCGCAGCTTGGTCTTCGTGTTCATGGAATCCCCTTCTAGGATTGCAGTGCTTGCTTTGGGTGCGTATCTGAGGTGGGCCCGCCCTGGGTCTCTTTGCGGTTTTCCAGGGCGGTTTTTTCGTCGGGGGCGTTAGCCGTTCTGCCTCCTTGGTCTCATGAGAACGGGGGCGAAGGCGGCGCCCGCCAGTCCGACGATGAGGGATACCCCGAGTGCGCCCTGATAAGCCCACGGAGTATCAACCGAAGCGGTCGCCGTAGCGGTCGCTGTGGGAATGCTGGTCACGGATGCCTGCGACGCACCCACGGCAGCCGCGGCCGCGGCGGCCTGGAGCGGGGCTGCCGTGAGAGCGGCCGGGGCGGCTGCGCTCGCCGGCGGAACACCGACCGAGGGCGAATCGGCAACCGACGGCGCATAGCCGAGCATGGTCTGCACCGATACCAGCGCCTGCTGCACGAGCGCTTTCGTCAGGGGAACGTAGCCGAGAGGGAGGCTGCCGGCCGTGATGCCCGGGGTCTGTCCGTCGGTCACGGCGTACGACACGAGCGCCGCGTACGCGGCCCGGGCGGGTTCGTCGCTCTTCGTGAGGTTGACGGCGGCATAGGTGACGGTGGTCAGCGGATAGCTGCCTCGCGATACGGCTCCCGGGTCGACCTGATTCACCTCGGGGTTCTTCGTCACGGCGAGTTCTGCGACGGCGGCCGACATCGTGTCGGTCGAGGGCGTCACGAACGTGCTCGCGGTTTCGGCGGTCGCAGCGGTGCACGTGGCGTTCGAATTGCACAGCGAGGCCTCGCTGAGCCCGTACTTCTCCGCCGACGCCGTGTCGGTGACGGCGATGACGAACTTCTGGCCGGGCAGCTGGGCTCCCGAACTCACCCAGTCGCCCATCTCGCCCGCGGCGTTGATCCTGTTCGGATCCCAGACCGTGCGGCTGGCGGGGTCGGCCCGGAATGCGGCGCGGGCTGTACTGAGCAGGGTGTCGGCGTACGGGGCCGACTGGAGTGCACCGAACCGGGTCTTCTGCCCGGCCGAGAGCTGGGCGGGAGCCAGGGTCTGATCCGCTTTCGAGAAGATGTCCCGAACGGTCTGGCTGAGCTTCAGGGGCGACCCGTCGACGTTCGAGAGCCCGACGGCGCGATAGGTGAGGTCGCCGTTCTCATCGAGCACGGGCTTGCCCGTCTCCTCGTCGACCACCGGAACCCGTGCGTCCGGGTCTCCGAGCGGAAGGTAGTACGGGTTGATCCGCATGCCGTTCTCGTCGGGAACGCCGGTGAGCCAGGCCGCGGCCGCCTTGTCGGCGAGGATCCACTTCCAGATCTGCGTGATCGCATCCGCCCCGGCAGGGCCGGGAAGCACGAGCGCGGGATTCACCAGCTTGGGAACGACCGCTCCGGAGTCGTCGACGGTGGTGAAGTCGGGGTTGATGCTCCAGAACTCCGGGTCCTGGCTGAAGAAGCGATAGCGCGTGCCCGTGTCTCCGAGGTAGGGAAGGCTGTACACCTCGTCTTGCACGGCGGTCAGGGGGTTCTGGAACAGATACGAATCGGTGAGCAGCTTCGCCATCAGTCGCGGGGTGAGATTGAGCGTGCTGCGCCGCCCCGTGGTGTCCTCCACGTAGAACGCCATGGTGACGCCCGAGATCGCGACGGGGGCGTAGGTGATGTCGGTCTTGGCGAGCGAGGCGGTGTCGATCGCGGACAGCGTGTCGTCTTCAGGAGCGTAGGAGGTGAAGGCCAGGCCCGCGCGACCCGAGATGAGCTGGCCGCGCGCGATGCTGTCGGGGTTCGTGCTGAAGTTGTACACGCTTTTCGCCGTCTGGCAGGCAGCGGGCTGCCACGAGCTCATCGCCCCGACCACGAGCTGCGAGCCGATCGTGCGCCGCTCGGCGGACCCGGTGGGGCAGTTGTTGCCCAGAAGGGTGAAGTCGAGAGGGATGACGATGCGGTTGTCCCAGTAGTCGCAGGCGGGGTTGAGCGGAGATCCCTCCTGCACGGAGTCGGGTCGCCCCTTCGTGTAGGGGCCGTTCGCGTCTGCCGCGGTCTGCGAGCACGCGCCGACTCCCACGTCTCCGCCGAAGTGCGATCCGCGGGGCACGGCCACGAGGTAGCAGCGCAGTCGCTCCGCGCTCGATCCGCAGCCCAGCTGGGGCGCGCGGTTGGCGCTCTGCGTCTCGAAGTTCACGGTGCCCACCCCTGAGCTCCCGACGCGTGCGGCCACGATCTCGTTGCTCGACGACCCGTCGAACATCTCGCCGAGGGGCCAGTACGGCTGGCCCTTGTCGTTCAACGCCTGGTCGCCCGAGTAAGTATTGCCCTGCGCCGAGAGGAACGTGACGTCGGCCGTGCCCGGGGTCTTCGCCCCGCGCAGGTTGCTCTCGGCGGGAACCGAGCGCTCGAGGCCTGCCGGCGGGGTGACCGCATACCCGCCCCACTCGCAGGTGTTCCGGAAGTTCGCGGATGAGGGGTCGCCCCAGCACTGCATGAACTGCACGAAGTTCTGCGCGTTCTGAACGTCGTTGCCCGAGCTGGTCCCCGTCTTGGTGCCGGCCAGGCCTGTGAAGTCCACTCTGATGGCCTGGTCCGTCAGCGACTGGGTCTGAGAGACGGTGATCGAGAGGTTCTTGAAGTCGTCGAAGTGAGGGCTCGTCGCGACGCGTTCCGGCTGGCTCTTCTCGAGGTCGCTGGTGCCGCCCTGCCAGGCCACGGTGACCGCCGAGTCGCTCGCCACGATGTCGGCGCTCGCGGTCGACGCACCGAGCGGGGCGGCGATGAACAGCCCTGCGGTCGAGGCCGCCGCGACGCCGAGTGAGAGCACTCGGAGCAGGGCGACGGATGAGACACGCGACATCGGGTGGAGCCTTTCGGAAGGTGACGCTTGAAATGTAGGAGCGGTGCGTGTTGAGTCGACCCGCTGTGGCTTCTGGCCCGGTTAACGGGAGGAGAATGTTGAGCTTTGCTTCAGCTCTGTGGCCCGACGTCGTCTCTTCGAGATGACGGGAGGCAGCAGCAGGCCCAGGAGCGCCACGAGGCCCGCGGCGAAAGCGATGGCATTGGCGGGAGTCCTCTTGACCAGCGAGTCGATGCTCACCGGTGTCCCCGCCACTGTCACGGGCCCCGCCTTTCCGGCGATGGCGGAGGCTCCGGCGCCCGCCGTTCCCGCGGCGCCCGCCGCTGCGGCTGCTGCTGCCGCGGCGGCCGCGGATGCGGCATCCGTGCCCCCGGCGGCGCTACCGCCCGCGCCACCCGGGCCACCCGGGCCACCCGAGCCGCCGGGGCCGCCAGCGCCACCCGTGCCGATGGCGCACTGCGCATCCGCCCCGCGCTTGTCGCACGCGGGTGGTTGCGGGGCCTCGTTGGCCAGCTTGTTGCTGCCGTCGGGCGAGAAGGTGGGGTTGTTGCAGGTCGAGATGTCCTTGCCGGCGGGGTCGGCGCCGGGGATGCGTTTGATCTGGTCGAGACCCGCCGTGGCGAGGTTGATGGGAAGCGGCGAGTACCCCAGCACCTCTGCCTGCTGCTGTCCCTCGCAGAGGAAGTAGTTCGCGAAGTCGCTGAGGGTGAGGCCCTTGTCCTCGCTGAACTGGTTCTCGATCCTCGTCGGCACGATCATGTACGAGTACGAGCTCAGCGGGTAGCTGCGCGCATCGGCGTTGTTGTAGACGCCGGTCAGGTCCTGGGTGAGGTAGTCGGGAGACGACGTGTCCTGGTTGATCGTGGCGCCGAGCAGCGAGACGGCCACGTTCGACGCGGTCGGCTCGGTGTAGTAGTCGGCGTTATTCAGCACCTTCGCCACCGGAAAGCCCGAGTTCAGGGCGTACGAGTACTCCACGTATCCGATCGCGCCGACGGCCTGGCCCTGCGCGATGTAGCCCGCCACGTTGTTCGACCCGGACTGCGCCACGAACGACGAGCCGGCCACGAACGGGTAGTTCGACGTGATTCCGCAGGTCGCTCCGCGGCCGACCTTGGCGCAGAACGCGTTCCAGAGGTCGGGGTACTGCTGGCGCATCCAGGCCGTGAACTGGGCAGAGGTTCCGGAGCCGTCGGAGCGCACCACGGGAACGATGGGGGTGGCCGGCAGCGCGAGCGAGGGGTTGTCGGCGGCGACCTCGGGGTCGTTCCACACGGTGATCACGCCGGTGAAGATCTTGGTGAGCGTGGGGCCGCTGAGCCTCAGGTTCGTCACCTGGTTGCCGCCGATCACGAGGTTGTACATCAGCGCCGTTCCGCCGGCCACGATCGGCACGTAGGCGAAGCCTCGAGCCGGGCGGGGATCGACGCCGTCGCTGCCCTTCAGCTCGTAGGGGATCTCCGAGACGCCGAAGTCGACGGTGCCGGCCGCGAACAGCTGGCGACCTGCAGAGGAGCCGCTGTCGTTGTAGGTGATCTGCCACTTGTAGTTGTCGTACACGTTGCGTATCCACTGCTGCAGGGCGTTGGCCGACCAGGTCGAGCCGGCCCCCGAGATGGGCTGGTGGATGGCGCCGACCGCGACGGCCGCGGGCTGCGGCGCGAACGAGAACAGGCCCGTCACGATCATGAGCACGGCGAACGCGCCGACGGAAGTGCGAACGAGACGTGAGAGTCGGCGGGTCATTCGGAGTCGTCCTTGCGTCGGCGGCCGCGCCGCGAGCGCGCCACGAGTCTCTCTGCGGCGGCGACGGCGGCCGCCTGGGCGACCGCGTCGACGGATGCCTGTTCCACGGTCGGTCGGTGGGCCTCGGCCCGCTCGCCCCGGGTGATGCGCTCGAGGTCGTGCACGGACTCGAGCCGACGCTTGCGCAGCTGGCGGGGCGAGAGCACGCCCGCACCGCGGCCGCCGATCACGCGAGCCAGGGCGAAGAGCACGATCACGAGCAGCATGAGCACGACGGCCGTTCCGAACCCTCGGGCGATCATCGTGGGCTCGGGCGACTTCACGAAGTTGAAGGTGGCCAGCGGCAGCGAGACCATCGGGCCGGAGAACGGATTGACGTTGAAGAATGTGGTCGTTCCCGCGGTCAGCAGCACGGGACTCGTCTCGCCGATGCCGCGCGCGGTGCCGAGGATGACCGCCGTCGTGAGTCCGGAGCGCGCCGTGGGCAGCGTCACGTTCCACACGGTGCGCCACTGGCTGGCGCCCAACGCGAGCGACGCCTCCTTGAGGTTTCCGGGCACGAGCCGCAGCACGACATCCGCCGACCGGATGATGATCGGAAGCATCATCACGGTCATGGCGAGCGACGCCGCGAAGCCCGAGCGCTCGAAACCGAGGATCAGCACGACGGACGCGTAGATGAACAGGCCGGCGACGATCGAGGGCAGGGCGGTCATGGCCTCGACCACGGTGCGCACGAACTTCGCGTAGCGGCCGGGAACCTCGCTGAGGAACACGGCGGTGAGGATTCCGAGGGGAACGCTGATCGCCAGCGCGATAGCGATCATGATCAGCGTGCCGATGATGGCGTACAGGATGCCGCCCGAATCGAGGCCGTCGAGAGGCCCGGTCGCCGACATGTCCATGATCCAGAAATTGCCGTGGAAGAGGGAGTCCCAGCCGCGCACGATCGTGAACACGACGACCGACGACAGGGCCAGCAGCATGAGCACGCCGATGCCGTGGACGAACACGCTGATGACGCGGTCCTTCACCGTGGGGCCCGACTCGTCGAGGCTCACGAGCACGCCGAAGATGATCACGAAGAGGGCGAAGCAGGTCACGATGAAGCCGAGCACGCCCTGCAGTGGCAGCAGCTGGCTGAAGGCCCACCAGGTCAGGGCGAACGACGCGGCGGCTGCGCCGACCAGGCGCATGAGATCCGAGAATCGCACGCCGGTGAGCGCGCGCCGCGTCTCGGGCGCATCGGATGCGGGGGCCCGCGCAGGCAGTTCGGTGCGCCGGCCGGCCTGCGTGGCCGGCGGCGTGACGGGCGCCGCCGCATCCGGCAGCCGTTCGAGCTCGCCGTCGGAGACGGGAGCGATGACCTCGGTGGGGGCGTCGGGGAGCACGGTGGTCATGGCGGTCTATCCCTCGCTCGATGCGCCGGAGCGGCTGCGGGCGATGATCGTGGAGGCGCCGAAGTTCACGGCGAGTGTCACCAGGAAGAGGGCGAGACCGGCGGCCATGAGGGCAGAGATCTCGAGGGCCGACGCCTCGTTGTAGCGCAGCGCGATGAGGGCCGAGATGGAGTTGGCGCCCTTCTCGAGGATGTGCGGCTGGATGATGAACACGGGCGAGATGATCAGGTAGACGGCGATGGTCTCGCCGAGGGCCCGACCGAGGCCGAGCATCGTGCCGCCGATGATGCCGCCCTGCGAGAAAGGCAGAACGACACTGCGGATCACGCCCCAGCGGGTCGCGCCGAGGGCGAGAGCCCCCTCCCGCTCGCCCAGCGGTGTCTGGCTGAATACCTCGCGCATGATCGAACTCGCGATCGGTGCCACCATCAGGGCCACGACGATCCCCGCGATGAACGTCGACGAGGTGAACAGCGTGGGGCTCGCGAGCGGGTCGGACGGATCGAAGTTGGGCGCCGACAGGATCGGGATCCAGCCGAGATAGGTGGCGAGCCATTGCGAGAACGGGAGGATGAGCGGCTGCAGAAAGAACAGTCCCCACAGCCCGTAGACGACGCTGGGGATGGCGGCCATGAGGTCGACCACGCTGATGAGAGCGCGCTTGATTCCGCGCGGCGCGTACTCGTTGATATAGAGCGCGGTGCCGAGCGCGAGCGGAACGGCGATGGCGATAGCGGTGAGGGCGATGAAGAACGTTCCCGAGAGCACGGCGGCGATGCCGAAGTCGCCGTTGTTGGGCTCCCACGCCTGCGTGGTGAGAAAGCCGAATCCGGCGACGCTGATGGCCTTGTAGCCGTTGTAGAGCAGGAAGACGCCGACGAGCAGCATAACGAGCAGCACGATCGTGCCGCCGGTACGTGCGACCCCGCGGAAGATCCTGTCGGAGAGGCCGGTGTTGGCGGCCAGGACGCGGGGAACGTCGGGCGTCTGCGTCTCTCGCTGCGGCTCGGTCTGCGTATCTGGCTCGGGCTGCGGCTCGGCCTGCACCGGGTCGATCATCACCATGGCGCCACCGCGGTTCGGTCGATCCGGCGTCCGGCGCTGCGTCGCATCGGGTCGAGCAGCGCGCGCGGGGCCTCCATGACCACGGCGATCCTCAGCGCGGCGACCGTCGAGATCACCGTCTCGCGGCTCGACGACGCTGCATACCAGCGTCCGCATGTGACCACGGGAGTCCCCTCGTGTTCCAGGAGCCATCCGTAGAGGCCGGGCTGGGGACCGACGACGGGGGTCACCACGAGCTCGTCGACGCTCGCCTGCAGCGTCGCGACGTGGGCCCGGGCGACATCGAACGATGCGTAGGTGCGCGCGCTGCGGCCTAGTTCGCGGTTGTTCGAGGCGAGCACACGCCAGACTCCCGTGCTGTGCGGGGTCTTCGTGCTCGCGACCTCGGGCGTGCGGGCGGTTTCGCGGGGCACGGGTCGCCTCCGCGGGCCGAGGGCATCGGCGGACTCCACGAGGTCGCGAAAACGGATCCACGAATGAAGCATCGGTTCGTCGTTCGAGCTGAATGCGGCGAAGACGACGCGCGGGCTCGGGGGCATGCTTCCTCATCGATCGGGTGGTGCGGGCGGGTGCCGACTCAATATCGAGGCGGTCGGTTGCGTCGAGAGGTGTCGGGAATGAACGACGGGTGGCTCACGGATGAGCAACAGATCTGCACCTGCCCCCAGTTATGGGGGAATGTGAGGAAAAATCGGTTGGGCGATTCGCCGTTCGCGTTCCGCTCACAGGCTCCGGATGCGGCGGGCAGGGTGTCGGTGGCGACCGTTACGATTGCTGCATGGTCACCGCCCTCTATCGCCGCTATCGACCTGAGGCGTTCGCCGAGATGATCGGCCAGTCGCAGGTGACCGATCCGCTGATGACAGCGCTCCGCACGAACCGGGTCAACCACGCCTATCTCTTCTCCGGTCCCCGCGGCTGCGGCAAGACCACCTCGGCGCGCATCCTCGCCCGCTGCCTCAACTGTGCAGAGGGTCCCACCGACACCCCGTGCGGCGTGTGCCCCAGCTGCGTCGAGCTGGGTCGCGACGGCGGCGGCTCGCTCGACGTCGTCGAGATCGACGCCGCGAGCCACAACGGTGTCGACGACGCGCGCGACATCCGCGAACGGGCCGTCTTCGCCCCCGCGCGCGACCGCTTCAAGATCTTCATCCTCGACGAGGCGCACATGGTCACCCCGCAGGGCTTCAACGCCCTGCTCAAGATCGTCGAAGAACCACCGGAGCACGTGAAGTTCATCTTCGCCACGACCGAGCCCGACAAGGTCATCGGCACCATCCGCTCGCGAACGCATCACTACCCCTTCCGGCTCGTTCCGCCGGCGCAGCTGCTCGAATACGTACAGCAGCTGTGCGACAGCGAGGGCATGAAGGTGGCCCCCGGCGTGCTGCCGCTCGTGGTGCGCGCCGGCGGGGGGTCTCCCCGCGACACCCTCTCGCTCCTCGACCAGCTCATGGCCGGCTCCGAGAGCAGCACGATCGAATACGAGCGGGCCGTCGCTCTGCTCGGCTACACCCACTCTGCCCTCCTGGGCGAGGTCATCGACGCCATCGGGGTGCGCGACGCGGCAGCCGCATTCGGCGCGGTCGACCGGGTCATCCAGACCGGCCAAGACCCGCGGCGCTTCGTCGAAGATCTGCTCGAGCGCCTCCGCGACATCATCATCGTCAGCGCCACCACCAGCATCGAGGCGGCCGGCGCCGTTCTGCGCGGGGTGCCCACCGACGAGCTGCAGGCCATGCACCACCAGGCGCAGCAGTTCGGCCACGCCGAGCTCTCGCGCACGGCCGACATCGTCAACGCGGCGCTCACCGAGATGACGGGCGCCACGAGCCCCCGCCTGCACCTCGAGCTCATGGTCGCCCGAGTGCTCGTGCCCGCCAGCGACGACACCGAGCGCGGCTCGCTCGCCCGCATCGAACGCCTCGAGCGTCGTGTCGGAGTCGAGACGACAGACGCGCCACGGGCCGCGGCGCCGGTTCAGCGTGCCGTACCTTCCGCGGTCGCTGCCCCAGCACCGGCGGCTGCACCCGCACCTGCACCTGCACCCGCCGTCGAGCCGGAGGCCGCGGCGCCGTCCGTTCCCGATGCTGCGCCCGCTCGGGCGGCTGAGGCTGCCGTCGCCACCCCGCAGAAGACAGAACCGCAGCAGGCCGAACCGCAGCAGCAGCAGCAGGCCGAGCCCGCCGCTCCGGTGCAGCCCGCCGCCCCGGTGCAGGCCGCCCCCGCGGGGCCGGTCACGCTGCAGCAGGTGAGAGACACCTGGCCCGAGATTCTCGAGGCCGTGCAGAAGGCCAAGCGCAGCGCCTGGCTCGTCGTCTACACGGCGACTGTTCGCGCCTTCGAGAACGACGTTCTCACGCTGGCGTTCCCCAGCGAGAACGACGTCAACCAGTTCAAGCAGCAGCAGGCTCCAGGGCAGGGCGTCAGCGAGATCCTCCGGCAGGCGATCCTCGACCTGCTCGGCGTGCGCGTCAAGTACATCGCCCGCGTCGAGCACCCGGGCTCTGCGGCGGCACCCGCGGCCACCACCGCCCGGGCGCCCGAGCCGACACCGGCACCCGCGCCCGCATCCACGCCCTCGGCGGCAGCGCCGGCCCCCGGTCGGCCCGAAGCCGGCCGAGAGCAGAAGCCGGCTGCGGTCACCAGCTCCTGGGCCGTCGTCGCCATTCCGCAGTCCGATCCCACGCCCGATGCAACGGTCGAGCCGGTGCCCGAAGAAGATCGTGAGCCCGAGCCCGACTTCCGTGCGCCGGAGTCGGCATCCGCGCCCGTCTCGCCGTCTGCACCCGCTCAGGCCCCCATGCCCACATTCGCCAAGGCTCGCCCCGAGACCCCGGCCCCGCGAGCCACCCCTGTCGCCACCACCGATTCCGGCCGTCAGCGCTACGGCGAGGCCGTCGTCCGCGAGATCCTCGGCGCCAATTTCATCGAGGAGCAGCCCGTGGCTCCCCGCAACACGCAGAGAAGCGACGGCTAAGTGTACGAAGGCATCGTCCAGGAGCTCATCGACGAACTGGGACGACTCCCGGGCATCGGCCCGAAGTCGGCACAGCGCATCGCGTTCCACATCCTCCAGACAGAATCGTTCGACGTCACCCGGCTCGCCGAGGTGCTCATCGAGGTGCGCGACAAGGTGCACTTCTGCTCCATCTGCGGCAACGTGTCCGAACAAGAGACGTGTTCCATCTGCCGCGACCCGCGCCGGCAGCAGACGGTCATCTGCGTCGTCGAAGAGGCCAAAGACGTGGTCGCCATCGAACGCACTCGCGAGTTCCGCGGCCTGTACCACGTGCTCGGCGGTGCGATCAGTCCGATCGACGGCATCGGCCCCGACAACCTGCGCATCCGCGAACTCATGCAGAGACTGGCCGACGTGAACATCACCGAGGTGATCATCGCCACCGACCCCAACCTTGAGGGCGAGGCCACGGCCACCTACCTGTCCCGCCTGCTCAACACCCTGCAGATCCGGGTCACCCGCCTCGCCTCCGGTCTCCCTGTCGGAGGCGACCTCGAGTACGCCGACGAGGTCACCCTCGGTCGTGCCTTCGAGGGGCGTCGGCTCGTCGAGAGCTGATCGTGCACATCGCGGTCAGTGCTGGTTCGGCCGGTGCTGGCGCTGGCGCCGGCGACACCGTGACCCTGACCGAGCTCGACGACACGGGCAGGCTGCTCGGCCAGCCCGAGACGGTCTCGAGCGATCAGTTCCCGCACGAGGTCGCACGTCGGGAGCGGCTGTCACCGCGCTGGGTCTGGGACGACACCCGACGCTGGTACCCGGCTCTGCTGACGCACGACGTGGTGGTCGAACGCTGCGTCGACCTGCGTCTGTGCCACACGATTCTGCGCACCGCGTCGGCGACGGCCTCGTCGCAGCTGGCGCTCGCTCCCGCGTCCCCGTGGGACGCCCCCGCCATGTGGACCGCGCAGGGCGAGTCCCAGTCCGACACGCTCTTCGAACTCGGGGTGCAGCGCGGTCGCGACGACGAGGAGGGCCTCGACCCTGTCGAGGAGTTCCGGCTGCAGCGGGCGGCCGTCGCCGGAGCGCCCGATCCGAACCGCCTGTCGCTCCTCCTCGCGGCCGAGTCGGCCGGAAGCCTCATCGCGATCGAGATGCAGCACGCGGGTCTGCCGTGGAACGCGGCCCGTCACAATGAGCTCCTCGTCGAGCTGCTCGGAGAACGGCCCCAGCCCGGCCAGCGGCCGGCGCGCATGCACGAACTGCTCCTCCAGATCCGTGCCGCGATCGACGATCCGACGGCGAATCCCGACTCGCCCGTCGAACTGGTCAAGTCGCTGCGCCGCGCAGGCATCGATGTCTCGAGTACGAACCGTTGGGAGCTGGCGCGCCACGAGCATCCGGTCATCGAGCCGCTGCTCGCCTACAAGAAGCTGTCGAGGTTGCTCACCGCCAACGGCTGGAACTGGATCGACAGCTGGGTCGAGGGCGGTCGGTTCCGCCCCGTCTACGTGCCCGGGGGAGTCGTCACCGGCCGGTGGGCCGCCGACGGCGGGGGAGCGCTGCAGCTGCCTCACCAGGTGCGCGGCGCCGTCATCGCCGATCCGGGCTGGATGTTCGTGGTCGCCGATGCCGCGCAACTCGAGCCGCGCATTCTCACGGCCATGTCGGGCGACCGGGCGATGGCCGCAGCCGGGCGCGACCGCGATCTCTACGACGGCATCGTTGCATCCGGTGCCGTCGACACGCGCGCGCACGCCAAGGTCGGAATGCTCGGCGCGATGTACGGCGGAACCACGGGCGAGAGCGGTCGCATGCTTCCACGGCTGGCGCGGGCCTACCCCGATGCCATCCGCTTCGTCGAAGAGGCGGCGCGGCTCGGCGAGAGCGGCGCCGTCGTGTCGACCCATCTGGGCCGCAGCTCGCCCCGCCCGTCGGCCGAGTGGCGCGAGGCTCAAGACGACGCGCAGCAGGAGGGTGCGAGCGAGGCGGTGCAGACCCGGGCCAAGACGGCGCGCCGCAGCTGGGGGCGGTTCACGCGCAACTTCGTGGTGCAGGGAACGGCGGCCGAATGGGCCCTGTCGTGGATGGCGGGGCTCCGGCGGCGGCTCGTTCTGCTCGGCCCGGGCCTTCCGCTGCGTGACAGGCCCCACCTCGTCTTCTTCCTGCACGACGAGATCGTGGTGCACACCCCCGCCGCGCTCGCCGACACCGTCGCCGCAGAGGTCCGCGCCGCCGCCGAAGACGCGGGCAGGCTGCTGTTCGGCCCCGTGCCCGTGCAGTTCCCGGTGACGGTCGCCGTGGTCGACAGCTACGACAAGGCCAAAGGGTGACCGCGCGCGCCCGCTAAGATTGCACGCTGGGCCCATCCTCGTCATATCAGGAGTGTTTACGTGAGCTTGATCGTGCAGAAGTACGGCGGATCATCGGTTTCCGACGCCGAGAGCATCAAGCGTGTCGCCAAGCGCATCGTCGAGACGCGCAAGGCGGGCAACGACGTCGTCGTCGCGGTCTCCGCCATGGGCGACACCACCGACGAACTGCTCGACCTGGCACACGCGGTCACGCCGATGCCGGCGCCGCGCGAGCTCGACATGCTGCTGAGCGCAGGGGAGCGCATCTCCATGGCGCTGCTGGCCATGGCCATCAAGAGCCTTGGCCACGAGGCACGCTCGTTCACCGGCAGCCAGGCCGGCATGATCACGGATGCCCGGCACGGCTCCGCCCGCATCGTCGACGTCACGCCGGTTCGGCTGCGCGAGGCGCTCGACGAGGGCGCGATCGCGATCGTCGCAGGCTTCCAGGGCTTCAACCGCGACACCAAAGACATCACGACCCTCGGCCGTGGCGGCTCCGACACGACGGCCGTGGCGCTCGCCGCAGCGCTCGACGCCGACGTCTGCGAGATCTACACCGACGTCGACGGCATCTTCACCGCCGACCCCCGCGTGGTTCCCAAAGCGAAGAAGATCGACCGCATCACGAGTGAAGAGATGCTCGAGCTGGCGGCGAACGGCGCGAAGGTGCTCTACATCCGCGCCGTCGAGTACGCCCGCCGCCACGGAGTCACCCTGCACGTGCGCTCCTCGTTCAACAACAACGAGGGCACCATCGTCTACAACCCATCGGAGAACCCCGCGGAGGGTCTCCCCACAGAGAGCGAGAACGCCGTGGAAGAGCCACTCATCGCCGGAGTCGCGACAGACCTGGGCGAAGCGAAGATCACCGTCGTCGGAGTCCCCGACATCCCGGGCAAGGCGGCGCAGATCTTCAACCTCGTCGCCAAGACCGGCGCCAACATCGACATGATCGTGCAGAACGTGTCGGCGGCATCCACCGGGCTCACGGACATCTCGTTCACGCTGCCGAAGACCGAGGGCCAGACCGTGCTCACCGCCCTGCGAGCCGACCAGTCCGACGTGGGCTTCGCTTCGCTGCAGTACGACGACCAGATCGGCAAGCTCGCCCTCGTCGGCGCCGGCATGCGCACGAACGCGGGCGTCTCGGCCCGACTCTTCACCGCCCTCTACGAGGCCGGCATCAACATCGAGATGATCTCCACGAGCGAGATCCGCATCTCGGTCGTGACCCGGGCCGACACCATCAACGACGCGCTCCGCGTGGTGCACACCGCCTTCGGCCTCGACGCCGACACAGAGGCAGTAGTCCACGGAGGAACGGGCCGCTAGGCCGCCCCGCCCCTTCGCGAATGTTGCCCGGGGCGACGGATGTTGCTGGTCGCCCAGCAACATCCGTCGCGTTCGGCAACACCCGCCTCCAGTCGGGCTGGCGCATCGGGTACTCCTCACCGTGTCGGGACTGCTGCGAGTTGTGCACCGTCTGATCTGATCGCAGGTCCGGCTGCCGCTGCTCCCGCCACTCTGGAGCGCATGACAGCCCCGACTTTGCGACGGCCCCGATCGAGCGATCTCCTCCTCGCGCGCGATCTCGATCCCGACACTCTTCGGCAGCTTCAGCGCTCCTCGGGCACCGATACGCGCCGTCTCCGTCGAGGGGTCTACGTGGCCTCGGAATCCTGGGCTGGCTTCGACACGTACGCCCGCCATCTCACGAACGTCCTGGCCGTCGAGTCGACCCACCGGCATCCGGTTTTTGGTCATGCCTCGGCCGCCGCCATCTGGGGCCTTCCGCTGGCCGACCGTCCGTGGCCCGCAGAGGTGCACGTGGTCGCAGACGCGAACTCGTATTCGCGCAGCAAGAACGGCGTGGTGGTTCATCGTCAGGTGCTGCACGACGGTGATGTGACCGAGCGCAACGGGCTACTGGTCACGAGCCTCGAGCGCACGGCGATCGATCTGGCTCGAACCATGCCCTTTCCCATCGCCGTCGCGGCGATCGACTTCACGGTGCACGAGAAGCGCGCCGGCCGTCAGGTTCTGACCCGAGAGAAGCTCGTCGAAGGCCTCCTTCGCTCCCCGCGCACGAACGGCCGTGCGCGCGCCAGGCGCGCCATCGATGCGGCGCGGGTCGGCGCCGATAACGCGGGAGAAACGCTGAGTCGTCTTGCGATCATCGAGCTCGGTTTTCCTGAGCCACTGCTTCAGGTGCAGCACGTCAATCCGAGGGGAGGCTTCTATTACACCGATCACGAGTGGCCGCAGCACAACGCCATCGCGGAGTTCGACGGATTCGGCAAGTACCTGAAGCAGGCCCTGAAGCTCGGCGAGAACGCCGGCAACGTCATCTACGAGGAGAAGATCCGGGAGGACCACCTTCGAGACGAGGACAACGGAGTGGCCCGCTGGGGTCCACCCGAGCTTCGCAACCCGCCAGAGATCGCCCGGCGCCTCCTGCGAATCGGGGTGCCCAGAATCGCAGGGCGGTGACTGTTGCCCGGGGCGACGGATGTTGCCGGTCGCCCGGCAACATCCGTCGCGTTCGGCAACACCCCCGGCGAGCGCAGGCGGCTTGGTAAAGTAGGAGTTTGCGGCAGATGGCCGCGCCCATCACCTGAGGAACATACCGTGGCTGCACAGGCATTGAACGTTGGCGTTGTCGGAGCGACCGGACAGGTCGGCACAGTCATGCGCCGCCTGCTCGAGGAACGCGACTTTCCGATTTCGAGCATCCGATTCTTCGCCACCGCCCGTTCCGCCGGAACGACTCTCGAGTTCCGGGGCGAGCAGGTCGTGGTCGAAGACATCGAAACCGCCGACCCGTCGGGCCTCGACATCGCACTCTTCTCGGCGGGGGCCACAGGCTCACGCGCCCAGGCTCCGCGCTTCGCGGCCGCCGGAGTGCTCGTCATCGACAACTCGAGCGCCTGGCGTATGGACCCCGATGTTCCCCTCGTGGTGAGCGAGGTGAACCCCCACGCGATCGCCGACGCGCGCAAGGGCATCATCGCCAACCCCAACTGCACCACGATGGCCGCCATGCCCGTGCTGAAGGTGCTGCACGAGGAGGCCGGCCTCACCAGGCTCATCGTCTCGACCTACCAGGCGGTGTCGGGCAGCGGCCTCAAGGGTGCCGAAGAGCTCGCCGGGCAGGCGCGGGCCGCCGTCGCCGACCCCGACCTGCTGCAGCTCGTGCACCGCGGAGACGCGGTCTCGATGCCCGAGCCCCAGACCTACGTGCGACCCATCGCCTTCGACGTGATCCCGCTCGCCGGTTCGATCGTCGACGACGGCTCGAACGAGACCGACGAAGAGAAGAAGCTGCGCAACGAGAGCCGCAAGATCCTCGAACTGCCCGAGCTCCTCGTCAGCGGAACCTGCGTGCGGGTTCCGGTCTTCACGGGGCACTCTCTGTCGATCAACGCCGAATTCGCCGAGCCGCTGAGCCCCGAGCGCGCCACCGAGCTGCTGTCGAGCGCGCCGGGCGTCGAGCTGTCGGAGGTGCCCACGCCCCTTCAGGCCGCGGGCAACGACCCGAGCTACGTCGGCCGCATCCGCGCAGACGAAGGAGCGCCTGCCGGTCGCGGCCTCGCACTGTTCATCAGCAACGACAACCTGCGCAAGGGTGCCGCTCTGAACGCCGTGCAGATCGCCGAGTACATCGCGGCCCAGCGGTCGGTCTCCGTCGCCGTCTAGGCCGTCGCCGTTGCCGTCTCGCGCGCATCCGTCGTCTGGTGGATGCGCGCGGAGACACGCCTTGACACAATGGCCTCATGAGCATTCCGGACTACTCGGGCAATCCCAGCTACCGCCTCAGCACCGCCGAACGTGATCGCGCGGTCACCGAGCTCCGCCAGCACGTGGCGGAGGGTCGCCTCTCGGAGGCCGAGTTCGCCGAGCGCAGCAAGGCAGCGCGCAACGCGGTCACGAGAGGCGATCTCGCCCCCCTGTTCGACGACCTGCCGGCGACCACCTTTCCCGCGTCGGTGAGCGACGCCCTGCGGCCCGCGCCGACCACGTTCGCGGAGCCGACCCCGACCCCGGCCGACCCCGCGCCCAGCGATGCCATTCCCGCCTACGGAGTCCCGGACATCCAGAGCGTGGCCCGGCCAGCCGCCTCGCCCGTGGTTCAGCCCACGACCCCGAGCGCGACCGAGGGGTGGAAGGACCCGCAGCCGGCCGAGGTCAGCCGGGTCGGAGCGACCGTCATGGCCATCGTGCCGTTCGTGTCGCTCGCCCTGTTCTTCGTCACGGGCAGCGCCCTCAGCTGGAGCTACAGCTGGCTCTGGTTCGCTCTCATTCCTGTCGCCGGCATCATCATCTACGGGCCGAACGGCAAGCCCGACCGCAAGCGCAGGCGCTAGCCGACGTTTCCGGTGCCCACGGTGGGGATGCCGAGGATCGTGCGCACCTCGTTGTCGGTGAGGGGCCGCCACGGCGACGCGTCCTGGTCGCTGCCGGAGGCCTGCGGGCTGTCGCCCTGGGTCCACCACTTGGCCTCGTAGGCCGCATCGTCGAACATGACGAAGTCGCCCTTGGTGTAGATGCTCGTTCCCTGCCATTCCGGGTACGTTCCCGCGGGGAGAACGGGCACCGGCACCGGCGTCTCACCCGGCAGCACCGGGCCCACGAGCTCCCACGGCGTCTCCGATGCCTGCAGCACGGGGTTGTCGGGAATGTCGCCCTGCGTCCAGTACTTGGCGATGTACACCTGGCGGTGCCAGACCACTTTCGTGTCCTTCTGGTACGCGGAGTCCGCATCCCAGATCTGGTACGGGCTCGTGGTGGGATCGTCGGTGAGGTCTTCTGTCGACGTGGGCACCGACGTCGTCACGGCGCCGGCCGCCGACTCCGGCGAGCCGGTCAACGTGTCACCGAGGAGAGCGGCGAACGACGCATCGCCCTGGTCGACGCCGCTGCACGAATCGCTGACGCGCGTGACATCCGGGTAGTTCGATCCGCAGGTCGTGTCGCGGTTGAGTGACCACATCGACATGCGGCCGACCCCGTTCTTCACGGCGAAGGCATTGAGCGCCTTGGCGTCGTCGAGGGTGAAGATCTCGCCGGCCACGTCGTTCTGGCCGATCATCGGCGTGAGGCCGACCTTGTTCCACAGCTCGACCGGGCCGAGCGAGATGTTCTGTCGGTCGTATAGGGTGCGCAGCTGGCCGTGCACCGAGTTCGCGGCCTCGATCGAGGCGTCGAGCATCGACTGCCCCGCCTCGCGGCTGTCGCCGTAGTCCATGGTCATCACGTTGACGCCCGCGAGATCGACGCCGGCAGACAGCATCCGGGTGACCTCGTCGGTGCCGTCGGTGGTGAGTCCCGATGGAGCGACCGGGAGCGTGAGCCAGACCGCCAAGGGCGAGTCGGTACCGGCGCGCTCCTTCTGGATGCTCGCGATCGCCGCCGCGCGTCGGTCGCCCGAGGCGGTGTCGGTGAGGTTCGCGCCCTCGATGTCGAGGTCGATGGTGCTGAGCGAGTAGCGGTCGATGACCGACTCGTAGGCCTTCTTCAGCTGATCCGGGTCGGTGCAGCCCGTCGACAGCTCGTCGTTGAGAAGCCCTCCGAACGACACGATGACGTCGCCGCCCTGCTGGTCGCGTCGGGCGATGCGCCGATCGAGGTCGAGGGCCTGGTCGGCCTCGTCCATCGAGTAGTACGTGCCCCACGAGGGGCTGCACGGGTCGGTCTTGGATGCGACGACGAACGACAGCACGACATTGTCGCCGGCCGAGTCGGTCGGGTTCTCGAAGGCGAAGCTCGGGGTGGCCGTGACGTCGACGTAGCCGGCCATCCAGGCCTTGGCAGTCACCGAGTTCGCGTCCTGGAACCACTTCCACCCCTGGAAGCCGGAGAAGACGAGACCTGCGATGAGGATGAGGACACCGGACAACCGCAGTATGGACAGGCGGCGGCCTGGAAAGCGTGTGGACAAGGGTTCCCCTAGGTTCGATCAGCACTCAGTGTATTGATCAACACTCACTTAAGCACAAATACGTGAGACACTGTCGACTTTGAAGGATGTTCAGAACTTCTCGGGGAGATGGGTCATGACGGACGGAACAAAGGGCCGGCGACGGCAATGGGGGTCGGAGAGGCGCAGCGAGCCGCTGTCGATCGTCCACCCCAAGCCGAGCGGTCGCACGATCACCCTCGGGCGCCTCTCGATCGTCGCCACGATCGGGTTCTGGCTGATCTACGTGATCACCACGGTTCTTCGTGAGCTCGTCAACAACCCGGGTGCAGGTTTCCGTTTCACGGTCGAGGCGGTGAGCTACCTGATCGTGGTCACGATCCTCACGTTCTCCGCTCTGATGTACTTGCTCGCACGGCAGGGAGCCCTCTACCGGTTCCGCAGCCACGTGCGGGTTCCGCGCGGAGAACTCGACCGTCACTTCGCCGACTACTCCGACGGCATCACGGTTCTCGTTCCGAGTTACGCGGAGGAGACGCTCGTGGTGCGGGCCACCCTGTGGTCGGCCGCGCTGCAGGAGTTCCCCGACCTGCGCGTCGTGCTCCTCCTCGACGACCCGCCCTTCCCGAGCGATCCTGAGAAGGCCGAGACGCTCGAGGCGACCCGCGCGCTCGCCGCCCAGATCGAGGGCGCTCTGAGAGTCCCGGGCGAGCGATTCCGCCGCTCGGTCGAGTCGATGACGGCGCGTTTCGCCACCGACGACACGGTGCTTCGAGACGACGTCGAGGCGCTGGTCGACGACTACACGGCGGCGGCGGAATGGCTCGAGGCCATGGCAGACACCGAACAGGTCGGCGATCACGTCGACGAGTTCTTCGTCGACCAGGTCGTCATGGGACTGGCTCGCGAGCTCCGGCTCACCATCGTGGCCCTGGGGGGCGCGCTAGACCAGCACTCGTACCCGGATGCGGACCGCCTCATCACCCTTGCACTGCGGCTCTCCCGCATCTTCACCGCGAAGCTCGACTACTTCGAGCGCAAGAAGTTCGCGTCGCTCTCGCACGAGGCCAACAAGGCGATGAACCTCAACTCCTACATCGGCCTCATGGGCGGCGCGTGGGCGACGGAGGAGACCGCCGACGGCGTCGTTCTCCGGCCGGCCGGCGACGAGGCCTCGGCCGACCTGGTCATCCCCGAGACGACCTATCTACTGACCCTCGACGCCGACTCGCTGCTGCTTCGCGACTACTGCGTTCGACTCGTCTATCTGCTCGAGCAGCCCGAGAACGCGCGCGTGGCCGTGACCCAGACGCCCTACTCCGCGTTCCGCGGCGCCCCGACGCGCATCGAGCGCGTCGCCGGCGCGACCACAGACCTGCAGCATGTCCTGCATCAGGGCATGACCTACTACAACGCCACGTTCTGGGTGGGCGCGAACGCGGTCATCCGCAAGCGCGCCCTCGAGGACATCGTCGAGGTCGAGGTCGTCGCCGGCTTCGAGGTCAAGACGTACATCCAGGACCGCACGGTCATCGAGGACACCGAGTCGAGCATCGACCTCGGCACGCACGGGTGGACCCTGGTGAACTACCCCGAGCGTCTCAGCTACAGCGCCACCCCGCCCGACTTCGGCTCGCTGATCGTGCAGCGACGTCGCTGGGCGAACGGCGGACTGCTCATCCTCCCGAAGTTCTGGGATCAGCTCCGGGAGCGTCGGTTCAACCGCGACCGGGTGCTGCTGAGCGAGGTCCTGTTGAGAACCAACTACATGGCCTCGATCGCCTGGGCGAGCTTCGGACTGCTGTTCCTGCTGGCCTACCCCTACGACAGCCGGCTCCTCAGCCCCTTCGTCTTTCTCGCCGCCCTGCCGTACTTCATCGCCATGGGAAGCGACCTGCGCACCGCAGGGCACCGCTTCAGCGACATCTTCCGCATCTACGGGTTCAACCTCGTGCTGCTGCCGGTCAACCTCGCGGGCGTCTTCAAGTCGTTCCAGCAGATGATCACGGGTGAGAAGATCCCGTTCGTGCGCACGCCGAAGGTGAAGAACCGCACAGCCGCACCGGCGCTCTACGTGCTCACTCCCTACATCATCGTGCTGTTCTCGCTTTTCACGCTGTACCGTGACATCGTTCTCCAGAACTGGGGCAACGCCCTGTTCGCCGCCTTCAACGCCGTGATGGCCGCCGGCGCGATCCGCGCCTACATCGGCATCCGCAACTCCATGGTCGATGTGTGGCTCGGGTTCCTGAACTTCCTCTACGTCGAGCGCCGAGTGAAGGAACTGCCCGAGCATTCGCCCGTCGACCCGGATGCTCCGGTCGACTGGCGCACGATCCTCTACCACGGCGACCGGCGGCTGGGCCGCGACCTGCGGCAGTCGAAGGACCGTCGTCGCCGCATCGGAATCCGCAGCACCTCGTCGCGTAGCCGGGTGAATGCTGGCGGGGCAATCTCCGGCGGCGACCGCTCCGAATAGACGCACATGACATCACGACGACCGGCGATCCTGCTCGGTGTACTCGCCGTGCTCGCGGTCGTGGTCGGAGGAGTAATCGTGTTCGCACCTCGTGGCTCGGATTCGCCTGCGGAACCCGGCACCGGCAATGTCGCGCCGGGCGGACCGGTGGTCGCCTTCTACGGCGACTCCTACACGCTGGGCACCGGTGCGAGCGATCCGAGCAAGCGGTGGTCGACGATCATCTCCGCGGACCGCGGCTGGAACGAGGTCAATCCCAGTGTCAACGGCCTGGGGTTCGTCAACAATCGTGACCTCCTGCCGCCAAACGGCGATCTCGTCGACCTCGTCATCGCATCCGACCCCGACATCGTCTTCGTGACCATGGGGCTCAACGACAATTTCTCGATGCCCGCCCGATCCGACGAGGTGCACGCGGCCATCGTCGCCGACTTCACCGCCCTGCGCGCGGCGCTGCCGGATGCGCGCATCATCGTGGTCGAGCCCTTCTGGTACACCGACGAACGGCCGCAGAGCCTCGAGACCATCAGCTCGTGGGTCGCAGACGAGGCGCGCGCCATCGGAGCCGATCGAATCGACGGGGCATCGCACTGGATCGAAGGGCATCCCGAATGGATGGCCGCCGACGGGCTGCACCCGAATGACGAGGGATACGCCGAGATGGCGCGGCGGATGTCGGACGAGCTCGATCAGCTGGGCCTCTAGAGGCCGGTTCGCTCCAGCGGATCCACTCCAGAGCGAGTAGTGTGAAGGCATCGCGCGCCTCTGGGGGGAGTCGTCCCGCGCGAGTGCGTCAACTCAGGGGGAGAACGTGAAAACGCAATCGGCCGTGCGATCGTGTCGCGTCGGTATCGTCGACGACCACGAGCTTCTGCTCGACGGACTGACCATGTACATGCGCAGCAACGCCCCCGACCTCGACATCGTCATCAGCGCCACCGGGTGGTTCGAGCTCATCCGGCATCCTGCCTTCGCCCCCGACGTCGTCGTGATGGACCTGCAGCTGCAGGAGCCGATCCCGATCGAGACGCGGGTGAGAACGTGTCTGGCCGCCGGTGCGCTGGTGGTCGTCGTCAGCGCCCTCGAGACCGACGAGATCCGCGAGCGGTCCCTTGCCGCCGGGGCCTCCGCCTTCGTTCCCAAGTCCTCTCCCGCCGACGCCGTACTCGATGCCGTTCGGTCGACCTGGGCCGGCGCCCAGGAGAGGGGCGCGTTCGTCGATGCCGAGCTCGAGACCCTGCGGTTGTACGCCGACGGGCTGAGCCCGGTCGACATCGGACTGCAGCTCGGCCTGTCGTTCGAGGTCGTCAAGGGCCATCTGTCGCGCATCCGCGACCACTACGCGGCTTCGGGCCGACCGACCCACTCGAAGCAGGACCTGATCCGCAGAGCAGCCGAAGACGGGTTCGTGTCCTGACCGGCCTCACGCTCGGCACCGACGCCGAAGGGGTCTTCACCTCTCGGGCCCTCGCGCGCTCGGCCGTGTGGCTGTCGTCGACCCTTCTCGCCGCCGTCGCGATCATCGTCGGCGTGCTCGCCACCTTCCATCCGCAGACGGACGGCGAAGCCGACCTGTGGCGCGCGGCCGTTCCCATCGCCTCCCTCGCAGTGATGGGCGGCGGTGCCTACGCGCTCCAGCGCCTGCACGGGCCGGTCGACACGATCATCGGTCTTCTGGTCGTGTGCGCATCGGCGTTCGCCTATGCGCTGAGCGTCGAGCCCCTGCTCACCCCGGGGCAGAAGTCCGACAGCATCGTGCTCAGCCTGCCCATCGTCGCGGCCACGGTCTCAGGGGTCGGTCGTCGCTCGCTGACCTCGTGCCTGGTCGTCTGCGGCCTCGCGTATGCGGCCGCCTCCAGCGCCGCGCTTCTCGGAGCCGACCTCGGTGGACGCGTGGTCGTGCTGGACTTCACGGCCTTCGGCTCGTTCGTCGCGGTCGCGCTGCTGCTCGTCGTGCTCTGGGTCGCACGCCGAGGAGCCGTGCAGCAGGCGCCCGCCCTCGACCGGGCGGCGAAGATGCAGCAGAGCGTCGTCGAGGAGGCGCGCCTCCTCGGCCACGCCTCGAGCCTGCTGCACGACACGGTGCTCGGCGACCTGCACGCCCTCGCCATGCTGGCTCCGGGCACCATCCCCGACAGCCATCTCGCCGTGATCCGCCGCGACCTCGAACTGCTCGAACGCAGCGACGACCTCATGCGCACGACGGGCGCGGGCGCCATCCCGGGATTGATCGAAGCGACGAGCGAGAGCAGGTTGGCGCACGCACTCGACCGCGTGGGCGCGCGGGGCCTCAGGGTGATCGTGTCCGGCGACGCCGCCGAGCTGACGAGGCTCGACCCCGTCGCGGAGGAGGCGCTCGTCGGGGCCGTCGAGCAGTGCCTCGTCAATGTGATCCTGCACGCGGGAGTGTCGATCGCCGAGCTCGCCATCGCGGTCTCGGGCGAGGAGGTCACCGCGATGGTCGTGGACGCGGGGAGCGGATTCGTCCCGTCCTCGGCACCGGCCGACCGCCTCGGCCTGCGGATCTCGGTATACGACCGGATGCTCGGGGTCGGGGGAACGGCAACGGTCTGGTCGCGCCCCGGCGCGGGCACGTCGGTGCTCCTCACCGTGCCGAGATCCACAGCATGACAGGCGTGGCGCAGCCGACCGCGGCTGAACTCGATCCGGTCTCCAGAGTGACGGCGCGCATGTTCGTGATCGCCGTGGGCATCGTGAGCGTTGCCCTGTCGATCGCGCTCTCGCTCACGCAGTCCGGTCGCGACCAGATCTCTCTTCCTGTGGTGGCCGTCGCGGCCCAGCTCGTTCTCGCGGCGTCGTATGCGTACTTCATCCGTGCGGCCGACCCGTTCGGACCGCTCATCTCCCTCTCGCGTTTCCAGATCTTCCTGGGCGGGCTGATGCTCGCGAGCGTGCTCAACGCGCTGAGCCAGTTCGGCTCGAACGCCCTCATCAGAGACGACTGGGGTGGCGTGTGCCTCGGTCTCGCGTTGATCCTCGGAGCGCCGTATCGACGCTCCTCCGAGATCGTGTGGTTCACCGTCCAGGCCGTCGGGGTGACTTTCGTCCTGGCGGTCGTGCAGAACCTGAGCTCGACCACCACGGTCACCCTGGGCATCCTCGCACTCACCGCCGCGACGCCTTCGATCGCCATCGGCCTCGGCTCGGCCGCCTACGCGCGCAGCCTCATCGGCAGCCTCGAGCAGTCGCGGCGCGACGCGGAGGCCGAGCGAACACGGCATGTCGGCGCCGTGCTCACGCGTCTCGCCGAAACGGATGCGATGGGCGAGCTCGGGTCGCTCAGGCGAGACGTGGTGCCGTTCCTCACGCGATTGGAGCAGACGGGCGCGATGGGCCCGGACGACGCCGTGAGGGCGGCCGAACTGGCGTCGGTGCTTCGCAGGGCGATCGTCGAGCGCATCTCGCAGGGCTCTCTGGCCGACGCTGTCGACAGCTACAGCGACGACGACCGGGTGGCCGTGCACCTCGACGACCGCCAGACCGCCGCCCTGCGGGCGCTGATCCGACAGATCGTCGAGCAGATCGGCGAATCGGCCAGGCCGACGCTGGTGCTCGAGCGACGAGAGACGGATGCCCGGGGCTCGGTCGTGTTCGCGGCCCCGCCGGGTGCGGTGCCGCCGCCCTCCCTGACTCCGTTCGTGCGCATGGTGCGTCTCGTCTTCGACCAGGTCGAGGTCACCGCCGTCGACGGAGGCATCGCCGTGACCTTCACCTTCGACCCGTCGGGCGGCCGGGCGGCCGTATCATGGGAGATGTGAGCGCAGCAGGCAAACCCGTAGACGTCGTTCTGATCGGTGGCGGCATCATGAGCGCCACGCTCGGCACCTTCCTCTCGATCCTCCAGCCCGACTGGTCGATCAGGATCTTCGAACGGCTGGGCGATGTCGCGGGTGAGAGCTCCAACCCGTGGAACAACGCGGGAACGGGTCACGCGGCGCTCTGCGAGCTCAACTACATGCCCGAACGCTCCGACGGCACCGTCGAGGCGTCGAAGGCCGTCGCGATCAACGAGCAGTTCCAGGTGAGTCGGCAGTTCTGGTCGTTCCTGGTCGAGAACGGCGACATCCCCGACCCGTCGACCTTCATCAACTCGACGCCGCACATGACGTTCGTTCGGGGCGAGAAGAACGTCGAGTACCTGCGCAAGCGTTACGAGGTGCTTCGAGACGAGCCGCTCTTCGAGGGCATCGAGTACACGGAAGACCCGGCTGTGATCTACGAGTGGGCACCGGCCCTGATGCGTCGCCGCAAGAAGAACGAGCTGGTCGCGGCGACCCGCATCGCCGCGGGCACCGACGTCGACTTCGGTTCCCTGTCGAGGCATCTCTTCGACTTCCTCACAAGCCGGGGAGCGAGCCTCAAGACCGAGCATTCGGTGTCGAACCTGAAGCGCCAGAAAGACGGAACGTGGAACGTCTCCGTCAAGGAACTGGTCGGGTCGACCCCCACCACCGTCAACGCGCGATTCGTCTTCGTCGGGGCCGGCGGCGGCGCCCTGCATCTGCTTCAGAAGTCCGGCATCCCCGAGATCCGCGGCTTCGGCGGTTTCCCGATCAGCGGCCAGTTCTACCGCACCGACAACCCGGCCGTCGTCGCCGAGCACCGGGCGAAGGTCTACGGAAAGGCCGCCGTCGGAGCACCGCCGATGAGCGTCCCCCACCTCGACACCCGCGTGGTCGACGGAGAGCCGTCTCTGCTCTTCGGACCGTACGCCGGATTCAGTCCCAAGTTCCTCAAGAAGGGGTCGTGGCTCGACCTGCCCGGATCGATCCGGGCGCACAACCTCGGTCCGATGCTGGCCGTGGCGCGCGACAATTTCGATCTCATGAAGTATCTGATCGGCGAGCTGCTGGCGGGCAAGAAGAAGAAGTTCGCAGCGCTGCAGGAGTTCATGCCCACTGCCGACCCGAAGGACTGGTACCTCATCACGGCCGGGCAGCGCGTTCAGGTCATGAAGAAAGACTCAGACCGCGGGGGAGTGCTGCAGTTCGGCACCGAGGTCATCGCGTCGGCAGACGGTTCCATCGCCGGCCTCCTCGGCGCATCGCCCGGTGCCTCGACGGCCGTGCCGATCATGCTCGATGTCCTCGAACGGTGCTTCCCCGACGACTACGTCCGATGGGTTCCGCAGATCCGCACGATGATCCCCTCGTTCGGAACACGACTGACCGACTCGCCGGCGACGGCCCGAAAGGTGCTGACGAGCACCGCCAAGGCACTGCACCTCGCGTCCTGAGGGCAGGGCGCGGCGCCAAAGGGGACCCGGGCTCATGGTCGATCGCTTCAAACTGTCGTTGTTCGACCGCATGTTCGTGACCCCGTTCATCGTGCTCGCGGTGGTCGTGCTGGTCTACGCCGTCGTCGGGGTCATCGTGACCCCGCCGGAATCCTGGACGGTCGAGCTCGTCACGGTGCTCGGCTGCATCATGTGCGCGCACCTGCGCATGCCGATCGGGCGCATCAGCGGGCTCCCCATGCTGGGGGTGGCCGTGACGCTCCTCGCGATCTCGCGACCGGCATCCGAATACCTGCTCACCGTCGCGCTCTGGTCGGTGGGGCTCATGATCTCGCAGACGGTCGTGCTGCGCAGCGTCGCCATCGGCCTCTATGTCGTCGGCATCAGTTTCGTGGGCGGCGTGGCCTTCGTCGTGGTGCACAACGAGCTCACCCGGGCAGGCGTCTGGCAGTTCGTGAGCTACGCGCTTGCAAGTGCCTGCTACTTCGGCGTCGCGCTGCTGCTCGAGTTCATCCGCGCCCGGGGGCGGTGGGGCCTAGACCAGCGGTTCGGGCTGTCCGCGCTGAGCCCCATGCGGCTGGGCGCGGTGGTGCTCCTGGTGGCGGTCGTGTCGACCCTGATGAACGCCGTTGACAGCTCTGTCATCCCCTGGCTCGAACACGATCCGGATGTGCGGCTCACCCCCGCGGTCATCCTCCTCGTCGCGACACTGTTCCTCGTGATCGCGCAACGCCTTCGCTTCCGTGCCGTGCACCGGCGGCTCAGCGGTGTCGTCACAGCGGCGGTCGAGTTGCCCTGGGCCACGGAGTCGGGCCTGCGCAAGGCGCTCGAGGTCCGCGCGCAGATGGTGCTGCAGGCGGGCGAGGCCGAGGTCAGGGACGAGCCGCCCGGCCCGGGCGAGATCGGTGCGCCCGTTCGACTCGAGCCCGGAGTCGACGAATACATCATCGCGTCGAGGCGACTCGGCGCCCTTCCCCTCGGGCGCGAGGAGGAGCAGGCACTGACCGCCCTGGCGCACATGGCCAGCGAGACGGCGCGCATTCAGCACGATGTCGACAGTCTCGAGCGCCGGGCCAACAGCGATCCGCTCACCGGGCTTCCCAACTACGGCGCCTTCCAGGCCGCGCTGATCGACGCGAACGAGAATCGCTCGTACCACTCCGGCATCGCCGTGCTCTTCATCGACCTCGACAACTTCAAGAAGCTCAACGACTCGCGAGGCCACCACACGGGTGACGAGCTGCTGAAGGCCGTGGCCGATCGCCTCCGCGGCTCTGTGGGAGGCCGCGACTTCGTCTCGCGCATCGGCGGCGACGAGTTCGTCGCGATCCTCACCGAGCTGCAGACCGTGGCGCAGAGCAAGGAACTCGCCGACGGCATCATCCACGAGATCGGGCGCCCGCTGACCCTCGACGGCCAGGAGTTCCGACCCGTGGTCAGCGCCGGCCTCGCCTTCTCGGGGCACCGCGAGATCGATGCGCAGCTGCTGGTCGTCGACGCCGACCGCAGCATGCTGCAGGTCAAGCGCTCGAGGCGTCAGGGCGGCCCCGCCGAGGGCAGCAGCGTGAGTATCGCGTCGCATCGCTCCACCCGCACCAACGACATCGTCGCCCGCGCCATCACGGAAGACAGGCTGACGCTCGCCTTCCAGCCGATCGTGAGCATCGACCAGGGCCGCATCTGGGCGTTCGAAGCGCTCGTGCGGTACATCGATCCCGAGCTCGGGCCCATCTCTCCGTCGTCTCTCGTCGCCCGGGCGAAGAGCCTGGGACTGATGGACGAGCTCACGCGGCAGATCATCGTCAAGGCCATGGATGCGGCGGAGAAGTTCCACGCCCTCGAGCCGAGCATCGCCTGCATGACGGTGAACCTCGAGCTGGGGCAGATCGGCGAGGAGCACCTCGGACCGTTCATCCGCGAGGTCGCGAAGTCGCATCCGAACGTCTCGCTCTGCATCGAGCTGAATGAGCGGTCGCTGCGCTCGGTGACCGACGACCTGCGACGCGAGGCCGAGGTGATGCAGGATGCCGGCGTCATCATCGCCCTCGACGACTACGGATCCGACGATTCGTCGGTGGGGGCGCTCGTGCGGTTCCCCATGGACATCCTGAAGATCGACAAGAGCCTGATCGACGATCTCGGCGATGTGCGCCAGCGCGAGGTCATCAAGGCGCTTCAGGGGTTCGGCGACAACCTCGACTACACGATGATCGTCGAGGGCATCGAGAGCCCCGACATGGTCGATGTGATGGTCGCGCTGGGCGTGCGGAGCGCCCAGGGCTACTACTTCGGCCGGCCGCAGTCGTTCAGGCAGACGATGGACCGCATCCGGTCTCACGGCACGACGGCGGTGATCTCGTGAACGATGCCGCTCGCATCAACACGATCGCCCTCCTCGACGACCACGTTCTGATCGTCGACGGCCTCGCACACTGGATCAGCGTCAATGCGCCCGACTTCCACGTGGTCGCCGCGCTCGGGAGCTGGGAGGAGCTGATCGCAGACGATTCCTTTCCCCCCGACGTCGTCGTGATGGCACGCACGATCGACTCGCCTGTGCAGCTGGAGGAGCGGATCCGGGTGTGCGCCGACGCAGGCGCCCGCGTCGTGGTCATGAGCACGGAGGCGGGTCTCGATGCGGAAGGCGAGACCCTCGCAGCCGGCGCCGACGCGTTCGTGCCCAAGTCGCGTCCCGCCGGAGCCGTGCTCGTGGCTGCGCGGCGGGTGCTCGGTCGGGACCAGCCCGAGACCGACACGGTCGTCGAGGATGCCGTGGGGCAGCATCCCCCGTTCGACGACTGGCACCTGCGCGTGCTGCGACTGTATTCGCGAGGCGAGAGCACCGTCGACATCGCCCTGATCGAGGGCGTGCGGTTCGAACGGGTGCGCACGGCTCTCAAGGCTATCCGGGCGACCTACGAATCCCAGGGCCGTAGGGTGGACACCCGTGACGAACTGCTGCGGCGAGCAGCGGAGGACGGCTACCTCTCCGAAGCGGACTGACGCGCCTAGTAGCCCTGCGGGTTCTCGGCGGGAGACGGCGTGACGTCGACGCCGCCGCTGAGGCGGGAGATGGCCTCTTCGGGCTCGTAATCGGGGTCGAACTCGACGAAGGCCTCGATCACACCGACGAAGGCGAGCGACACCAGCGACCAGGAGTTGCCCTCGCTCTCGCCCGCACGCGAGAAGTGCGAGTCCACGATCTCGGGCACGGTCGTGCGTGAGATGCCCAGGCCCTCGACGACCGCCGCCGTGGCGACCACGAAGGGGTGGTAGTCGTTATGGAACTCTTCTTTGAGGCGGTAGCCGACCGTGGCCATGATGTTGCGGTAGAACATCTCCATCGTGTCGATGAAGGCGAGTTCGCTGTTGCGCAGGGCCTCGAGCACGGCGGCTCGGCCGGGGCTCTCGGGGCGGGAGAGGATCGTGAGCGACAGGCTCGCATAGCTTCTCCAAGCAGCGGATGTCGCGACCTCCTCGAGATTCTGCTCCGCGGCGGTTCGCACGACGTCGAGCATGATGCTGCGACGGCCCTCGGGAGTGCGCAGATCGTTGAGGCGCGAACTCAGGAACCCCCATGTCGCGACAAGGGTCTCCGTATCGGTGAGGTCGCGTCGGGTCTGCTGCGCGATCTCAGTGAACAGGTCGTAAACAAAGTCGTCGTGACTGGGCCATATGCGGGTGGCCACCCGTGACGAGACCTGTGCCTCGCGCACGATGTCGTCGAGGGTCGACTGCTCGAATCCCACGTCGAGGCCGGATGCGCCCACGCGGCGGGTCGCGATGGACAGGATGCGCGTGCGCTCCTCGGAGTGCGGTCCGCTCGAGCGCGCGAGCGAGAAGGCCTGTGCATCTCCAGCTGGCATGGGGTCCCCTCGGTCACGATCGTATCGAAGCCCAGACTAGCAACTTTGGGGCCTCTGGAGCGGCTGGAGATGGCGTTCCGCGACCTGTCCGGCCGCAAACGACGTCGCGCCTGCCATATGATCGAACAAGAACGGGACAGGTGAGGGGGCGCAGTTGTCCGCAAGCTCCATATGTGCCACGGAACTTACGATGCAGGGACGGTATGTCACACGTTGATCAGACCGTCACGAACGATGCAGTCATTCCCATCGTCTCGTCGACCGTCTTCGACTCATCGCCGAGTTCCCGACTCGCACTGGGAGTGCTGGCCGTCGATGGTGTCGCCGTTCCCGGGCTCGAGGCAGAGTACCTCGCCCACTTCCAGCTGAGGCGCCGAGTCTACGTCGACCAGACCGGGCAGCTCTCCGAAAAGGACCTTCTGCCCGACGGCACGGATCGTGATGCGGACGACTCGCGTTCCGTGACGTTCTGCGTGCTCGAGAACCACCCGAGCGGCACGCGGGTCGTCGGGGTCTCGAGACTGATCGTGCGAGGTCAGAAGAAGGCCGGCGACTCGCTGCACGGCGCCCCGCTTCCCGTCGAGGACTTCTGCCCAGACGCCTTCGTCGACGGGCCACTGCCGTGGAACGCCGTCGAGGTCTCCCGCGTCATCGCGAGGCACGAGAAGGCCGTCGTGCAGGATTCGATACAGTGGCACCTCTTCGCCCTGATGCTGGCCTACGTCACGAACCACGGCCTCGGCCGAGCCTTCGCCATCATCGAGCCGTGGTTCGAGCGGCACCTGAAGAGCATCATCACGATCCACCGCGTCGGCGACGTGAGGTTCATCGAGCACTACCTCGACTACAACGTTCCCATCGAGATCGATGTCGAGGCCTCCACCGCCACGGTCACGGCCCGCACCAGCGATCTCGTCGAGCGCCTCCTCGCCGCGGAGCCCCGGCTCGTGTTCGTCGGACGGGTGTCCAGCGCCTCGACGAGTGCGGCGTAATGACCCGCTCGTTCCGATCTCCGGAATTCTCACGAAACTACGGATTCTGGAGTGAAGACGAGCAGAAGGCGCTGATCGCCTCGAGCGTGGCGATCGGCGGCGCGGGCGGCGGCGGGTTCCAATTCGGGCTGAAACTCGCTCGAATGGGCGTCTCGGGCTTCACCGTCGCCGATCCGGAGGTGTTCGAGCCTCAGAACGCCAACAGGGTCGAGGGCGCCGGCTCGTCGACCTACGGCCGCAACAAGGCCGAGGTCTTCCGCGACCGTGTGCTCGACATTAATCCCGACGCGCGAGTGACCGTGCTCACCTCGGGCGTGACTCCCGACTCGATCGACGAATTCGTGGCCGGGGCGGATCTCGTCATCGACGAGTCCGAGTCCACCCAGCCCGAGATCGGCGTTCTGATCGCGCGAGCCGCCCGAAAGCGGGGGATACCGGATCTGATGGCCATGAACGTGGGCTTCGCCGCCCAGGTCACCTCGTTCGCCCCGACGGGTCCCTGGACCTTCGAGCGGTTCATGGGTCTCGACGAGCGCATGCCGCTCGACGAGATCGCGGGCCACAGCATGGATCTTGCTCGGAGTCTCCCGTACGTGCCGCCCTATTCCGACCTCCGGGCGCTCTCGTCCGTGCGGCAGATCGACGGCGCCGGCGCATCCGTCTCTTTGCCGTCGCTCGCCATCGGCATCGACCTGCTGTCGTCGATCGCGTCGGCGCAGGCATTCCTGCACCTCACCAGGGGCGTGGCCGCGCGCCGCCCGTCGCCGGTGTGGGCGCCCCGTATGGCATACATGGATGCCTACAGCTTCCGCGCGCGCGTGCTGCGGGCGGGCAGGGGGAGCCATCTGCGCCACCTCGTCGTTGCGGCGGCGCGGCAGAAGCTCGGACGCAATCCGCTCGCCAGCTACACCGTCGCCGACATCGACCGTCGCAGAGACGACACCGACTCGGATTCTTAGCCGCTTGACAGACATTCGAATACATGTTCGAATGGCTCGATGCGATGGAGTGGTCAGGCGATAGCGACGACCGAGCCCGCGGCGTTGCCCGGGCTCGCCCGGCTCAACAATCTCGTGCGCTCGGTGCAGACCCCCGAGTTCGCGGGCGTCACCTTCCACGAGATCCTCGCGAAGTCGGCCCTGAACAAGATCCCGGGGCAGACGGCAGCCGTACCCTTCGGGTGGACCATCAATCCGTATCGGGGCTGCAGCCACGCCTGCGTGTACTGCTTCGCCCGACCGACGCACACCTATCTCGATCTCGATGCGGGCGCAGACTTCGACGCCCAGCTCATCGTCAAGCTCAACGTCGCCGAGGTGCTCGAGAAAGAACTGCGACGCCCGTCGTGGCAGAGGCATCCGGTCGCGCTCGGCACGAACACAGACCCGTATCAGCGGGCCGAAGGGCGATACCGGTTGATGCCGGGAATCATCTCCGCCCTCGCCGACTCGGGCACGCCGTTCTCGATCCTCACGAAGGGCACGCTGCTGCGCCGAGATCTCGCACTGCTGGTCGAGGCGAACACCAGCGTTCCGGTCGACCTCGCCATGTCGATCGCCGTCTACGACGACGACCTGCAGCAGTCGATCGAACCGGGCACTCCCTCCACCAAGGCCCGACTCTCTACGGTCACGGCCGTGCGAGACGCAGGGCTCGACTGCAGCGTGTTTCTGATGCCGATCCTTCCCTACCTCACCGACACGAAGGCCCACCTCGATCACGCCCTCGGGCAGATCAAGGCGGCAGGGGCGACCACCGTGCTCTACACGGCCCTGCACCTGCGGCCGGGGGTCAAGCCCTGGTTCTTCCAGTGGCTGCAGAATGCCCACCCCGAGCTTGTCGAACAGTACGGGCGCATGTACTACGGCACGAACAGCTATGCGCCGAAGGAGTACAGAAAGTGGCTGGCCGCCCGCATCCAGCCGTTGATTCGTGCCCACGGTCTGCAGCGCGGCATCGAAGACCCGGCGTCGGGTGGCATCCGCAGCAAGGCCATCGGGCTCAGCGGGCCGCAGCTCGCACGCAGGCCGACAGTGTCTGCCGGGGCGATCATTCCCGAAGAAATAGATCAGGGCCAGCCGACCCTGTTCTGACGCGGCATGTCGGCCTGGCGTGAGAGCAACTACCCTAGAGCGGTGGCGAAACTCTACTTCCGGTTCGGGGCGATGAACAGCGGCAAGAGCACGGCGATGCTCCAGGCCGCCTACAACTACGAGGAGCGCGACCAGAACGTGCTCATCGCGAAGCCGTCGGTCGACACCAAGGGCGACACCCGCATCGTGTCGAGACTCGGGGTCACGCGTGGCGTCGACTTTCTGGTGACGCCGGAGTCGAAGCTCAGGGTCGACTTCCTCGAGCGCCGCGACCGATCCATCGCCGACGGCGCCGGCCCCATCTCGTGCCTGCTCATCGACGAGGCGCAGTTCCTGACGCCGGAGCAGGTCGACGACGCGCTGCGCATCGCCATCCTCGACGACGTGCCCGTTCTCGCGTACGGAATCCGCACAGACTTCCAGACCTCGGCCTTCCCGGGCAGTGCGCGGCTCATGGAGATAGCTCACAGCCTCGAAGAGCTGAAGACCATCTGCCGCTGCGGGCGCAAGGCGATCTTCAACTCACGCAAGATCGACGACGTGTTCGTGTTCGACGGAGCGCAGGTCGCGATCGACGGCGAGCATGTCACCTACGAATCGCTGTGCGGAGTCTGCTACCTCGAGGAGAGCGGCGGGGTGCTCGGCTCGAGCACCTGACCTGACCGATGCGCTGCTGACCCGATCACTGCGCTTAAACCAGACAGGCTCCCTCTCGCATGAGAGGGAGCCTGTTGTGGTCGGGGTAACAGGATTTGAACCTGCGACCTCGTCGTCCCGAACGACGCGCGCTACCAAGCTGCGCCATACCCCGATCAGCCCGAAGGCCTCAATCATCCTAGCCGATTTCGGCGGGGGCCGCGTGCACGGGTCAGTGAGTGGAGGTGAGCGTCAGCAGAGTAGCCTCGGGCAGGCACGAGAAGCGGAAGGGCGCGTAGATCGATGTGCCGAGACCGGCCGAGACGTTCAGGTAGGCCGCTCGCAGACCGTGCCGCCACACGCTGAGACCCTTGACCTGGTCTCTCGGAATGTCGCAGTTCGTGATGAGCGCCCCGAAACCGGGAACGCAGACCTGGCCACCGTGGGTGTGCCCGGCGAAGATGACGTCGGCCCCGTGCGTCACGAAGGAGTTGAGCACGCGCTGGTATGGCGCGTGAGTCACGCCGATCGTGAGGTCGGCCGTGTAGTCGTCGTCTTCGTCCTCGCGCAGCTCGTCGAGCGCTCCTGGAATGCGGTCGAGCCGATCGTAGTGGCGGTGCGGGTCGTCGACACCGAAGAACTCGATGCGGGTGCCGTTCACGACAAGATTCGTGGCCCGGTTGTTGAGGTTCTGCCAACCCAGGTCGGCGAAGGTGCCCTCGAGCCGCTTCGTGTCGAGGCGGGTCGGATCGCGGTGCATCTTCGAGGGGCCCATGAAGTACCGCAGGGGGCTCTTGAACGTGGGGGCGAAGTAGTCGTTCGATCCGTTCACGAAGACCCCGGGTATTCCGCGCAGCGGTTCGAGGGCGTAGCTGATGGCGTCGTAGGAGTCGGTGTGACCCAGGTTGTCGCCTGTGTCGACGATCAGGTCGGGCTGAAGCAGGGCGAGTCGCCTCACCCATTCCTGCTTGTCGCGCTGCCACGGGGCCATGTGCAGGTCTGAGATATGCAGAACCCGGATGTCTGCCGACCCGGCAGGAAGCACAGGGGCCGAGACGCGTCGAAGGGTGAAGAGCCGGCGTTCGACGAGCGATCCCCAGGCGAAGGCCGCGGCACCGGCCGCCGCGGTCAGCCCGAGGGCTGTCGCGGCGGCCGTGACGGTGCGGGACGAGGCCACCGGTGGCGCTATTTCTTCTTGCAACCGATGACGTATACGCCGGTGGTTGCGGGGTTCGCGTACGACCCGACGGCGGGTTCTGTGCCGATCGGCTTCTTCTCATCGCAGCCGTCGCCGGTCACCTGATACTTGGTGCCCGCGAACTTCCAGCCGGCCGGACCCAGCTTGTTGGCCGCCTCGCCGAGGGTGTTGGAGCCGGAGACCACGTCGGGAACGCTCTTCAATGCCCCGTTGCTGGTGTAGACCGTGACCGTGGAGCCCTTGGTGGCTTCTGTTCCACCAGCCGGCACCGAGCCCGCGGCGGTGCCGGCGGGAGCCTCGTTGTCGGTCGCGCCACCGTCTTGGAACGTGAAGCCCGCAGCCTCGACGAGCGACTGCGCCTCGGCGATGGTCTTGCCCTGCACGGCGGGAACCGCGATCTGCGGGGTGGCCGTCAGGCTGCTGTTCGGAGTCGGGAAGGCGCCACCGGGGAACTTGGCATTGGCCTGGCCCATGTACTCGCGCCAGGTGCTGAAGCGCATGTCGGCCACGTTGCCGTAGTCGGGCACGCTCGTGTAGCGCACCGAGACGTCTCCGACGATGTTGCCGACCCAGATGGCAGTGGCGAGTGTGGTGGATGCGCCGGCGAACCACACGTGCTTCTCGCCGTCGGTGGTACCCGTCTTTCCGATCAGCGGGATGCCGTCACCCGGCCGGGCTGCCCCACCCGTACCGCCGTTGACCACTGCTGCCATGGCCACGTCCATGGCTGCCGCCACGTTCGGGTCCACCGCCTGGGTGCACGTGGTCTCGGGGATCGGCACGTCGGCGCCGGTCGCGTCGAGAATGCGGTCGATGGCCTTCGGCTGGCAGTACAGGCCGTTGGCGGCGATGCCGGCGTAGGCGGCCGCGACGGTCAGCGGAGCCACCTCGTTGGTGCCGAGGACGCTCGAGACGTTCTGCTGCATCGGAGTGCCGTCGGCCCGGTGCATGCCGAACGACTCGGCGGTCTCGGTGATGTCGCACATGTCGAGCTTCTGCGCCATGCCGATGTAGGCGTTATTGACCGACGCCGCGGTCGCCGCGGTCACACTCATCGAGCCCGGGTTCGCCGAGCCGTCGTTGGCCGACTTGTACGGGCCTCCGCCGGAACCCTCGCAACGGTTCTTGAAGGTCGCGAGGTTGAAGGTGCGCACGCTTCCGTTGACCTGCTCGTTGAGCGAGTGACCCGTCTTCAGCCAGTCGGCCAGCGTGAAGACCTTGTACGTCGATCCGGAGGGGAATCCTGTGGAGCCGCCGTAGGCGTAGTCGGTGCTGAGGTTGAGCGACGTCTCGTTCGGCTGGGTGGTCTCGGGGTCGTCGTTGAACGTCTTGTTCTGCACCATCGCCAGCACCTTGCCGGTTCCCGGCTGCACCGTGACCATTGCGGAGCCCAGGTTCAGCTGGTCGGCGACCTGGGGAACGTTCGAGTTCATCGAGTTGATCGCGGCGGTCTGCAGGTCGAGGTCGAGGGTGGTGAAGATCTGGTAGCCGCCGGTGCGGAACTTCTGCCAGCGCGCCTCGGCGCTGTCGCCGAATGCCGGGTCGTTCTTCACGATGTACGACACGTAGTCGCAGAAGTAACCCGCGCCGTAGTTGGGGTTGGCCGTCTTGCAGCCGGTCGAGGGCTGCACGATGTTCGGCGTGACAGGCGTGGCGATGGCCTCGTCGAACTGCGCCTGCGTGATCTTGTGCTCCTTGAGCATGGCCGGCAGGATGTTGACGTCTCGGCGGGCCTGGTTCTCGGTGATCTTCTCAGGGGCGTCGGGCTGGTCGATGCGCAGCCCGTTGGGCTCGTTGACCATGGCCACGAGGCTGGCCGCCTGGGCCAGAGAGACGTCCTTGGCGGAGACTCCGTAGTAGTACTGTGCGGCGGCCTCGATGCCGTACACCGTTCCGCCGAAGTTCGAGATGTTCAGGTACCCAAGAAGAATCTGGTCCTTCGTGAACTCCTTCTCGAGTCCGATGGCCAGCTTCATCTCTTTGAGCTTGCGGTCGACCGTGGTCTTCGTGGCGTCTTCGAACGCCTTGTCGCGCTCTGCCTCGTCCTGGATTTCCTCGGTCTTCTGAATGAGGATGTTGCGCACGTACTGCATCGAGATCGTGGATGCGCCGGGGCCGTCTCCGCCTGCCGCGCTCTGCGCGGCGGCGCGGGCCGCGGAGATGATGTCGACTCCACCGTGCGTGTAGAAGCGCGGGTCCTCGACCGAGACCACGGCGTCTTTCACGAAGGGGGAGATCTGGTCCCAGGAGACCTCTTCGCGGTTCTGGTCGAAGACCGACGCGAGCAGAACGGGGGTACCGTCACTGCCCGTGGCGTAGATCTCGGACTTCTGCGCGAGTACATCGGGGCGGATGTTCGAGGGGAGGTTCTCGAACATGCCGATGGAGTTGTTCGTGGCGATTCCTGTGACCGCGAGCGCGGGAGCAACCATGGCCGTGACGAGAATGCCTGCAATAGCACTCATGCCCACGATGCCGAGGATGGCTCCAACTACGCCGCTAGCCTTAGCTTTTGGGGCAGACATATGCTCGAGACTAATCGACAATGCTGGCAAACCGCCAGAAAGGAACGCGGATGCCCACCTGGGAGTACGTCACAACACCGCTCATGATCCACAACACCACCGGAATCCTCAACACCTGGGGATCCAAGGGCTGGGAGCTCGTGCAGATCGTCACCGGACCGGAGGGCGGCCTCGTCGCCTACCTCAAGCGACCGGTCGCGACAGAAGGAGAGGCATCCTGATGAGTGTCATCGCCGCCCGCCTGGCCGAGCTCGGCATCACCATCCCTACGGTCGTTCCGCCGGTCGCCGCCTACATTCCCGCCGTGATCTCGGGCAATCTCGTCTTCACGGCAGGCCAGCTGCCCTTCGTCGACGGAAGCCTCGAGTACACGGGCAAGGTCGGAGACGGCCACGAGCTGGTCTCGCCCTCGATCGCCAAGTCGCTCGCGCAGACCTCCATTCTCAACGCGCTCGCCGCGGTCGAGAATGTGATCGGGTCGCTCGACCGCGTGACGCGGGTCGTCAAGGTGACCGGATTCGTCGCATCCGACCCGTCGTTCACGGGCCAGCCCGGCGTGATCAACGGAGCGTCGGAGTTTCTGGTCGACCTGTTCGGAGACCGGGGCATCCACGCTCGTTCGGCCGTGGGCGTCGCCGCCCTCCCGCTCGACGCTCCCGTCGAGATCGAGGTGATCGTCGAGTTCGCCTAGCCCGCCGTTCCCGACTACTTCAGCCTGTCGGTGATGATCTGCATCACCTGCGTGTCTGCGAGGGTCGTGGTGTCTCCGACTTCACGGCCCTCGGCCACGTCTCTCAGCAGGCGTCGCATGATCTTGCCCGAGCGGGTCTTGGGAAGCTCGGCGACGAGAAAGACGGTGCGTGGTTTGGCGATCGCGCCGATCTGCTCGGCGACGTGGGCGCGCAGCAGGGCTGAGGCCTCCTCCGCCGTGGCCACGTCGGCCTGGCTCGTGCGCACGATCACGAACGCCACGACCGCCTGGCCGGTGGCCTCGTCCTCGGCTCCGACGACCGCGGCTTCGGCGACCATCGGATGCGACACCAGCGCGGACTCGATCTCGGCGGTCGAGAGGCGGTGGCCCGACACGTTCATCACGTCGTCGACCCGGCCGAGCAGCCAGAGTTCACCGTCCCGATCCCGACGGGCTCCATCGCCGGCGAAGTATTTGTCTCCGAACTTGTCCCAGTAGGTCTCCTTGTAGCGCTCCGGGTCTCCCCAGATTCCGCGCAGCATCGACGGCCAGGGCTCGCTCACCACGAGCAGGCCGCCGGAGTCGAGCCCGACATCGTGGCCGTCGTCGTCGAGAACCTCGATACGGATGCCGGGGATCGCGACCTGCGCGGAGCCCGGTTTCAGGGTGGTCACCCCGGGCAGGGCGGAGACCATGATGGCGCCGGTCTCCGTCTGCCACCACGTGTCGACGATCGGGGTCTCGCCGCCGCCGATCACGTCGCGGTACCAGATCCACGCCTCGGGGTTGATGGGCTCGCCGACCGAGCCGAGCAGGCGCAGGCTCGTCAGATCGAACTGCTGGGGTATCTGCCGGCCCGCCTTCATGAACGACCGGATGGCCGTGGGCGCGGTGTAGAAGATCGACACGCCGTACTTCTGGATGATCTCCCACCAGCGGCCGGGGTGGGGCGAGTCGGGCGTTCCCTCGTAGAGCACCTGGGTGGCGCCGTTGGCGAGAGGGCCGTAGACGACATAGCTGTGGCCCGTGATCCAGCCCACATCGGCGGTGCACCAGTAGACGTCGGACTCGGCGTGCAGGTCGAATACCGCCTTATGCGTGAACGCCGCCTGGGTGAGGTAGCCGCCCGAGGTGTGCAGGATGCCCTTCGGCTTGCCCGTCGTTCCCGAGGTGTAGAGGATGAAGAGCGGGTTCTCGGCAGGGAAGGGCTTCGCCACGTGCTCGTCGTCGACGGCCACCATCTCGTCGTGCCACCAGAGGTCGCGTCCCTCCGTCCAGTCCACGTGGTTACCGCCGCGTTTCACGACGAGCACGTGCGAGACGGTGCTCTCGCCGCCTGCCGCCAGTGCGGCATCCACCGCGTTCTTGAGCGGGAACACCGAGCCCTTGCGGTAGCCGCCGTCGGCGGTGATGACGAGCTTGGCGCTCGCGTCGTCGATGCGGCTGCGCAGGCTCTCGGCGCTGAATCCGCCGAACACCACGGAGTGCACCGCTCCGATGCGCGCGACGGCGAGCATGGAGATGACGGCCTCGGGAATCATCGGCAGGTAGATGGCCACGCGATCGCCCTGGCGGATGCCGAGCGCGGTCAGCAGATTGGCGGCGCGCTTGACCTCGCTGGTGAGCTCGGCGTAGGTGTAACTGCGCGAGTCGCCGGGCTCGCCCTCCCAGTGCAGTGCGACGCGATCGCCGTTGCCGGCGAGCACGTGGCGATCGAGGCAGTTGTACGCGATGTTGAGGGCGCCGTCGTCGAACCATTTCGCGAAGGGAGGGTTGCTCCAGTCGAGGGTGCGGGTGAACGGCGTGTGCCAGTGCAGAAGATCTCGCGCACGGTCGGCCCAGAACTGCAGACGGTTGTTTTCGGCGGCCTCGTAGAGGTCGGCGCCGGCGACGGCGTTCGCGGCGAACTGCTCGGTGGGCGGAAAGCGGCGGGCCTCGTGGAGAAGGTTGTCGATGCGGTTGCTCATGGGGTTCGGTTCGCTCCTTTGCGACGGCTTCTGTCAGCTTAGTCAGCCCTGCACCCCGGGCGAGATGCTCCCGGGTTGCAACGTGTTGCCCGCGCCGCATGCCTGTGTTCTCGCGGTGCGCTGAGAAAAAGCTGAGGGAAGTTGCGGTTGTGTTTCGGGCGAGTAAACTCAATCCCACTGGAACTCGTTTTCAGATGCAACGCATATACGGATTCCCCCAATCCAGCGTTGCTACGGCGGCACCTTTTCCCCCCATTAGGTGCCGCCCCTTCTATTTAACGGCCATGCTTCGGGCCGTGCTTCTCCTCCTGCACAAGCGGGCGGCGCGTGATTCATCCACATCAGCGCTGCCGTCGGCGGAGCCTTCCTCCCGCCGCTCCTACGGTCGATTCCATGGCGCGCAGACAGACCACGGACATCGACCCAGACGAGGCAGCGCGCGAGCGCGAACCCTTCGTCGCGGCACCCGTGCTGAGCGCGCCTCGACCCGTGCCCGCATCGCCTCCCCCCGGTGCGGGCACGGGCTTCGATCCCGGCCCGCCCGGCCGAGCCGGCGCATCCGACTTCGGGCCGCTCGCCCGTTACGTGCGCGATCCCGCGGTGACCGACGTGTTCGTCAACGGGCCTGACGACCTGTGGGTCGACAGGGGAGCCGGCCTCGTGCGGCAGGCCGACTGGTCGTGCCCCGACGAGGCCAGGCTGCGCGAGCTCGCGGTGGCCATCGTCGCGCGGGGCGGTCGCCACATCGACGAGGCCACCCCGTGCGCCGATGTGCGGCTGCATGACGGCATCCGGGTGCACGCGGCGCTTCCCCCGATCGCCCCGAGGGGAACGCTGCTGTCCATCCGCATTCCGCCGCTCGACAGGCCGCGGCTCGACTCGCTGACGGCATCCGGGCTCTTCGGCGAGGGCGCCGAGGCCGAGAGCGCCCGCTCCTTCATCGACGACGCGGTCGCACGCCGCGTCAACCTGCTGATCACGGGCGCGGGCGGCAGCGGAAAGACGACGTTCCTGTCGGCTCTCCTGGCCTCCGCAGACCCGGGCGACCGCATCATCGCGGTCGAAGACGTCGCCGAGCTCCGCGTCGGGCATCCCCATTTCATTGCCCTCGAGACGCGCCAGCCGAACCTCGAGGGCGCCGGCGGCGTCGGCCTGGATCGCCTGCTGCGCGAGGCCCTGCGCATGCGGCCCGATCGGCTCGTTCTGGGCGAGTGCCGCGGCGGCGAGATCCGCGAACTGCTGGCGGCGCTCAACACGGGCCACGACGGCGGAGCCGGAACGCTGCACGCGAACTCCCTCGACGATGTGCCGGCCAGGCTCGAGGCGCTCGGCTCTCTCGCGGCGATGAGCCCTGAGACGGTGGCCAGGCAGGCCGTGAGCGCGATCGGTCTGGTGCTACACCTCGAGCGCCGCGGTGCGACGCGGCGTCTGGATGCCGTGGGCCGCTTCGGTCTCGATCCCGCGGGTCGCCTCCGGGTCGAGTCGGTCGGCTGATGGCCGACGATGCGCGCGCGGTCGAGGCCGTCGCTTCGGTCGTGCAGCGGCTCGCGGTCATGCTCGGGGCGGGCGTGGCGCCCGCGAACGCGTGGCGCTATCTGAGAGACGTCGACGGGTCGCCCGTCGTCGATGCCGTCACGGCGTCGATCGCGGCGGGCGCGTCGATCCCGGCGGCGATCGCGGCGGCTGCGACCGGTCCGAACGCCGACAGAACGGGTTCCGCCTGGAGGGCCGTCGCGGCGGCGTGGTTCGTCGCGAGCGAGAGCGGGGCTCCGCTCGCGGCCACCCTCAGGGAGATCGCCGACTCCCTGCGCCAGCTCGGACAGCTGCACCGCGACGTCGACGCAGCCCTCGCGGGCCCCCGGTCGACGGCTCGCTTCGTCGGTGTGATGCCCCTGCTCGGGCTGGTGTTCGGAGCGCTCCTGGGCTTCGACACGATCGGCGTTCTGTTCGGCACGACGGCGGGGCTCGTCTGCCTCGTCGCCGGCGCCGTGCTCTCGGTCACCGCCGCGCGGTGGACTACCCGCCTCGTCGCCCGGGCCCGGCCGCCTGAATCGTCGCCGGGCCTCACCGCCCAGCTGGTGGCCGTCGCCCTGGCCGGAGGCGGATCGCTCCTGCGTGCCCGCGAACTGGCGACCGAGGCGCACCGGGCGAACGCGCTCGGAGAACCCGACGATGCGGACCGCATCGATCGAGTGCTCGAGCTTTCCCGGGCCGCCGGGGTGCCGGCGGCAGAACTCCTGCAGAGCGAGGCGTTGCAGATCAGACGCGAGGCGACGAGCCGGGCGCAGGCCAAGGCGGCGACCCTCTCGACCACCCTCATGATTCCGCTCGGGGTGTGCGTGCTGCCCGCGTTCATGCTCCTGGGCGTCGCCCCGCTCATGATCGCGGTCTTCTCCTCCACCATGGTCGAACTCTCGTGATCGGCCACAGATCCCGCTCGCCCATCGATGAGGCATCCCCGCATCGGCGAGGCTGGGCGCATTCAGCAGCTCGTGCCGAGACCGAAAGAGAGAAAAGCGATGAGCGTCACCACACAGACCTCCCCTCGAAGAACACGATCGGCCGTGCGGGTCGGCCGCACCGTTCACGCCGTGCGGCTGCTCGGCGACGACGAGGGGGCCGCGACGGCGGAATACGTCATCGCCACCATGGCGGCTGTCGGTCTGGCCGGCCTGCTCGTCACGATCCTTCGTGGCGATGCCGTGAAGCAGATCCTCATGGATCTCGTCAGCACGGCCTTGAGCGTCGCGGGCTGAGAGGGGAAGGCGCGATGCGGCAGAGTCTCCGTCACAGGGTTCGCGGTCTTCGAGGCGACGACGGCAGCGTCACCCTGGAGTTCGTCACGGTGCTTCCGGCCGTGCTCGTCATCGTGGCCGCCCTGCTCGGGGGATTCCAGCTCATCGTGCAGCAGATGAGGGTCGCCGACGCCGCGTCGTCGGCGGCCCGGCTGCTCGGCAGGGGCGACGACGCCGGCGCTGCCGACACGGTCTCGAAACTCCTGGGAGGGCAGGCCGAGCTCTCGTCGCGCGTCGACGGGCGCTTCGTGTGCGCGACCGTCACGACGTCGGCGGGCTCCGGCCCATCGGTGATCGCCGCGATCCCGGTCGCGTCGACGACATGCGCACTCGGAGGAGGCCAATGACTCGCCGAGTGGCTCTTCATAAGGCGCATCTCCCTCGACGGCTCGCCGACGACGGGGGAGCGGGCGGAGTGCTCGCGCTCGCGATGGCCGCGGGTGTCCTGGCCTTCTCGGTTCTTGCGCTGACCCTCTTCTCGGTGCTGCCCGCCAAGGCTGCCGTTCACGCGGCCGCCGACTCGGCCGCCATCGCCGCGGCCGAGTCCGCCTCGCACTCGACGGCGGAGCGGTCATGCGCGATCGCGGCGGAAGCGGCATCCCTCAATGGCACGACGCTGCTGCGGTGCGATGTGAGCGATTCCGAGGCGACGGTGGCGGTCGGTCGTCCGATCCTCACGACGAGCTTCTCGGTCACAGCCCGCGCCGCCGTGCCCAGGGCGAAACCGACGGTGGCGAACGGCGCAATGCCGGCCGACGAGCTCGTGCCGGTCGTCTACCCGGGCGTCCGCGAGAGTCCACCCGTGCGCCTGAGATCCGATGTCGCCGCCGCCCTGCTGCGTCTTCTCGAGGCCTACCGCGCCGAGACAGGCGACTACCTGCCGGTCGACGAAGGGTACCGCGACCTCGCCGAGCAGCAGAGGGTGTTCGACCAGTACGGGTGGCCACGTGCCGCCATCCCCGGCACGTCGAACCATGGCGAGGGCACCGCCGTCGACTTCGTGAATCCGCCTGTCGTCCGGGGATCGCACCCGCACACGTGGCTGGCGGCCAACGCAGCGCAGTTCGGATTCGAGCCGCTCACCGACCCCGACGAGCCCTGGCACTGGGACTACACGGGGTGATGAGGCCTGCGTCAGCCCAGCCGGGCCTCGATGAACCGATAGTCCACCGCAGAGGGCAGGGCGGCGTTGCGACCTTCGCCGTTGTACTCCACGCCGCTGCTGCGCATATAGAGGTAGCGCTTGGCGCTGCCGGCCGGAATCTCGAGACGAGCGAGCGGCTCGCCCGCGTCCGTGAACTCCGTGCGCACGGTGCGCCCCTCGAGGGGCCCGTCCGTGAGTTTTGCGGTGTAGCTTCCGTATTCTGTCGATGCCATGGTGCATCCTCTCCTTTGAGGGTCGGCTTCCATCTTCCTCGCCGGAGCGATATCCGCAAGGGCTCCCCGCCTCTTCCCGAGCAACCGCACAATTAGGCAATCAGGGTAAAGAGGTGTGTATGGTGTGGCAGACGGGCCTGCAGTGCCCGACGAATCCCGCCGAAGACGCTTACCCGAGATTGTCGCGAGTGGTTCGAATCTCTATTTCCTGCTGAGGAGCACCGTGCCAGGCCCGAAAAAGCTCGTGATCGTCGAGTCCCCGACCAAGGTCAAGTCCATCGCCCAGTATCTCGGCGACGGCTTCGAGGTGCAGGCGTCCGTCGGTCACATCCGCGACCTCATCGAGCCCAAGAACCTGCCCGCCGAGCTGAAGACCGGCTCGCTCGGCAAGTTCTCCGTCGACGTCGAGAAGGGCTTCGCGCCCTACTACGTGGTCAGCGACGCCAAGAAGAAGACCGTCGCCGAGCTGAAGAAAGCCCTGGCCGGCGCCAGCGAGCTCTACCTCGCAACTGATGAAGACCGCGAGGGCGAGGCCATCGCGTGGCACCTCCTCGAGGTGCTGAAGCCCAAGGTTCCCGTGCACCGCATGGTGTTCCACGAGATCACCCGCGAGGCGATCGAGAAGGCGCGCGACAACACCCGCCAGATCGACGGCGCCCTCGTCGACGCGCAGGAGACCCGCCGCATCCTCGACCGTCTCTACGGCTACGAGGTCTCGCCGGTCCTCTGGCGCAAGATCGGTCCGGGCCTCTCCGCCGGCCGCGTGCAGTCGGCGGCGACACGGCTCGTCGTCGAGCGCGAGCGGGAGCGCCTGGCGTTCACGGCCGCCGGATACTGGGACCTCACCGCCCAGCTCTCGCCCGAACTCGAACAGCTGTCGACCTCGGAGGGCTTCGAGTCGCGGCTCGCCCGCGTCAACGGGGAACGCATCGCCTCTGGTCGAGACTTCGACGAGAACGGCAAGCTCAAGTCGAAGGCCGTCGCCCTCGATGAGGCCGGCGCCAAGGCGCTTGCGGCGGCCCTGGCCGCCCCCGGAGTGAACATCACCGTCGCGTCGGTCGATTCGAAGCCCTACACGCGTCGACCCGCCGCGCCCTTCACCACCTCCACGTTGCAGCAGGAGGCGTCGCGCAAGCTCCGCTTCTCGGCCCGGCAGACCATGAGCGTCGCCCAGTCGCTCTACGAGAACGGGTACATCACCTATATGCGAACCGACTCTCCGTCGTTGTCGCAGCAGGCGCTGAACGCCGCACGCTCGCAGGCCAAGTCGCTGTACGGCGCAGAGACCGTTCCCGACAAGCCGCGCCTCTACGCGGGCAAGGGCAAGAACGCGCAGGAAGCCCACGAGGCGATCCGGCCCGCCGGCGAGACGTTCCGCACGCCCACGCAGTTGTCGTCGACGCTGCGCGGCAACGACTTCAAGCTCTACGACCTCATCTGGAAGCGCACCGTCGCGTCGCAGATGGCCGACGCGAAAGGTGTGACGGCATCCGTCACCATCGCCGCGGGGCCGACCGCCGTCGAGGGCATGACCGAGCCCGCGCTCGCGGAATTCACGGCCAGCGGAACGGTCATCACCTTCCGTGGCTTCCTGCACGCCTACGAAGAGGGCCAAGACGAAGATCGCAATGGTCCGGCCGAGCCCGCCGAGGCCAAGCTGCCGCCGCTCAAAGAGGGCCAGCTGCTGCGCGCCGTGTCGGTCGACGCCGCGGGCCACGAGACCTCGCCGCCCCCGCGCTACACCGAGGCGAGCCTGGTGAAGACGCTCGACGAGCTGGGCATCGGACGCCCCTCCACCTATGCGTCGATCATCTCGACCATCATCGACCGGGGCTACGTCACGCCGCGAGGCCAGGCGCTCGTGCCGAGCTGGATCGCGTTCTCCGTCGTGCGCCTGCTCGAGGACTACTTCGGCGACCTCGTGAACTACGACTTCACGGCGACGCTCGAGAACGACCTCGACCGCATCGCCGGCGGAGAGGAAGACAGGGTCGACTGGCTCAACGGCTTCTACTTCGGCAACGAGGGCCACCGCGGCCTGCGCAACGTCATCGACAACCTCGGCGACATCGATGCGCGCACGGTCAACTCGGTCGTCATCGCGCCCGACATCACCCTCCGCATCGGCAAGTACGGCCCCTACCTCGAAGTGCGCGAAGAGGGCGCCGCAGAAGACGCGGTGCCCCGCCGCGTCAACATCCCCGCGGAGCTCGCCCCCGACGAACTGACCGAGGCCAAGGCCCGCGAACTCATCGATGCCCCCGTGGTCGTCGACCGTGTCATCGGCGTCAACCCCGAGACCGGCAAGAACGTCGTGGCGAAAGACGGACGATTCGGTCCCTACGTGACCGAGGTCGACCCCGAGCCGGAGACACCCGTCGAGGTCGCCGCAGCCGCCGAGCCGGCTCCGGTGGCGACCGCCGACGGAACGGCGAAGAAGGCCCCCGCCCGCAAGCCCGCGGCCAAGAAGAGCACAGCGCCCAAGCCGCGCACCGCCTCGCTGTTCAAGTCGATGGACCTGGCCACGATCGACATCGAGACGGCACTGCGCCTGCTCGACCTGCCGCGCGTCGTCGGCGACGACCCGGAGTCGGGCGAACCGATCACCGCCCAGAACGGCAAGTTCGGCCCCTACCTGAAGAAGGGTGCGGACACCCGCTCCATCACCAGTGAAGACATGATCTTCGAGATCGACCTGCCGGGCGCCCTCGAGCTGTTCGCCCAGCCGAAGTACGGGGCACGCCGTGCCTCGTCGGCCCTCAAGGAATTCGAGGCCGACCCCGAGAGCGGCAAGCCGATCCGAATCAAGGACGGCCGCTTCGGTGCCTACGTGACCGATGGCGTCACGAACGCGACCATCCCGAAGGGCGAGACCGTCGAGGAGGTCGACTTCGAACGGGCGGTGCAGCTGCTGGCGGACAAGCGCGCCAAGGGGCCGGCAGCCCCGCGCAAGACGGCCGCGAAGAAGGCACCCGCCAAGAAGGCTCCGGTGAAGAAGACCGTGGCCAAGAAGGCTCCGGTGAAGAAGGCCGCCGCGCCGATGGTCGCCGGCCAGACCGCGGAATCGACGACGGCCGCCAAGCCTGCCGTGCGCAAGACTCCTGTGAAGAAGGCCCCCGCGAAGAAGGCCGCGCCGACGACGTGACCTCGCCCGGACTCTTCATCACTCTCGAGGGCGGCGACGGCTCGGGAAAATCGACTCAGGCGGCGCTTCTCGAGGCGTGGCTCGTGGGTGAGCACCGCACCGTGGTGCGAACCCGCGAACCGGGCGGCACCGATTTCGGCACCGAGGTGCGCGAGATCGTGCTGCACAGCCGCGGAGACATCAGTCCCCGAGCCGAAGCGCTCCTCTACGCGGCCGATCGAGCGCACCACATCAGCACCAAGGTGCGACCGGCGCTCGACCGCGGCGACGTCGTCATCCAGGACAGGTACCTCGACTCGTCGGTCGCCTACCAGGGTGCAGGTCGCGTGCTCGACTCAGCCGAGATCAGGCGCCTGTCGCTCTGGGCGGCCGAGGGGCTGCTTCCCGACCTCACGATTCTGCTCGACCTCGACGAGACCGAGGCGCGCCGCCGACTCGACGGGGCGCGCACCCGATTCGACCGACTCGAGAACGAGAAGAGCGAGTTCCACGCCAGGGTGCGGGCGGCGTTCCTCGATCTCGCGGCCAAGGAGCCCGATCGATTCCTCGTGCTCGACGCGTCGCTGCCTGCCGAGACTCTCGCCGCCCGCATCCGAGGTGTCGTCGAGCCGCTGCTGTCCCGGCATCCTGCGGGAACGGACGCATCCTGAGGGCTGTGTCGCCGGCGGCGGGTAGGTTGTCGGTATGACCGTGTGGGACGACTTGACAGGCCAGGACGATGCGATCGCCATCTTCCGGGCCGCCGCAGATCCCGCGAACTCGGGTGACGCCATGACCCACTCCTGGCTCATCACCGGCCCTCCTGGGTCAGGTCGCTCGAACCTCGCCTACGCCTTCGCTGCCGCGCTGCTCAGCCGGCACGGCGCCGACGGAGACCCGGCCACCACCCGCCAGGTCGATGCGCGCACGCATCCCGACCTGGCCGTGCTCACGACCGAGCGCGTCATCATCTCGATCGACGAGGTGCGCAAGCTCGTCTCGAGCTCCCAGTTCTCTCCATCGGTCGGTCGCTACAGGGTCATGGTCATCGAAGACGCAGACCGCATGGTCGAACGCACGAGCAACGTGCTCCTGAAGGCTCTCGAGGAGCCACCCGAGCGAACCGTGTGGATCCTCTGCGCGCCCAGCGAGGCCGACCTCATCCCCACCATCCGGTCGCGGGTGCGCTCGGTGCGCCTTCGCGTGCCGCGGGTCGACGAGGTCGCCGCCCTCATCCAGAGGCGCGACGGGGTCGATGCGCACACCGCAGAGCGCGCCGCGCGCGAGGCGCAGAGCCACATCGGCATGGCGCACCGGCTGGCCACGAACGACGAGGCGCGCGCCCGGCGCGACGAGACCCTGAGTCTGGCACTCGGCATCCAGAACGTGCCGCAGGCCGTGGTGGCCGCGGCCCGGCTCATGGAGATCGCCGGCGACGACGCCAAGGCGATCACGCTCGAGCGAGACGCCGAAGAACGCGAGAGCACCCTGAGGTCGATGGGGGTCGAGGCGGGCCAGGCCGTTCCGCCCGCCCTGCGCTCGCAGATCAAGACCCTCGAAGACGACCAGAAGCGGCGGGCGACCCGCAGCCTGCGCGACGGGCTCGACCGCATCCTCGTCGACCTGATGTCGCTCTACCGCGACATCCTGCTCGTTCAGCTGCAGTCCGAGCTTCCGACCATCAACTCCGCCATCCAGTCGCGTCTCGACGAGGTCGCGGCCGCCAGCGATCCCGCCGACACCCTCGCGGTGCTCGACGCGTTCGCCGTGGCGCGCCGGCGCATCTCCGCCAACGTCGCCCCCGCGCTCGCACTCGAGGCCGCACTCATCACCACGACCCGCCAACGAAGGACAACCCCGTGACAGCCCACACTCCGCGCCGCAGGCGACGGTCCGTCTCTCTCGCCGTGGCCGCGCTCGCGGTGACCGTTCTCGTCTCGGGGTGCTCGACCTGGTTCGTCGATCGCTCGTCGTCGGGTGGCAGCGACAGGCCGGTCGCCGAGTCGACTCCCGCCGCCGAAGACGTCGAAGCCGAGCTCCGGCCGTTCTACGACCAGGTGCTCAGCTGGACAGACTGCGGAGGCGGGTTCCAGTGTGCAGAGGCCACCGCCCCGCTCGACTGGCAGAGCCCGTCGACCTCCGAGATCAAACTGGCGCTCGTCAAGCATCCGGCCAGCGGTCCGGGGGAGCGACTCGGCTCCCTTCTCGTCAACCCCGGCGGCCCGGGCGGCTCCGGCTACGACTTCGTGAAAGACAGCCTCGGTTTCGCGGTGAGCGACACCCTGCAGGCGCAATACGACGTGGTCGGATTCGATCCTCGCGGTGTCGGGCGCTCCTCGGCCATCAGCTGCCTCACCGACTCCGAGATGGACTCCTATCTCTACGACGTGCTGCCCGGCGAGCGGGGCTCTCAGCAGTGGCTCGACGCCTACACCGCCTCGTCCACGCAGTTCGCCGCCTCGTGCGAGAAGAACAGCCCCGAGCTGCTCGGGCACGTTGACACCGTCAGTGCGGCCCGCGACCTCGACCTGCTCCGCGCCACCCTCGGCGACAGCAAACTCAACTACCTCGGCTACTCCTACGGAACGTTCCTCGGCTCGACCTACGCCGATCTCTACCCGCAGAAGGTCGGCAGGCTCGTGCTCGACGGAGCCCTCGACCCGACGTCGAGCAACTTCGATGTGAGCGTGGGGCAGGCCGTCGGTTTCGAGAACGCGATGAAGGCCTACATGGCCGACTGCCTCACGAAGTCCTCCTGCCCGTTCGACGGGTCCGTCGACGACGGTATGGCGAAGATCGGCGATCTCCTAGCGCAGGTCGACGCCAGCCCGATTCGTGCCGGCGACGGGCGGCAGCTCGGATCGTCGAGCCTGCTCACCGCCATCATCTACCCGCTCTACGACGCCACCGCATGGGACTACCTGAGCGACATGTTCTCCGACGTCATGGCGGGCAACGCCGATTACGCCATGCAGTTCGCCGACGGCTACAACGGACGCAACCCCGACGGCACGTACTCCGACAACTCGACCGAGGCCTTCACGGCGATCAACTGCCTCGACTACCAGTACACGAACGACCCGGCCGTCGTGCAGAAGCAGAACGCCGACCTCGTCGCGGCCGCTCCCACCATCGGGCCATGGTGGAGCTACGGCGACATCTCGTGCGACGTCTGGCCCGACAAGTCCACCCGCACCCCTCACGCCGTGACGGCGCAGGGCGCCGCGCCGATCATCGTCGTGGGCACCACAGGCGACCCGGCCACACCCTATGCCTGGGCAGAGGGCCTCGCAGGTCAGCTGTCGAGCGGCCAGCTGGTCACGTTCGTCGGTGAGGGGCACACGGCCTACGGCTCGTCGAGCTGCGTGAAGGGGGTCGTCGACGCGTACTTCATCAGTGGCACCGTGCCGGCGTCCGATCCGCGGTGCACGAGCTGACGATGACCGAGACAGCCCAGGCCGAGGGCGTGGGGCTTCGTGAACGCAAGAGGCGGGCCACGAGTCGCACGATCCAGTTCACCGTTCTCGAACTGGCGGTGGAGCGCGGCCTCGACCAGGTGACGGTCGAGGAGATCAGCCGCGTCGCGAACATCTCGCCTCGCACCTTCTTCAACTACTTTCCCTCGAAAGAGGCGGCGATGGTCGGAGACAACCCGCTCGAGCTGCCGCCGGGCCTGATCGATTCGTTCGTCGACGGCTCCGCCGGGGCAGACCTCGTCGACAGCCTGCTCGACCTCATGCAGCATATGGCGCTCATCGCAACGGGAGACCGCGAGCTGCACCAGCTGCGCCGTCAGGTTCTGCGCAGCTATCCCGAGCTGTTCATCATCAAGGTCGCCGGCATGCACAGCTTCGAGACCGTGCTGGCCGAGGCCGTCGAGCGACGACTCGATGCCGAAGGCGAGGGCCAGGATGCGATCGGCTCGCGCCTCGCGCAGGCCCGGCTCACGGCCCTGGTCGCCATCGCCGCCCTCCGACACGCTGTCACCTCGTGGGCAGAGGGGGCCGACGACGAGTCTCTCTCGGAGAAGCTCACCGAGTCGTTCTCCCTGCTGCGACGGGTGCTCTGATCCGTGTCGGCAAACACCGCGAACATCGGCTAGGATTTGTTGCTGTGCCATTCGCTGTGAAAAGCGATGGCCAGGCCGCCTTAGCTCAGTCGGTAGAGCGATTCACTCGTAATGAATAGGTCATCAGTTCGATTCTGATAGGCGGCCCCATCCTGAGAAGGCCCGGAACCTCCGGGTCTTCTCGCGTTAAGTGCCCGACTTCGAAGGAGAATCGTGTCCACTGAATTCCGCTGGGGAATCCTCGGCACCGGCTGGATCGCCGAGATGTTCGTCACCGATCTGCGAGCCACGGGCATCGAGGTCACTGCTGTGGGGTCGCGCAGCCAGCAATCGGCGGATGCGTTCGGCTCGCGCTTCGACATCGCCTCGCGTCACGCGAGCTATGAGGCCCTGGTAGCAGACCCCGAGGTCGACGCCGTCTACGTCGCGACGCCGCATCCAATGCACGCGGCCAACGCGCTCCTCGCGATCGCGGCAGGCAAGCACGTGCTGGTCGAGAAGCCGTTCACCCTCAACGCGGCCGAAGCGGCCGAGGTCGCAGAGGCCGCGCGTCGCGCCGGAGTGGTCGTGATCGAGGCCATGTGGACCAGGTTCCTGCCGTCGATGGTGCGCATCCGCGACATCATCGCCGCCGGCACGCTGGGCGAGGTGCGAACGCTCATCGCCGACCACGACCAGTTGCTGCCGTCCGACCCGGAGCACCGCATCAACAACCCCGCCCTGGGCGGCGGCGCCCTGCTCGACCTGGGCGTCTACCCGGTCTCGTTCGCGGTCGACCTGTTCGGCGCTCCGGTTGCGGTCACCGCGAAGGGCGACAAGACGGCCACAGGAGTCGACCGACAGGTGGCGCTGATCCTCGAGCACGACGGCGGTGCGACCTCCGTGCTGCACACCGCGCTCGACACGCAGGGAGCCAACACGGCCACCATCGTCGGAACCGAGGGACGTATCGAGATCGACTCGGTCTGGTACGAGCAGACGAGCTTCACCGTCTACGCGGGCAAGGGCAGCGAGGTCGTCGAGCGCTACGACGAGACCGTCGTCTCGCGCGGCATGCAGTTCCAGGCGTGGGAGCTCGAGCGCGTGGTCGCGGAGGGGCGCGGCGAGAGCGAGCTGCTTCCGCTCGACGAGAGCGTCGCGGTCATGGCCGTTCTCGACGAGGCGCGGCGCCAGGTCGGCGTCGTCTACCCGGGCGAGTAGCACCGCCCGACCAGCACCGCCCGACCAGCACCGCCCGACCGGGCTCCTCCGGCCCGGGTTAGCATGGAACGATGTCCGAGACTCCTGCAACGACGCCGCGCGTCACCCCGCTGAGCGGTCTCGTGGGTCGCGCCCGTCGGCATCCGAGGGTTTTCGCGATCACCGCCGCAGCAGCCGCACTGATCGTGCTCGGCGGCGGCGGGCTCCTGGCCGGGGCGGCCGTTGGCGCGCCCGAAGCCGATGTCGCGGCCCGCGTCGCGCCACTTCCCAGCGCCAGCACGTCCAGTTCCGCCACCGCGACATCGACGCCGACGCCCACCCCGACGCCGACGGCGCGCCCTGTGCCCGCCGCCGTGCCAGCCGCCCAACCGGTGCGCACCTGCTCGATCGCGGAGGCGGCATCCGATTCGCGCCTCGGCACGTTCTCGGGCAGCGTGCGCAACGCGACCACCGGCGAGATCCTCTACGACCACGCCGGAGGAACATACTCCCGCACGGCCAGCGTCATGAAGGTGCTCACCAGTGCGGCGGCCCTGGCCGTGCTCGGCCCCGACTATCGGGCGAGCACCACCGTCGTCGCCGGAACGGATCCCGGCCAGGTCGTGCTGGTCGGCGGCGGAGACATCACCCTCGCCAGCGGCTCGTCGAACATCTACCCCGGCTCGGCCAGCATGCTCGACCTCGCGGCGCAGGTGAACGCCTCGCTGGGCGGTGCGCCGGTCACCTCGATCGTGCTCGATTCCTCCGCGTTCTCGGGCGACGCGTGGCAGCCCTCCTGGAACCGGAAAGAACTCTTCGACGGCTGGTCGAGCGAGGTGACCGCGCTGCAGGTCGATGGCGACCGGGACGACCCGTCGAGCAGCCAGTCGGCCCGCAGTGAAGACCCGATCGGGCGCGCGGGCGCGGCGTTCGCGAGTGCCCTCGGCGCGACGGGCGCATCGATCAGCCAGGGCGTGGCGCCGGCGGGCACGGCGACGCTCGGCCAGGTGCAGTCGGCGCCGGTGTCGACGATGGTGCAGGACGCGCTCCTGCGATCCGACAACACCGAGGCCGAGATGCTGGCCCGCCTCACAGCCGTCGCGCAGGGCTCGGGCAACTCCTTCTCCTCGCTCGCCGCGTCCACGCCCGCGGCGCTCGCGAGCTACGGCCTCGACACCGCCGGGCTCGTCATCGTCGACGGCTCGGGCCTCTCCGACGACAACGGGGTATCGCCCAACTTCCTGACCGCGCTGTTCGCGAAGATCGCCGCCAGGGAGGGCAACCTCGGCATCATCGCCGATGGACTGCCCGTGGCGGGCGAGAGCGGCACCCTGGCCGGTCGCTTCACCGGGTCGAATTCGAATGCCGCTGGTCGCGTGATCGCGAAGACCGGGTGGATAGACACCGGCTACACCCTGTCGGGCATCATCACCGCGGCAGACGGGTCGATCCTGACCTTCGCCTTCTTCGCGCTCGACAACGTGTCGGACAGCTCGAAGCAGGCTCTCGACACGGTGACGGCCGCGGCCTATCGTTGCGGGAATAACCTGTCGAATCAGTGACCCGCGTGTGCTCTAGACTCAATTGGTAAGCCGGCTGACTAATTCGATCGGCTGAGACCGGTAGCCAGTGAGAGAGAGTGAGACGGCATGGGCCGCGCGCTGTTCATCATCGACGTGCAGAACGACTTCACCGAGGGCGGCGCCCTGGGCGTCGAAGGCGGCGAGGCCGTAGCAGCCGGGGTCTCGGACCTGCTTGCCGCGCATCGCGGCGCCTACGACATGGTCTTCGCCTCGCGCGACTGGCACGACGCCGACAACGACAACGGCGGACATTTCGCCACGGCCGAGGCACCTGACTTCGTCGACAGCTGGCCCGTGCACTGCGTCGCCGGAACGTTCGGCGCCGAGTACCACGACGACCTCACGACCAAGTCGATCGACTTCCACATCCGCAAGGGCCAGGGCAAGCCGGCCTACTCGATCTTCGAGGGGACAGCGGAGGAGGGCGGATCGGTCGTCGAACTGCTCGACGCCCACGGCATCACCCAGATCGACATCGCCGGTCTCGCGACGGACTACTGCGTGCGCGCCTCCGCGCTCGACGCGCTGGAGCATGGACGCGACGTGCGTATCATCACCGACCTGGTGGCCGGCGTCGCGCCCGAGTCGAGCCGCGAGGCTCTGGCGGAGATGGCCCGCGCCGGCGCCGACCTCGTGCTCGCCGCGCAAGTCGAAGGCTAGCCGTGCGCGTGCCCCGGTGGCTGAGGATCCTCCTCCCCGCCGTTCTGATTCTCGTGTGGCTGACCGCCGCGTCGATCGGTGGCCCGTACTTCGGCCGTATCGACGAGGTCTCGAGCAATGACCAGACCTCTTTCCTGCCCGCCAGCGCCGACGCGACCAAGGTGAGCGCGCTGCAGAAGCAGTTCACCGACTCCGACGCCATCCCCGCGATCATCGTGTTCCGCACCGACGACGGGGCCGAGCTCACCGACGAGCAGCGCACGGGCATCCAGAACCAGATCGACGGGATCGCGACCGTGTCAGGGGTCGCCGACGACATCTCGCCGGCGATTCCGTCGGAAGACGGGCAGGCCGTCGAGGTCTTCGTGCCCATCGATGCCTCGGGCGAGGTGGGCGACACCGTCGACTCGATGCGCTCCTATCTGCTGCGCGAGGGCTCGATCGAGGGCGTGACCGCCTTCGTCACCGGGCCGGCGGGCTTCACCGCCGACATCGGCGACGCGTTCGCGGGGATCGACGGCATCCTGCTGCTGACCGCCCTCGGCGCCGTCTTCATCATCCTCTTCATCGTCTACAGGTCGCCTCTGCTGCCGTTCCTGGTGCTGGGCACCTCGCTCTTCGCGCTGACGACGAGCCTGCTCACGGTCTGGTGGCTCGCGAAAGCGGACATCTTCACGCTGAACGGCCAGGTGCAGGGCATCCTGTTCATCCTTGTGATCGGCGCCGCCACCGACTATTCGCTGCTCTACGTCTCGCGCTACAAGGAGGCGCTGCGCACCCACGAGAAGCGGTGGGATGCGACGTGGGCGGCCCTGCGCGTGTCGCTCGAGCCTATTCTCGCGTCGGGCGGAACGGTCATCGCGGGTCTCCTCTGCCTGCTCTTCTCCGACCTCAACTCGAACAAGGCGCTCGGCCCCGTCTCGGCCGTGGGTGTCGCCTTCAGCGTGCTCGCGTCGCTCACGCTGCTTCCGGCCCTGCTGCTGGCCTGCGGCCGTGCGTCGTTCTGGCCGCTGCGTCCGAAGTACACGGCACCGGATGGGGCGGCGCCGCGCGCAGGGGCAGAGCACACCCGCCACGGTTTCGGCCCGCACAAGGCCGCCCATGGCGCGCCCAAGGGCTTCTGGGCGAGGCTCGAGGCCTTCATTGCTTGGCGGCCCAGAACTATCTGGATCGTCACCACGGTCGTGCTGCTCGCGGCTGGAACTGGAGTGCTGCAGCTCCAGGCCAGCGGCGTTCCCCAGAGCGATCTCATCCTCGGCCAGTCCGAGGCGCGCGATGGTCAGGAGGCCCTCGGTGAGCACTTCCCTGGCGGTTCGGGAAGCCCGGCGCTGATCGTCGCGCCCGAGGCCGACCTGGCCGACGTCGCATCCACCGTTCTCTCGACCGACGGGGTGACCTCGCTCACGGTCACCAGCGCGAACTCGCCCTCGGGGTCTGCCGTCGTCGACGCCGAGGGGTCGCTGTCGGCCCCGGGTGGCGCGCAGACGCTCATCGCCGTGGCGCCGACGGTCGTCGACGGCGACGTGCTGCTGCAGGCGACTCTCTCCGACGCGGCCGATTCCGATGCCGCGAAGGACACGGTGCGCGAGCTGCGGTCGGCGCTGGCCGACACGACGTCCGGCGCACTCGTCGGAGGAGTCACGGCCACCGCCATCGACTCGGACACGGCCAGCGTGCACGACCGCAACACGATCATCCCCATCGTGCTCGTGGTCATCCTGCTCATCCTGATGCTGCTGCTGAGGTCGATCCTGGCTCCGGTGCTGCTGGTGCTCAGCGTGGTCGTCTCGTTCGCGGCTGCACTCGGTGTCTCCGCGCTCGTCTTCAAATATCTCTTCCAGTTCCCCGGCGCCGACCCCTCGGTGCCCCTTTTCGGATTCGTCTTCCTCGTGGCGCTGGGCATCGACTACAACATCTTCTTGATGACCCGCGTGCGGGAGGAGTCGATCGCGCACGGAACTCGCGCCGGCATCCTGCGGGGGCTCACGGTGACCGGAGGGGTCATCACCTCGGCGGGAATCGTGCTGGCCGCGACGTTCTCGGCGCTCGGGGTCATTCCCGTGCTCTTCCTGGCCCAGATCGCCTTCATCGTGGCCTTCGGCGTGCTGCTCGACACACTGCTCGTGAGGTCGCTGCTGGTGCCTGCGCTGGCCTACGACCTGGGCCGGGTCATCTGGTGGCCGAGTAAGCTGGCGAAGGCGCCGCAGGGCGTCGACACACCATCTCGCTAGAGCTCAGCAGTACGGAGAATCATGACAACGACGTCCGAATCCTCGCTTCTCGCCTCGGTGCCGAACCAGCTCTACATCGGTGGGCGCTGGGTCGACGCCGAGGGCGGTCGCACCATCGACGTCGACGACCCGGCGACGGGCGAGACGATCCGCACGATCGCCGATGCCGGCCCGGCCGACGGCATCCGGGCCCTGGATGCCGCTGTCGCGGCCCAGGCCGAGTGGGCGGCCACGGCTCCGCGGGTGCGCGGTGAGATCCTGCGCCGGGCATTCGACATGCTGCAGGAGCGCAAGGCGGAGTTCGCCCTGCTGATGACCCTCGAGATGGGCAAGCCGCTGGCCGAGGCCGCCGGAGAGGTCGCCTACGGGGGAGAGTTCCTGCGCTGGTTCAGCGAAGAGGCGGTGCGCATCTCGGGTCGTTACGGGCAGAACCCCGAGGGCACGGGAACGATGGTCGTGTCGCAGCGACCCGTGGGCCCCTGCTTCCTGATCACCCCCTGGAACTTCCCGCTCGCCATGGCGACACGCAAGATCGCGCCGGCCCTCGCGGCAGGTTGCACGGTGGTGGTCAAGCCGGCCGAGCTCACGCCCCTCACGACGCTCTTCTTCGCGAAGCTGCTCGAAGACGCGGGCCTGCCCTCCGGCGTGCTCAACGTGATCACCACGTCGACGTCGGGCGAGGTCTCGGAACCGATCATCAGCGATCCTCGGCTGCGCAAGCTCAGCTTCACGGGGTCAACGGGGGTCGGTCAGAAGCTCATCGCCCAGTCGGCCGCCAACGTGCTGCGCACCTCGATGGAGCTCGGAGGCAACGCCCCGTTCGTGGTCTTCGACGACGCCGACCTCGACAAGGCCGTCGACGGGGCGATGCTCGCGAAGTTCCGCAACATCGGCCAGGCGTGCACGGCTGCCAACCGCTTCATCGTGCACTCCGCGGTCGCTGACGAGTTCGCCCGGCGCATCGCCGACCGCGTGAAGGCCCTCTCGATCGGGCGCGGCACCGAGCAGGGAGTCGACATCGGCCCGCTCATCAACGACAAGGCCGTCGACAAGGCCGACTCCCTGGTGCAGGACGCCGTCTCACGGGGCGCCGAGCTGGTCACCGGCGGCAAGCGCGTCGACGGCCCCGGCAGCTTCTACGAGCCCACCGTCGTCTCCGGGGTCGCAGCCGGCAGCGACATCCTGCGCGAGGAGATCTTCGGCCCCGTCGTGTCGATCGTGACCTTCGACGACGAGGACGAGGGCGTGCGGCTCGCCAACGACACCCAGTACGGTCTCGTGAGCTACGTCTTCACCGCCGACCTGGCCCGCGGCCAGCGCATGATCGAGCGCCTCGAGACCGGCATGATGGGCCTCAACGTGGGCGTCGTGTCGAACGCGGCGGCGCCCTTCGGCGGGGTCAAGCAGTCGGGCCTCGGCCGCGAGGGCGGGCTCGAGGGAATCCACGAGTACCTGTCGACGAAGTACACGCTCATCCCGAACGCGTAGATTCCCGTTCCCCGTCACACCAGCAGCTGGTGCTTCGCCAGGTCCTTGTACAGCGGCGTCGACACGACGAGCTCGGAGTGCGTTCCCACTCCGACGACCCGACCGTGCTCGAGCACCACGATCTGGTCGGAGTCGACGACCGTCGACAGTCGGTGCGCGATCACGATGAGCGTGCGGTTCTCCGCGACAGCGTCGATAGCCTCGCGCAGCATCTGCTCGTTGAGGCCGTCGAGGCTCGACGTCGATTCGTCGAGCAGCAGGATGGGCGGGGCCGCGAGCAGGGCCCGGGCGATGGCCAGCCGCTGGCGTTCCCCACCCGAGAGCATTACGCCGTCCTCGCCGACGGCGGCGTCGAGCCCGTTGTCGTTGCGGTCGAGCACCTCGCCGAGGTTCACGGCGTGCAGCACCTCGATGCACTGCGCATCGGTGGCGTCGGGAGACGCGAGCAGCAGGTTCTGTCGGAGTGTTCCGGCGAGCACGGGTGCGTCCTGCTCGACGTAGCCGATCTGCGACCGCAGCGTCTCGCGGTCGATCGCCTTGAGGTCGATTCCGCCGAGGCGCACGGTGCCCGAGGTCGGATCGTAGAAGCGCTCGATGAGCGCCAGCATGGTGCTCTTGCCGGCTCCAGACGGGCCGACGAGCGCCGTGCGCTGACCCTGGCGGGCCGCGAAGCTCACGCCGTGCAGAACACCGGATGCCATGGGCCCGCCCGCGGGCACGTCGGCATCGTCGACGGGCGCGCCGGCATACGCGAAGTGCACGTCGTCGAACTCGAGAGCGACTCCGTCGGATGCGATGGGCGGAGCCGAGGTGCGAGCGATGTCGGCGTCGAACTGCGTCTCCACCGGCAGATCGATGATCTCCTGGATGCGGCCGAGGGCGCCGAGCGCCTGGTTCACGGAGTTGAGCGCGCCGAACGCCTGGCCGAGCGGCATGATCATCATGAACAGGAAGAGGATGAACGAGATCAGGCTGGCGATGGTGATCGAGCCGTCCGCGACGCGGAAACCGCCCACGCCGAGCACGACCAGCAGCGACACCTGCAGGGCGATACCGGCGATGGGCACGACGAGGGCCGAGATCTTCGCGACCCGCACTCCCATGTCGAACGCGCCCCGCGCATCCGTTTCGATGGCCGCGATCTCGCGGTCGGTCGCGTTTGACGCACGCACCGTGCGGATGGCGCCGAGTGAACGCTCGACCGATGCCGCGAGGTCGCCGACCTTCTCCTGCTGCTTGCGGCTGGCGGTGCGCACGCGGCCCGAGATGAGAACGACGGTGACGACGGAGACGGCGATGACCGCGACGGTGAGGCCGAGCAGCACGGGATCGATGATGAGCATGGCGATCAGGGCGCCGAAGAAGACGAGCGAGCCGCCGATGGCATCGACGAGACCCTGGGTGATGACGGCGTAGAGCAGCGTGGTGTCGCTGCCGACGCGGCTCACGAGGTCGCCGGTTCGGCGCACATCGAATTCGCGGATCGGCAGGCGCAGCATACGGCGCACCAGCTGGCGGCGGGCCGACAGCACGACCGCCGTGCCCGTGCGCTGCAGCAGGTAGTGCTGGAACCCACTGATGAGACCGGAGACGACCACGAGGACCACCAGCGCGGCGACGAGCGTTCCCAGTGGGTCGCCGGCCTGAACCACGGTGATGACCTGGCTCACCAGCAGGGGCTGGGCCAGGCTGGCGGCCGCGCCCAGAATGCTGAGCACGATGACGACACCGAGGATCGGTCGGTGCTCGGAGAGATAGGGCAGCAGCTGGCTGAACTTCGCGCGGGGGCCGTCTTCGGCCTTCGGCGATCGGCCCAGTCGGCGTCGTGGCTGCGTGCTGGTGCTCATGCGGATCTTTCTACTGCGGGAAGAGGGGAGTGCGATGCGCCGCACGGTCGGTCGAGCCGAGTGCGCGTGCCTCTCACAATTGTGCACCGCGTGCGCGCGATGCGGGTCACCGCGTGGTGACGACGACCGCGGGGGTGTCGACCGCGGGGGTGTCGATCGACGACGCCGGGGGCGAGACCGGGGGAGCGAGCAGAAGGGCCGCGAGCATCAGGCCGCCGAGACCGGATGCGAGAAGCCAGGCGCGGATCGCCCGTCGGGGCTCGTCGCCTCGCCAGGAACCGGCGTTGCGCCACGGCGTGCCCGCGTGAATCGACATGTCCTCACCATATGCCTCGAGCCTGCGAACTGCCGCACAGTGCAGGGCACTGGCGGCGGTTCGCAGGCTCGTGGATGCGTGCGGTGACGCGGGTCAGGAGACGTTCGACTCGTAGTCGACGTCCTTCGTCTCCTTGCTCGCGATGAGGGCAACCAGCGTGATCACGGCCGCGGCGCTGAGGTACAGGCCGACCAGCCACGTGCTGCCGTCGGCGAGGGTCCACAGGTAGACGGCGATGAACGGGGCGACGGCGGCACCGAGGATGCTGGCGACGTTGTAGCTGATGGCCGAGCCGGTGTAGCGCACGTTGGTCGGGAACAGCTCCGGCAGGATCGATCCCATCGGGCCGAAGGTGAGCCCCATCAGCGTGAAGCCGATGATGAGCAGGGCCATCACACCCACGAAGCCGCCGCCGAAGAGCGGAACGAAGAGCAGACCGAACACGATGATGCCGATCGTGACCCAGATGAGCGTCTTGCGGCGACCGAACTTCTCGGCAAGGGGGCCGGCGACCAGGGTGAAGATGCCGAAGAACACGACACCGATGATCAGCATCACGAGGAAGTCGTTGCGGGGGTAGCCGAGGCCCGCGACGAACGTGTCGGCCGAGAACGGCTTGCCCGCCTTCTCGGCGGCGGCCTGCCCGGCCTCGACGGTCGCGGGGGTCGTTCCGAAGGTGAGGGTGAAGGTGGTCATCAGGTAGAACAGCACGTAGGTGGCCAGCATGATGAACGTGCCGAGGATGAGCGGCCACCAGCTCGTCTTGAAGACGCGCGCGAGGGGGAGCTTGGCGACCTCGCCCTTCTCGACGACTTTCTGGAACGCGGGCGTCTCGATGAGCTTGAAGCGCACGTAGAGTCCGACGGCGACGAGCAGGGCGCTGCCGAGGAACGGGATGCGCCAGCCCCAGGCGGCGAAGTCCTCGGCACTGAGTCCGAGCGACAGCCAGAGGAATACGCCGTTGGCGACGATGAACCCGATGGGGGCACCCAGCTGGGGGAACGTACCGTAGATGGCGCGCTTGCCCTTCGGGGCGTTCTCGGTCGCGAGCAGCGCCGCGCCGCTCCACTCGCCGCCGAGGCCGAGGCCCTGGCAGAAGCGGAGGATGACGAGGAACGTCGGGGCGAGCACGATCCAGCCGTCCGCGCTCGCGGTGGGCAGGCATCCGATCAGCACCGTCGCGATACCCATGGTGAGCAGCGAGGCCACGAGCGTGCCCTTGCGGCCGATCCTGTCGCCGAAGTGGCCGAAGATGATCGAGCCGATGGGTCGTGCGACGAACGCGGCGCCGAAGGCGGCGAACGAGCTCAGCAGCGCGGTGGTGTCGTCGGCGTTCGGAAAGAAGAGCTTCGGGAAGACGAGCACGGCCGCGGTGGCATAGACGTAGAAGTCATAGAACTCGATCGACGTGCCGATGAGGCTGGCGAGGATGACGCGCGAGCGCGGATTGGTCTTGGGCGCGGGCGCTGTTGCGGCCGGGGCTGCGGATGACATGAGCGGGCTTTCGGTGAGTGCGTCGAGACGCGATGACGAGAGCGCATCGGCATGACGCCGGAGTGGCAACGTTGTTCGTCGGCCCCACGAGCGTGATCGATGCGAAAAGTGTCGGCGCCGGTTCTGCGCCCCGACAACCATACGCGTGAATCGGGCGCGGCACGCCCCCCACGGGGGGGCATTCCCGCAGCGGCATACGAACACAGTTCCCCTACAATTGTGCCGAACGCGTCCGACGGTGGCCGTTCAGGATGGACAGTCATGCCCCGCGTCTTCGTCGTCGGTTCCCTCAACATCGACTCGGTCGTCGAGGTGGAGAGACACCCCCGACCCGGCGAGACGCTCATGGGCGGCGACGTGGCCACCTTCTTCGGAGGAAAGGGCGCGAACCAGGCCGTTGCAGCCGCGGCGGCGGGCGCACAGGTCCTCTTCATCGGCCGTGTCGGCGACGACGCGGGTGGGCACGACTACATCGCTCGGCTCCGCGCTCGCGGGATCGATGCCAGCGGGGTCGCGGTGACAGAGGGCTCGACCACCGGGCATGCGATGATCGCCCTCGACGCGCAGGCCGAGAACACCATCATCGTGTCGCCGGGCGCCAACGCCCGTCTCACGACGGAAGACCTCCACCCCCTCGAGTCCGTCGAACCGGGCGACGTGCTTCTCGCGCCCCTGGAGTCCGACCTCGAGGTGATCGCCGAGGCGGCGCGCATGGCGCACTCGCGTGGCGCCAGGGTGGTGCTCAATCTCGCTCCGTTCGCGGAGATCCCCGTCGAGGTCCTCGCGCTGGCCGACCCGGTGGTCGTGAACGAGCACGAGGCGCAGCAGCTCGAGCGCTCCGGGGTGTCACCGGAGTCGCTGCTGGTCACGCTCGGCTCGGCCGGCTCGCGCTGGGGCTCCATCGAGGTCGCCGCAGCCCGGGTCGACCGCGTGGTCGACACCACGGGTGCGGGCGACAGCTACTGCGGCACGCTTGCCGCGGGCCTCGCGGCCGGCCTGGATGCGCGCGCCGCCATGCAGGCCGCGAGTGACGCGGCGGGTCGCGCCGTCGAGTGGGTCGGCGCGCAGCCCGACTGACAGCTCAGCGGCGTTCCAGCATGATCTTGCGTATCGCCTGCGCGGTCGCGAGGGCGGCCTCGGCAGCCTCGGCCCCCTTGTCCTCCTTCGAGTCGGGCAGCCCTGCACGGTCGAGTCCCTGCTTCTCGTCGTCGAGCGTGAGAACGCCGAAGCCGATCGGCTTGCCCGTCTGGATGCTCACGTGCGTGAGGCCGGAGGTCGCGGCATCCGACACGTACTCGAAGTGCGGCGTGCCGCCGCGGATGATCACGCCGAGCGCCACGACGGCGTCTGCACCTGCCTCGAGCGCGGCCTTCGCGACCACGGGCAGTTCGAAGCTGCCCGGTACCCGCACCTCGCTGACCTCGGCGCCTGACGCGTCGAGAACCCGGTGCGCGCCGGCGAGGAGGCCGTTCGTGATGGTCTCGTGCCAGAGGCCGGCGACGATCGTGATCTTCAGGCCGTCGCCGTCGGTGTTGAGAGTGGGGGATCCTGCACCGCTCATGATGAGGGCCTTTCGTCGGGGGTTGTGGGGGAGAGCTGGTCGCGAGTGACCCACTCGGGGATGACATGGCCCATGCGGGACGCCTTTGCGGTGAGGTACCCGGCGTTCGCCGCGTCGACGCCGACGATGAGAGGCACCCGTTCGGCGACGGTCACGCCGTGCTGCTCGAGCTGGCTCACCTTGTCGGGGTTGTTCGTGAGCAGCCGAACCGATCGGATGCCGAGATCGGCCAGGATGGCGACCGCGGCCCCGTAGTCGCGGGCGTCCGCGGGAAGCCCGAGAGCGAGGTTGGCGTCGAGGGTGTCGAGGCCGTCCTCCTGCAGTCGATAGGCGCGGAGCTTGTTCAGCAGACCGATGCCCCGTCCCTCGTGGCCGCGGAGGTAGATGACCACGCCGCCCGTGGCGTGCACCTGGTCGAGGGCCTCCTGCAGCTGGGGACCGCATTCGCACTTGAGCGACCCGAACGCCTCGCCGGTGAGGCACTCCGAGTGCACGCGCACCACGGCTGTGGGGGATGCGGGATCGCCCGAGACGAGGGCCAGGTGCTCGTAGCCGGTGACGGTGTCGTGGTAGGCCCTGATCCTGAAGTCTCCGTGCACGGTCGGAACCGTGGTCTCGACCTCGAAGGTCACGCGCAGGGGCTCGCTCGCGACCTCGGGAGCCGTGACGATGGCCTCGGGCGGTGTTCCGGCGAGCCGGGCCGCCGCATCCACGCCGTCGAGGTAGTCGATGAGGGCCGCGATCGTGGTGACGGGCAGCCCGGCTTCTGCCCCGAGCTCGAGCAGGCCGGGCAGGCGCATCATCTCGCCGTCGTCGGCGACGATCTCGCCGATCACGCCCACCGGCGTGAGGCCGGCCAGCGTCAGCAGGTCGACGGTCGCCTCGGTGTGGCCCGGTCGCACGCGCACTCCGCCAGAGACGGCGCGCACCGGCACCACGTGGCCCGGCCGGATGAAGCTCTGCGGGGTCGACGTCGGGTCGGCGAGGCGACGGAACGTTTCCGCCCTGTCGGTGGCGCTGATCCCCGTCGTGATGCCCGACGACGCGTCGACCGTGACCGTGTAGTCGGTGCGCAGAGAGTCCTCGTTGCGCTCGACCATGCGCGGAAGGCCCAGTCTGTCGCTCGTCTCAGCCGTCATCGGCGCGCACAGGAATCCCGAGGTGTGCCGCACCATCCAGGCGATCCACTCGGGAGACGCATGCTCGGCGGCCAGGATCGCGTCGCCCTCGTTCTCGCGGTTCTCCGCGTCGGCCACGATCACGGGTCGGCCTTGGCGGAGGGCGTCGAGGACCTCGGTCATCGGCGAGAGAGAAGTCGGTGAAGACGGCGTGGCGGTCATGAGCGGGCTCCGAACGACAGGAGGCGTTCCACGTGCCGGGCGAGGATGTCGGTCTCGATGTTGACCCGGTCGCCGGGCGAGAGCGTTCCCAGGGTCGTGGCCGACAGGGTCTCGGGAATGAGCGACACCTCGAACCAGTCGCCCTCGACGTCGCGTCCGATGGCCGAGACGGTGAGCGAGACGCCGGAGACCGCGATCGATCCCTTGTCGACGACGAGACGAGCGTTCTCGGGCGAGAGCCGGAACCGGAGCACGCTCCATGCGTCGCCGGGGGAGACCGAGAGAACGGTCGCCGTGCCGTCGATGTGCCCCTGCACGATGTGGCCGCCGAGCCTGTCTCCCACCAGTGCCGCGCGCTCGAGGTTCACCTCGGAACCCTCCACGAGCGAGCCGATGGTCGACATGGCCAGCGTCTGCGCCATCACGTCGGCGGTGAAGGTGTCGTCGACGCGATCGACGACGGTCAGGCAGACGCCGCTGACCGAGATGGAGTCCCCGTGGCGGGCGTCGGAGACGGACAGGGGGCCGCGAACGGTCAGGCGCAGCGCGTCGCTCGAGGCGACGACCGCCGTGATCGTTCCGCGTTCTTCGATGATTCCGGTGAACATGTCAGTCGTCTTCTTTCGGTGTGGCGGAGTCTATGCGGGCGGAGTCTGTGCGCACGGCGTCCGCCTCGGGGGAGTTCTCGGGGCGGGCGACGAGCAGCACGTCGTCGCCGAGTCGCTCGACGTGGGTGAATCTCATGCGGCGCTGCTCGGAGATGGTGTGCACCCCGATGTCGATCACCGCGGTCGCGGGTCCGCCCAGCAGCGTGGGCGCGACGTAGACGAGCACCTCGTCTGCGAGACCCGCGGCGAGAAAGGCGCTCGCGAGGGTCGGGCCGCCCTCGACGAACACGTGGCGCACGTGGCGCTCGGCGAGCGAGGCGAGAAGCCCCGGCAGGTCGCGATGCGGGTACTCGATGACGCCGGCCGGATGCGCGAGGACGCGCGATTCGCGCGGTACCGCACGGCGTCCGACGACCACGGGGATCGGCTGCTCGGGCAGCTCACGGCCTTCGGGGTCACGCGCCGTCAGGCCGGGGTCGTCGGCAAGCACGGTGCCGGTGCCGACCGCGATGACGCCCGCCTCGGCGCGCCGCCGATGCACATCGGCTCGGGCGGCGGGCCCCGTGATCCACTGGCTGGTGCCGTCGGCCGCGGCCGCGCGGCCGTCGAGACTGGATGCCCATTTGACGGTCACGAAGGGCGTGCCGCGTCGCATCGCGGTGAGCCAGGGCAGGATGTTCTCGGTGGCCTCGGCGCCGAGGAGTCCCTCTTCGACGTCGATGCCGGCGTAGCGGAGGCGCTGGCCGCCCCCGGCCGATGAGACGCCCGGATCTGCGACGGCGTAGACGACCCGGCCGATGCCGGCCGCGATGAGCGCCTCGCTGCACGGGCCCGTGGTGCCGGTGTGGTTGCACGGTTCGAGCGTCACCACCGCTGTCGCGCCGTGGGCGAGCGAGCGGTCGGCGAGGGCGTCGAGCGCGGCGACTTCGGCGTGCGCCGTGCCCTGCCCGCGATGCCAGCCTTCGGCGATCACCAGGCCCGACGCATCCAGAATCACGCAGCCGACCCGGGGATTCGCACCGTTGGCCGGGCCGCGCCGCGACAGCTCGATCGCACGGCGCATCGCGTCGGCTTCGTGTCGCTGCCTGGTCATCCGGTCTCCGTCTGGTCGACGCATTCCGGGGCCCGTCGCATGATCGACGAGTTCGCCGCCCGAGAAAGTCGCGCGTGCGCGATCGTTCGGGTGGCGCGTGCATCCTCTCATCCGGACTTTGGAGGCCACCAGCTCGCCTCGTTACCGTCGGTCCTGGAGTTCCACCAGGTCAACCGCAGAGTGTTCGCCCCCAGGAGGAGAGCGCGTCGACTGCGGCTCGCGGACTGTCACCGCCGGTTCGGAATTCCACCGACCCCGGAGCACGTAGTGCTTGTTATGCGACCTGCCTTCGCAGGAAGGTCACTTACTACTTATACCCCCAACGCCGGGGCGCCGCGAATATTCCATGTCGCCGCGTGACGAGCCGAAGCGATCGGTGAGTCCCCAGGTGGTGACCTTGAGCAGTGCCTCGATCACGATCGCGGAGCTCATCTTCGAGCTGCCCTCGACCCGTTCGACGAAGGTGATGGGGAACTCGCGTACGTCGCCCCCGGTCTTCTCGACGAGCCAGGCCATCTCGATCTGGAAGCAGTAGCCCTGGCTGGCGACGCTTCCGAGGTCGATCTGCCGGAGCGTGTCGATGCGGAAGCCGCGGAAGCCCGAGGTGATGTCGTGCAGTTTCGAGCGCAGCAGGATGCGCGCGTACGCCGTTCCTCCGCGGGAGATGAGGCGGCGGTACAGGGGCCAGTTGCGGGTCTTGCCGCCGGCGATCCACCGGGCGCCGATGGAGAGGTCGGCGCCGGCCTCGAGCTGCGCGATCATGAGCGGCAGCTCCTCGGGCTGGTGCGAGCCGTCGGCATCCATCTCGATGATGAAGTCGACATCGTGATCCTCCGCCCACCGGAATCCGGCGATGTACGCGGCTCCCAGCCCGTTCTTCTCCGTGCGGTGCATCACGCTCACCCGGTCGTCGCGGGCGGCGATCTCATCGGCGAGACGACCGGTGCCGTCGGGGCTGTTGTCGTCGACGACGAGGATGCGTGTGGTCGGCACGGCGCGCAGGGTGCGCTCGACCGCGTCGGACAGTGCGTGCAACTCGTTGTACGTCGGAATGACGACGAGGGTGGATGACATGGGGTGCCTCTCTCACGAGAACGATACGGCAGCCGATCTCGACTGGAGCAGTCGTCACTCTAGATGGCGCCACCGCCCGGATCGCTGGGTGTTCGCTGGTGGTCTGTCGAGTGTTTCGGAGCGACGGGGAGATTAGATGGCTCGGAGGTTGATTCTGTGTGAACGTCAAGGCAAGCCTTAGCTCCCTCACAGTAACGCCGGTGGGGTAATTGCTAGCCTCGAAGAGTTCGACAGCGCCGTTGATCCGCCCCACCTTCACTTCGCGTTTGGAACATCCATGGCATCGATCGACCCGCTCGGCCTCGTGCCATCCCGCTACCGTCGCATCGTGCGCGAGCTCGTTCAGTTCGGCATGGTCGGCGGTGTCGGCTTCGTCGTTCAGGTCTCGGTGTTCAACCTCCTCCGCTCCACCGTCTTCTCGCCCACAGAGGTGCACAGCGGTCCGATCCTGGCCATGCTCGTCTCCACGTTGCTTGCGATCGTCGTGAACTGGCTCGGCAATCGTTACTGGACTTTCCGGTCGAAGCGGCAGACACGCATCCTGCGCGAGAGCGTCGAGTTCTTCGCAGTCAGCGTCGTGGGCATGATGATCGGCCTCGGGTGCCTCTGGTTCTCGCACTACGTGCTCGGGTTCCGCAGCGTGTTCGCCGACAACCTGTCGGGCAACGTGATCGGGCTCGTGCTCGGCGCTGCTTTCCGCTTCGTGCTGTATCGCTTCTGGGTATTCAACGCCAACCGTTCGCTCGAGACAGTCACGGTCACGGCTCCCGTGACGGTCGCAGCCGACAGGGCCACCCCGACCTCCTGAGCCTCGCCGGGCATCTACCCCGCGGCACACCGGTTGACCAATTCGGTGTAGGGTTGGGCCGTTCGACCGCACATGCTTTCACAGGAGATGGCAACGATGACCGCACGGCTTGAGGGAAAGACCGCACTCGTCACGGGTGCCGGATCAGGGATCGGCCGCAGCGTGGCCGAGAGCTTCGCCCGAGAGGGCGCGCGGGTCGTGTTCTCCGACCGCGACCTCGCCGCGGCGCAGTCGGCCGCGTCGGCCTGGCCCACGGCCATCGCCGTCGAGCTCGACATCTCAGACGAGGCGAGCGTCGCCGCCGCGTTCGCCGGTCTGGATGCCTCGGGTTCGGCCCCCGACGTCGTCGTGGCGAACGCGGGCGTGCAGCTCTTCGGCCACGACGCGAAGATCGCCGACCTCGACCTCGAGGTGTGGAAGCGCACGATCGACATCAACCTCACCGGCACCTTCCTCACGGTGAAGCACGCCGTGCGCGCGATGCTCGCGCGAGGAGGCTCGATCATCCTCACCGGCAGCCCGACCGGCTTGAACGGCGAGGGCCAGGACTTCACCGCCTACAGCTCCTCGAAGGCGGGAATCCACGGTCTCGCCCGCACGGTCGCCGCTGCGTATGCCGCAGACGGAATACGCGTGAACACGGTCGTTCCCGGCTACACGGAGACGCCGCTCGTGACGGCCATCTCGGGTGACGAGGAGGCCCGCGCCGCGATCGTCTCCCGCATCCCCCTCGGTCGTGCCGGCACGGCATCCGACGTCGAGGGCATCATGATCTACCTCGCCAGCGACGAGTCCAGCTTCGCCACGGGCGCGCTCTTCCGCGTCGACGGCGGAATGACGACGCTCTAGCCGCTGAAGCTCCGCGGTCGACCATGCTCACCTCTCCTCCAGCCGATCTGCTCCGCGCCGACGAGCTGACGACGACTCGTATTCGGCGCGGTCCCTGGCAGGTCGAGCTCCGCGCTGGCGAGCTCGACGACATCCGACACGCGGGCAGGCCGGTGCTGCGCAGCGTGCGCGTCGTCGTGCGAGACCGCGACTGGAGAACCCTGCGCTCGAGCGTCGAACGTATCGAGGGCTCCGAAGGGGGCGGGCAGCTCGTACTCCACGGAAGCGCGGAGCAGGGCGACGCTCTCGTGCGCTGGCGCCTCACGGTCGAAACGAGCGACGAGACTCTCATCGTGGCCTTGCGGGCCGAGGCCGAGTCCGACTTCCTCCGCAACAGGCTCGGCCTGATCGTCCTGCACTCGCCCGAGCTCGCGGGCCGGGAACTGACGGTGGAGCATCCCGACGGCGGGTCGACGAACACGGCATTTCCGATCGAGATCTCTCCCCACCAGCCGGCTCTCGACATCCGGGCCCTTTCGTGGACGGGAGGGGGCGCCGGCGACCCCGTGGGATGCCGCCTCGAGCTGAGCGGCGACGTGTTCGAGATGGAGGACCAGCGCAACTGGACCGACGCCTCGTACAAGACGTACTCCACCCCGCTGTCGGTGCCCTTCCCGGTCGAGGTTCGCGCCGGTGACGTGATCGAGCAGTCGCTCACGCTCGCCTGCTCGCCTGCTCGGGCAGGATGGGACAGCCCGGCCGACGACGACATCGACGACATCGCCGACACCGTGCCGCTCACCCTGATCGCGCGCCTGCCGGGCACGACGATTCCCCGGCTCACGACCATGGCCTCGACGGCGCCCGGAGGAGACGAGAAAGGGCCGCAGGCCCCCTGGGCGCGAGAGCTGCTGGTCGAGCTCGACCCGGCCACGCCAAACTGGGGAGCAGCCTTCGAACGGGCCATTCGCGACGCGGGCGATCGCCAGCTCGATGTGAGGCTCATCGCCGCCGGTGTCGGCGCGGCCGAGCCCGTCCTCGACGCCCTCGCGGCGCATCCATCGGGCCGCTTCGCGCGCATAGGGCTGTTCGGGGGAGCGGGACACCTGGCCGACACCGACACGTCGCGTGCCCTCGTGGCGGCGCTCGACGCCCGGGGTCTCGACATCCAGGTCATCGCGGGAACCCGCGCCCACTTCACCGAGCTGAACCGCGGCATCGATCGCCTCGATTCGTGGCGGGGACCGATCGCGTTCAGCATCACGCCGTTCATGCACGACACGTCCGGCCACCAGCTCGTCGAGTCGGTGGCCATGCAGCGGCAGGTGGTGGGGGCGGCTCGGCGGCTCGCTGACGGCCGACCCCTGCACATCGGACCGATCACCCTCGGGGCCCGCTTCAATGCGGTGGCGACCACGCCCGCGCCGCAGGCTCCCGGCCCCGACCTCCAGGCAGGCTACGGCGCTGCGCTGGTGGAGGGTGCGAGCGATCCACGGACGGGCTCGGCGTCGCTTGCAGCCTGGCTCGTCGCGAGCGTTGCGTCACTGGCGGCCCCCACGGCGCTCACCCTCTGCTTCGTCGAGGAGTGGGGGCAGCGCGCGGCGAGCCATCCACAGGCTGTCCAGGCGCTCACCTGGCTGTCGCAGCTCGAGGGCGCGACCCTGATCGAGGCGAGCGCGCCGGGGCTCGCCGTGATCGCGGCCGCACCGAGGGCCGGGGGCCGAACGGTGCTGATCCTCGGCAACCTGAGCGCCGAGCGGCGTGCGGTGAGCGTGCCGGGCGAGGCGGCGCCCGTGCAGCTCGGTGCAGGCCAGGTCGCGCGCATCGAGCTGCGCCCGGGAGCCGGTGCCGGAAACGATCGCCTGGCCGAGGAATAGGCTGGGGGCGTGACCCGTCCCCCTGCCGAGAGCCCCAGACGGGGCGCGTTCGCCAGGCGGATGGTCGAGGCGGGGCTGGCCCCTGCGCGCTACGCCCGAGTGCTGCAGTCGGACGACAGGGCGCCGCTGCTCCAGATCGTGAAGACGGGTGTCGCGGCATCCCTCGCATGGATCGTGTGCCTCGCGATCCTGCCCGCCCAGCTGCCCGTCTTCGGGGCCATCGCCGCGATCATCGTGGTGCAGCCCAGTGTGAACCAGTCGTTCGCCAAGGCGCTGGAGCGCACCGTCGGCGTCATCGTCGGAGTCGTGATCGCCTACTTGGTCGGGCTGGTGTTCGGACAGTCGACCTGGATCGTGCTGCTCTCGATCGTGCTCGCTCTGCTCACGGGCTGGGCGCTGCGACTCAGCCAGTCGACCACCGTTCAGCTGCCCATCAGCGCCATGCTCGTGCTCACGATCGGAGCGCAGACCCCGGGCTACGCGGGCGGACGCATCATCGAGACGGCTCTGGGAGCGCTGGTCGCCGTGGCCGTGAACCTCGTCGTCGTGCCGCCCGTCAGGCTCCAGCCCGCCCACGACGCGGTGGCCGCACTCGGCAAGGAGACCGCCGCGTGCCTCGACGGCCTCGCACAGCTGCTCGTCGAGCCGTCGACCGCCGCGCAGCGCAACCAGGCCCTCGTCGAGGTTCGCCTGCTCGCCCCCATGCTGGCGAAGGCCCGCGCGGCGGTCACGAGTGCGGAGGAGAGCCTGCGTTTCAACCCGCGACGGCGCACGAACTCCGAGGCTCTCGAACTCGACGACGACCTGCTCGCCATGCTCGGGGTCATCGTCGGCCGGGTGCCCGGCATGGTCAGAGGTCTCGCCGACAACTACGACGAGTCACTGCACACCGAGAGCACCGTCACGGGGCTGGCTGACGAGATGACCCGGGCGGCCCACGACCTGCGCCTGGTGATGCAGGACTCGGACCTCGACGGCGACGAGCCCGAGCCGCTCACGAGCGAGGTGCCCGCCCTGACGGCGCCGCTCCGGGTGATCACTCCGAGCCCGACCCACTGGATTCTGATCGGCTCGCTCATCGAAGACCTGCGCCGCGTTCACGAGGTGATCGTCGAGGCGGGGCGGAGCGTCAGGCCCTGACGCTCCGGCTCACGGTTCAACTGGAGCGCGGCAGGAAGCCGACCTTGTCGTAGACGTCGGCGAGGGTGGCCGCTGCCACCTCGTTCGCGCGGTCGGCATTCGCGGCGAGGATGCGGTCGAGCTCTGCAGGGTCTGCCAGCAGCTCGAGGGTGCGCTCGCGAACCGGACCGAGGGTCGATTCGACCACCTCGACCAGGGCCTTCTTCAGGTCTCCGTAGCCGCGTCCCGCGAAGTCCTCCTCGAGCGACGAGATGGGCACGTCGCCGAGCACCGAGAAGATGGTGAGCAGGTTGGCGACCCCGGGCTTGGCCTCGCGGTCGTACACGACCCGGCCATCGGCATCCGTCACGGCCCGCATGATCTTCTTCGCCGTGGTCTTGGCGTCGTCGAGCAACCATACGATGCCGGCCGGCGACTCCGAGGACTTCGACATCTTCGACTGCGGGTTCTGCAGGTCGAAGATCTTGGCCGTCTCCTTGAGGATGTAGGGCTCGGGGATGCGGAAGGTCTCGCCGAAGCGCGCGTTGAACCGGGTCGCGAGGTCACGGGTCAGTTCGATGTGCTGACGCTGGTCCTCTCCGACCGGAACCTCGGCGGCCTGATAAAGCAGGATGTCGCCGGCCTGCAGGATCGGATATGTGAACAGTCCGACCGACGCCGCGTCGGATCCCTGCTTGGCCGCCTTGTCCTTGAACTGGGTCATGCGGCTCGCCTCGCCGAAACCGGTGAGGGTGTTGAGCACCCACGCGAGCTGGGCGTGCGCCGGAACCTGCGACTGCACGAAGAGGGTCGACTTCGCCGGATCGATGCCGGCGGCGATGTACTGGGCGGCGGTGAGACGGGTGTTCTCACGCAGCGTCGCCGGGTCTTGAGGAACGGTGATGGCATGCAGGTCTGCGATGAAGAAGAACGCGTCGTGGGTCTCCTGCAGGGCTTTCCAGCTCATCAGCGCGCCGATGTAGTTGCCGAGGTGAAGCGATGCGGCCGAGGGCTGCATGCCGGACAGAAGGCGTGGTTTGGCGGTCATGGGTATGTCGTTCCCTGAGTTGGTGTCGTTCCCTGAGCCTGTCGAAGGGAGGGGGTAGTTAGAGTGCGTAGTCGACGACCACCGGAGCGTGATCGCTCCAGCGCTCGGCGTAGCTTGCGGCGCGGTCGACGGTGTAGTTCGTGACCGTGGCCGCCAGGTCGGGCGTGGCGAGCTGGTAGTCGATGCGCCAACCCGTGTTGTTGTCGAACGCCTGGCCACGGGCCGACCACCACGTGTAGGGACCCTCGACCTCTCCGGCGGCGCGCCGGCCGATGTCGACGAAGCCGAACCCGGCGCCCGCGTTGTAGTCGGGGTCGCCCTCGGCGCCGAGGAAGCGATCGAAGTACGCGCGTTCCTCGGGCAGGAAGCCGGCGCGCTTCACGTTGCCCTTCCAGTTCTTGATGTCGAGGGTGCGGTGGCCGACATTCAGGTCGCCCACGACGACGGCGAGCGGGTTGTGCTCTTTCAGCAGCGGCAGCCTCTCGACCATCGCATCGAGGAACTTGTACTTCTCGACCTGCTTCGGCGTTCCGGCCTCGCCGGAGTGCACGTAGGTGGACACGACGGTCACGACCTTATCGCCCACCTCGTAGTCGGCCTCGAGCCAGCGCCCGGCGCTGTCGAAGTCGTCGGCGCCGAGCGCAACACGGTGAATGGATGCCTTGTTGCGGCTCGCCAGCGCGACCCCGGCCCGCCCCTTGGCCGTCGCGGCGTCGTGCAGGATGTCCCACTCGTCGCCGAGCAGGTTCTCGAGGTCGCTCGTGGCCGCCCGCACCTCTTGCAGGGCGAGGATGTCGACCTCCCGGTCGTCGAGCCACGCGCCCATGCCGTTGCGGAATGCGGCGCGCACGCCATTGACGTTGACGGATGCGATACGGAGAGGGGTGCCAGAGTTCGACGAGGACATCCGAATAGTTTAGCGAGGTGTCGGGGTCTCGTCCTTCAGTCTCGACTCCTCGCGAACCGCCGCCTTGAGCTTGCGCGAGAGACCACGGCGTCGTAGTCCGTGGGCCTCGCGGAGCTCATCCTCGAGGCGCTGCCGCTCGGCGGCGGCCACCACCACGCGGGCCTCGGCCTGCTTCAGTTCAGCCTCGGCCTCAAGCTGTTCGGGCGACAGGCCGCGAACATCCAGGCCGACGTCCGCGACTCCGACGGAGATCCACGCCGCGGTGATGAGGATCACCTGGCAGATCAGGTTGAAGAAGATCAGCAGACCGGCGATCACGGCGAACGACGCGATGAGCGGGTTGTTGCTCGCTCCTCCCAGCAGCAGACCTCCGAGCGCCTTCAGCACGCCCAGGGCGGCCGCCCCGATGAGTGCGCCGCTGATCACGCGGCGGAAGGGGATCCGGATGCCCGTCAGCACTCGATAGAAGACCAGCAACACGAGCGCGTCCAGGGCGAACGCGATCAGCAGGCCCACGATGCGGGCCACGACCACGGCGAAGCCGGAGGTGTTGTCGATGCCGAACAGATCGAACGCCAGACCGATGAGGGTCGTGCTGCCGATGCTGATGCCGGCCGACACGACCAGCACGATGCCGAAGCCGAGCGCGAGCCCGGCATCCTTCAGTTTGAGCAGAAGGAAGAAGGTGGTGTCGGGGCCGACTGAGAAGATGCGGCGGATGGCGTCTCGCGCAGACGCGAGCCAGCCGAGGGCCGTGAAGACGAGTCCGACCAGGGCGATGGCACTCGACCAGCTGAGCGCGGGGGTGTTGAGCAGGGCGTCCGCGTCGACGGCGCCGCCGTCTCCGATGAGGCCGGGAACCGCGTTGCCGATGATCGTGATCAGCTCCTCGAGCAGGGGGCGGTTCGACGCCAGGACGAGTCCCGCGATCGAGAACCCCGCCCAGAGCGCGGCGAACACGGCGAAGAGGGCCTGAAACGACATGCCGGCGGCCATGAGCGGTCCGCCGTTCGAGGCGTAGTGCTGGAACACCCGCACGGGCTTCAGCTTCATGACCTTCTGCACGAGTGCAGGGATGCCGGTGGCCGGTTTCTCGGTGGAGGTGCTGTTGTCGCTCACCCACCCACCCTATTCAGCCCGAGCACATCTGCGCCCCCACTTGACGCCGACCGCGATTTCCCGAGTGAGCACTTTCTGCCGGAGGGAAGCTTCGCGACCGACGAGAACTGCACACTCGATTGATCGTCTGTCGGCGGACGGGGACAACTTTCCCCTGCTCGCGTCGAGATCGGCATCATCGACGGATGAACCGACGCGCGGAACTTCCCGACGGGCTTGATAGACGCGCGTTCTCGGTGCGTCCCGCGCTCCTCGACGCGTGGTGCCAATGCGCACCTCTTCTATCGCTTGATGAACTCATCATTGCGGGCGATCACATCGTCGGCGGCCGCTACCCGCAGAAGAGTCTTCAACAGCTTGTCTCTGCAGTGGACTCATGCGCTGGCGGGCGCGGGGTCCGCACGCTGAAGCATGCTCTCGAGTGGGTGCGGCCGGGCTCCGGGTCCCCGAAGGAGACCGAGTTGCGACTGCTCCTGGTGCGAGGTGGCCTTCCCGAGCCCGAACTCAACGGCGATGTCTACGGACCCGACGGAACGTTCATCGGCCGAGGCGATCTTCTCTACCGGCAATTCAAGGTGCTCGTCGAATACGACGGCTCGCAGCATGCTGACGACCGTCGCCAATTCCACCGCGATGTAGACCGCCTCGAAGCTTTCGCTTTCGACGAGTGGAGTATCGTGCGCGTGCTCAAGGAACACATGAACTCCGACCGTGCCGACATCGTGACGAGAGTACGAAAAGCCCTCATCGCGCGGGGTTGGCGCCCTTGAGACGCCCCGAGAGTGCAGAAACGGCCCGTGCGAATGAACGCGACGGGCCGTTTCTGCACACTCGATCAGTGCACGAGGGGCAGGGGCTACGGCTTGCCCCGCATGATGGCCTGCTTGACCTCGGCGATGGCCTGGGTCACCTGGATGCCGCGGGGGCACGCCTCGGAGCAGTTGAAGGTGGTGCGGCAGCGCCACACGCCCTCTTTGTCGTTGAGGATGTCGAGGCGCACGTTGGCGCCCTCGTCGCGGCTGTCGAAGATGAAGCGGTGGGCGTTGACGATGGCCGCGGGACCGAAGTACTGCCCGTCGGTCCAGAAGACCGGGCAGCTCGACGTGCACGCGGCGCAGAGGATGCACTTGGTCGTGTCATCGAAGCGTGCGCGCTCGGTGGCCGACTGAAGGCGCTCCTTCTCGGGCTTCGACGACGAGATGAGGAACGGCTGCACCTCGCGGAACGACGCGAAGAACGGCTCCATGTCGACGACGAGGTCCTTCTCGAGCGGCAGGCCCTTGATGGCCTCCACGTAGATGGGCTTCGTGATGTCGAGGTCTTTGATCAGCGTCTTGCAGGCGAGGCGGTTGCGGCCGTTGATGCGCATCGCGTCAGACCCGCAGATTCCGTGGGCGCACGAGCGGCGGAAGGTCAGAGACCCGTCCTGCTCCCACTTGATCTTGTGCAGCGCGTCGAGCACGCGGTCGGTGGGGTACATCTCGACGTCGAAGTCCTGCCACGTGGGCTCTTCGTCGGTGTCGGGGTTGTACCGACGAACGATCAGCGTGACCGTGAAGGTGGGGATGACGTCGTCAGCGGGGGCCGGCGGAGAATCCAGGGTTGCTGTACTCATTTAGTACTTCCTCTCCATGGGCTGGTAGCGGGTCACGACGACCGGCTTCCAGTCGAGTCTGATGTGGTCGCCGGCGTCGGCCGACATGGGGTCGCCCGAGAGGTAGGCCATGGTGTGCTGCATGTGGTTCACATCGTCGCGGGTCGGGTAGTCCTCGCGCATGTGCGCTCCGCGGCTCTCCTTGCGGTTGCGCGCCGAGTAGACCACGACCTCGGCCAGGTCGAGAAGGAAGCCGAGTTCGACGGCCTCGAGCAGGTCGGTGTTGAACCGCTTGCCCTTGTCTTGAACGAGGATGTTCTTGTAGCGCTCGCGCAGGTTGTGGATGACCTCGGTCACCTCGGTCAGGCTCTCTTCGGTTCTGAAGACCTGGGCGTTGCGGTCCATCGACTCCTGCAGCTCACGGCGGATGACCGCGATGCGCTCGGTGCCGTTGGAGTTGCGCGCGTTCTCGATGAGTTCGCGCACCCCGGCCGCGGGGTCGTCGGGCAGCTCGACCCACGGCGCCGTCTGCACATACTGGGCGGCGGCGTTTCCGGCGCGCTTGCCGAAGACGTTGATGTCGAGCAGCGAGTTGGTTCCGAGGCGGTTGGAGCCGTGCACCGAGACGCACGCGCACTCGCCGGCGGCGTAGAGGCCGGGAACGACTGTGGTGTTGTCGGAGAGCACCTCGGCCTGGATGTTGGTGGGGATGCCGCCCATCGCGTAGTGCGCTGTGGGGAGCACGGGCACCGGCTCGGTGTACGGCTCGACACCCAGGTAGGTGCGCGCGAACTCGGTGATATCGGGCAGCTTGGCGTCGATGACCGCGGGGTCGAGGTGCGTGATGTCGAGGTAGACGTAGTCCTTGTGCGGACCGGCGCCGCGACCCTCTCGGATCTCGAGAGCCATGCAGCGGGCGACGATGTCACGGGGCGCGAGGTCTTTGATCGTGGGGGCGTAGCGCTCCATGAACCGCTCGCCCTCGCTGTTGCGCAGGATCGCGCCCTCGCCGCGGGCGGCCTCGGAGAGCAGGATGCCCAGCCCGGCCAGGCCGGTCGGGTGGAACTGGAAGAATTCCATGTCCTCAAGCGGGAGGCCCTTGCGCCAGATGATTCCGACGCCGTCTCCCGTGAGGGTGTGGGCGTTCGAGGTCGTCTTGTAGATCTTGCCGAAACCGCCGGTCGCGAAGATCACGGCCTTCGACTGGAAGACGTGGATCTCGCCGGTGGCCAGCTCGAAGGCGACGACGCCGGCCGGCTTCTGCCCGCCGAAACCGTCGCTGACCATCACGAGGTCGAGCACGTAGTACTCGTTGAAGAAGTTGATGCCGAACTTGACGCAGTTCTGGTACAGCGTCTGCAGGATCATGTGGCCCGTGCGGTCGGCCGCGTAGCAGGCGCGACGAACGGGCGCCTTGCCGTGGTCGCGGGTGTGCCCGCCGAAACGACGCTGGTCGATCTTGCCCTCGGGCGTGCGGTTGAAGGGCAGACCCATGTTCTCGAGGTCGATGACCGCGTCGATGGCCTCCTTCGCGAGGATCTCCGCGGCATCCTGGTCTACCAGGTAGTCGCCACCCTTGACGGTGTCGAAGGTGTGCCACTCCCAGCTGTCCTCCTCGACGTTCGCGAGGGCGGCGGCCATGCCGCCCTGCGCCGCGCCTGTGTGACTGCGGGTCGGGTAGAGCTTGGAGATGACTGCCGTCTTCGCCTTGGGCCCGGCCTCGATGGCCGCCCGCATTCCGGCGCCGCCGGCGCCCACGATGACGATGTCGAACTGGTGGTAGTGAACTCCGTCGACGACGGATCCGTCTGCGTATTCGGTCATAGCGGTCGCCGTCAGCTCGCCGAGCAGAACGAGGCGAGGAGATCGGCGGGTGCGCCGGCGGGGCAGGGGTCGAACGTGAAGATCACAAGAGTTCCGAGCGTTATGAGGACGATGACAGAGAAGAGCAGGGCGCCCTTGAGGATGCCCCGGGTGGTGCGGTGCGATGCGTAGTCGTTGACGAGCGTGCGCATGCCGTTGGCGCCGTGGATCATGGCGAGCCAGAGCATGAGGCAGTCCCAGACCTGCCAGAACGGGTTCGACCACTTGCCGCCGACGAAGGCGAAGTCGATCGCCTTGATGCCGTCGCCGAGAACGAGGTTCACGATGAGGTGGCCGAAGATGAGCACGACGAGCACGAGGCCCGAGGCGCGCATGTACATCCAGCCCCACTTCTCCCAGTTGATGCCACGCGATCGCGGGGCGCGGGAGTACGGGCTGCGGGGAGCGTCGATCGTTGTCGCCATGATCAACCCACCTCGCTGAAGACGTTGATCAGGTGGCGCGGAACGAATCCGGCCATCGTCACGACCCAGAGGCCGATGACGACGTAGAACATCACTTTCTGGTACTTCGGACCCTTGGTCCAGAAGTCGATGAGGATGATGCGGATTCCGTTGTAGGCGTGGAACGCGATGGCGCCGACGAGCGCCGTCTCGCCGAGGCCCATGATCGGGTTCTTGTACGTGCTCATCACGGCGTTGTACGCCTCGGGGGCGACGCGCACCAGCGCGGTGTCGAGAATGTGCACGAGGAGGAAGAAGAAGATGGCGATGCCCGTGATGCGGTGAAGCACCCACGACCACATTCCCTCTCGCCCGCGGTACAGAGTGCCCTGAGGCCTCTTGCCCGTGGGCGCCAGGGATCCTGGCGCATGGGTTCCTGTCTCGGTTCTGGACACGAACAACCCTCCTTGGTTGAGTAAGCCGTGCTGGAGATGGCTCGTCGCGGTCGTGCCGGTCTACTCGTGCAGGTGGTTCAGGATCGGGCGAAGGCGAAGATGGTATCCAGTTTATAAGTTCTCGTCGCTCGTGCTTGTTAGGTATCCCTAAGCCGCTTCGCCGCTTACACTGCCTCGCCGACCGGAACCGGCCGTCGGGCAGCGATAACCGCCGAGTAGTGGCCGAGCAGCTCGGTGCAGACGGAATTCCACGTGGTCGCCCGCACGGCGCGGCGCCCGGACTCTCCCATGCGCAGGCGCAGGTCGGTCGAGACGACGAGGTCTTCCACGAGGGTGCGCATGCTCGTGTCTCCCGACCGCGCGTCGGGATCGAAGAGGTACCCGTCGCTCCCGTCGTGCACCAGGTCGACGGGGCCGCCGGCGCGCGGGGCCACCACGGGCAGGCCGGCGGCGTGCGCCTCCTGAATGGTCTGCCCGAACGTCTCCTCGGTGCCGGTGTGCACGAAGACGTCGAAACTCGCGTAGGCGACCGCGAGATCGTGACCACCCTTCCTGCCCAGCCAGGTCACCGGCATCCCGCGCAGCAGCCGCCCCACCGACGGGGTCGAGGGGCCGTCTCCGACGATGGCCAGCGAGATGCCGTCGATGCCGCGCAGCTGGTCGAAGCGCTCGAGCTGCTTCTCGGGGGCGACGCGGCCGACGTAGCCGAGAACGACCTCGCCGTTCGGCGACAGCCGGGTGTGCAGGTCGACGGCATCCGGATGCGTGCGCAACCGCGGGTGGTATCGCTCGGTATCGACGCCGCGGCCCCACCGGGCCAGCCGGGTGACGCCTGCGGCGACGAGGTCGTGCTCTGAGCTCGACGAGGGCACGAGCGTGAGATCGGCGGCCTCGTGGATCCACCGAACGAACCGCCAGGCCAGGGCGGCGGCCTTGCCGAGGTGGTTGCGCTTGGCGTAACCGGCTACGTCGGTCTGGAAGATGGCCACGCTCGGCACGCCGATGCGGTTCGCCGCGGCGATCGCCTGCGCGCCGAGGAGGAACGGCGACGCGGCGTGCAGCACGTCGGGGCCGAACGCGCTGAGCACCTTCTGCACCTGGGGATGGGGGAGTCCGACGGGGAACTGCCGGTAGGCCACCGCCGGCACCGCGTGGATCGTGAACCCGCGGTAGCTCGAGGGCGTGTTTCGGGCGGCGGGGGCGATGAGGATGGCCTCGTGCCCGGCGTCGGCGAGGAAGTCGAGCACCTTGCAGACGCTGTTGGTGACGCCGTTGACCGTGGGCAGAAAGCTCTCCGTGACGACGGCGACTCTCATGGACTGCTCCCGTCGGCCCGGGGATGCACCGGGCACGTTCTGAACGCTACGAGCGGAGTGTGGCGGACGGGTTAATGACGGGTGGCGGCCAGGTGAGCATTCGTTCAATCGCGAGCGACGCCGGATGGGTAGGGTGGGGCCATGGCTGAGAACTCTGCGATGGACCGTTTCTACAGCGTCATTCCGGCCGGAGGAATCGGCTCGAGACTCTGGCCGCTCTCCCGCGCCGACGCGCCCAAGTTCTTGCACGACCTCAGTGGCTCGGGTCGCAGCCTCCTGCGCGACACGTGGGAGCGGCTCGCTCCCATCTCGGGCGAGCAGCGGGTGATGGTGGTCACAGGCCGCGCCCACCGCGCCGCCGTCGAGAAGCAGATCCCCGAGCTCGCCGACATCAACGTGGTTCTCGAGAGCGAGCCGCGCGAGTCGTCCGCGGCCATCGGACTCGCCGCCGCCATCCTTCAGCAGCGCGAACCGGGGGTCATCATCGGCTCCTTCGCCGCCGACCACGTGATCACCCAGACCGAGGCGTTCCGCGACACGGTGGTGCAGGCGGTGAACGCGGCCGACGCCGGCTACATCGTGACCATCGGCATCACGCCGACAGAGCCGTCCGTGGGTTTCGGCTACATCCTCACGGGAGCCGACCTCGACCTGCCCGGGGCCCCGACAGCGATGGTGGCCCAGCGCTTCGTCGAGAAGCCCGACCTCGAGACGGCCAAGAAGTACCTGAAGAGCAAGAAGTACCTCTGGAACGGCGGCATGTTCATCGCCCGCGCCGACAAGCTGCTCGAACAGCTCGGCAAGGCCGAACCCGAGCTGCTCGCCGGTCTGCTCGAGCTGGCCGAGGCCTGGGACACTCCGCGTCGCGGGGCCGTCGTCGACCAGGTCTGGCCCAAGCTCAAGAAGATCGCCATCGACTACACCGTGGCCGAGCCGGCAGCACTCGACGGCACGCTCGCGGTCGTTCCGGGCGACTTCAGCTGGGACGACGTGGGCGACTTCGCCTCCATCGCCAAGCTGCACTCCACCGGTCGCGGCTCGGAGCTCGCGATCCTGGGCAAGAACGCCCGCGTGCTGTCCGATTCGTCGAGCGGCGTTGTGGTCTCGCAGAGCGGCCGCGTGATCAGCCTCATCGGCGTCAAGGACATCGTCGTCGTCGATACACCGGATGCGCTGCTCGTCACGACCAGCGAGCATGCCCAGCGGGTCAAGTCGGTCGTCGACGCCCTGCGCCTCGGCGGCTCGGGCGACGTCCTCTGACCCCACCGTTCCCTGAGCCAAGCTCAGGGAACGGCGTGCGACTAGTCTTTTGGCTATGTCGACCTCAACTGTCCTGCGCTCCGTCGTCGTTCTCGCCGCCTCGGCCCTGGTGCTGGCCGGATGCGCTCCGGCGCCCGAGACGACCGAGACGGCCAGCGACTACTGCGCGCGCATGGTCACCAACTCCGGCGGTCTCGAGGACCGCTCGTTCAACCAGTCGAGCTGGGAGGGCCTCGAGAAGGCCAAGAGCGATCTCTCCATCGACGCCGAGGTCATCGTGTCGACGAACGAGACCGACCTGGCGCCGAACGTGACCCAGGCGGTCGACAGCGGATGCCAGTTCGTGCTCACGGTCGGCTACGAGCTCGCCGACGCGACCTCGGCCGAGGCGAAGGCCAACCCCGACGTGCACTTCGCCATCGTCGACGAGCAGGTCGACGGTGAGAACATCAAGCCGATCGTCTTCGACACGGCGCAGGCGGCCTTCCTCGCCGGCTACCTGGCCGCGGGAACGAGTGCGACGGGCAAGGTCGCCACGTTCGGCGGCGGCAACCAGCCTCCCGTGACCCTGTTCATGGACGGATTCGTCGACGGCGTCGCCAAGTACAACGCGGTGCACGGCACGGCGGTCCAGGCCCTCGGCTGGAGCAAGGACGCCCAGGACGGCGTGTTCACGGGCGACTTCGAGGACATCAACAAGGGCAAGGTCACGACCCAGGCCTTCATCGACCAGGGCGCCGACGTCATCCTCCCCGTCGCGGGCCAGGTCGGAGAGGGTGCTGCGGCGGCCGCCCTCGAGAACCCGAACGTGTCGATCATCTGGGTCGACAACGACGGCTACGAGACCCTGCCCTCGTCGTACAAGCCCATCGTTCTGACGAGCGTGCTCAAGAACACCGGTGACGCCGTCGTGCAGATCGTGGGCGACGACCTCGACGGCACGTTCGACAACACCCCGTTCGTGGGAACGCTCGAGAACGGGGGAGTGGCCCTCGCTCCGTATCACGACAAGGCTGCGGCGGTCTCGGCCGATCTGCAGGCCGAGCTCGACGGGTTGAAGAACGACATCGTCTCGGGCGCGCTCGAGGTCACCAGCCCCAGCACGCCGTAGTCTTTCGGGGCTTTTCTCCGGTGAACATTTCGGGGTTGTTTCGGCGTGAACGCGTCTTTGTAACGACTGGGCCGCGATGCCGTCCGCGGGCCGCAAGCCGCGCGTCACATTAGGTAACGTGAGAGACCACACAGCCCTGCGCTCCGCATCTGAAGCGGGGCAATCCTTGGAGGACACCTTGAGCAAGACCATTCGCCGTGCCGCCATGGGTGGCATCGCCACCCTCGGCTTCGCCGCTCTCCTCGCCGGTTGCGCATCCGCGCCGGCAGAAACCGATTCGACCGACTCCGCAGACGCCAAGGCCCTGCCCTGCATGGTCTCCGACGCCGGTGGATTCGACGACAAGTCGTTCAACCAGGCGGGCTTCGAGGGCCTCAACGAGGCCGCGAAGTCGCTCGGTGTCGAGCCGGTGACCGTCGAGTCGAACTCCGAGACCGACTTCGCGCCCAACATCTCGAGCCTCGTCGACCAGGGCTGCTCGCTCATCGTGACCGTCGGCTTCGCGCTCGCCGATGCGACCTCCGCCGCGGCCGAGGCCAACAGCGACGTCGAGTTCGCGATCATCGACGACGCGAGCATCGATGCAGACAACGTCAAGCCGATCACGTTCGACACCGCCGGCGCCGCATTCCTCGCGGGCTACGCGGCCGCCGACTACTCCAAGTCGGGCATCGTCGCGACCTGGGGCGGCATGAACTTCCCCACCGTCACGATCTTCATGGACGGCTTCGCCCAGGGCGTCAAGTACTACAACGAGCAGAAGTCGAAGGACGTCAAGGTTCTGGGTTACGACCTCGCCAACCCTGACTCCGCTACCTTCACCGGTGGCTTCGAGGCTAACGACGTCGCCAAGACGACCGCTCAGAACTTCATCGACCAGGGTGCAGACGTTCTGCTCCCCGTCGGCGGACCGATCTACCAGAGCGCCGGCGTCGCCATCCAGGAGTCCGGCAAGGACATCGCCATGGTCGGTGTCGACTCCGACCTCTACGAGAGCGACCCCACCTACAAGGACCTCTACCTGACGTCGATCCTCAAGGGCATCAAGACGGCCACCAACGCAGTCGTCACCGACGCCGCAGCTGGCAGCTTCAGCAACGAGCCCTACGTCGGAACGCTCGAGAACGACGGAGTCGGCATGGCGCCGTTCCACGACTTCGAGTCGAAGGTCAACTCCTCGCTGCGGGGCGAGATCGACGACATCAAGGCGAAGATCATCTCGGGCGACATCACCGTCACCTCGTACCTGAGCGAGTAGTCGCACCCAGTTCCACCCGCGTGAGATCGGGGGGCCAGCCACGGCTGGTCCCCCGACCACGTTAAGTCCCCTCTTCACGCATCGACCGGATGGGTAGATTGTCCCTATGAAGCTCGAACTCCGTGGCATCACGAAGCGCTTCGGCGCCCTCACGGCCAACGACCACATCGACCTCACGATCGAACCGGGGGAGATCCACTGTCTCCTCGGCGAGAACGGCGCGGGCAAGTCCACCCTGATGAATGTGCTCTACGGCCTCTACAAGGCAGAAGAGGGCGAGATCCTGCTCGACGACGTCGTGCAGCACTTCGCCGGTCCCGGCGACGCCATGGCCGCGGGCATCGGCATGGTGCACCAGCACTTCATGCTCATCCCCGTGTTCACCGTCGCAGAGAATGTGATGCTCGGCCACGAGAAGACGAATGCCGCCGGCGTGCTCGACCTCGGCGCCGCGCGCGAGAAGGTGCGCGAGATCAGCGAGAGGTTCGGCTTTCACGTCGATCCGGATGCGCTGGTCGACGATCTTCCGGTCGGTGTGCAGCAGCGGGTCGAGATCATCAAGGCCCTGTCGCGTGACGCGAAGGTGCTCGTGTTCGACGAGCCCACAGCCGTGCTCACCCCGCAGGAGACCGACGAGCTCATGACGATTATGAGACAGCTCAAGGCCGCCGGCACATCCATCGTCTTCATCACCCACAAACTGCGCGAGGTGCGCGAAGTCGCCGACCGCATCACGGTCATCCGGCTCGGCAAGGTCGTCGGCGAGGCGTCGCCCACGGCGACGAACGCCGAGCTGGCCTCACTCATGGTCGGCCGGGCCGTCGAGCTCACCGTGCACAAAGACCCCGCCAAGCCCGGGGCCGACGCGTTCGTCGTCTCCAACCTCTCGGTCATCGACCCGCACGGACAGCTCGTCGTGAACAACGTCAGCTTCGACGTGCGTGCGGGCGAGATCCTCGCGATCGCCGGGGTGCAGGGCAATGGCCAGACCGAGCTCACCGAGGCGATCATGGGCCTCCAGTCACGCGTGCGCGGAGACATCACCCTCGACGGCAAGTCGATCCGCGGGCTCTCGGTGAAGCAGGTGCTCGCATCCGGCATCGGCTTCGTACCCGAGGACCGCAAGGAGGACGGGCTCGTCGGAGAGTTCACCATCGCCGAGAACCTCATGCTCGACCGCAGCGACGGACCGCCGTTCGTCAAGGCGGGCACCCTTCAGCTCAACTATCTCAACGAGTTCGCCGAGCAGAAGTCGAAGGAGTTCGACGTGCGAAGCCAGGGCATCACCACGCCCGTCGGCCGCCTCTCCGGCGGAAACCAGCAGAAGGTCGTGCTGGCTCGAGAGCTCAGCCGCGACCTGCGCCTCTTCATGGCCGCCCAGCCCACGCGAGGCATCGATGTCGGCTCGATCGAGTTCGTGCACAAGCGCATCGTCGCCACCCGCGACGCCGGCATTCCCGTGATCGTCGTGTCGACCGAGCTCGACGAGGTCGTCGCCCTCGCAGACCGCATCGCCGTGATGTACCGCGGCACCATCGTGGGCATCGTTCCGGGCGACACGCCCCGCGATGTGCTCGGCCTCATGATGGCCGGCGAAGTCCCCGATTCCGTCACCTCCCCACCCGAAGGAGCGGCAGCGTGAGCCAGCCCACAGTTCCACCCGTCGATTCCGGCCCACCCGTCGCCTCCCCGCCCGCCAAGCCCGACGCATCCACCCCGGAGCCGCGCTGGCACGGCGTGATGCGCGAGATCGTCGGCGGCAGCGCCATGATCTCCGTGCTGGCGGTCGTGCTGGCCATGCTGGCCGGTGGAGTCCTGATCGCCCTCACCGACGACAAGGTGTCAGCCGCCGCGGGGTACTTCTTCGCCCGTCCCGGCGACCTGGTCAAGGCCGTCTGGGACTCGGTCTCCGGCGCCTACACGGCGTTGTTCCAGGGCGCCGTCTACAACTTCCGTCGCCCCGGCTTCATCGCCGGCATCAAGCCGCTGACCGAGACGCTCACCTTCGCAACGCCGCTGATCGCCGCCGGTCTCGGTGTTGGCCTCGCCTTCCGCGTCGGTCTCTTCAACATCGGTGGCCGCGGCCAGATGCTCATCGCGGCCGCGTGCGCCGGATGGGTCAGCTGGTCGTTCGAGCTGCCCTACGGGCTGCACCTGATCCTGGCCGTCGCGGCCGGAATCATCGGTGGCGCCGTCTGGGGTGGAATCGTCGGTCTGCTGAAGGCCCGCACGGGTGCGCACGAGGTGATCGTCACGATCATGCTCAACTTCGTGGCCCTCTACCTCATCTCGTTCATGCTGAAGACGCCCGGGCTCCTCCAGGCTCCCGGCTCGAACAACCCGAAGACGCCGGCAGCGCTGCCGACGGCGGTCTTCCCCGACCTGCTCGGCCCGCAGTTCAACCTGCACTGGGGCTTCATCTTCGTGATCGCGGCCACCGTCTACGTCTGGTACCTGCTCAACCGCTCGAACCTCGGATTCCAGTTCCGGGCGGTGGGCGAGAACCCGAACGCGGCCCGCGTCGCCGGTATCAGCGTGAACAAGATGTACGTCTACGCGATGCTGTTCTCGGGCGGCCTCGTCGGCCTGGCCGGCGTGGCGCAGGTGCTCGGAACAGTCACCACCGGATTCAGCTCGGGCATCGACGCCGGCATCGGATTCGACGCGATCACCGTGGCGCTGCTCGGCCGGTCGAAGCCCTGGGGCATCTTCTTCGCGGGCATCCTGTTCGGCGCGTTCAAGGCCGGAGGATTCGCGATGCAGGCGTCGGAGGGCATCCCCATCGACATCGTGGTCGTCATCCAGTCGCTCATCGTGCTGTTCATCGCCGCGCCGCCGCTCGTGCGTGCGGTGTTCCGGCTTCCGAAGCCCAGCGGCATCAGCCTCAGACGCCCGCGCACCTCCACCGCGGCGGTGACCAAGTGAGCATCGACGACCCCCGCGAAGGACGAGACGCCGTGAACGCAGAACGCCCCATCGTCGACGAGAACGTCAGCCGCACCGAGCTGAAGACGGCCGTCGCGGACGCGCCCCTGCAGCACAACCACCCGGATTCGCTGCCTCCGGCTCTCGAGACCACCGTCGTGAAGAGCTGGAAGGCGCCCATCGCCTTCGGCGTCTTCTCGATCATCGCGATCCTGCTCTTCGTGGTCTTCGGCCGCGAGGGAACGAGCGGTTTCCGGCTCTCGACCGACTCCGACTTCTTCCAGATCCCCACGATCCAGGCGCCGACCCGCGCCACGGGCATCGTGCTGACAGTGCTGCTCGTGGCCCTCGCCGCGTACAGCGCGTTCCTCGTCTCGCGCAGCCGACCGGTGCGCCTCTGGGTCACCGTCGTCTTCGCCGTGCTGTTCCTCGTGGGCTTCCTCACCTGGGCATCCGCGGGTGCGACGATCCCGGTTCCCGGCCTGTTGGTCGGTGCGGTCGGCCTGAGCGTGCCGCTCGTGTTCGGTGCCCTCGGAGGAGTCATCTCCGAACGCGTCGGAGTGGTGAATGTGGCGATCGAGGGCCAGCTGCTCGCGGGCGCGTTCGTCTCGGCCATCGTGGCCTCGGTCACGGGCCAGCCCGTTCTCGGCCTCCTCTCCGCGATGGCGGCCGGAGTGCTCGTCTCGTTCGTGCTCGCCGCCTTCTCGATCAAGTACTTCGTCGACCAGGTCATCGTGGGTGTCGTGCTCAACGTGCTCGTCACCGGCCTCACGAGCTTCCTCTACTCGCAGGTGCTGTCGAAGAACACCGAGCTGCTCAACAACAGCGGCACCATCCGCCTGCCGAGGCTTCCCATCCCCGGTCTCAGCGAGATCCCGATTCTCGGACCGGTCCTGTTCCGGCAGACGATCATCGTCTACATCCTCTACATCGCCGTCGCCGTGGTGTTCTTCGCCCTGTTCAAGACGCGCTGGGGCCTCCGCCTCCGCGCCGTGGGCGAGCACCCGCAGGCGGCCGATACCGTGGGCATCAACGTGGCCCGCACCCGCTTCTGGAACGTCTCGCTCGCCGGAGCGATCGCGGGTCTGGGTGGTGCGTACTTCACCATGGGCTCGGTCGGCTCGTTCAACAAGGAGATGACTGCAGGCGCGGGATTCATCGCCCTGGCCGCGGTGATCTTCGGCCGCTGGGATCCGATCCGCGCGACGCTCGCCGCCCTGCTGTTCGGCTTCGCCTCGAACCTGCAGAGCGTGCTCTCGATCATCGGATCGCCCGTTCCCAGCGAGTTCATGCTGATGCTGCCCTACCTGGTCACCATCTTCGCGGTGGCGGGGGTGGTCGGCCGTGTCCGAGGGCCTGCCGCATCCGGTAAACCGTACATAAAGTCTTAGGAGGTCCGACATGACCGACACCGAACAGGCATCCGGCACCGAGCAGGCATCCGCAATCGACTGGGGTGTGCTGCGGGCCGAGGCGCTCGTGGCGATGGCCAAGGCCTACGTGCCCTACTCGAAGTTCCCCGTCGGGGTCGCCGCCCTCGTCGACGACGGCCGCGTCATCTCGGGGTGCAACGTCGAGAACGCCAGCTACGGCCTCACGCTCTGCGCCGAGTGCGCGCTCGTGTCGTCGCTGCATATGACGGGCGGCGGACACCTCGTGGCCTTCACCTGCGTCGACGGCGACGGCAACGCCCTCATGCCGTGCGGCCGCTGCCGCCAGTTGCTCTACGAGCACTCGGCTCCCGGCATGCTCCTGCAGACCGTCTCGGGCATCCGCACGATCGACGAGGTGCTTCCGGATGCCTTCGGCCCGCGAACACTGCAGGCCTACGTCGACACGCACTAACACCCCCTCCGTTCCCTGAGCGTGTCGAAGGGAACAACCAGAAAGGCTCCACCCCGTGTCTGAATCCTTCGACGCCGTCGACCTCATCCGCACCAAGCGCGATCACAAGACTCTGAGCACCGCCGAGATCGACTGGCTGGTCGACGCCTACACCCGTGGGTTCGTGGGCAACGAGCAGATGGCCGCCCTGGCCATGGCCATCGTGCTCAACGGCATGGAGCGTCGGGAGATCCGCGACCTCACCCTCGCCATGATCGCCTCGGGCGAGCGCATGAGCTTCGAAGGCCTCGGCAAGGTCACGGTCGACAAGCACTCCACGGGCGGGGTCGGCGACAAGATCACCCTGCCGCTCATGCCGCTGGTCGCATCGTTCGGCGTCGCCGTTCCCCAGCTCTCGGGCCGCGGCCTCGGCCACACGGGCGGCACCCTCGACAAGCTCGAGAGCATCCCGGGCTGGCGCGCAGACCTCACGAACGACGAGATGTTCGCGCAGCTGCGCGACGTCGGCGGGGTCATCTGCGCCGCGGGCTCCGGCCTGGCTCCGGCCGACAAGAAGCTCTACGCCCTGCGCGACATCACGGGCACGGTCGAGGCCATCCCGCTGATCGCCTCGAGCATCATGTCGAAGAAGATCGCCGAGGGCACCGATTCGCTCGTGCTCGACGTGAAGTTCGGGTCGGGCGCGTTCATGGTCGACATCGACAAGTCGCGCGAACTCGCACGCACCATGGTCGACCTCGGCAACGACGCCGGCGTGGCGACCACGGCGCTGCTCACCGACATGAACGTTCCCCTCGGGTTCGCCATCGGCAACGCCAACGAGGTGCGCGAGTCGGTCGAGGTGCTCGCCGGCGGCGGACCCGCCGACGTGGTCGAGCTCACCATCGCGCTCGCCCGCGAGATGCTGCGTCTCGCCGGCCAGCCCGACGCCGACGTCGAGAAGGCGCTGGCAGACGGCCGCGCCATGGACACCTGGCGCCGAGTGATCGAAGCCCAGGGCGGCGACCCGGATGCGGCCCTGCCGGTCGCGCGGGAGACCCACGTCGTGACCGCCGACCGCGACGGCGTGCTCCTCACGCAGGAGGCGCTTCCCTTCGGCATCGCCGCGTGGAGGCTCGGAGCCGGCCGGGCCCGCGCCCAGGACCCGGTGCAGCACGCCGCGGGAATCGACCTGCACGCCAAGCCGGGCGACACGGTCACGGCTGGCCAGCCGCTCTTCACGCTCTCGGCCGACGAGCCGGAGCGCTTCGAGCGCGCTCTCGAGGCCGTCGAGGGGGCCTGGAGCATCGGCGAAGCCGCCGAGTGGACGCCGCGCGGCCCGCTGGTCGCGGAACGCATCGAGTAATCGCGCTGATCGAGTACCTGCGAGGCAACGCACTTGTTGCCTCGGCGAAACGTCGCTGTTACACGGGCGGGCTACTGTCGAGAACATGACCGAGATCGCCGCGAGCCGCAGCTTCATGCCGTGGTTCTGCCTGCGTCGCCGAAGCGGCGCGCACAACGTCTCCGTCTACTGCCTGGGCTCATAGCCGCCTCCGTCTCGAGGGAGAGCTCCGTCTCGCACCGGCCGTCTGTCGCCGAATGAGGCCTGCGCCGCCGCACCCCTCGCATCCGGTCGCCCGCGCGACAACCGCACCGGCGACACCATCGACCCGATCGCTCCGGGCCGTCTGACAGAACCTCCGTCGAGGAGGTCTTCGGCGTGCCCGGAATCACTGGAGACCCATGAAACCCCCGTCCACGAAGACCCTCTGGCGCAATGCGACGCTCATCGCGATGGACGACGCGAACCGCTCCCGACCGTTCCGCGCAGACCTGCTGATCGACGGCGCCCTCATCGCTGCCGTCGGCCCCGATCTCGAGGTGCCGCCGGATGCCCGGGTCGTCGACGCGCAGACCCTTCTCATCACGCCCGGATTCGTGAACGCCCATATGCACTCGTGGGAGTCGCTCTTCAGGGGAACGAGCGAGCGGCTGCCGCTCGAGCTGTGGAGCCTCGAGACCTATCCGGTCATCGACGCGGTGCCGGTTCCCGACAGGCTCGTCTACCTGCGCACGCTGGTGGCGGGCATGGATGCGCTGCGCGGCGGCACCACGAGCCTGCTCGACGACGTCGGCGAACTGCCCGTGCAGTCGGCGGAGTCCCTGGCCACCGTCTTCGACGCGTACGCCGAGCTCGGGATCAGGGCGACCTGCACGGGCGGCATCGCCGACGTCGCCCCGGTCGACAGGCTTCCCTTCGTGGATCGGCTGCTCACGCCCGAGCAGCTGACCGAGGCCCGCGAGGCCGCATCGACGGGGCCGTACGTGGTGGAGAGGTTTCTGCGCTTCTGCCGCGCCGCCTTCGACCGGCACCACGGGCGGGAGTACGGACGCCTGCGCTTCGCGGTCGCCCCCAGCGCGCCGCAGCGCTCCTCCGACGAACTCATGACCGGGTCGGCAGAGCTCGCACGGGAGTACGGGGCGGTTCTGCACATGCACCTGCTCGAGACGAAGCTGCAGGCGATCGTGGGGCAGCAGCGCTACGACGCCACCATCGTCGAGCACCTGGCCGAGCTGGGCATCCTCGACACCCCGAACCTCACCCTCGCGCACGGCATCTGGCTCACCGATAACGACATCGAGCTGCTCGGATCGTCATCGGCGTCGATCGTGCACAATCCCCTCTCGAACCTCAAACTCGGCTCGGGGGTGCTGCCTTGGCGTCGCCTGCACGAGGAAGACGCGACCGTCGCCCTCGGCACGGACGGCACCGCGAGCAACGATTCGCTGCGCATGCTCGAGGTCGTGAAACAGGCGGCGCTGCTGCACACTCTCTCGGATCCCGATCCCGCCACGTGGCCGTCGAGCGACGAGGTCCTGTGGGCTGCGACGCGCGGCGGCGCCCGGGCCACGGGGCTTCCCGACACGGTCGGCGCGCTCGAGCCCGGTCGCGTCGCAGACCTCGTGGTGTTCGATCTCGAAGCGACCACGAGTTTCACGCCCGCGGGCGACACCGCGCGGCAGCTCGTGTTCTCCGAGAACGGCTCGTCGATCGCCGAGGTCTGGGTCGACGGAGAGCTGGTGGTGCAGGGCGGCCGGATGACGCGGGTAAACGAGGCGGCGATCCTCGCCGAGTTCCGTACGTTGGCCGCGGACTACCGCAGAGAGGGCGAGCGGATGCGTGAGGCCAACGCCCGGCTGGTTCCGCTCGTCTCCGAGGTGCATCGGCGGGCATCCCAGACCCCGTGGCCGTTGGAGCAGTCCGACGTCTCCGCTCCAGGCCCCACTGCCTCAACTCCCACTCCCACTCCCACTCAGCACACCGACTGGAGCACACCATGAGAATCGACGACGCCTGCCTCGTGATCAGCGATGTCGACGCGAGCGACGCCTACTACTCGGCGCTGGACCTCGAGCGGCGTATGCGCAACGTGCGCTTCGCCGACTTCGTGCTCGGCACCGGTCCGCGCCTCGCCATGTGGACGAGGCCGAGCATCGCCGAGACCGTCGGCCCGAGCTATCCGGCGGAAGCTGGTCAGCCCTTCTCGCTCACCCTCGACCTCGAGTCCGAGGCGCTGGAGCGTGCAGGCGATCGACGCGTGCTCGTCGACCCCGACGGCTTCGTTCTGCGCCTGCGCGACTCGGCCGACGGCATCCGGCGCCTGAGCGAGATCGACCTCACCGTGACAGACCTCGACGCGACCACGGACTTCCTGCTTCTGCTCGGCTTCGAGGTGACCGACCGGGTCGAGGGCGCCCGCGTCTTCTCTGCGGGCGAGGTCACCCTCACGCTCTACGAGGGCGCGAGGAACCTGCAGTCGCCGCTCGCCCAGGCGTCGGAGCTCGACCTCGCGCCGTCGACCGGGCACCTGATGCTCGCGATCGAACTCTCCACGGGTGAGCAGGTCGACGAGCTGTACCGCGCGCTGCTCGACCGCGGCCTCGAGGCGAGCGGCCCGCCGGCGGTGTTCGAGTGGGGCGCGCGATCGACGTACTTCCTCGATGACGACGGCTACATCTGGGAGATCTACGCCTGGGTGGAGACTCCGCGATGACCGGGCAGTCCGACGGCGACCGCGGTCGGGGGCCGCCGCCGCGACCCGACCCCGGCGACGCGACCCGTCGCATCCACGAACCCCACCCGCCGCATCCGGCTCCCGTTTCGCACCACCCGACACACCGCATTCCTGGAGGATCACCCATGGCTTCATTCACCACCCGTCGCGGCCGCGCCGCCGCCGGCGCAGCCGCCATCGCGCTCGGCTCGCTGCTTCTCGTCAGCTGCTCGTCGGCCCCCGCCGAATCCGGTTCGACGGATGCGGCGGCAAGCGATTTCCTGCCCTGCATCGTCTCCGACGAGGGCGGCTTCGACGACAAGTCGTTCAACGCGCTCGGCCTGCAGGGCGTGACCGACGCCGCCGACGCGCTCGGCACCGACCACATCAAGGTCGAGTCCGCATCCGAGGGCGACTACGCCCCGAACATCCAGAACCTGGTCGACCAGGGCTGCACCGTGGTCGTCGCGGCGGGCTACCTGCTGGCCGCGGCCACCGAGGAGTCGGCGAAGGCCAACCCTGACGTCGACTTCATCATCATCGACGACAACTCGATCGACCTGCCGAACGTGAAGGGAATCCTCTTCGACACCTCGCAGTCGGGCTACCTCGTGGGCTACGCGGCCGCGAGCTACTCGAAGTCGGGCATGGTCGGCACGTTCGGCGGAGCCCAGATCCCGCCCGTGACGCTGTACATGGACGGCTTCGCACTGGGTGTGGCCCGGTACAACGAGGACAAGGGCACCGACGTGAAGGTGCTCGGTTGGGACTTCGACACGCAGGAGGGCTCGTTCACGGGCAACTTCACCGACATCAACGCCGCCAAGGTCCTCTCGGAGGGCCTCATCCAGCAGGGCGCCGATGTGATCCTGCCCGTGGGCGGCCCGATCTACCAGGGAACGGCCGAGGCCATCCGTGACTCCTCGGCACCGGTCGCCCTGCTGGGCGTCGACACCGACATGTACACCAGCGCACCGGAGTACGCCGACCTGTTCCTCACCTCGATCGCCCGCGACATGCCGCTGTCGATCGCGACCGTGATCGAGGACACCGAGGCCGGCGACTTCTCGAAGGAGACGTACATCGGAACCCTCGCCAACGGGGGAGTGGCGATCTCGCCGTTCCACGACTACGAGTCGAAGGTCGACCCGGCGCTCGCCGACGAGATCGAGGCCCTGCGGGTGCAGATCGTCGACGGCGGCATCACCGTCGACAGCCCGTCGGTTCCGTAGCGCGCCGTTCCCTCGTTCCCTGAGCCTGTCGAAGGGCAGTCCTGCCCGCCGTTCCCTGAGCCTGTCGAAGGGGGCAGGCTCAGGGAACCCCACTCCTCCCACCTCTCCCACCGAAAGGACCAGCCCCATGAGGCCGACCATCATCATCACCGATCCCGGCCAGGAGCAGGCCGCGGCCCTCATGGCGATCCTCGCGGCGCCCGAGGAGTTCGACGTGCTCGGCATCGTCGCGGGGGCGGGCAACACGACGCTCGACCACACGGTGCGCAACATCCTGCAGGTGGTCGAGCTCACCGGGCGCACGGGCATCCGGGTCTATCGCGGGGCGCCACGCCCCCTCGTGCGCGAGCTCGTCACAGCGGCGCACGTGCACGGGGCCACCGGCATGGACGGCTACGACCTGCCCCGGCCACGTCTCGAGGCCGAAGATGAAGCGGGTGTCGCGGCGATCATCCGGATGCTGAGGGCCGCGCCGCCCGAATCGGTGACGGTCCTGCAGATGTGCAACATGACGACGCTCGCGGTGGCCCTGATCGAGGCGCCCGACATCGCCGCGTCGATCAAGCAGATCGTCATGATGGCGGGCGCCTACTTCGAGGTCGGCAACATCACGCCCACTGCGGAGTTCAACATCTACGTCGACCCGCACGCGGCCGATGTCGTGCTCTCGTCGGGCGTCCCCATCGCCATGCTGCCGCTCGACGTCACGCATCAGCTGCGCAACACGCGCGAGAGGCTCGACCGCTTCGCGGCCCTCGGGAACCGCTGCGGTCAGGTCATCGAGCGCCTGCTCACGTTCTCGGAGACGTTCGATCTCGACAAGTACGGCTGGGAGGGTGCGCCCCTGCACGGGCCTGTCGTTCCGCTGTACTGCCTGTATCCGGAGCTGTTCTCAGGTCGCCTCATCAACGCCCGGGTGGAGATCTCGAGCGAGCTCACCATGGGCATGCTCGCGGCCGACTGGTGGCAGATCACGGAGCTGCCGCGCAACATCACCTACCTGCGCGACGTCGACGCCGACGCGTTCTACGACCGCCTGCTGGCCCTCATCGCGCGCCTGCCGTGAGCTCAGCGCGTGGGCTCTCCGATGCGGCGCAGGGCGTCTTCGATCAGGGCCCAGAACTTCTCGGTGTCGAGGTCGACCGCCACCTGGGTTGTGCAGTCCTCGGGTGCGGGGGAGCGGAAGTCGGCCACGGTCATGCCGAGCGTCAGCGTGCCCGTGAGCTCGACGTCGAGCGGCGTCTTGCGCACGGTCATGACGGTCGGGTCGATCACGTACGCCACCGCGCACGGGTCGTGCACCGGCGGATGGACGAAGCCCTGCGCTTCGAGGTAGGTCGTCGCGAAGAAGTCGAGCAGCTCGCCCACGAAGCGAGAGGGAGTCGTGTCGATGGCCTCGATGCGCGCCCGAACCTCGGGAGTGGCCAGTGCCTGATGCGTGAGGTCGAGGCCGACCATGGTCAGCGGCCACGACTCGTTGAACACGATGTGCGCCGCCTCGGGGTCGATGATGATGTTGAACTCGGCCGTGGCCGACCAGTTTCCGACGTGGAAACCGCCCCCCATAAGGACGACCTCGCGAACGCGGGGCACGATGCGCGGCTCCTTGCGCGCGGCGAGGGCGATGTTGGTGAGGCCGCCGGTCGGCACCAGCGTGACCTCGCCGGGCTCACTCGCCATGATCGTGTCGATGATCAGGTCGACCGCGTGGCGGCCGTCGAGTTCACGGCTCGAGGTGGGGAGCACGGGCCCGTCCATGCCGGATTCGCCGTGGATGTCGGCGGCCACCTCGATGGTGCGCACGAGCGGCCGCGGGCATCCGGCGGCGAAGGGCACGCCGACGATGCCGGCGATCTCCGCGACGGCCAGGGCGTTGCGGGTGACCTTCTCGAGGGTCTGGTTTCCGACCACCGTCGTCACCGCGAGAAGGTCGATCTCGGGGTTGCCGTGCGCGAGCAGAATGGCGATCGCGTCGTCGTGACCGGGGTCGCAGTCGAGAATGATCTTGCGCGGCATGCACAACTCCTTCGGGTCGATCTCTGAATCATATATGAAAGTCACGTTCATATATGCAACACTGGCTGCTATGACAGACCTCATCGAATCAGCGGCCTCCCGAGTCGAGTGGATCAGCTCGCGCATGCGCCTGCTCGCGGCGGTGAGCCGCCAGTTCGCCGAGACGAGGCCCTTCGAGGGGCACCGCATCGGCATGTCTCTGCACATCGAGCCGAAGACGGCCGTTCTTCTCGAGACGCTCGCGGCCGGAGGCGCCGAGATCGTCGGCACCGGAAACCACGGCTCTACGCAGGACGACGTGGTCGCCTACCTGCGCAACCAGGGCATGACCCTCTTCGGTCGCCGCGACGACACGCTCGAGCAGCACTACGCGAACGTGGCCGCCGTGCTCGACGCGACCCCCGACATCCTGCTCGACAACGGCGCCGATCTGGCGGCGGGAATCGTGGCCCGCGGCGCGGGAGCCTCGCTGATCGGAGGCACGGAGGAGACGACATCCGGCGGCGACAGGTTGCGCGACGAACTTCTCGGGCGGGTTCCGTTCCCGGTCATCGTGATCAACGACAGCCTGCTGAAGCAGTTGGGCGAGAACAAGCATGCGGTCGGCCAGTCCGTCGTCGAGAGCTTTATGCGCATCACGAACCTCATGATTCCCGGCCGTCGCTTCGTGGTCGTCGGTTACGGATGGTGTGGCCGCGGAGTCGCCCAGTACCTGCGCGCGCTCGGCGGCAAGGTGGCCGTTGCCGAGGTCGACGAGCTGAAGGCGTTCGAGGCGGCCCTCGACGGGTTCCGGGTCGACACGGCCGACGGCCTCGCCGAGTGGGGTGAGGTGTTCATCACGGCGACCGGCCGCGCGAACGTGCTCACGATGTCGGCGATCGAGCGCATGTCAGACGGCGCGATCCTCGCGAACTGCGGCCACTTCCCCTGGGAGATCGACACGGCGTCGCTGCGTACGGCTGCGACCTCGACCCGGGCGATCGGCGACACGATCGAGCGCATCGACCTGCCGAACGGCCGGCACGTGATCCTGATCGCCGGCGGGCGCATGTTCAATCTCGCGGGCACCGCTCCGAAGGGCAACTCGCTCGACTCGATGGATCTCGGCTTCCTGCTGCAGGTGCTGTCGCTCGAGCGGGTCGCGACCGGCGCGAGCACCCTGGTCGCGGGCGCCCAGCCCGTGCCCGACGACCTCGAGCGCGAGATCGCGCGTCGGATGGTCGCCGCCATGGGCGCGAGCCTGTAGCCGTGCCCGCCGTGCCCGCCGTGCCTGCGCCCGCGCCCGTCGAGCCGGAGTATGCGGCGCCCGCGCTCGACAAGGGGCTCGACATCCTCGAACTCCTCGCCTCCACGAGCGGAGGCCTCAGCCAGGCCCAGGTCGCTGCGGGCGTCGGGCGCAGCGTCAGCCAGATCTTCCGCGTGCTCAGCACGCTCGAGCGCCGCGGCTACGCGCACCGGGATCCGCAGTCGGGGCTCTACGTGCTGTCGTTGCGGCTGTTCGATCTCGCCCACCGTCACGATCCCCTGCGCGGCCTGCTGCAGGCATCCGCCGGCCCGATGCGGGCGCTCGCCGACGCGACCGAGCAGTCGTGCAGCCTCAGCGTCGAAGACGCGGGTCTCTCCCGGGTCGTGGCCCAGGTCGAGAGTCCCGGCGACTTCGGGTTCCGCGTGCGGGTGGGTGCGCTGTTCCCGCTCGTCGAGTCCGCGACCGGCGAGGTGCTCAGGGCGTTTCGAGACACGGTTCCGGATGCGCGAGACGCCGATCTCGGTGCCGTTCGCGCGGCGGGTCACGTCGAGCGCGGTGATGAGCTGCATGCCGGCGTGATCGACATCGTCTTTCCCGTGCTGAGGCCCGATGGCAGTGCCGTCGCTGCGCTGACGGTTCCCTACGTCGCGACGAGGGTGAGCGTGAGCAGCGTCGACGAGGTGGTGCGACTCGCCCGCGACACCGCTTCGCAGATCGCCGCCAGCCTGTTCCCGGCATCGACGCCCTAGGCTGATCCTCATGAACGATTCACGAGAGCAGTACACGCTCGCCAACGGCCGAACGAGCATCAATGCTCTCCCCAAGGTGTCCCTCCACGACCACCTCGACGGCGGCCTCCGCCCCTCCACGATCATCGAGCTCGCCGACTCGATCGGCTTCGAGGTGCCGGCCTACGACGCCGCAGCTCTCGGCGAGTGGTTCGAGGATTCGGCCGACTCTGGATCGCTCGTCGACTACCTCGCGACGTTCGACGTGACGGTCGGGGTCATGCAGACGGAAGAGGGCCTCAGCCGCGTCGCCCGCGAGTTCGTTCAGGACCTGGCCGCCGACGGTGTCGTCTACGGCGAGGTGCGCTGGGCTCCCGAGCAGCACGTGTCGAAGGGTCTCACCCTCGACCAGACCGTCGAGGCCGTGCAGCGGGGAATCGAACAGGGCATCGACGACGCGCGCAACGACGGCAAGTCGGTTCGAGTTGGCCAGCTGGTCACCGCGATGCGTCACGCCGACCGGGGTCTCGAGATCGCCGAGCTGGCCGTTCGTCATCGCGACCGTGGCGTCGTCGGATTCGACATCGCCGGGGCCGAGCTCGGGTTCCCCGCAGGCAACCACCGCGCGGCGTTCGACTACCTCGCGCAGAACTACTTCCCCGTCACCGTGCACGCGGGCGAGGCCGACGGCCTCGACAGCATCCGAGGTGCCCTCTTCGATGGCCGCGCACTCCGGCTCGGCCACGGCGTGCGCCTGGCCGAAGACATCCGCATCGAGTCGAGCGACGACGAGAACACCTTCGTCACCATCGGCAGCCTCGCCCAATGGGTCAAAGACAGGGAGATCGCCCTCGAGCTCTCGCCGTCGTCGAACCTCCAGACCGGCGCCATCACCGCGTGGGGCGACGAGCTGGAGGACCACCCGTTCGACCTGCTCTACCAGCTGGGCTTCACCGTCACCGTCAACACCGACAACCGGCTGATGAGCAACACCTCGCTCAGCCGGGAGCTCTCGCTGCTGTCCGACGCCTTCGGTTACGACCTCGAAGACTTCGAGGTGTTCCAGCTCAACGCCGCGAACGCCTCGTTCCTGCCGCTCGACGAGCGTCAAGACCTCGCCGACACGATCATCGCGGGCTTCCAGAACGCCTAGCCATGCGCCTCGATGAACTGCCCGATGACGTCATCGAGCTGCGGGCGCGTGCGGGGGATTGGCGGCAGGCGGTGCGCCTCGCCGGCGATGCCCTCGTCGCCGGCGGGGTGGTGACGGATGCCTACACCGAGCGCATGGTGCAGGTCGTCGAGGAGTTCGGCGCGTACATCGTGATCGCGCCCGGTCTGGCGCTCGCGCACGCGCGGCCCGGGCCCGACATTCTGCACGACGGGCTCGCGGTCGTGACGCTCGACGAGCCCGTCGCGTTCGGGCATCCGCACAACGACCCCGTCGAGGTCGTGCTGGCGCTCGCGGTCACGAGCACCGAGGGCCACGTCACCGTTCTGGCGGAGCTGGCCAACGCGTTCAACGATCCCACCGCGACGCGGGCCATCGCGCAGGCGACGACACCCGATGCGGTGCGCGCCGTGCTGGCTCGGACTCAATCCGAGTCCTAGTGGCCACGCTAAGATTGACCCCATGAAGATCATCGCCTTCTGCGGCGCAGGCATCGGCACATCGGCCATTCTGAAGGTGAACGCCGAACGGGCCCTCGCCCGACTGGGAATCGACGCTCAGATCGAGGCCACAGACATCGCCGGGCTCGCCGTGGCCGCCGAAGACGCGCAGGTCATCCTGGCTTCTCCCGAGCTCGTCAAGTTCATCGGCAAGACGTATGCCGACGTGGTCGTCATCGAGAACTACTTCGACCTCGACGAGCTCACCCGCAAACTGGAGATCGCGCTCGGCTGATCGCCTGGGCTGCGCTCCTGCGCCGCCCGCGCGCTAAGCGACCCGTTCCCTGAGCCTGTCGAAGGGCCGCCGTTCCCTGAGCTCGTCGAAGGGCCGCGTTCCCTGAGCCCGCCGAAGGGCCGCGTTCCCTGAGCCCGCCGTTCCCTGAGCCTGTCGAAGGGCTGCCCGGGTCCGCCTCGCCCCATGCGCCGGTCGAGTAGCGCTCGCGAGGAACGAGCAGCGCGTATCGAGACCCCCGCGCTCCGAGCTACCCGTTCCCTGAGCCTGTCGAAGGGCCGCCGTCCCCTGAGCCTGTCGAAGGGTCGCCCGAGCTCGCCTCGCTCCTTTCCTCCACAGCCCCCGTTCTGGCCAAGTTATCCACACCAATATCCCCTGATCATGCATTGAATGCCCCTGCCGACCCAATGTCGGTGGCTACTGTTTGACTTCTCGTATGGACCTCCACGACGCATCCCTCGGCGACATCGCCGAGCGTCTCCGTGAGCTCCTCGACGAGAACCGCGCAGCCGTGAACACCGGTGCCGGCCCGGGTGCCGATTCCGGTGACGCCTTGCTCGAAGCGGCCCACGCCTGGGAGGCGATCGGTCGCGCCGGCGACGCGGCCCGCACCTGGGTCGCGGCCGAAGTCGCGAACGAGTCCCGCCGCGAACTCGACACCGCAGGGCTGGCATACCGTCACGGGTTCCCGTCAGCGCGAAAGCTCCTCGCCGCGACCGCGAACNCGGCCCACGCCTGGGAGGCGATCGGTCGCGCCGGCGACGCGGCCCGCACCTGGGTCGCGGCCGAAGTCGCGAACGAGTCCCGCCGCGAACTCGACACCGCCGGTCTCGCCTACCGTCACGGGTTCCCGTCAGCGCGAAAGCTCCTCGCCGCGACCACGAACATCTCCGAGCGCACCGCCGCGACCCGCATCGCCCTGGGTCAGCGGCTGCGGTCGTCGATCTCGATCTCGGGAACCCCGAACCCAAGTTTCTTCCCGGTCGTGGAGGAGGCGTTCTTCGCCGGTCAGGTGGGTGTCGATACGGCGGCGGTGATCTGCCGCACCCTGTCCGAGGTGGTGAACCGCAGTTTCTTCCCGGTCGTGGAGGAGGCGTTCTTCGCCGGTCAGGTGGGTGTCGATACGGCGGCGGTGATCTGCCGCACCCTGTCCGAGGTGGTGAACCGCACTGGCTGGTCGGATGACACCGACCGGGCCGAACGGCATCTGGTCGCCGCCGCGATGGCCACGATCGCCGATGCCGCCATCGATGCCAATACCGATACTGACGCCGACGCCGATGCCGGCGCGGATGCAGGTCTGGACGAGGGAGGCGGCACAGNGGCCACGATCGCCGATGCCGCCATCGATGCCAATACCGATACTGACGCCGACGCCGATGCCGGCGCGGATGCAGGTCTGGACGAGGGAGGCGGCACAGACGACGCGGACGCCTTGTGGAGGGTGCCGAGGCGGTACACGGTCGAGGAGATCAGCCGGCTCGCGATCCGCATCCGGGAACACCTCGACCCCGACGGCGCCGAACCCCGCGACGCCGTCAAGCAGTCGCTGCGTGGGTTCAGCTACCCGAAAGTGGGCGCAGACGGTGTGGCCCGCGGCCGGTATGCACTCCCACCTCTGCAACTGGGCGTGTTCCTCGCAGCGGTCGACTCCATCCTCAGCCCGCGCACGCCCGACACACCGAATCCGCCACCACAGGCGGCGGGCCCGGAGGCAACCGGTCTCGGTCATGCCGGTTCAGGCATCACCGGCAATCAGGGCGTCACCCGAGACGAAGAAAACGGGCGAAGAGCGGCACCCCAGACGACCACACCATTATCGACTCGCGCACGGCGGAGCAGAAGCTCCTCGACGCGGTCATGACCCTCCTCGAAATGGCCGCTGCCGCACCGTCCGCGTCGCTGCTGAACGGGGCGGCACCGACCGTGAACGTGCACGTCACCCTCGACGACCTCCAATCCGGGCGCGGCGCCGCATGGATCGACGGCAGCACCGAACCCATCCCCATCAGCGCCATTGACCAGCTTCGCTGCCATGGCGACACGATCACCACCGTCTTCGGTGACCATGGCGAGGTCCTGCATCACGGCAAGACGAAACGCCTGGCCACCCGAAGACAACGCAGAGCACTCGCCGCCCGCGACGGAGGATGCGTCATCCCCGGCTGCACCGCGCCACCCTCACGATGCCAGGCCCACCACGTGACCCCGTGGGTGAGCCACGACTATCCACCCGGAAGGACCGACATCGACAACCTGGCTTTGTTGTGTCCGCTTCACCACGCCACGATCCACGCCTCGGCGTGGCAGCTGGTGATGATCAAGGGCAAGCCGCACGTCAGACCACCGAGCTGGCAAGATCCGAATCGAACACCCCGGCCCGCCGGACACCAACGAACAGGCAGACCATGGTGACCTACCGATCGCGCACCTTCGCACAGGGCAGACGCGAGGCAGAACTCAGGCGGCGGGCGATGTCGCGAGAACTCACGCTCTGCCGCGTGAGGCGTACTCCTCGACTACGACACCCGACTCGAAGGAGCGGGTTCTGGTCAAGGCGTACGAGCGGGGTTGGGTGGTGGCATCGCCGAACAAGGGGGTGCCGGAGCCGAAGACGATGGGATTGCGTTTCAGGACGATGTAGTCGATCTCTGGCATGAGGGCGCCTGCGAGCTGGCCGCCACCGCACAGCCAGATATCCAGGCCCTCTTCCCGTTTCAGCTCGCGCACAGTGTCGAGGGGATCGTCGGTCAGGACGATCGCCGGATCGACGTCGCGTGCGTGGCGGCTTGCGACGATCTGACGCAGATGAGGGTATGGGCTGTTGATTCCAGCGTCGAGCGCCGGGGTCAGGGTGTTCCACCCCATGATGACCGTGTCGAATCGAGTCTTCGGCGGCTCGATTGCCAGAGCGGCGTGCACGTGCGCGGGCAGCGCATCCGCGTACTCGCCGAACACGACTGACGCGTGATCGCCTTCGATGAGGAATGCATCGAACCCGCCGGCCCGGTCGGCAATGTATCCGTCGATGCTGACGGCCACGTAGTAAATGAGTTTTCGCACAGGGTCTCCAATCACGACAACTGTCGTGGTTAAAGTACTACGGGAGTCGTGGTATGGCTAGCATCATCGATATGGCTCGCAATACAGAACGACGCTCCGCTCTCGCCGACGCCGGCATTCGCGTGCTGGCCGAGCAGGGGGCTCGCGGTCTCACGCATCGTGCCGTCGACGCTGTAGCCGGCACCCCGCGTGGCACCGCATCGAACTATTTCCCGTCCCGCGACGATCTCATCTCCGCATTGGTCGACCGCATCGGACAGCGACTCATGCCTGATCCCACGCGCATTTCGTCACGTGCCGCTCGGACTCCGGATCGTGACCTCTTCGCCGACTACCTGCGCGATGCCGTGCGGCGACTCAGTACTGACCCCCACGTGCCGCTCGCCCTCTTCGAACTGCGACTGGAAGCCGCCCGGCGTCCGGCCGTCGCCAAGGCTCTCGGGGCGTGGAGGCAGCGAGCATTCGAGGACGATGTCGCCTTCAACAATGAGTCCGGCCTGCCCGGGGGGCGAACCGAGATCGCGCTGTTCCACTACGCCATCGACGGACTGATGCTCGACAGTCTCACCGCACCGATTGATAGCGGACTCTCTGTCGACGCCGCCATAGACCGGTTGGTCGACCGCATTCTTCGGTGATCCCACTTCGCGCCGCACGTCATCAGTGCGTGCCCCAACAATCTGCTGGGCACAGCACTCAGTCCGCGATCAGCCCCCGCACGCCCTCCTCCAGACGCGAGAGGGCCGCAGTTGCAGCGGTCCGGCGCTCCTCGAGGGACCCGTCGCTCGACTGCGTGTCGAGGTAGACCTTCAGCTTGGGCTCCGTGCCGCTGGGGCGCACCATCACCCGCGATCCGTCGTCGAGGTGGATACGCAGCACGTCCGACGACGGAAGTGCGCCGCCGTCGCCCAGGAGGTCGTCGATCGATGACACCCGGATGCCGCCGATCTCGGCGGGCGGCTCGGCCCGCAGCCTCGCCATGACCCGGGTGATCTGCGACAGGTCCGTGACGCGCACCGACACTTGGCCTGACGCGAACTGACCGAACCGCATGCTGAAGGCATCGAGCTGGTCGTCGAGCGTCAAGCCTCGCGCCGCGAGCCCGCTGGCCAGATCGAGCAGGGCCACGGCTGCGGAGATGCCGTCCTTGTCACGAACGGTCGAGGGATTCACCAGATATCCGAGCGCCTCCTCGAACCCGAAGACGAGTCCGGGCGCCCGCGACACCCACTTGAAACCAGTGAGGGTCTCGGTGAACTCCAGGCCGTAGTCGGCGGCGACAGCGCGCAACGCCGGAGACGACACGATCGAGCAGGCGAGCGTGCCCGAGGCGGACTGCTCGTCGCGCGCCGAGGCATCGAGAAGCTCTGCGGCGCGCCAGCCGAGGAGCGCGCCGACCTCGTTGCCGGTGAGGGCGCGGAACTCCGCCGGCTGCGACGAATCGCGGATGGCGATGGCGAGCCGATCGGCGTCGGGGTCGTTCGCGATCACGAGATCTGCATCGACCTCGCGCGCCGTCTGGAACGCCAGGTCGAGCGCGCCCGGTTCCTCGGGATTGGGGAAGGAGACCGTGGGAAATGCGGAATCGGGCTCGATCTGCTGGCGCACCACCGTGGGCTCGTCGAAGCCCGCGGTCTGTAGCACAGACCGGAACGTCTGCCATCCCACGCCGTGCATCGCTGTGTAGACGACCTTCGGCTGCGCGGTCGGGCGGGACGCGAGAGACGCGGTCTGGGCCACGTAGGCCTCGACGACGGACTCGGGGGCGATCTCGTAGCGATCGGAGCGAGGCAACTCGAGTACGTGCGCTTCGGAGGCCACGCGCAGGATCTGGGCCGCGATCTCCGCATCCACCGGAGCGACGATCTGTGATCCCTCGTCTGCGCCACCCAGGTAGACCTTGTAGCCGTTGTCGTTCGGCGGATTGTGCGACGCGGTCACCATGACCCCGGCGCTCGCATCGAGGTGCCGTACGGCGAACGCCACGAGGGGTGTCGGCAGCAGGCGGGGCAGCAGGATGGCCCGGATGCCCGCGCCCGCCATGATCTCGGCCGTGTCGGTTGCGAAGACGGCCGAGTTCTTGCGCCCGTCGTATCCGATCACGATGCTGGGCTGCTCGCCATCGCCCGCCCGCGCGATCAAGAACGCGGCCAGGCCCGCTGCGGCCTGCGACACCAGCACCCGGTTCATGCGATTCGGCCCGGCCGCGATCTCGCCACGAAGCCCGGCAGTGCCGAACGCGAGGCGCGCGTCGAAACGATCGTGCAGCTCGGCGAGGGCCCCTGCATCCTGCGACTCGGCGGAGTCGATCAGCGCTGACAGCTCGGCACGCGTCTCGTCATCGGGATCCTGGGCGAGCCACGCGCGAGCCGCATCGAGCAGCTCGACGTCGGTCACAGCTCGCCCACGATGCGGGCGAGGAGCGAGCCGATCCTGCCCTCGGCGTTCTTTCCGGCCTCGATGACCTCTTCGTGGCTCAGCGGCGTCTTCTGGATGCCGGCGGCGAGGTTGGTGATCAACGACATGCCGAGGATCTCCATACCGGCCTGCCGGGCGGCGATGGCCTCGAGTGCCGTCGACATGCCCACGATGTGGCCGCCGATCGCCTTCGCCATCTGAACCTCGGCCGGGGTCTCGTAGTGCGGCCCGCGGAACTGCACGTAGACGCCTTCGTCGAGGTCGGCGTCGACCGTGCGCGCGATGTCGCGCAGCCGAGAGGAGTACAGATCGGTGAGGTCGATGAAAGTGGCGCCTTCGAGGGGCGAATCGGCCGTGAGGTTGATGTGGTCGCTGATGAGAACGGGGGTTCCCGGTGTCCAGGTCTCGCGGATGCCTCCGGCCCCGTTCGTGAGGATCATGGTCGTAGCACCCGTGGCGGCGGCGGTGCGCACACTGTGCACGACCCTGCGCACGCCGTGGTTCTCGTAGTAGTGGGTACGCGCACCGATGACCAGCGCATGCTTTCCGTTGGGCAGCCGGATCGAGCGGAGGGTGCCGCCGTGCCCGGGAACGGCCGAGGCCGAGAACCCGACGATCTCCGTCGCATCCACCGTGGCGATCGTCTCGCCGAGCAGGTCTGCGGCCTTGCCCCATCCGCTGCCCAGCGTGAGGGCGATGTCATGGCCGGCGACGCCCGTCTTCTCGGCGATCTGGGCGGCCGCCTCGCGGGCGATCTCGAACGGATCGGCGTCGGCGGAATCGAGGGGATTGGGTGTGGTGGTGAGCATTGAACCACCTTAGATTAACGCGGTGTTCACCGGCAGGCGGCGGATGCGCGGGGCGCGGGTTTGGCGGTCGCGTGCGCGACACGGGAGAATGGCCGTCATGGTCTATGAGTTCGAGCGCAAGCAGAGAATCGCCGTCCTCGGCGGCGGACCGGGCGGGTACGACGCCGCCATCGCGGGGGCCCAGCTGGGTGCCGACGTCACCCTCATCGAGCGTGTCGGAGTGGGCGGCTCGGCCGTGCTCACCGATGTCGTTCCGTCGAAGACCCTCATCGCCACGGCCGAGGCCACCAACGCCATCGGCGAAGCGGCCGACCTCGGCGTGCAATTCTTCACCCGCGGCGGCACCGGCAAGCCGGTCCGCCCCGAGATCGCGGTCAACCTGGCCGCCGTGAACAAGCGTCTGCTCGGCCTCGCCCGCCAGCAGTCCGAAGACATGAAGTCCAGCCTCATCCGCTCGGGCGTGCGCATCGTCACCGGCGAGGGACGCCTCGACGGCGCCAACTCGGTGATCGTGTCGACCTCGAAGGGAGAGGAGGGCACCGACTTCGACGAGATCGAGGCCGACACCATCGTCGTCTCGGTCGGAGCGAGCCCCCGCATCCTCGCCTCCGCCGTGCCGGACGGCGAGCGCATCTTCACCTGGACCCAGCTCTACACCCTCAAGACCGTCCCCGAACATCTCATCGTCGTCGGATCTGGTGTCACCGGCGCGGAGTTCGCCTCCGCCTACACGGCCCTCGGCTCCAAGGTCACGCTCATCTCGAGTCGCGACCAGGTTCTGCCGGGCGAAGACGCCGACGCCGCGGCCGTCATCGAGAACGTCTTCAAGCGCAACGGCATGACGGTTCTCTCGAAGTCGCGCGCCGACTCGGTCATGCGCACCGACAAGGGCGTCGTCGCCACCCTCGCAGACGGCCGAACAGTCGAGGGCAGCCACTGCCTCATGGCCGTCGGATCCATTCCGAACACCGAGGGCATCGGGCTGGCCGAAGCCGGCGTGCAGCTCACCGAGTCCGGGCACATCCGCGTCAACAGGGTCGCCCGCACGTCGATGCCGTCGATCTACGCGGCCGGCGACTGCACGACCTTCCTACCCCTCGCATCCGTCGCCTCGATGCAGGGCCGCACGGCCGTGTTCCACGCCATGGGCGACGCGGTCAACCCGACCGAGCTGCGCAACGTGTCGTCGAATATCTTCACCCAGCCCCAGATCGCCACGGTCGGCTGGACACAGCGCCAGATCGAAGAGGGCATAGCCCAGGGCGACATCTACAAGCTGCCCCTCTCGGAGAATCCTCGCGCCAAGATGATGGGCATCAAGGAGGGCTTCGTGAAGCTCTTCGCCCGCACGGGTTCGGGAACCGTCATCGGCGGAGTCGTCGTGGCCCCCAACGCTTCGGAGCTCATCTTTCCGATCGCCCTGGCCGTGGAGCACCGGCTCACGGTCGACGCGGTCTCCCGCGCCTTCAGCGTGTACCCGTCGCTGTCGGGCAGCATTTCGGATGCGGCCCGCGCGATGCACATCGTTCTGTAGCGCTGGTTCCGTTCCCTGAGCTTTGCCTGCGGGCCCCGATAAAGGTGGCCCTTCGACAAGCTCAGGGAACGGCGGGCTCAGGGAACGGGAGCGCCTAGTCGGTGATCGCGAGCAGAACCGTGCCCGACGACACGGTGGCGCCCACGGCCGCGGAGATCGCGCCGATGGTTCCGTCTTTGTGGGCGGTGATGGGCTGCTCCATCTTCATGGCCTCGAGCACCAGCACGAGGTCGCCTTTGACGACGGTGTCGCCCTCGGCGACGGCGATCTTCACGATGGTGGCCTGCATGGGCGCCTTGACCGAGTCGCCCGTGGCCGTCGAGAAACCGGATGCGGCGCCGCGGCGTTTCGGAGCGGAGCCGGAGGTCGCGGAACGGCCAGGCGACGAGCCGCCGCCGAAGTGCGCGGGCAGGGCGACGGAGACGCGCTTGCCGTCGACCTCGAGCACCACGGTGGTGCGCTCGGCGGCGGGGGCGGTCTCTTCGATCTCGCCCGACCAGGGCTCGATGTCGTTGACGTACTCGGTCTCGATCCAGCGCGTGAAGATGCTGAAGGGCTGTCCGTCGGCCGGAGCGAAGGCGGGGTCGCGCACGATGGACCGGTGGAACGGCAGGACCGTCGGAAGCCCGAGAACCTCGAACTCGTCGAGGGCGCGGCGCGAGCGCTCGAGCGCGTCTTCGCGTGAGCTGCCGGTGACGATGAGCTTGGCGAGCAGCGAGTCGAACGAGCCCGAGATCACGTCGCCCGCCCGGATTCCCGTGTCGATGCGCACGCCCGGTCCGCCCGGGGCGTTGAACGTGTGGATCGGGCCGGGGCTCGGAAGGAATCCGCGCCCGGCGTCTTCGCCGTTGATGCGGAACTCGAAGGAGTGACCGTGGGGAATTGGGTCGTCATAGTCGAGCACGCCGCCCTCGGCCAGGCGGAACTGCTCCCGCACCAGGTCGATGCCGGTGACCTCTTCAGACACGGGGTGCTCGACCTGCAGGCGGGTGTTGACCTCGAGGAACGACACCGTTCCGTCGGCCGCGACGAGGAACTCGCAGGTGCCGGCGCCGACGTAGCCGACCTCCTTGAGAATGGCTTTGGATGCGCGATACAGCTCGGCGTTCTGGGCGTCGGTCAGGAACGGGGCCGGGGCCTCCTCGACGAGCTTCTGGTGGCGGCGCTGCAGCGAGCAGTCGCGGGTGGAGACCACGACGACGTTGCCGTGCGCGTCTGCGAGGCACTGGGTCTCGACGTGGCGCGGCTTGTCGAGGTACTTCTCGACGAAGCACTCGCCCCGGCCGAAAGCGGTGATCGCCTCGCGGGTGGCCGATTCGAACTGTTCGACGATCTCGTCTTCGGTGTATGCGATCTTGAGTCCGCGTCCGCCGCCGCCGAAGGCCGCCTTGATGGCCACGGGGAGGCCGTGCTCCGCGACGAAGGCCAGAACTTCGTCGGCCCCGTTCACCGGGTCGATGGTGCCGGGGGCTAGCGGCGCGCCGACCTTCTCGGCCACGTGACGGGCGGTGACCTTGTCTCCGAGCTTCTCGATGGCGGCCGGTGACGGGCCGATCCAGGTGAGCCCGGCATCGATGACGGCCTGCGCGAACTCGGCGTTCTCGGCGAGGAATCCATACCCCGGGTGAACGGCGTCGGCGCCGCTTCTGCGGGCGATCGAGAGGATCTTGGGAATGACGAGATAGGTCTCGGCACTGGTCGTGCCCTCGAGCGCATACGCCTCGTCGGCGAGCTGCGCGTGAAGGGCGTCTCGGTCTTGATCTGCGTAGATGGCGACCGATCCGATTCCGGAGTCTTTGGCGGCCCGGATGACCCGGACTGCGATCTCGCCTCTGTTGGCTATGAGTACCTTGGTGATGCGCGGCATAATCCACCCAGCCTATTGGGCCGAGGGCGTGCTCCTTTGGCAGGCGCGAACAAAAAAGCGGCCGAGTCCCTGTGGGAACCTCCACTCTCGCCGTTCCCCGAGCCTGTCGAAGGGAACCGCGCCGAGCCTTCCCTTCGACGAGCTCAGGGAACGGATCGCTTACGCCCGCAGCGACATCCAGTCGATGTCGAGCTCGGCGAGCATGGTGCGCAGCGTCGGCAACGACATGCCGATCACGGTCGAGGGCGCACCGGTGACCGAGCGGATGAACGGCGCGGCGAGTCCGTCGACCGTGAAGGCGCCCGCGACCTGGAGAGGCTCTCCGCTGGCGACGTATGCGTCGATCTCGGAGTCGCTGATGTCCGAGGCGAACTCCACGGAGGCGTGCGCCGTCGCCCCGAGGGCCCGGGCGGCCTGGCCGTTCTTCACCTCGATGATCCAGTGCCCCGAGTGCAGGGTTCCCGTCTTGCCGCGCTGCTCGAGCCACCGCTCGCGCGCGATCTGCGGCTCGTGCGGTTTGCCGTAGATGACGCCGCCGAGTTCGAAGGCCGAATCGCCCCCGAGGATCACACCGTCGATCTCCTCGCCATCCGGTCGCTGCCCGAGAATCGCCTCGGCCTTCAGCCGGGCCAGCAGTGTGACCATCGCCGAGGCATCCAATTCGCCGTTGGAGTCGGTCGCGAGGCGCACGGCGGCCTCCTCGTCGACGTTCGACGGCACGACGACCGGCTCGATTCCGACCTGCCTGAGCAGGGCGAGGCGTGCCGGCGAGGTGGATGCGAGGTAGAGGCGCACGAGGAGCACCGCCCTTTCGTGTGGGATGCTCGAAGCATGGCTGACGCGCAGGGAACACAGGTCGAGCTGGAGATTACCAACGTAGCCCACGGAGGAATCTCGGTCGCACGACTCGACGGCCGCGTGGTGTTCGTCACGGACTCTCTTCCCGGCGAGCGCGTGCTGGCCCGCATCACCGACGACGAGCACGCCTCGTTCTGGCGCGCGGAGACGGTGCGCGTGCTCGAGGCGTCGCCGCACCGGGTGCCGCATGTCTGGCAGGCCGCGTCGATCGATCGCGATCCCGACGACAGGGCCGGCGGTGCCGAATTCGGGCACATCGACCTCGCCTGGCAGCGCGAGCTGAAGCGCCAGGTCATCGTCGACTCGCTCAAGCGCTTCGCGGGTCTCGAGCGCGACGTGGAGGTCGAGGCGGTCGACGGCGACGAGGAGCGGGGCGGCCTCGGCTGGCGAACGCGCGTGCGACTGCACGTGGATGCCGATGGTCGCGTCGGACCCTTCGCCGCGCGCTCGCATCGGGTCATCTCCGTCGACGACCTGCCGCTGGCGACGCCCGCCCTCGAGAACGAGGCCCCGCTCGGCGATCGAATCGACGGGTCGGACTTTCCCGCCGGCGGCTGGATCGACCTCGTTGCGCCCTCGCAGGGCGCGCCCCGGTTCGTCACGTCGAGCGAGACGCCCGAGAAGTCTCGCGGTTCTCGCACGGCCGCACGACGCGGCCGCAGCATCACCGAGGTCGTCGACGGTCGCGAGTTCCGCCTCGACGAGCAGGGGTTCTGGCAGGTGCACCGCGGTGCCGCCTCGACGCTGTCGCGCGCGATCCGCAGCGAGGTGCTCGACGAGCGTCTCGACGCGAGCGCGTTCAACCTCGACCTCTATGGCGGCGTCGGGCTTCTCGCCGCGGCGCTGGGGGAGAAGGTGGGCGCGGGCCTGCGCATCACGAGCGTCGAGGGCAACGAGTTGGCCACCGACTACGCCTCCGAGAACCTCAGCGAGTGGATCGGCGCCAACGCCGAGACGAACCGGGTCGACAGGTACCTGCGCCAGCTCGAGAAGACGGCGCAGGCGGCCGAGCGGGAGCGACTGTCGCGGGCCACGGTCATCCTCGACCCGCCCCGCGCCGGCGCCGGCAAGCAGGTCGTCAACTCCCTGATGGCCCTCGACGTGGCCCAGGTCGTCTACGTGGCGTGCGACCCCGTCGCCTTCGCCCGCGACGCCGGCCAGTTCGAGCGCGGCGGCTACCACCTGCGCTCGCTCCGCGCCTTCGATCTCTTCCCCCACACCCACCACGTCGAATCGGTGGCGGTGCTCACGAAGGACTGACGCTCCGAGGCCGGCCGGCCCCTTTCCGTTACGATCAGAACCACCCGCAGGGAAGGTCGCCATGTTTCCCCCAGATCCCGCAGCTCCGGCAGATCGATCCACCGCCACGCCCGTGCGCGTCGCGATCGTCGACGACCACGAGTCGGTGCTCCTGGGTCTGAAGGCGGCGTGTCTCGAGGCCGGATACGAGGTCGTCGCGGTCGGGCTCACCGTTCCGGACCTCATCCGGGCGTTGGGCAGCAGGCCGTCCGATGTCGTGGTTCTCGACCTCAGTATCGGTGACGGGCTGAGCATCACCCACAACGTCGAGGCCGCGCTCAAGACCGGGGCGTCGGTGCTGGTGCACAGCATCGCCGACCGCACCGCGAGCGTCCGCGAGGCCCTGGCTGCGGGCGCGGCAGGGGTCATCCCCAAGTCCGCAGCGACGAGCACCGTGATAGCCGCGATCGCGACGGTCGCCGGCGGCGGTGTGCTGAACAACCTCGAATGGGCGAGTGCGATCGACGCCGACGCCGAGTTCTCGCGGGCACGGCTCACCGCGAGGGAGCGCGACGTTCTCCACCTCTATGCCGCAGGACTGCCGCTCAAGCTCGTCGCCGTGCAGCTGGGCATCGCGACCCCGACGGCCCGCGAGTATCTCGACCGGGTGCGTGCGAAGTACGTTCAGGTCGGCCGTCCGGCGCCGACGAAGGTCGACCTTTTGAAGCGAGCCGTCGAAGACGGCATCCTGGCTCTCGGCGAGACCCCCGGCGGCAGGTGACGACGTGTCCGCATCGGTAGGGCCGGGTCAGACCCGCCCCAGAACATCATTCGGACCGCCGGGCGTTCTGAACCGCATGCGCGGCTCCATCTCGAGATCGCGCATCGAGACGGTGGCGAGCCGGGTCACGGGCATCTTCGGATTCGTGTTCGCGCTGCAATCCCTGCCCGCGGTCATCGCCGCGCAGAGCTACGTCGGGCCCGCCTGGGCCGTGGCCCTTCCCGTGGTCGTCTTCGCCGGCATCCTCGGGGTGGTCGTGACCAGCATTATCGGTCGGGGAGTGGCCGTCGCCGGCGGAGTGGCGGCCGGCGTGTTCGTTCTGTCGCTCGTACTCTGGCCCGCGGCGGTGCTGCAGCCGAACGAGGTGGCTCCTTCGGAGCCCTGGCTCTGGTACATCATGGTGGTCTCCATGGCGTGCGCCGTGGTGTCGTTCAACATGTGGCTCGCAGGCTGCTACATCGTGGCGGTCTCCCTCATCTACGCGGTCCTGCGCTCCCTCCCCTCCGGAGGCGAGGCGGGCGCCGGTCTCGCTGCCCTCGACGCCCTGTACGTCTTCATCCTCGGCGCGGTCAACCTCGTTCTGGTCACGACCCTGCGCAGGGCCGCCGATCGGGTCGACAGGGCGCAGCAGGCCGCGATGCTGCGCTATTCGGTCGCCGTCAAGCAGGATGCGATGGAGGCGGAGCGCCTGCACGTCGACGCCCTGGTGCACGACCGGGTGCTCACGACCCTGCTGTCGGCAGCCAAGAGTTCGAGCGCCATGGAACGGGACCTGGTGGTCGGGATGGCGCGAGACGCGCTGCGGGCGCTCCACTCCTCGGGCGAAGCGGGCGACCCCGGCTTCGAGGTGCCCTTGGGCGAGCTGGCGGAGCGCCTCGCGAATGCGGCTCGCGTTCTCTCACCGGGCTTCGACTACGCCCAGCAGTCCATAACGGGGCAGTCGGTACCGAGCGATGTCGCGGAGGCGGTCTTCTCGGCCGCCGTGCAGGCGATGGTGAACAGCCTGCAGCACGCAGACGGCGCCGAGGCCGCATCTGTGCCGGTGTCGATCGAGCGCACGGTCTCACTGCATCCGCTGCAGGGAGAGGGGTTCACCGTGCAGGTCTCTGACACGGGCGTGGGTTTCGATCCGGCCGCCGTGCCCCAGGAGAGGCTGGGGCTCCGGGTGAGCATCCGCGAGCGGGTCGCCACGGTCGGCGGCGCGGTTCAGGTGCAATCGGTTCCCGGAGGCGGCGCCTCGATCGTGATCGTATGGCCCGACCCGAACCGTGAGACGACGGCTGAGCATGTGCGCCGCTCGTTCGACCTGCGTGCGGAGGGCACATGATCTCCTCACCTCGGCTCCTCCTCATCGGGCTCGCGGCCCTGTTCTCCGCGTACCACCTCGTGCTCGCGCTCTCCTCCCTCTCCGTTCCCCGCGAGCCGGGTCCGGTCATCGTCGCCATGATCCTCTACGCGGCGGTCACCGTCATCAGCCTGTGGGCGCCGACGGTTGCTCCGATGCCCGGCTGGAACGCCGCCCTCAACGTGGCCGTCGGCTTCGTGATCACCATGCTGGTGCTCTCGCAACTCGACCCGCAGGCGGCGAACGGCTACGCAACCTGGTTCGTGGCCGCCATCTTCACCCTGCTCGTCATCACCGTGGTGCGCGGGCAGCCGATCTTCGCGTGGATCGGCGTCGGCGTCACCGTGCTCTCGGTCGCGGCCTGGAGCACGCCCCTGGCGCTGACCACCACCGGTGTCATCGGCGGTGCGCTCTGGGTCGCCATCGCGCACGCCCTCTCGGTCGCGCTCGTGCGGGCCGACCAGGATGCGGCCCAGTATGCGCGCGCAGGCATCAAGGCGGCCGAGTGGCAGGCCAACCAGGAGGCGCTCCTCTTCGAGCGCAGGCGTCGTCTCGAGCAGATGGACAAGCTCGCCGCCCCGATGCTGCGCCGCATCGTCGCCTCGGGCGGAGAGCTGAGCGAGCAGGAGCGGCGGGAGTGCCTTCATCTCGAGGCCGCGATCCGCGACGAGATCCGCGGCAGGCTGCTGCTCACCGATGAGGTGCGCGCCGAGGTGATGGCCGCCCGACGCCGGGGAGTGCATGTGACGATGCTCGACGACGGGGGCCTCGACGCACTCTCGGAGACCGACAGGCTCACGACGCTCGCCGAACTCGTCGACCTGGTCGACGGCATTGAGGCCGATCGGCTGATCATCCGCACGGGAACCGAGGGGTCGGGCACCGCGGTCTCCGTCGTCGGGCTGAAGGACACGGGCGGCGACGGAACGGCAGCGGCGCTCGGAGACGACGACGGCGGAGACGAAGTCACCCTGTGGCACGAGATCCGTCGACCCTGACGGCCTGACGGCCTGACGGTTGCGCGAGCGACTCGGGTCGCGGAGGTTCACTCGGCAGACGCAGAAGTGGGGCCGACGGTACTCCATCGGCCCCACAGCTACGAATCCGAGTCAGAGCACTAACCCGAATAGTGCCCTGACTCGCCCCCAGTTCATGCCCGCTTACCCTAGATGGCGATGAACTGGCGATGCTCATCCCGAGGGAGAACACCTAGCAGAGCCATCATGACGCGACGGGCCCACGGGGCACCAGTCGGCATAAATGAGGACACGCGTCGCTACCCTGCGCGACGCCACTCTCCGGGCCCGGGGTGGATGGGCGTGCGCAGGTCGCGGCGCGACTTCTGCCAGCCGCTCGCCGGCGCTGCGGTCGCCGCGGGCGACGCGTCGCCCGCGTTCGCCAGCGCCGCCTGAAGCACGGCCGTCACGGCGGCGATCTCCTCGGCCTCGAGGTTCGGCGTGGTGATGGTGAAGTCGATCGGCTCGGGATCGGCGGCGTGGCGGGGTGTCGATGCAGTCACGCCCTCGAGGCTACAGGAGGACCCCGAACAGGGGGAGGGCGCGCTGCCGTGGACCGGGCGCCTGGCACCGGGCACCGAGCGCGCCTCTAGCGGGCGAACGCGCCGGCGGCGAAGGCGCGTTCGCCCGCTAACGGCGCGCTCGGCCTCCTTTCTCGTCCTCCAAGGGGCGGATGCGGAAGGCTTCGGGGTGGTTCGGCGGGAGCTGCGGCACTCCCATCTCGAGAAGTCGCTGTGTCAGACGCCGCGGCGAGACCGCAATCGACCAGTCCCATCGACCGAATCCGTCGCTCTGCAGCCGCAGCCAGTCCTCGCGCTGCTTCTCATCCCACAGGGCCTGCTCGGGGCTTCGGCCCCGAAGGAAGCGGGGATCTTCGAACTTGGATCGGCCGTCGACCTCTCCGATCGTTCTGACTCCGCGAAACCAGTGGTCGACGAAGGCGTGCTCGCCATTCGGGCCCCAGAACTCCTTCTGCAGTTCCGGCTCAGGGAATCTGCAGCGGGCCATCGTGACTCGACTCGCCGACTCCGCGACGGACTCCGCCAGGGGCGTCGAGAAGTCGACGACGCGGGCCGCCCGGGCCGACCCCCGGAATCGGCCCATTGTCTGCAGCAGCGTGGCGAGCTCGCCGCGAGTGGTCAGCTCGGTGTGCAGCGCGAAGTCTGCGGTTGCCACAGCGGTCATGAACGGTGCCACAGCGGCCAGGTCGATGACCGTTCTAGCGGCCCCGGTCACGTGGAGGCCGTCGATCGTCGTTATGCCGGCATGCTCGAATCCGACGGCGTGACGTCGAATTCGAGCATGAGACCTGCCGCCTGCCGCCTTCTCGGTGAGCAGGTGAACCTCGGCAGGCCAGGCGCCGATGATCGGCAGGCGCCAGAGCGCTGCTGCCGAGTAGCCCTGGAGAACCACGTCGGACCGTCGACCCTGGCCGATGCCGAAGACACGAGCTCGATAGCGCTCCTCCGAGTTCCAGCGGCTCCAGTCCTGCTCGGTCGCGTAGACGCCGTGATGAACGCGCCTGAGCTCGCCGCGCGTGGCCCTACGGCGCAGCGCCGAATCGTCTCCGATGAGGAGAGTGCGGTCGCGGACGAAGAGGAGTCGGTCCTCTGGATTGTTTGGTTGCATCGCAGCAGACTGGCGCGCTGACGCGACGATTCATGTGCTCGGCGGCTGCGGTGTGCACGAGCAACGTCTTCCTCACGCGGGGGAGGAGAGGCTCCCGGGGAGCGGCGTGCGGTCGAGCGCGCCTCAAGCGGGGCGAGCGCGCCGGCGGCGACGGCGCTCTCGCCCGCTATGGGCGCGCTCGGCTTCACAGGCAGATCGCGTCAAGCCCTCCCGTGCTGACGACGGATCGCCGTAGCGTCGAATGCATGAGTACTTCGAACTTCTCGCCCCGCCGCGCCATCGTCACCGGATCGAACTCGGGAATCGGCAGGGCCACGGCCCTGGCGCTCGCGGAGGCGGGCATGGATGTCGGCATCACCTTCCATTCGGATTCGGACGGCGCCGAGGAGACGGCCGCCATGGTGCGCGCGCTCGGACGCGACGCGCACATCGCCCAGCTCGATACCGGCGACCTCGACTCCGTGCCCGGAACGATCTCCTCGCTCATCGAGAAGCTGGGAGGCATCGACGTCTTCGTCAACAACGCCGGGGTCATGGATGTCGCACCGTTCCTCGAGATGGAGCTGGAGACCTGGCGGCACACGATCGCCGCCGACCTCGACGGCGCGTTCCTCTGCATCCAGACCGCCGCGAAGACGATGGTCGAGCAGGGAACCGGCGGGCGCATCATCGGAGTCACCAGCGTGCACGAACACCAGCCTCGTGTCGGCTCCAGCGCCTACGACGCCGCGAAGCACGGGTTCGGCGGCCTGCTGAAGACGGCCGCGCTCGAGCTCGGACAGCACAACATCACGGTCAACGCGGTGGCACCGGGCGAGATCGCCACGCCGATGAACGACATGACCGACGAGGACGCGTTTCAGACCCACCGGCCCGGCATCCCGCTGGGGCGCTCGGGAATTGCGGGAGAGATCGCCGCCGTCATCGGCTTTCTTGCCTCACCCGCGTCGAGCTACGTCACCGGTGCGTCATGGGCCGTCGATGGCGGGATGCTGCAGATGGGTCCGCAGGGCGGGTCGCACATCACGACGGACGACTGGCGGGGCGCCGCCACGGAGTAGCGGTCGTCGCTGCCCGAGCCCGTCGTTCCCTGAGCTTGTCCTTCGGCAGGCTCAGGGAGCCGTGACGGCTACAGCGGGATGTTGCCGTGCTTCTTCGTCGGCAGGCTCGCCCGCTTGGTGCGGAGCGCCCGAAGCGCCTTCACCACGGCGACGCGGGTGGCCGCAGGTTCGATCACGCCGTCGAGCTCGCCGCGCTCGGCCGCCAGGAACGGCGACGCCACGTTGTAGGTGTACTCGTTGGCAAGTCTCGTGCGCACGGCTGCCACGTCTTCGCCGGCCTCCTCGGCACGCTTGATCTCGCCGCGGTACAGGATGTTGACCGCGCCCTGTCCGCCCATGACGGCGATCTCGGCCGTCGGCCACGCGAGGTTGATATCCGCTCCGAGCTGCTTGGAGCCCATCACGATGTAGGCGCCGCCGTACGCCTTGCGAGTGATGACGGTGATGAGGGGAACGGTGGCCTCGGCGTAGGCGTAGAGCAGCTTGGCGCCGCGGCGGATGACGCCCGTCCACTCCTGGTCGGTTCCGGGAAGGTACCCGGGAACATCGACGAGGGTGAGGATCGGGATGGAGAACGCGTCGCAGAAGCGTACGAAGCGGGCGGCCTTCTCGCCGGCCTCGATGTTCAGTGTTCCGGCCATCGCGTTGGGCTGGTTCGCCACGATTCCCACGGAACGGCCCTCGACCCGGGCGAAGCCCACGACGATGTTGGGTGCGTACAGCGGCTGGGTCTCGAGGAACTCGCCGTTGTCGACGATGTGCTCGATCACGGTGTGCACGTCGTAGGGCTGGTTGGGCGAGTCGGGGATGAGCGTGTTGAGCCGACGGTCGGCGTCGGTGATCTCGAGGTCGACCTCGCTGTCGTAGACGGGCGGGTCGGAGAGGTTGTTGTCGGGCAGGTAGCTGATGAGGCCGCGTGCGAAGTCGAGCGCGTCCTCCTCGTCGCTCGCCAGGTAGTGCGAGACGCCCGACACGGTGTTGTGGGTGAGCGCACCGCCGAGCTCCTCCATTCCCACGTCTTCGCCGGTGACCGTCTTGATCACGTCGGGGCCGGTCACGAACATCTGGCTGGTCTTGTCGACCATGATCACGAAGTCGGTGAGGGCGGGGGAGTACACGGCGCCGCCGGCTGCTGGGCCCATGATGATCGAGATCTGCGGAATCACACCGGAGGCCTGGGTGTTGCGGCGGAAGATCTCGCCGTACTTGCCGAGGGCGACGACGCCCTCCTGAATACGGGCTCCACCGGAGTCGAGCATGCCGATGATCGGCACGCCGGTCTTCAGGGCGAGGTCCATGACCTTGATGATCTTCTCGCCCGCGACCTCGCCGAGCGAGCCGCCGAAGATCGTGAAGTCCTGCGAGTAGACGGCGACCTGGCGCCCGTGGATGGTGCCCGTGCCGGTGACGACCGCGTCGCCGTAGGGGCGGGACTTCTCCATGCCGAATGCCACGGTGCGGTGGCGCACGAACTCGTCGATCTCGACGAACGAGCCCGCATCGAGCAGCTCTTCTATGCGCTCGCGCGCGGTCTTCTTGCCCCTGGCGTGCTGCTTCGCGATCGCGGCCTCACCGCTCGCGGTCACGGCCTCGTGGTACCTGTTCTTCAGGTCGACCAGTTTGCCCGCCGTGGTGTACATGTCCGGCGCCTGTGCAGTTACGTCTTCGCTCACCGGTTCACTCTACCGGCCAGCCATCGCCGCCAACCGTTGGTTGATTGCTACAAAATTGCCGCGCATCCATTGGTTCTCGCCCGTGGGTCCTGCCGGATCGCCGCGACGCTGCGCCTAGGGTGATGCCTATGAAACTGCCCCTCAGTTCCGCTGTCGCCGAGCGCCTCGAGTGGCTTCCGCGAGCGGGGTCCACGAACGATGTGTTGCGCGAGCATGCGACGGGCCCGGATGCCTCGGGCTGGCCCGATCTGTCGGTGGTCGCAACCGACACCCAGACGCAGGGCCGTGGGCGCCTCGGGCGAACGTGGACCGCGCCGGCCCGCAAGTGCCTCGCCGTCTCGGTTCTGCTACGACAGCCGATCGGCGACGGGTCGACTCTGCCGCCCGACAGCCTGGGCTGGTTGCCGCTCATGGCCGGTGCCGCGATGACCAAGGTCGTACGCTCCCTCATCGAGGGAGAGGTGGGCCACGCGACCCGCGTGCACCACCACCCCGTCGCGTCGCTCAAGTGGCCCAACGACGTTCTCATCGACGGCGCGAAGGTCAGCGGAATCCTCAGCGAGCTGATCCCTGAGACCGGAGTCATCGTCGGCGCCGGCCTCAACATCTCTTTGGACGAGAACGATCTCCCGGTTCCGACGGCCACCTCCCTTCTCATCGCCGGGGTGAGTCACGCATCGCTCGACGCTGCGCTCGCGGGCTACCTGATCAACCTCTCCCGCCTGTACCGCGACTTCGTGCGCTTCGAGGGAGACGCGCTGCGGAGCGGGCTGCACGCCCAGGTCACGGCTCTCTGCAGCACGCTCGGTTCGCCCGTGCTGGCCGAGCTGCCCGACGGCGAGGTGGTGTCGGGCATCGCGCGCGAGATCGACGAGCTGGGCCGCATCGGTATCGATCGGGACTCGGATGGCTGGAGAGTCGTCGTGGCCGCAGGGGATATCACCCACCTGAAGGTTTAATAGGCCCATGCCCGCCTCGAAGCAGCCGCGTCCGAGCTTCGGCGCGCTCATTCACGGCTCCGACGCGCCCACCGAGCTCATCGCGGCCGGCGGCTCCGGGCCGCTGCCCCCGGCCCCCGCGCCGTCGGCGGCTGTGTCGTCGGCATACGGCGAGACGGTCGCGACCGAACGCATCCGGCCCCCGCATCGGCCGGGGTCTCGGGCCAAGGTCGCACCGGATGCCGCGGGTGCGGCCGACGAGACGGCCGAGCCCGAGCGGGTGGTCGCGAAGTTCCGAGCGCACGGTCGACGCCTGTTCTTTCCCACGATCTTCCTCATCGCCGTCGCGGGGGCGACGGGGTACTTCTCGAGCTGGTTTCCTGTCGAGTGGCAGAACTGGGCCGTCCTCGCGGCGGGCGCGCTGCTGGCGGTGCTCTTCTTCCTCGTTCCCGCGGTGCGGTGGCTGAGCACCCGCTACGTGATCACGACGAGGCGCATCATTCTGCGCCGCGGCCTGCTCGTGAACACCCGGAGTGAGCTGATGCTGGTGCGCGCCGGCGACATCACGGTTCGCAAGTCGCTGCTGCAGGCCATGTTCCGCTCCGGCGATGTGCGCATCGGCACCGGACCGGGGGAGTTCTCCGTCCTCCGCGATGTTCCGCGTGCCGATCTGGTATCCGAGGTGATCGGCGACCTGCTCGAGTCGCAGCACGTTCCCTCCCACGCGGTGCGGTTCCACCGACCGGATCAGGACAATCCCTGGTGGGACGAGCAGTCGCAGCCCCGATCGGAGTAGCCTCGGGGCATGCTGGAATTCAAGGGCGAGAAGCTCGAACAGGTCTGGGTCGGCAACGAGCACGTGGCGAACATCCGGGAGGCCTCAGGCCACGGTGAGGGCCCGTTCATCATCGAGGCGGTCGACGGGGTCGAGATCCATCAGGCGGCAGACCTGCACCTCGCCGAGCTCTGGGTGGCGCAGCACTCCGACGACATCCTGGGGCGCCCGAACTAAGCCGCCCGTTCCCTGAGCCTGTCGCCCGATAGGCCCCGCCCGTTCTGATCCCGTCGCCCGAACCGGCCCGCCCGTTCCCTGAGCCTGTCGAAGGGATCACCAGCGAATTCGTTAAGCTGTACGGGTGGACTATCGCGTAGGTGTTATCGGTGGCGGTCAGCTGGCTCGAATGATGATTCCCGCGGCGGTGAACCTCGGTCTCGACCTCAGGGTGCTCGCCGAGAACGAGGGGTCGTCGGCTGCACTGGCGGCCAGCGAGGTGGGGGACTACCTCGATCGCGATACCGTGCTGGCGTTCGCCGAGACTGTCGACGTCGTCACCTTCGACCACGAACACGTTCCCCAGCCGATCCTGCGCGCGCTCGTCGAGGCGGGCCACGCCGTGCACCCCGGCCCCGACGCTCTCCTCTACGCGCAGGACAAGATCCTCATGCGCGAGAAGCTCGAGCAGCTGGGCGTCCCGGTTCCGATCTGGGCCGCGGTCTCCGACGCAGACGAGCTCGCGTCGTTCATCGCCGACAACGGCGGGCACGCGGTGGTGAAGACTCCTCGCGGCGGCTACGACGGCAAGGGGGTGCGCGTCGTGACGCATGCCGACGAGGTGGCCGACTGGTTCCTCGCCCTCGCCGAAGACGGCAACGGGGGAGCGCTCCTGGCGGAGGAGCGGGTCGAATTCAGTCGCGAACTGGCACAGATGGTGGCGCGTCGACCCTCGGGAGACATGCAGCTCTGGCCGGTCGTCGAGTCCATTCAGCGAGACGGCGTGTGCGCCGAGGTCATCGCGCCCGCCCCGCGCAGCGCGGGCCGGGTCGCCGACGTGGCCGCCGACATCGCCACCAGCATCGCCGAGGGACTCGGGGTGACGGGCGTCTTCGCCGTCGAGCTCTTCGAGACCACCGACGAGCGCCTCCTCGTGAACGAACTGGCCATGCGACCGCACAACACGGGCCACTGGTCGATCGACGGGTCGACCACGAGCCAGTTCGAACAGCACCTGCGTGCGGTCCTCGACCTGCCGCTCGGCGCCACCGGATGTCGTGACACCTGGTCGGTCATGGTGAACGTGCTCGGCGGCCCGGCCGAAGGATCCCTTGTCGACCGCTACGCCGCCGCGTTCGCCGACCAGCCGACGGTCAAATTCCACAACTACGGCAAGGCGCCCCGACCCGGCCGCAAGGTGGGCCACGTGACCGCGGGCGGCGACGACCTCGACCAGGTTGTGTTCGAGGCGCGTGCCGCCGCGGCTTTCTTCCAGAACTGACCCGAGGTCAGCCGACGGATCGCAGGGTGAAGCCGTCGAAGTAGACGAGGTACCCGCCGGCATAGAACCACCAGAACGCGTCGGTAGGAGTGCTCCAGACCACCGCACCGGTCTGGGCATCGGTTGCTGTTCCGACGCCGTCGACGATGTCGTAGTTCAGGGCGGTGCCGTAGGCCGAGGAGAAATGCCGGGGAACGGCCGAGTCGGCCAGCCTGGCGCCGGTTGCCGAGTCGAACCGGCAGGGGCGGTCGACGTCGTTGCCGATCGTGACAGCAGATCCGTCAGGAGACAGGCGAACCGCGAATTGTCCGTACGCACCCGGAAGGGTGCCGCAGTCCGTGGCATCCGTCTCCCACACCGTCTCACCGGTGAGGCCATCGACAAGGCTGATGCTCGTGGGTGAGCCGATCACGAATTGTCCATTGCCCACCCGCGGGCCGATGTCCACGGGATCGCCCGGGCGGACCGAGGACGTCAGTACTTCGCTCACGCTCGATTCCGGCCCCACTGCTCGTGTCCACAGTTCGTCCCCGTTGTCGTCGGAGCCGTTCAGGGTGCGCGGTGCCTCCGTCTCGTCGTAATCCGACGGGCGGATCGTGTAGCCCGTGAAGAACTCGTAGTCGGTCCGCTCATCGCGGAGCGAGACGGAACCGGAGGTGAGGTCGAGAACGGCCGATGCATAGCGGGTCTGGCTGATCGGAGCGTAGGTGAGTGACGTGAATGTCATCTGGTTGGTGACCTCCCGGGCCGAGACGTCTGTTCCCTCGACACGAGTGCTCCAGATCGGATTCTGAGCATCGCGCGGGTCGAGGCGCTTCACCATCCCGAAGGGCGCTTGGTTCCCGTCGTCGTCGAGCTCGCGGAAGGTGGCGATGACATCCCCGGAGTCGCCAGGGACGGGACTCACCTCGTAGACGTGCTCGTTTCCGCTGCTCGGGGTGAACGGTGCCACCGTCTGACCGGTCGCCAGATCGAGTACTTCGCTGGGGCCCGATCGATCCATCTGGGAGTCGACCAGCACCCGACCCGACGTGCCGAGCAGAGACGTATCCACGTATGCCGAGCCCTGACCTTCGATCTCGGTGTCCCATTTCCAGTCTCGGGTCCACAGCAGTCCGCCTGACGAGGTGTCGACGAGCGAGAGGGTCATTCCGTCGTTCGTCCGGAGGCAACCCGGGTTGTCGTCTGCACGAATCGGCCCGACCTGCACAAGCGCCAACCCGTCGGCGACCGTGTATGCCCGTCGATCCTGACAGGGCTCCGCCGAGTGCGGCATCTCGAGGGTCCATCCCGAGCCGCTCGGAGGGGAGGCGACATCGCGAGGCGCGATCGGGTCGCCTGTCACAGCCGGGCCTGATGAGTCGATCTCATCGGGCGTCGCGGGGGTTGTTGGCGCAGGCGACGCTGTCGGCCCGGTGGTGCTGGTCGGCGAGGCGGGCGGTGCGGCCGTGGGCGCGCCGAAGAGGTGGTCGCGATTCAGGGCGAGGGCGGTGGAGCCGGAGGCGACGACGCCCGTGATGATGAGCCCGGCCAGCAACGCCCGGAGGTGCCTCGTGCGACGCTTCGGCTCCGCCTCGACGTTCTCGATGAGAAGGTGCCGGATCGCAGCACTGCGCTGGGGATCGAATATCGGTGTCTCAGTCATTTTGCACCTCCCGAGGCGATTGCGGTTCGTTCTACTTCGTGGGTCGTGAGCGCCGATAGTCGTTGTTTGGCGCGGGACAATCGTGATTTGACCGTGCCGACGGGAATCCGGAGCGCGACTGCCGCCTCGGCCAGGCTGAATTCTTCGAGCACGCACAGGGTGATGATGTTCTGGTCGTTCGCAGACAGCTGAGCGAATGCGCTGCCGACGCTCCGGCCGCGGCGGGCGGAGTCGATCTCCTCGTCGACACGGTCGAAATCGTGAGTGCCATCGGGCTCGGCCGGAGGAATGCGATCGATGACGGCCTTGTAGCGCCGCACGCTGCGGACGAAGTTGTGCGACACGTTGTTCGTCGTCACGAGCAGCCACCCGATCAGTGTTTCGTTGACGAGCGTCACGGTCTTGCGTCGCCGCCAGAGCTCGAGAAACACCATCGCGGTCACATCCTCGGCGTCATGCGATGAACGCATGAGTCGCAACGCCTGACCGAATACGCGATCGCGGTGCCTGTCGTACACCATGGCGAAAGCCCCCGAATCGCCACCGCGAGCCAGCTCCCAGAGGGCCGGCTCGTTCACTAGTTCTGTGCCCATACCTCATAGTGTCCGGTCGGTGAAAAAAGGTTCCATCGCTGCTGGTGCGTGCCGCAACGGCTTTCTTGCAGAACTGACCTTTACCATGGGCAAATGCCCGCTCTTATGCCTCTCGTCGGTGTCGTCATGGGGTCGGATTCCGACTTCTCCGTGATGGCCGACGCCGTCGCCGTGCTCAGCGACTTCGGTATCGCCCACGAGGTGCAGGTCGTCTCGGCCCATCGCACCCCCGAGAAGATGATCGACTACGGACGTACGGCACGAGAGCGTGGGCTCAAAGTGATCATTGCCGGCGCCGGTGGCGCCGCCCACCTTCCCGGAATGCTCGCGGCGGTCACGACCCTCCCTGTCGTCGGCGTGCCCGTGCCCCTCGCCCGTCTCGACGGCCTCGATTCCCTGCTGTCCATCGTGCAGATGCCCGCGGGCATCCCCGTCGCCACCGTGTCGATCGGCGGCGCGAAGAATGCCGGCCTCATCGCCGTGAGCATCCTCTCGACCTTCGACGACACGCTTGCGGGCAAGCTCGGCGACTACCGCGAAGAGCTCACCGCCCTTGTCGAACAGAAGAACCAGGACCTGCAAGCGCGCCTATGACCACTGTCAACGCACCCATCCGCTATCCGGATGTGGCCTCGCCCAAAGTCATGACCGCCCGAGCCTGGGTGCTGGTCGTGCTGAACTTCGTGCTGCCCGGCTCCGCCCAGGTGCTGGCCGGCAGCAGGCGCCTCGGCCGCTTCGGCCTGGCCTGCACGCTCGGTCTCGTGGGGCTCGCCATCGTGGCGGGTCTCGTCTATCTCATCTGGCCCCAGGTCATCTTCTCGATCTTCACGAACGAGTGGAGCCTGTGGGCCGTGCAGATCCTGCTCATCGCCTATGCCGTGCTGTGGGTGATCCTCGCCCTCGACACCCTGCGCCTGGTGCGCCTCGTACGTACACGGCCGAAGGCACGCGGCTGGATCGCGGCCTTCACCACCGTGCTGCTCGTGCTGTTCGCTGGCGGCGCGGGCTACGGCGCCTACCTCGTTAACGTGACCCGCGACACCGTGGCCTCGATCTTCGCGGTCCAGGCGAACGCCGAGCCTCCCGTCGACGGCCGCTACAACATCCTTCTTCTCGGAGGCGACGCTGGCGCCGACCGCGACGGCCTGCGCCCCGACAGCATCACCGTCGTCAGCATCGAGGCCGACACCGGCCGCGCCACGATGATCGGTGTGCCGCGCGACCTGCAGCAGGTGCCCTTCCCCGAGGGCTCGCCTCTCATCGGCTCCGACTACGACGAGAACGGCACGGGCGTCTACGACTGCGGTTCCGACTGTCAGATCAGCTTCCTCTACCCCCGCGTCGAGGCCTACGACCAAGACCTCTACCCGAATGCCGAGGCCGAGGGCTCGAGTCCGGGTGTCGAGGCCACGAAGGACGCGGTGGAAGGCGCGCTCGGAATCACCATCCAGTACTACGTGCTCATCGACATGCAGGGCTTCGCGCAGCTCATCGATGCCCTCGGCGGCGTCGACATCAACGTCACCGAGCGCCTGCCCATCGGCGGCGACGAGAACCTCGAGCAGGTCGAGGGCTGGATCGAGCCCGGCCTGCAGCACATGGATGGGACGACGGCGCTCTGGTACGCAAGGTCCCGCCACTCCACGAGCGACTACGACCGTATGAGCCGCCAGCGCGAACTGCAGACGGCCATCCTCACGCAGTTCCAGCCGGCCAACGTGCTGTCGAAGTTCCAAGGCATCGCCCAGGCCGGCGCCGACGTGGTGAAGACCGACGTTCCGCAGTCGACCCTGGCGTACTTCCTCGACCTCGCGCTCAAGACGAAAGACCTTCCGATCGACAACGTCGAACTCGTTCCGCCGCTGATCGATCCCGAAGATCCTGACTGGGCCACCGTGAGGCAGTCCGTGACCGACGCCCTCGTGCTCAGTTCGTCGAAGACGCAGTAGGCGGCGACGGCGGCCTCGGCCGGCCCGGCCTGTCAGCGGTCGGCCGGCCAAAGATCAGCCGGCCGGTTAAAGGTCGGCGTGCAGCTGCCAGACCTTCTCGGCCGAGTCGCGCCAACTGAATGCGCGGGCGCGGTCGTATCCGCCCACGGAGAGCCGTTCGAAGAGCTGGGTGTCTCCGAGCACGCGGGTGATGGCCGAGGCGATCCGCTCCGGGTACCCGGCGGGGTCGTCGCGCGCCACCGAGACGCTCGCTCCGGCGGTGACCTCGAGCAGCGCGGGCACGTCGGAGTGGATGACCGGGGTGCCGAAGTTCATGGCCTCGATCACGGGCAGGCCAAATCCCTCGGCGAGGCTGGGGTAGATGAAGAGCGAGGCGCGGTCTAGCAGCAGCGCCAGGTCGGAGTCGGAGACGAATCCGAGGGTGCGCACGCGCTCGGCGGGCAGCCCCGCCTCGGCGACGACGCGGGCGACATCGAGATCGCCCCAGCCGTCGGGACCCGCGATGAGCAGGGGCAGATCGGGCACGCCGGGGCGCGCGAGTGCTGCAATCAGGGGAGCGAGACCCTTGCGGGGTTCCAGCGTGCCCACAGTGAGGATGTACTCGGCGGGCAGATCGAGCTCGGACGCGCGCTCGTCTGCATTCTCGGGAACGACGAGCTTGGAACTGACGGCGCCTCCGATGACACGCACCCGGTCGCCGAAGTTCACGAATTCCCGCAGCTCCGCGGCGACAGCGTGGGTGGGGACGACGATGGCGTCGGCGTAGCGCCGCGCCCGCTTGGCGAGCCCCTTGTGCCAGGCGACGCCGTGCTTGGTGAGCGTCTCGGGGTGGGTCCACGGAACGACGTCGTGGATCGTGACGGCGACCTGCTCGCCGATGGAGTTGACGCGGTCGATCTTGCGCAGAGGGGCGAGCAGGCTGGTGGCATGGATCATGCCGCGGCCTTTCGCCCCGGTCGAGAATCCGTGCTGCCAGGCGCGCGCGAGCTCGCGACGCGGTAGAGACAGTCGCGTGAGACCGCCGAGACCCGGCAGCCGGGCCAAGGTCTCGTCGTAGGTCTCGTCGGGCACCTTCGAGATGATGCCTTCGACATCGCACCCACGAGGTGCCGTGGCGATCAACTCACGTGTCAGTTCTTCCGTATAGCGACCGATGCCCCCCGGTACTGTCGCCACCATCTGATCAATGATCACCCTGAGGGTTGTCATCAGTCTCCAAATACTTCCCGAGTGCGCTACAGAGTGCAGCCCACCGGACACCGTCGCACGGGTTCGAATTCCGCTCGGGACCTGCGACAGGTCTGAGAAACCGGGTGGACAAGCCGCGGGGCGGAACGAACAAAACGACGAACTGTCCGTGGCTCCGACCCTATCAGCCTCCAATGAGGCTTCCTGAGAGGCCGCCCGGTAGACTTCTCGACCATGCGTGGAATCATTCTCGCCGGCGGCTCCGGCACCCGGCTCTGGCCCATCACGAAGGGCATCAGCAAGCAGCTGATGCCTATCTACGACAAGCCCATGATCTATTACCCCCTGTCGACCCTGATGATGGCGGGCATCAACGAGATCCTCATCATCACGACGCCGGAGTACAACGAACAGTTCAAGTCGCTGCTCGGCGACGGTAGCGAGCTCGGCATCCGCCTCGAGTACGCCGTGCAGCCGTCGCCCGATGGCCTCGCCCAGGCCTTCATCATCGGCGAGGAGTTCATCGGCGACGAGAGCGTGGCCCTCGTGCTCGGCGACAACATCTTCCACGGAACAGGCCTCGGCTCCAGCCTGCGCAACAACACGTCGTTCGATGGCGCCCTGATCTTCGCGTACCACGTGGCCAATCCGCGCGCCTACGGCGTCGTGGAGTTCGACGACGCCAACGTCGCCGTGTCGATCGAGGAGAAGCCGGTCGAGCCGAAGAGCAACTACGCCGTTCCCGGCCTCTACTTCTACGACAACTCCGTGGTCGAGATCGCCAAGACGATCGAGCCCAGTGCCCGCGGCGAGCTCGAGATCTCCACGGTCAACGAGCGCTACCTCAAGCAGGGCAACCTGCGGGTGCAGGTTCTCGACCGCGGAACGGCCTGGCTCGACACCGGTACATTCGAGTCGATGGTTCAGGCGACCGAGTTCGTTCGCGTCGTCGAAGACCGGCAGGGCTTCAAGATCGGTTGCATCGAGGAGATCGCCTGGCGCGCCGGCTGGATCTCGGACGAGCAGCTCCGCACTCTTGCCGCACCCCTCGTGAAGAGCGGATACGGGACCTACCTCAACACGCTTCTCGACGCGCGCTGATCGGGCACTAGTACTCGGGGATGATCTTCAGCTTCGACACGCGTCGAATGTAGCTTTCTATGTGTTTGCTCTGAGATGATTCGCAGACCATGCACCAGAACCACAGCGCGTTGTCGTCGCCCTCCACAGTGTCGAAAGACGACGCTGCCATCCTGTTCTCGAGGCCGTTTCACGCACCGCGCGAGATGGAGAATCTGCGCAAGGTCGTGCGCGGGGATCACGCTCATGGCGACGGCGGTTTCACCCGCTCCGCCACCCGGCGTCTCACCGACATCACCGGTGCCCCGGCAGCGTTGCTGACCACCTCCGGTTCGCACGCGCTCGAACTCGCTAGCCGGCTCCTCGACCTGGGCCCTGGCGACGAAGTGATCCTTCCGAGCTTCACCTTTCCCTCGGCGGCCAACGCCATCGCCCTCACGGGCGCCACCTGCGTGTTCGTCGACGTCGACATGCGGCACGGCAACATCGACCCGCAGCAGGTGGCCGAGGCCGTCACCCCCAGAACCAAGGCCATCTCCGTGGTCAGCTACGGCGGGGTCGCCGTCGACTTCGAAGCCATCTCGGCGATCGCCGAGGAGCACGGTCTCGCCATCATCGAAGACAACGCCCACGGCCTGGGCGGCTCCTACCGGGGCCGGGCGCTGGGTACGTTCGGCGTGGTCGGTGTGCAGAGCTTTCACGACACCAAGAACGTGCACTGCGGCGAGGGCGGAGCGATCCTGATCAACGACCTGTCCCTGATGGACCGTGCGGAGATCATGAGAGAGAAGGGCACCGACCGGGCCCGCTTCCTGCGCGGCCAGATCGACAAGTACACGTGGGTCGACATCGGGTCGAGCTACCTTCTGAGCGAGTACAACGCCGCTGTCCTCGACTCGCAGCTCGAGTTGTTTTCGAGCATCCAGCAGAAGAGGCACGCGATCTGGAACAGCTACGCGACCCGGCTGCCCTCCTGGGCGCACGGTGAGAACGTGAGGCTGATGGACATACCGGCCGACCGGCGGCATCCGGCACACCTGTTCTTTCTGCAGGCGCCCGACCACGACTACCAGGTGGCGCTGCTCGCGTACCTGCGGTCGCTCGGCGTCTTCGCGTCATTCCACTACATTCCGCTCGACTCCGCCCCGGCAGGCCTGCGGCACGGCCGTCGCCTGCGCGAGCTCACCCAGAGCCAGAACTTCTCAGACCGTCTCGTGCGCCTGCCCCTGTGGGCCGACATGAGCCAGGGCCAGATCGACCGAGTGATCGAAGCGGTGTCCTCTTTCCACAGGTGAGGCGTCGTCCACAGCAGGGAGTCCCCGCCCGGGGTCCGGGATTGCATCGCTAAGATCGGGGGAGCTTTCCGCCGACGCCCGAGGACGAAGAAACACCCATGAAGACCGTGCTGCTGCGCCTCTCCGGCTTCACGGTGCTGCCTCTGCTGTCGCTCATCACCCCGTTCCTCCTCCTTCCCATCGTCTCGGCCATCGTCGGAGGCGAGGGTGTCTCGAGCGTGATCTCGGGCCAGGCGATCGGCACGTTCGCCGCGACGGCGTTGATGTGGGGCTGGAATGTCGACGGTCCCGTACTGATCGCGCGCGCCGCCACTCCGGCCGAGAGGGCCACGGTCTACCTGCGCAGCGTGCGTACGCGCATCGTACTGCTGGTCTTCGCGCTCCCCATCGCATCGGTCATCGCGGCGTTCGTGGCCGTGCCCGAGTTCCGCGTCGAGGCAGTGTCGATGGCACTCGCGACGGCCCTCGTGGGCATGTCGCCGGCCTGGTTCTGCATCGGCCTCGGGCAGCCCAGGCTGCTCGCCTTCTACGACACCATTCCGCGCTTCCTCGCCACCCTCGTCTCCGTTCCCCTGCTCATGGCGACGCAGCAGGTGTGGAGCTATACGATCGTGCTGGCCGCTGCCACGGGGGTGAGCCTCGTCCTCTTCCACCGCAGGTTCTCGCGCGGGGGCGTCTGGCTGCCGACTCCGCTCGGCGCAGCGCTCCGCGATCTGCGATCGCAGGGTCACACCGCCGGCATCAGCATGGCGGGCAGCGCGTACGCATCCACCCCGGCGCCGATCGCGACGGCGACGACCAGCCCCCTCGCATCCGGAAGCCTGTCGACAGCGGACACCCTCTATAGGTTCGGTCTCTTCACGGTCGTGGCCCTGGGCAACGCACTGCAGAGCTGGACCATCGAGCCGGGCATCGCGAACAGAAGGCAGCGGCACGCGTTCGCCCTGTGGTCGCACGTCGGGCTCGGCGCCGCCGGCCTTGTCATCCTGGTGCTGGCCGGTCCGTGGGTGAGCGAGCTTCTGTTCGCCGGTCAGGCGCGGGCCACCGTCGAAGTGTGCCTCTACTACGGCATCGCCTTCTTCTTCCTCTCGGTCGGCACGCCGCTCATGCGCAACGTGCTGATTCCTGCCGGTCGACAGAGGCTCATCCTGCGGTGGACGCTCGTCTCGGCCGTTCTCGGAATCGGCGCGATGCTCGCCGCCGGCCTCTCGGGCCACGCGCCCCTGATCGCGCTCGGCATGGCGCTCAGCGAGGCGGTGCTCTGTGCGGCACTGGCCGTGCCGGCGTTCCGTGAGCTGCGCCGCGAGAACGAGAAAGAGGAGTCTCATGTCGATTGAGCCTCCCTCGTCGCACAGTGTCGTCGCGATCGTCGCCTCCTACCGCCCCGACGCCGATCTGGTGGCGACGGCGGCGCAGCTGAGGCAGCAGTTCGACCGGGTGATCGTCGTCGACGACGGATCGCCGGTCGAGTTCTCCGGGCGCCTCGACGAGATCGAGGCGACGGGGGTCACCGTGATCCGGCGGCCGCAGAACGCCGGCATCGCCGCGAGCCTCAACGCCGGAATCCAGGCTGCCTATGAGAACGGGCGGCCCGACTTCGTCGTGACCTTCGACCAGGACTCGGTGCCGGTCGACGACTACGCCGAGCGAGCGCTGTCCACGTACAGCGATGCCCGCGCGGCAGGGCGACGGGTCGGTGTCGTCGTCGCCTCGTCGTACAGCGGGAACGCGGTGCACACCCGCGGAGACGTCGCAGGTTTCGCGGTGGCGTTCGACCCCATGCAGTCCGGTTTTGTGATCCCCCGCGAGACCCTCGATTCGATCGGCCATCTCGACGAGGGCCTCGTGATCGACGGCGTCGACAGCGAGTACACGGCGCGGGCACGCGCGGCGGGTCTCGACGTGCTCGTGGGGGCCGGATGCGACATCCGGCACCAGCTCGGACGGCGCGACCCAGCGCGGCTGTTCGGCAGGCCCCTGCGGGTGCTCGATCGTGAACTGAGCTACAACTATCACTCGCCGCAGCGTGTCTATTACATCGCGCGCAACGGCACGACGCTCACCAGGCGCTACCTGCTGAAGGACCCGTCGTGGGTACTGCGCAGGCTCGGCGAGGAGGCGAAGGCGCACCTCCTTCGACTCGCGTTCAGCCCGAATCGGCGTGCGATCGCGGTGGCGATGGCCGCGGGGTATCGGGATTCGTTCCGGGGGCGTACGGGCGTGATCCCGGCGTCGCTGGCACGCCGACTGCGCTGAGCGTAACTGTCAGCGGCGGTTGAAGACCCGCGTCACGAGATATGCCCGGGTCGACAGCCCGACGCGCACGGCCAGGCGTACGGGCGCGAGGTACCAGCCGCGGTACTTGCTCGACAGAAAGCGGTAGGCGCTCTCGTGATGCACGAGGACCATCTTCGTGGAGTGCTCGTCTGTGGAGTGCGCGCCCGAGTGCATGACCGTGGCCGACGGGGCGTACCTGTTGCGCCAGCCGGCCTTCGAGAGGCGGTAGCCGAGGTCGACGTCTTCGAAGTACATGAAGAAGCGGTCGTCGAAACCGCCGACGGCGTCGAAGGCCTCGCGGCGGATGAGCAGGCAGGAGCCCGACAGCCAGCCGGCGTCTCGCTCGCGGGGAGGACGCTCGTTGTCGCTGTGGTACTTGCGACTCCACGGGTTCGAGGGCCAGATGTTGGCGAAAAGTGCGTGCCCGAGCCCCATACGCAGCGACGGGATCGCCCGCGCCGACGGGTAGATCTCGCCGTCGGTCTCGACCAGCGGTCCGACCGCGCCGATGCGGGCATCCGATTCACCGACCCGCACGAGCTCGTCGATCGCCCCGGGGTGGATCTCGATGTCGGGATTGCTCACGAGAACCCATGCGACGTCGGACGGCAGGCTGCGAACGGCCGCGTTCATGGCGCCGCCATAGCCGAGGTTCGCACTCATGGGGAGGTAGGCGACGCCGTAGCGTTCGGCGAGTTCGCGCACGGGACCGCCGGCATCCGGACGGTTGTCGGCCACCACGACCTGCAGCTCGGAGACGCTCGCGTGCTCGAGCGACGCGAGGAAACCGTCGAGTACGCCCTCCGAGCCGTAGCTGACGGTGACGACTCCGGCCGCGCTCACGAGGAGGCTCCAGCCTCGGCGAAAGCGCGCGAGTAGACGGCCGCGCATTCGCTCCAGGTGAACCGCGCACTGCGGGCGAGTCCTGCCGCGGCCAGTGCCGCCCTGCGCTCGGGGTCGTCGAGCAGTTCACGCAGCCGCGTCGCGATCGACTCGGAATCGGTCTCGGTGTACTCGACGGCGTCGCCGCCGACCTCGGGGATCGAGAGGCGCCTGGTCGTCAGCACGGTCGCGCCGCTCGACATGGCCTCGAGCACGGGCAGCCCGAATCCTTCGCCGAGGCTCGGGTAGACGACAAGCTCCGAGCCGCCGAGGAAGGCCGAGAGAAGTTCGAGCGGCAGATAGCCTGCCTCGATGACGGGCCGCTCATCGGGGGGCAGGCCGGCGTTACGGTCGAGGGCGTCGTTAGCGGCCTCGTCCCAGCCTCGGGCGCCCGACAGCACGAGCACGGGAGTCGTGGGATCCGCGGCGCGGAGGCTCGCGTGGGCTTCGATCAGTGCGGGGATATTCTTGCGCGGCTCGATCGTGCCGAGGAAGGCGATCCACGGCTGGTCTGGCCGCAGGCCGATTTCTCGCCGGGCCGTGTCGACGGCTTCGGGGGTGGGCGGCGCGAAGACGGAGGGATCGACGCCGAGGTAGCCGACATCGATCGTGCCCTGCGCGTGGGCGACAAAGCGCTGCACCTCGTCGGCCGTTGCTCGGCTGGCGGCGACGAGCCTGTCGGCCCGGGCGTTGGCCCAGCGGATCCAGGTGCGGAAGAAGACGCCCTTCAGACGGGAGTGCGCCTCGGGCGAGCTGAAGAAGGTGGCGTCATGCAGGGTGACCACCCGCCAAGCCCGCGCGACAAGGGGGAACGTGTAGTGCGGGGAGTAGATCACGTCGGCGTGGCGACGGCGGGCGAGCGCCGGCAGACCGGTCTGCTCCCACAGGAAACGACCGCCCCGAAGCGACACGAGTGCCGGAGCGACGAGATAGGTGTGGCCGGGCGCGACCGCGTGCAGCGCAGGGATGTCGTGTCGCTTCGCGACGACCTCGACGAGCTCGCCGTTTTGCTCCAGGCCGGAGAGCAGGCCGGAGATGAACCGGGCAACACCCCCGTGGCTGGGCGGAATCGACGTGGCGTCAAACAGTACGCGCGGCTGAGCCACGGTGCTCCTCCTGCCTGACGACCAGTGCTCGGCGATCGGCCGAATGGATGCGCAGGGCGACGACGGCGAGAACGGCGAGCCCGGCGGCGAACAGCGCCAGCGGAACGGCGATGCCGCCGGGCGGAATCCAGGCGGGATCGGTGATCAGCTGCTTCCACGAGGTGTCGCTGCCGATCACGTTGCGGCGGAGCGCCTTGAGGAATCCATAGCCCTGGCCGGCGATGAAGCCGAGCAGCACGACGAGCACCAGGCGGGTCAGGCCGGCGGCCCTCAGCGGCTGCTCCTCGAGGCTCAGGCCGACGAGCGCGGCGACGCCGATGATCAGCATCACGAAGATCGGCAGACCGTATCGGCCTTGCCAGATGAAGCCGCCCGAGGTGATGAACGCCGCCTGGATGAGGGCCGGCAGGAAGACGGCCAGCAGGAGCAGGATCACGCCGACCAGTGCCCGACGCCCCCGCAGCAGGGTGAAGCCCGCGAGCAGGATGCCCCCGAGCAGTATCGTCCAGATCACGATCGTGGTGGCGGGCACGGGGGTGTCCATCCACCCGAAGTTGCCGATCATGTCGGCGCCGTTCGTGAACGTGAGGGTGATCATCTTCACGAATCCGAAGAACGGGCTCTGGCCCACGTCGGGGAAGACCGTCGTGATGACCGTGGTCGCGGGTGCCCCGCCGGTCGCCTCTGTTGCGAGCCTCGAGCTGATCGGCGTCCACGCCAGCGCGAACGCGGCTCCCACCGCGATGATCGCCGCGGACACCAGCACCACCCGATGGCGCAGGAGTCGGCCGAGTTCGCGCCAGCTCAGCAGGAAGAGGGGAACGAGGATCGCCAACGCGATCCAGAGCGGTGAGATCGTGCGCGTGTTCGCGGCGAGCACCGAGACGACCACGAGAATCGTGGCCCGTTCCCGTAGCAGCCGTTCGTCGGCCTGTGTGACGATCGTGAGCATCGCCACGAATGCCGCGATGGTGCCCGAGATCTCGAACGAGCTCGGGTTCACCAGCCCGTTGACGTAGATGACCATGGGGGTGATCGCGACGGTGAGCCCGATGAGAGGAATGGTCGGCCTGCGCCAGGTCGACACGAGCATAAAGGCCAGGGCGAGGATCGCCGAGGACAGGATCGCGCTGACGATGCGCATCGCGTAGATGCCGACCTCATTCGAGAAGACGAGCGTCGGCCAGCCGACCATCGCGTAGTAGATCGGGTTGTAGTAGCCCGCCGTGGTCGTTCCCGTGACCAGTTCACCCGGGTCGCCGACGAGCGGCGGTGCACAGTTCGCCGGCACTTCCGGGTTGAAGACGAAGCACGTCTGGGCGTTGCTCCACGACACGTAGTTCGGCACCGTCACCTCGTTGCCGTAGCTGCCCTGGGGTCCGACCAGTTCGCCTCGCACGACGGAGGCGGCCTTGATCAGGTGGGCGGGCTCGTCGGGCCCCGAGCTGATCGGCGACGCGATCGCCCAGGCCGACGCGAGAAGGGCCAAGGCGATCCAGGCGCCGGCGAAGACGCCCCATCGTGCTCGAGCGGGGCGGGGAGCGATAAAGGTCACGACTGTTCCTTGATCGACCTCTCGAGCTCGTCGATGCGCAGCTGCTGGAGGGCAGCCGTCTCGGCGAGCACGCGGGTCTTGGTCTCGAGGTCGGTGAGTTCGGCGCTGTGCTGGATCGACACCAGGAACAGCACCGCCATGCTCACGAAGAAGATGAGGTTCGTCGGCACCGCGACGCCGACGAGGCCCGCCGCCCAGCCGAGGATGTCGGGAAACAGCCCGACGATCAGCGCCAGCGATCCGGCGAGCAGCCACCAGACGGCGTGCCGCTCGCGCAGGCGTCTGCGGCGCAGCATCTCGATCACGACACCGAGTGTGAGCAGGGCCGAGAAGACTCCGAGCAGGTATGTGGCGATGGTCATCGGGTCGACGCCTCCGAGGGCAGGATGACGGGCGGCCGAAGCAGGGCGATGAACAGTGCCATGACCGCGCGGCCCAGATAGATCGCCGCCTTGAACGGGTTGTGGGAGGGGCGTCCACCCGCGCGGGGTCGCATGGCGACGGCCACCTGGCTCACCCGCAGGCTGGCCCGGCTGGCGATCACGAGCGACTCCACCGTGTCGCCGAGGTATTCGGCCGGGTAGTGCGCGGCGAACAGCCTGACCGCGCGGGGGCCGCTGGCGCGGAACCCCGACGTCGTGTCGGTGAGTCGCGTTCGGGCGAGACGACTCAGGATGCCGGAAAGCATGAGCATGGCCCACTTGCGGGGGCCGCGAACCTCGTACTCACCGGTTCCGGCGAAGCGCGCGCCCAGCACGAGGTCGCTGGAGTTCAACTGCTCGATGAGGGCGGGGAGTCCGACGGGATCGTGCTGGCCGTCGGAGTCGACCTGAACGACGTTGCGGTAGCCGTGCTCGAGGGCGTACTTGAAGCCGACGCGCATGGCGCCGCCGACTCCGAGGTTGAACGGAAGCGTTGCCACGATCGCGCCCGCCGCAGCGGCCTCCGCACCCGTCGCATCCGTCGAGCCGTCGTCGACGACGAGGCAGGCGATGCCGGGGTAGGAGGACAGGACCTCGCGAACGACGTTGCCGACGGCCTCTTCTTCGTTGAGTGCGGGCATCACAATGAGTGTGCCGTCAAAGGGGCGGGGCATCCGACCATCATAAGCGCCCGTGAAGACGGGGGAGCGGAAGCGCGATCAGGCCCGGGCGATCTCTTCGACGGACTCCGGCATACGGCCCTGGCGCCCCCGCACCCCGTCGCGCCAGCCGGCGACGATGAGACGGGCGAGCGTGAGCCTGTTCGGCGAGAGCGCCAGCACGATGGCGAAGTGTCGAGCGTCGAGCGCGGTCTCCTTCATCGACCAGGCCCGGTGACGAGCGCCGAACGCCCGGTTCATCAGAACGCGGTTCCGGGCCAGGTAGTAGTAACGGAATTCGGCGCTGCGCACGAGTGAGACGTCGCGGCCGCCGATGCGGAGACGCCGCCCGAAGATCGTGGGATGGAAGCGGCCGCCGAGGCTGTGGCCGAGGTGGGTGCCCGCGGCGAGCACCGTCTCGAAGCCGGCGTCGGAGAGCCGCATGAAGTACTCGGTGTCGACGGAGTCGATGAAGAGGCCGGCGCGGAACGGTCCCGCGTCGTGCCACACCGAGCGGGGGATGACCAGACCCGACTGGATCGGCTCGAGCCCCAGCACCACGCCGTTGCGCACCTCGGCCACGCGAGAGGGCAGTCCCTCGACCGAGTGCGGGGCGACGAGGCCGACGCGAACCCCGGCAGCCGTGGCCGCGTCGTGCGCGGCGACGGCGCGCGCGACGTAGTCGCCCTGCAGCGTCGAGTCCTGGTCGAGGGTCAGCACGAATTCCGCGCCGGGCTCGCTCTCGAACGCCGTATCGACGCCCGCGTTGAGCGCGGCGGCGATGCCCGAGTTCTGACCGAGCAGAACGACCTGGCAGCCGGCCGCCGCGCAGGCATCCAGAATCTCTGCCACGTCTGCGGTGCTGCCATCGTCGACGATCGTGACCGACGCGGTCTGCGGGAGAAGAGAGGTGCACGCGTCGACGAGCGCGGGGCCGGGATTGAAGGCCGAGATCACCGCGACGACCCGGGTCGACGGGGCCGGTCTGTCTGTGCGCTGCACGCGAAGCCTCCTTCTCGTCGGGCGAATACTATGGTGGCATGATCCGGGCGAGCGTGTGCATGGCCACCTACCGAGGCGCACCGTTCGTGAGGGAGCAGATCCTCTCGATCCTCGAGCAGCTGCACGACGACGACGAACTCGTGATCGTCGACGACGCATCGCCCGACGATACGGTCGCGGTCATCGAGCAGATCGACGATCCCCGCATCCGCCTGCATGCAGAGCCGGTCAACCGCGGCTATGTGAAGACGTTCGAGAACGCTGTTCGGCGCGCTCGCGGAACCTACATCTTCCTCTCCGACCAAGACGACGTGTGGACGCCCGGCCGGCTCGACCTGATGATCCGGCACCTCGGCACCAGCCTCGTCGTCGCCGGCAACTACTCGGTGCTCGGCGAACACGGCCGGATGCCCGCCCGACGGCCCCTGAGACCGGGTTACGACCGGCAGATCGGCTGGAACACCCTCGCGATCCTCGTGGGCTACCGGCCCTATTTCGGCTGCGCGATGGGGTTCCGCCGGGAGCTCGTGCCCGATCTCGTGCCCTTTCCCGAGATCTTCATCGAGTCGCACGACCTGTGGCTGGCCATTCTCGGCAACGCGACCCGGTCGATCTCGCACCTCGACGAGGTCGTCGTGGAGCGCCGCCTGCACGAGAACAACGTCACTCCTCTGAAGTGGCGCCCCCTCGGCACGATCCTCACAGCGCGGCTCATGCTGGCGCGGGGGATGCTGATCGCTCGGCGGCGGGTGCGCCGCAGGCCTCCGCGTTCGATCGCCTGATGACCACGCATCGCTGGCAATTCCCCGGTCTCAGCGGCTGCGTATACAGTGGCTCACTGTGACTTCCTCCAGCGTGCGCCCCGCGCCGCCCGCGCAGAAAGGGCACGTGAAAGATCTCCGGCTCGACATCCAGCTCCTGCGCGCGGTCGCGGTCGCGCTGGTCGTCGTCTATCACCTGTGGCCGCTCCGCCTGCCCGCCGGGTTCATCGGCGTCGACGTCTTCTTCGTCATCTCCGGCTTCCTGATCACGTCTCACCTGCTCAAGCAGGCCGAGGGGCCCGGCGGCATCAAGGTCTTCCGATTCTGGGCCAATCGCGCCCTGCGTCTGCTGCCCATGGCGTGTCTCGTGCTGCTCGCGACGATCTGGGCCGTCATCGTCTGGATGCCGCAATCGGTCTGGCAGTCGACCCTCCGCAACATCGTGGGCTCGGCGCTGTACGTGCAGAACTGGCTGCTCGCGAGTGATTCGGTCAGCTACCTCGCGCGTGACGAGCACCCGCCCATAACGCAGCACTTCTGGTCGCTCTCGGTCGAGGAGCAGTTCTACATCGCCTGGCCGATCCTGTTGCTCGCGGCGACCTTCGTCGCCGTTCGAATCGTCGGCAAGAAGGCCGAATCGGCTGCGCGCACACGCGCGATCCGACGAGCGATCTTCGGAGTCATGGCAGCGATCGCCCTTCTCTCCTTCGCGCTCTCTCTGTGGCTCACTTCGAGCCAGCCCGACCTCGCGTACTTCGCGACCACGACGAGGGCGTGGGAGTTCGCGGGCGGTGGGCTCATGGCCTTTGCGGCACTCAAGTCGCCCGTCTGGTTCGCCACGCAAGGCGGCCTCGTTGCGCGATCCCTCCTGAGCTGGGTCGCCTACATCACGCTCGCGGCGACGGCATTGCTGCTGCCCGCCAGCGCGCCCTTCCCGGGAACCGCCGCACTCCTCCCGGTTCTCGGCACGATGCTCGCGCTGTGGGCCGGCGACAGCAAGAAGATCTATTCGCCCACGGTGGTCGCGCGCTTGCGCCCGGTCACCTACATCGGCGACATCTCCTACGGCATCTACCTCTGGCACTGGCCCCTCATCGTCGTGGCTCCCTTCGTGCTGGGCGGCGCGCTCACCACCGTGCAGAAGCTCGTGATCGGGCTCATCGCGATCGTTCTCGCCGGTGTCAGCAAGGTGCTCGTAGAGGACCCGATCCGATTCGGCTCCTTCTGGCGTTCCTCCGTTCGCCGGGGTTTCTATCCGGCCGCCGTCGGCATGCTCGCCGTGACGCTCATCGCCACCTTGTCGGCCACCATGATCGAACGAGGGGGACTGGCGGTCGCCGCCGTCAGCGCGCCCTCCTCTTCCTCCGTCGGAGAAGTCCTCGACGGCGAGGCGCCGTTGGTTCCCACCCTGGCCAATCGATCGACGGACCGAGGCAACATGTACGACTGCTTCGATCTCGATCACACCACGCCCCATGTCTGCGAGTACGGGTTCACCGATGCCCCCGTTCGGATCGCGATAACAGGTGACTCGCATGCGGCGCAGTTCATCCCCGCACTGACTCAGATCGTCGAGCAGAACGGGTGGAGCCTCACGACGTTCGTGGGTGTGAGCTGCGACGCGGCGCTCGATGTCGAGCAGTGCGCGGGTGGTGCCGACTACGCGTCCCAGCTGATCGCGGGTGACTACGATGTGGTGCTCACATCGGCCTACAGGGATTCCTTCACCGACCCCGTCGATGTGGGCGCCTACTGGAAGACCCTCATCGACGGAGGAGTCAATCTTCTGCCGATCGCCGATGTTCCATTGAACCCGCAGGCCTCGTTCGACTGCATCGATGCGAGTGATGGCGACCCGGCGGCGGCACGCCAGTGCGTGACTCCGGCCGATGTCGCGCTGAACTCGGTTCCTGATCGGGTGACGTCACTGGCCGACCAGTTCCAGATCCCCTTCATCGATCTGACAGACGAGTTCTGCGACGACGACGTCTGCCGAACGGTTCGCGACCGCACCATCATCTACCAGGACTCGCCCACGTCTCATATCACCGCGACGTTCGGCCGACTTCTCGCTCCTCGGCTCGACGCCGAGATCCGGTCGGCGATCGGCGCGCGCTAGCGTCCGCCGAGCACGTGCCGCAGCAGAGCTCGCCGGCCATCCGAATCGCCCGACCGCAGGGCGGCGGGCAGCTCCGACAGCGCGTTGAGTCGCGACGGCACGTGCCGCCGGGCGACCCGGGCGGCGCGGTGCCAGCCGAGGGCATCGCAGCGGTCCGCGGCCTCGTAGAAGACCTCGCGCTCCTCGGCGAACTTCGATCCGTCGACGCCGCCCTGCGACGACACGCTCGCCGCGTGCCTGCGGTAGTCGAAGACGACCTCGTCGTCGAGCACGAGGCTGCCGCCCGAGAGCACGATCTGCATGATCAGCGTGAGGTCCTGCACCACGCGGCGGTCCTCCCTGAAGCCGAACTCGCGCAGACGAGAGCTGCGCCAGCACAGCGAGGGGAAGTAGCACCAGTTTCCGCGCAGGAGACTGGCGGCGAGCTCCTCGCCGCCGAGGACTCGCGGGCGAGGGCCTCGGGGGCGCAGAACCGTCTTCACGCGGTCGGCGAGCGGGAGCGCGGGATCGCCGTTCTGGTCGATCACCGAGACGCCCGGCTGGAGCAGGTCGGCATCCGGGAAGCGGGAGCGCAGCTGCTCGATGCGCGCCACATAGCCGGGCCGCATCACGTCGTCGCAGCCCATGATCACGGCGAAGTCGTTCTCGATGAGTGAGACGCAGCGGTTGAAGTTGCCGCTCACGCCGAGGTTGCGCTCGTTGCGCAGGTAGCTGATTCGAGGGTCGTCGAGCCCGAGCGCCCACTCGCCCGCCGAGGTGTCCGGGTAGACGTCGTCGACGATCACCAGACGCCAGTCGGCCGAGGTCTGCGCGCGCACGCTCTCGACCGCGCTTCGGAACTGATCGACGCGGCCGTAGAACGGCATGAGGATGTCGAGGGTCATGCCGGGCGGGTCTCCGACGTCAATCGTCGACCGTCCACTTCTTGATGAAGGAGCGGGGAAGTCGTGAACCGGCGTCGCGCAGGCGACCGTCCGAGACGTAGCCGGGAATCATCGCCAGCGCCTGCACGAGGCCGAGGGCCGTTGCCCTGACCTGCACACGGGCATCCGCGTCGCCCTTGTTCGCGACGGCCCGCCTGATGGCCTTGAAAAGACTGCCGCCCGTGCGAGCGACCGCCGAGACGAGCATGCGCAGGGTTCCGTTGCGGGCGGTGACCAGGATGCGGTTGCGCACGTTGTGCCGCAGGAAGAAGGGCGACCGGATGCCGCTCGACGCGGCGTGACGGTGCCACACCGTGGCGCCCTGCGCGTACTGCACGCTCCAGCCCGCCCGGCGCAGGCGCCAGGCGAGGTCTGTGTCCTCGTAGTACATGAACAGCCGCTCGTCGAAGAGGCCGACCGTTTCCAGCGCCGCTCGTCGAATGGCCGCACCGCCACCGGAGAATCCGAACACCTCGACCGGGCTGTTCTCGTCGTCGGTGGTGTCGAGCCATGAGCGGTCCCGCCCGTTGCCCGAGCGCGATACCTGGTTTCCGGTGCTGTTGATCAGGGCGATGCCCGAGCCGGGGGTCGCATTGCGCGCCACGCGTTCCCATCGCTGGCCGGATGCCGAGACGTACGCCGTCGGGGAGCCCGGTGCGGGAACGAATCTCCCGCTCAGAAGAATGCGGGCGGTCACGGCGGCGACGCGGTCGTTGCCGTCGTCGGCGAGGGGAGCCACGATGGCCGAGAGGAAGCCCGGAGCGGCGACGGCGTCGTTGTTGATCAGCACGATGACGTCGCCCGTGGAATTCGCGATTCCGAGGTTGACGCCGCCTGCGAAGCCGATGTTCTTCGGGCTGCGGATGATGCGCACATCCGGGTAGAACTGCGCGATCTCGCGGTCCGATCCGTCGGTCGAGGCGTTGTCGACGACGACCACCTCGACGTCGACGCCCGGCGTCTTCTGCTGCGAGAGGGACTCGATGCACTCGAGCACGAAGGCGCCGCCATTGAAGTTCACGACGATGACGGTCGCCCGCAACGTGTCGTGCGGCATGGCTTCTCCTCGGTCGATCGGCACATGGTTAGGCTACTAGCTGTTCCGCGGCCGCCGATCGGGGCCGAGCACGAGAACACTGTCGAAGGAGCCCCTCGTGAGCCTGTTCTCTCGCGCTGTCACATCGCTGAAGTCGGAAGGTCCGCGCCAAGCCGCATCGCGTGTCTTCAACCGACTGGCCATCGATCTGAACACCAACAAGCCCGGCGAGTCGCTGGTGCACCCCGACGACGCCGTCGCCGTCGACTGGACGGTGCCCGCCCTGTTCGAGACCGACCCGCCGCAGCCTGTCACCGAGAACGTCAAGACGGCGTGGATCATCTCCCCTCCCGGCCGCACGAGCGGTGGACACCAGAACGCCTTCCGCTTCATGGACTTCCTCGAGAAGGCCGGCCACTCGGTGACGGTGTACTTCTACACGACGGAGTCGAAGCCGATCGACCTCGCGGCGATCCGGCTGATGCTGCAGACGACCAGCGCGTATCCCGACCTTCGCGGCGAGCTGCGCATCTACGACCAGGCCGTCGGGCTGGATGCCGACACCCAGGCCATCTTCGCGACCGGATGGGAGACCGCATACCCGGCCCACCGGCATCCGTCGAACGCCCGCCGCTTCTACTTCACGCAAGACTTCGAGCCCGCGTTCTACGCCTCGGGCAGCGACTACGTGCTGGCCGAGAACACCTACCGCTTCGGCTTCCACGGCATCTCGGCGGGAAAGTGGCTGTCGAAGAAGCTCACCGACGACTACGGCATGCCCGGCGACCACTACGACTACGCCGTCGACAAGCAGCACTACTCGTTCACCAACACGTCGCGCCGGGGCGAGGTGCTCTTCTACGCCCGCCCGCCCACATCGCGCCGCGCCTTCGAGTTCGGTCGGCTCGTGCTCACCGAGCTGCACCGCCTGCGTCCCGAGATCACGATCAACATGGTGGGCTGGGACATCTCGCCCTACTGGGTGCCGTTCCCCTACGTGAACCACACCGCCCTCGACATCTCGCAGCTCAACGAGGTCTACAACCGCTGCGCGGCCGGGCTCATCCTGTCGCTCACGAACATGTCGCTGCTGCCGATGGAGGTCATGTCGAGCGGAGTCGTGCCTGTCGTGAACGACGGGCCCAACACGCGCGAGATCTTCGAGAGCCCGTACATGGACTACCAGCCCCTGTCACCCGGTGCGATGGCCCGCCGCATGATCGAGATCGTGGATGACGCCCGCCAGGTGGAGCACGCGCGGGAGATGGCCGAGTCGGTCGCGCGCATCGACTGGGCCGACCCGGGAGTGATGTTCATCGAGGCCTTCGACCGGGCCATGGCCGAGGGGCCAAGTACCATGGCACGGTGAGTTCACTAAAGAGGGTCTGGCAGGTTCTGCGCGAACAGGGGCCGCTGGCGTTGTTCGCCCGGGTCGCGCGCGGCATAGCGCGGTCGATCAAGCCGATGCCGAACTCCGTGCCGATCCGTCTGCTGGTGAAGACCGAAGACGCCAGCGAGGTCGACTGGAGCATTCCGCATCCGGCCGTCGTCGCCCCTCGCGTCGTCACGGGCGACAAGCTCACCGTCGCCTGGATCATGTCGCCCCCCGGCGAGTCGAGCGGCGGCCACCAGAACATCTTCCGCTTCATGAGCTACCTCGAGGCGGCCGGGCACACGGTCAAGATCTACCTGTACAGCTCGCTGCATCCCTTCACCGTGGCGATCGTCAAGGACATGCTCGCGTCGTCGCCCTCCTACCCGAAGCTGAAGGCGAGCATCGAGGCGCACACCGGCCAGAGCGTGGGCGATGACGTCGACGCCATCTTCGCCACAGGGTGGGAGACCGCCTACGCGTCGTTCCGCGACCAGGCGAACGCACGCCGCTTCTACTTCGTTCAAGACTTCGAGCCGTACTTCACGCCGGTGGGCTCGGCCTCGGTGCTCGCCGAGAACACCTACCGCTTCGGCTTCCAGGGCATCACCGCCGGAGGGTTCCTCTCGCACAAGCTCTCGACCGAGTACGGAATGACCGCCGCGCACTACGACTTCGGCGCCGACAAGTCGCTGTACAACATCACGAACAAGGGCCGCCGAAAAGAGATCTTCTTCTACGCGAGGCCGGTCACCGAGCGACGCGGCTTCGAGCTGGGCATCCTCGCGCTGGCGCATTTCGCCCGTGAGCGGCCCGACTACGTGATCAACCTCGCCGGCTGGGACGTGAGCACGTACAAGATCCCCTTCCCATACGTGAACCTTCAAGACCTGCGCATCGACCAGCTCAATGACGTGTACAACCGGTGCGCTGCCGGTCTCGTGATCTCGCTCACCAACATGTCGCTGCTGCCCCTCGAGCTGCTCTCCTCGGGCGTCATCCCCGTGGTGAACGACGGCGAGAACAACCGTCTCGTCAGCGACAACCCGTTCATCGAGTACGCCGACCCGTCTCCCAAGGCGCTCGCCCGACGCCTCATCGAGGTCGTCGATCGCGCCGACCTGCCGGAGCACGCACGCCTCGCATCCGAGAGCGTCCAGGGCGCCGACTGGGACGCCGCCGGCGCAACCTTCGTGAAGCTCTTCGAGGACGCCGTCCGTGGCTAGCTGCCTGGTCATCGGGGCCAACGGGTTCCTCGGCTCGCACCTCGTCGACGAGCTCGTCTCGCGCGGGCACGAGGTCACGGCCTTCGACCGGTTCTCGAGCCAGCAGGCCGCGTACTCGGCCCTCGGCGTCAGGCAGATCGCGGGCGATTTCATGAACCAGTCCGACGTGACCGAGGCCGTCGCGGGAGCGCAGTTCGTCTTCCACTTCGTCTCGACGACCACTCCGGTGACCGCGGAGAACGATCCGACGCTCGACGTGCGAACGAACATCGCGTCGAGCATCGAGCTCTTCCAGCACTGCGTCGACGCCGGAGTGCAGAAGCTGTTCTTCGCCTCGACCGGCGGGGCGATCTACGGTGACCAGCCCCGCACATCCTTCTCTGAGACCGTGTCGCCCCTGCCGGTATCGCCCTACGCGATCGGCAAGCTCGCGATCGAGGGGTACCTGCGGTACTTCGGCAAGAAGTACGGACTCGACTCCATCTCCTTCCGCATCTCGAATCCCTACGGACCTCGGCAACGCGCGAACAAGAAGCAGGGCGTCATCCCCATCTTCCTGTCCCGCATGGCGAGGGGGCTCCCGCTCACCGTCTACGGCGACGGCTCGATGGTGCGCGACTACCTCTATGTGAGGGATGCAGTGCGCATGATCGGCGACACCGTCGGCGGCGACTCGAACGAGAGCGTCTACAACATCGGCAGCGGCACCGGCACGAGCGTGAGCGAACTGCTCGACGTGGCGCGCAGGGTCACGGGGATCGAGCCCGACATCGAGGTGAAGCCTGTTCCTTCGACCTTTCTCGACCGGGTCGTGCTCGACACGAGTCGGTTCACGTCGGAGTTCGGCTACGACGAGTTCGTTAGTCTCGAACGCGGCATCGCCGATACCTGGGGACACGTGACGGGGGAGTCTCGATGACCGTCACTCAGCCCGAGAACGTCGAGCCCGATGTTCTGGCCACCGTCGCGGTGCTCACCTACAACGGCGAGACGTACCTCGAGCAGATCCTGAGCGCCGTAGAGGGCCAGGCCATCGACGGCGAGGTCGACATCCTGGTGATCGACTCGGGATCGACAGACGGAACCCTCGGCATCGTGGCGAGGCACCCCGCGGTTCGGCTCCACCAGATCCCGAACTCCGAATTCGGGCACGGCAAGACACGCAACCTGGCGGCCCGCCTCGCGAGGGGCGAGTTCATCGCCTACCTCACGCACGACGCGATCCCGGCCACGGACGGCTGGCTGCGCGAGCTGCTCGCGCCGCTGCGCGACACGGCCGCCGACATCAAGGCGGTCATGGGCAAGCAGATTCCCCGCCCGGGTTGTTTCCCCCTTCTCAAGTACGAGATCGAGGGTGTGTTCGCCGGGTTCGGGCCGGACTTCGGAACGACGGTCTTCTCCGACGACGGAACGGCCACAGAACAAGGACTCATCGATGCCCTCTCGTTCTACTCCGACGTCAACTCGGCCACGCGCACAGCGTTCCTGAGGAATGAGATTCCCTATCGAGACGTGCGCTACTCAGAAGACATGATGTTCGGGCAGGACATCATCGAGGCGGGCTACAAGAAGGCCTATGCTCCCCGCGGAGCCGTTATCCATTCCAACGACCTCACGCTCGACGAGTACGGCAAGCGCATGTTCGACGAGACGGTGGCGCTACGCCAGATCGGCAAACCGATCCCGCCCATGCGCCGTCGCGCCCAGCTGCGCATGACCGTTCGAGGCATCCTCGCCGACAGCATCCGTATCGTGCGCGACGATTACTCCCGGGTCGGTACGCTTCGCTGGCTGCTCGTGAATCCGCGCTTCCACAGGGCGAAGTGGCGCGCCTACAGAGCCGCGACGCTTGTCGACCTGAGCGACGGCGCTGCGATCCGAGCGGGGTCCCTGGAGCACAGCCGCAAGGTAGATCGGGAGCCCTGAGGGTCTTCGGGAAACCCGATTAGGAATTATCGGCGGCTGCCGCCATGATTCTGCCAAGGGGATCCATTCACTGTGAATATTAGGGGCCGTTCTGTGCGTCGCTTTCTCTCTGCTTCCAGCGTGGCGGTTCTCGCCTGCGCCGTCGTTCTGTCCGCGGGTCTGTCGCCGGCTGCGGCCGTCGACCCCGATCCGGTCGTTCCACCGGTGGCCACGATGGGCGAGTATCCCGCGGAGGCCTACTCGTCCGACGTCTCGTCTCTTGACCCCGGGCTCGTCGATGCGGTGGCCCGCGATCTCGGCGAGAGCGGCGAGGAGTACCTCGCGAACGCGGATGCGGCCGCCGATGCGTCGTACGTGGTCGAGAACCTCACCGAAGACGGATACGGCGTCCGCGGCTCGCAGATGGAGGGCACAGAGCTCACGGTCTACGTCGACTCCGACGACTCGACGGCCGCAGCCGCCGTCGAAGCGACGGGAGCCACGGTCGCGTTCGGCGATCCGCCGGCTCTCTCGATCGACACCTCCGGCGCCGTTCCCCTCGCCGACCTCTACGGGGGTCAGGGTTGGGGCTACTTCGACACATCCAACCAGGGGTCGGCATGCTCGGTCGGCTTCGTAGGCAGAGCCGCTTCTACCAATCAATTCGTCACGGCCGGGCATTGCTATCCTCCCGGAACGACCATCTCCGGTCAGGCATTCGTGCTGAACCAGAGCAATGCCGGGGCGAATGTCAGTCAGGGAGCCGATGTCGGCTCACCGGTCGCGTCCTCGTTCCGCTTCGGCGGCGGCAGCGACTCGGGTCTGGTCACCGTTCAGTCGGGATGGACGCTGAAGCCGCAGGTGGTGACGTGGGGCGGGGCGAAGGGCGCCGCTCTCGCCTCGGCTCCACTGTCGCTGACCGACAGCCGCGCCGCAGTGACGGGAGCCAGCCTGTGCAAGTCCGGCGAGCGCACCGGATGGAGCTGCGGAACGATTCTGGCCGTCGACTACGACCTGTCGGTCGGGGGCAAGGTCGTCAATTCGATCATCGCGGACACCTGCGCCGACCACGGCGACAGCGGCGGTGCCGCCGTTTCCGGCACGACCGCCGTGGGACTGACGTCTGCCGGCCCGGACACGTCCGTCACCCCGTGCGGCAGCTCCGACTACTTCTCCTCGTACTTCCCCATGGTCTCCAGCGCGAAGAAGACGAGCGTCAACTCGAACCAGCCGGGCTGGGAGCCGCTGGTGACCGTCGCGACGCCCGTCGTGACGAACCCGTCGAACGGTCAGAACGTCAGCCAGGGCGGCAGCCTGCGGGGCACGTTGGCCAAGGCGAACGCGACCAACAGGATCAAGATCGAGATCAGTGGCGACACCGTGCCGACCCGCACGGTGTCCGTCGGGTCCGACGGCCGGTGGCAGCTTCCCGTGGGGTCGCTCTCGCTGGGTTCGCACAGCTACACCGCACGCGCCACATGGAACACCTATTCCGAGTCGGCGACCGTCACCGGCTCGTTCACGGTCGTCGCGGCGCCCGCGGTCGATCGGATCGCCGGAGCGGATCGCTACGACGTCGCCGTGGCGATCTCGCAGAGGGCGTTCGCCGGTCAGGCCGGCGTCGTCTACGTCGCGACAGGTGCGAACTACCCGGATGCGCTCAGCGCGGCGCCGGCTGCGGTGAAAGAGGGCGGGCCGCTGCTGTTGACTCGGCCCGGAGACCTCCCCGACGTGGTCCGTGACGAGATCCAGCGACTCCAGCCGACGAAGATCGTTGTGGTCGGCGGGCCGAACTCCGTCTCTCCCGCCGTTTTCGAGCAGCTGCGGACTCTCGCGTCGGACTCGATCCACCGTGTCGACGGTGCCGACCGGTATGTCGTGTCGCGCGCGCTGGTGGAGTACGCGTTCACCACGGCCTCCATGGCCTACGTCTCGACCGGAGCAAACTTTCCCGACGCCCTCTCGGCCAGTGCAGCCGGCGGCAAGTCCGGTTCGCCGGTGATTCTCGTGAACGGGGCCGCCTCCTCTGTGGACTCCGACACGATGGCGCTCATCAACGACCTCGGTGTGTCGTCCGTCCGCATCGCCGGGGGCCCGGCATCGGTGTCGCCCGGCATCGAAGCCGGACTCTCCAGTGAGGTGGGCGACGTCATCCGTCTCAGCGGCGCCGACCGGTTCGAGGCATCGGTCAACATCAACCGTGACGCGTTCAAGACCGCCCCTGTACCGACGGTCTATCTCGCCACCGGTCTGAACTTCCCCGACGCGCTCGCGGGCGCTGCCCTGGCGGGAAAGCAAGGCGCCCCTGTCTACATGGTGCGCCAGGACTGTGTTCCCGTCGACGTGCTGTCCGACATCGCCAAGATGGGAACGACCTCGGTCACGCTGCTCGGTGGCACCGCCACGCTCTCTGCAAACGTGGAATCGCTGACCGGCTGCTGAGAGCGCGTATAGGCCAGCCGTGTGGCCGCACGTGAACTAGGGTCGTGGGGATGGATAGTCGAATACTGATCGTTGGCCACGGCACAGCAGGCAAGGCGCTGGCCGCCGATATCACCCAGCGAGGCGGCACCGTCGTGGGATTCCTCGACGACCTGGTCTCCGGCCCCGACGTGCTGGGCACCCTGGCAGATGTCAACGAGGTGGTGGCACGGTACGACGTCGACCTCGCCTACTTCGCCATCCCTTCGGTGGACGCGGCGACCGTGCGCGACTTCATCAATTCCGTCGACGTCAGTCGGGTCGACATCGCGATCATTCCCCGCACGCACGAGATCCTGACCAGGGATACCGTCGACATCAACGACCTGACCGATGTCGACGTGCTCGACCTCGTCGGTCGAAAGCCGGTCAAACACGATGTGCTGTCGGCGCAGGCGTTCGTTCGAGGCAAACGGGTGCTCGTCACGGGCGCGGCCGGCTCGATCGGATCCCGTCTCGTGAAGCAGCTCGCCGGCATGGGGGCAGAGGTCGTCGTCTGCGTCGACTGGTGGGAGAACGGCATCTTCTTCCTCAGCGAAGAGCTGGGCAGTGCCGCATCCGGCATCGAATATCACATCGCCGATATCAAGAACGACCTTCTTCTCACCCAGCTCTTCGAGCGATACCGCCCACAGGTCGTCTTCCATGCGGCCGCGTACAAGCATGTTCCGCTGATGCAGGCGAACCCCATCGAGGCGGTCAACAACAATGTCTGGGGCACGCTCAACCTCATGCAGCTGGCCACTCGGTTCGCGGTCGAGAACTTCATCTACGTCTCCACCGACAAGGCAGTCAATCCGGTGAACGTCATGGGGTCGACCAAGAGGATCGGCGAGATGATGATGCAGGCCATCGCCGCAGACCATCCTGAGACGGCCTTCAACGCGGTGCGGTTCGGCAACGTGATCCAGAGCAACGGCAGCGTCATGCAGACCTTCCGTTCCCAGATCGCGAAACGACAGCCGCTCACGGTCACGCATCCCGACATCACGCGCTTCTTCATGACCATCGACGAGGCGAGCCACCTCGTCATCCAGTCGGCGATCGTGGGAGAAGCCAGCGACATCTTCGTGCTCGACATGGGGGAGCCGGTGAAGATACTCGACCTCGCGACCAGTCTCATCCACGCCGTCGACCCCACACTCTCTGTGGAGTTCGTGGGACTGCGGCCGGGGGAGAAGATGTTCGAGGAACTCAGTTACGAGCCGGACAAGGTAGCGGCTACACCGAACAGCAAGATCTTCGTCGTGAGGGATGCCCAGGATTTCGACACCGTGGACTTCATGAACAAGGTCGGCGACCTCCTCGCAGCGACGCGATCGTACTCGATCGACTCGGTCGAGACGGTGGAGCGACTGCGGTCACTGGGCTTCGCCATCCAATGACCGCCGGGCCCCCCACGCCGACCCGGGTGCTGGTGACCGGCGCGAGCGGCCGTCTCGGCCGCCGCGTCGTCGCAGCGCTTCGGCTGAAGCCCGAGTACGACGTGGTGGCGGTCGGCGGCACGGCTGAGTCCGGGAGTGGCGTGCTGCCGCGCGTCGATCTTGCCGACGCCGATCTCGTGCGGCGGATGGTCGAGGATGCGAGGCCAGACGCGATCGTGCATCTCGGGGCCGCCGTCGGGGCTCGCTGCGATGAGGATCCTGAGATGGCGGCGCGCGTCAATGTCGACGGCACCGGCGTTCTGGCCCGCTCTCTGGCCAGCCGTGGGCAGACGCGTTTCGTCTTCGCTTCGACTGCTGCGGTCTACGGCGACGGGTTCTCCGGCCCTGTTGCGGAGTCCGCCGTGACTGCTCCTCCGAGCACCTATGGTCGGCAGAAGTTGCGCGCGGAAGAACTCTTGGCTCTCACGGCCCGGGAATCCGACGCGTCTTTCACCTCCGTCGCGCTCCGCATCTTCAATGTGTTCGGGCCGGGGTTCGATGCGTCGCTCGTCGAGCGTCTGCGGCAGTCCACGCCCGACCGTCCTGTCGAGCTCCGCGCGATGGACGAGTTCGTGCGGGACTACGTTCACGTCGACGACGTCGTCGACGCGATCGTGCTCTCGTTGTCGGTCGACCTCGGCATGCCGCATGCCACGGTCAATATCGGATCGGGCATCGGACTGACCTCCCGTCAACTGGTGCAGAACCTGTCGCTGGTCTCTCCGGTCTACTATTCGGCGACGCCCGGGCGGCCGAGCTTGAGCGTTGCAGACATCGGCCGTGCGCGTCGGCTGCTCGGATTCGATCCTCGATCGTCGGGTGCGGTGACGTAATAGGCTGTGGGGGTGATCGGAAGACAGCCACTGGAGACCCTTGTCAAGCGAGTCATCAAGAGGCGACTGCTGGCAGGCAGGTTCCGTTCCGAATCCACGGAGTTCGCCCCGGTCGCAGGAGGCGAGGCGCGAGTCCTCATCTGCCTGTGGAACAGGTCTTCGCGTATAACCGACATCCTGGAGCTTCTCGATTCCCAGGACTTCGCCCCCGGCATCCGGCTGTACCTCTGGAACAACAACAAGAGCGAGCATGAGGTGTATCGCCGGGCCATCGCCGAATTCACCGCGAAGGGCGCGCTGAAGACGGTCGATCTCGTCAAGACGCCGTACAACCTCGGCTCGATCGCCCGCTTCTACTGGGCGCGCAAGCTCTCTGCCGATGGTGAACCCATCATCGTCATCGACGACGACCAGGACATCGCGCCGACCTTCGTCTCGAAGGCGATCGCTGCCTACCGGCCCGACACCATCTCGGCGTGGTGGGCCTGGACCGTCGGAGACTCCTACTGGGAACGACAGAAGGCGAAGCCCGGTGAGCATGTCGACCACATCGGGCCGGGCGGCATGATCTGTTCGTCGCGGATCTTCGCCGACAAGACGTTCTTCACGACGATTCCCGAGAAATACTGGATGCTCGACGACATCTGGCTGAGTTACTTCGCCACCCGACACGGCTACACGCTGGCCAAGCTCGACGTCGACATCGATTTCGTGATGGATGAGACGAACCAGTTCTACAGCCAGGCAAGCCTCAAGCCTGATTTCTACGCCTCTCTGCGGGCCTGAATCGGCGCGAATGGTCGTGCCCGTGCCTTCGACGATGCACTCATTCGACTGTTGTATCCTCTAAAGCGGCCTACTCACCGGGCTGACGCACTTATTGGCTTGGAGGCCGCAACAAGATGGCTGGCATTCAAGAGTCCCCTGCACAGCGCATAGAACGTCTCGACTCCCTTCCCTGGGAGGGCGCAGGATCTCCGGGCGTCGGAATCGGGCGCACCACCTCGCAGCTGGTCGACATCTGGCGGCACCGCGAGCTGCTCGGTCTCCTGACCCGCCGCGAGTTGAAGGCCCGCTACAAAGACAGCACCCTCGGCTTCTTCTGGAGCCTCATCAAACCGCTCACGCAGTTGCTCATCTACGCGATCGTGGTCGGGGAGTTCCTCGGAGCGGCGCGCAACGTCGAGAACTTCGCCATCTATCTCTTCGCCGGTCTCACGATCTACCTCCTCTTCAGCGAGGTGGTCGGAGGCGCCACGTCGTCGATCATCGCGAACTCGGGCCTGGTCAAGAAGGTCTACCTGCCCCGCGAGATCTTCCCCCTGTCTGCGGTGGGCTCCGCCATCTTCAACTTCCTCATCCAGTTCGTCATTCTCCTCATCGCCGCGGCGGTGTTCGGCACCCTCACCTTCGGGCCTCATCTTCTCTACGGTCTCGGTGGTTTCGCGGTGGTGCTCATCTACGCGACAGCCATCGGCATCCTGCTGTCTGCGCTGAATGTCTACCTGCGCGACGTGCAGTACCTCGTGGAGGTCGTTCTGATGCTGTTCATGTGGGGCACGCCGATCCTGTACCACTGGTCGTTCGCCACGGACCGCATGCCCCCGTGGTTGGCCGAGATCTATCTCAACAACCCGGTGACCCTCGCGGTGATCGGCTTCCAGGAGGCCTTCTGGGCCCCGAACAGCGATGCTGAACCGCTGCCACTGCTCGCGCTTCGCCTGCTGATCGCCGGCGTCGTCGGAGTGGCTCTTCTGTTCGGTGCGCAGCGCGTTTTCTCGAGGTTGCAGGGCAACTTCGCTCAGGAGCTCTAGAACATGGTGAAGTCAGTACCCGTCGTCCAGCTGTCGAACGTCTCGAAGCGGTTCGTCATTCGCAAGGAGAAGAGCCTCAAGGAGCGCATCGTCAACGCGGGCCGCTCCGCGAAGTTCAGAGAAGACTTCTGGGCGCTCCGGGACATCAGCCTCGAAATCGAGTCGGGCAGCACCATCGGCCTCATCGGGTCGAACGGCTCAGGCAAGAGCACGCTGCTCAAGGCCATCGGAGGCATCATCGAGCCGACCTCCGGTTCGGTCCTGCGGCGCGGACGCCTCGCCGCCCTGCTCGAGCTCGGCGCCGGTTTTCATCCCGACCTGACGGGTCGAGAGAACGTCTACCTGAATGCCTCTATTCTCGGCCTCAGCCGCAAGCAGACCGACTTCTACTTCGACGACATCGTCGAGTTCTCCGGCATCGCGAACTTCATCGACACACAGGTCAAGTTCTACTCGAGCGGCATGTACGTGCGACTGGCGTTCTCCGTCGCCATCCACGTCGACCCCGACCTCCTGCTCGTCGACGAGGTGCTCGCCGTCGGAGACGAGGCCTTCCAGCGCAAGTGCCTCGACAAGATCCGTTCGTTCCAGGCAGAGGGCCGCACGATCATCCTCGTGACCCATTCGCTCGGGCAGGTCAACGAGCTCTGCGATCGCGCCGTGCTGCTCAAGGCGGGTTCTGTCGTCTTCGACGGGGAGCCGCAGAAGGCCACGGCCACGTTCCGGGACATCCTCGAAGACAGGCGTCTCGAAGAGGTGGCGGCTCACGCCGACGAGCCCATCAACCAGGGTCGTATTCTCGATGTCAAAATGACCGTCGTCGGGCGCGAGCAGGGCGCAGCCGTAGAACCCGGAGACGACATCGAGGTCGCCATGACCTTCGAGCACGACACGGGCATGCCCAACTGGATGGCGGCACTCCAGATCGACAGCGTCTCCGGCCAGGTCGTCTACGGGTCGACCACAAAGCGAGCCGGAATAAAGCTCAGTCCCCTCCGAGAAGCTCAGACGGTCACGTTCGTCTTGAAGAACTCGAACTTCGGCAGTGGTAAGTACTTCATCAGCGCATCCTTGATGGACACATCAGGAGTGCACATGCACGACCTCGTGCAGGTGTTGTCGTTCAATGTGCCGTACTACAGCCTTGCTGTGGGCACCGTTCACGCAGAGACCGAGATCGTCGTCGGCTGAGCCGCGACAGCCGGGATGCCGCCGTGCTGGCAGCATCCCGGACCGTTTTATACGAGGGCCGGTGCTCCGGCGTCGATCCACTTGCAGAGCCGCACGACGCCGTCGGCGACCATGACCTCGGGCTTCCACGACAGGGCGGCCTCTGACGCACCGATCTCGGAGCTTGCCGCTCGCACGTCGCCGTTGCGGTACTTGCCGTTGATCTGGGGTGCGGGGGCGCCGTAGTAGTCGGCGATCAGACCCGCGATGCGAAGGATGCTCGTGCCTTCACCCGACCCGATGTCGTAGGCATGTTCGTTCGCGCCCGAGTGCAGCACGCCCTGCACGAGGGCGTTCGCGACGTCGTCGATGTAGACGAAGTCACGAATGATCTCGCCATCTTCGTAGACGGGAATCACCTCGAGGGCCTTCGCCTTCTGCGCGAAGAACGACACGATTCCGGTGTACGGGTTGCTGAGCGACTGGCCCGGCCCGTAGACGTTCTGCAGCCTGAAGAGAACAGGTGTCACGTTGAGCGCCAGGCACCACGCCCGGAGGATGTTCTCCTGCGCCAGCTTCGTCGAGCCGTAGACGCTGGTGGGGTTGGGGGAGACCTTCGATGACTCGAACGGGAGAACCGTGAGTCCGGGGAAGTCCCATTGACCGGATTCCAGCATCGCGTCGGAACGCTGGCCGGGGTAGCTCACGACTCCGTCGGCGTCGACCCAGGCGCCCTCGCCGTAGACGGCGCGGGAGGAGCTCAGCACGATCTTCTCGGGCAGGGCCTCGTGGCGAACCAGAGCGTCGAGCAGCTCCGTCGTGCCGACGACGTTGACCTTCGCGTGCCGCGTGGCCTCGGTCAGCGACTGGCCGGTTCCCGTCTCGGCGGCGAGATGGATGACGACGTTCGGTCGGACGTCGGCCAGCAGCCGGTCCCAGTCCTCGGCGACCGTCACGTCGCCCTTGATGAACTCGACTCTCTCGTCGAGGTCGGCCGGGCGCGTTGCCGTCGGGTGGATCTGCGGGTGGAGATTGTCGAATGCCACCACTCGGTCGAAGTGATCGGGCAATTGCTTCGACAGCGCACAGCCGATGAAGCCGGCACCTCCCGTGACGAGAACGGTTGTGGTCATGAGATCAGAACTCCTAGAACGACGTGTGATTGCGACCGCCTACGCCAGGTTCTTGGTGTGGGGCCGGAACAAGGGTACTACGTGCCGATTCGAAGGTCTCAAACCGCAGGAGCGCCGGGAATGATGGGCGGAGGAAACCCGAGGTAGCGTTCCGTCATCACGAAGAGGGTCACATCGGACGGGTGCTGACTGACTATCCGGCGGAAGTCGACATCGCGCGCGGGGACTCCGACGTTGTGCTGGTACATCACCGTGTCGGCGAAGCTCTGCGACATCAACGGTGACAACGACGTCGACGTCGAATCGCTGATGACCAGAAGCCCCTTGTCGCTCTGGGCTCCATCGGTGTGGGTTCTGACGGGGAGCAGGGTGAGGTCGACGATGTTGTCGGGGATGTCTGCGATCGCGGTGCCGCTCTCGAGTGAGGTCACGGTCGTCGGCAGGTGCTCGTAATCCGGCGTCTTCCAGTCATCGGAACCGGCAGCAACCAGCCCTTGGGCTGCGTACTCATTGTGGTCGGGGCCGCCCGAGATGCCCGAGATCTCGGGTGCCGAGATGCCGGCGAGGGCGGTCTCGTTCGTCGTGAGGCACTGGGTGATCTGATCCCAGGCGACGTACGCACCGTATCCGTTCCAATGACTGTTGAGCGGCGTGTAGGTATTCGTCGACTCGGACGCCTCCCGGAGGGCCGTCCGTGTGTCGATGAGGGGAAGTTCGGGGTGGGCCGCGAGAAGCTTGTCGAACGAGACGGTGCCTCGGAGGGGCTGGGCCCAGTCGGCCAGTTGCTGCGGATAGACATCCCACTTCGCGGGGGCGATGACCACGTAGAAGGAGCTGCCGCTCTCGGCGGCGATGGTCTGCAGCGTCGAGAAGTAGGTGGCCCACGCGTCTACTCCGGCGGGATCGAGGCTGACGCGTCCCAGCGACTGGGACAGGTCGTTGACCTGGCCGTCGTTCCAGAACGCCCAGCCGTCTCTGCCCGTCACGTAGACCGGGTCTGCGTTCTGCGTCGCCGCCTGGAATTGCGCTTCCGATGAGTCGAGCAGTGCCGGGTCGAGCCAGGGCTCCGCGACGAGCCCCTGATCGACACCGGGCGAGCAGACCTCGGGAAGGCCTGGTGGTGCGACCTGCTCGGCCACCGCGGCGGGCGCAGCTGGTGTCGACTGCGCCTTCGTGGTGATGCCCACGCCGGCCATCACCACGACAGCGATCAGAAGCAGCACGAGCGGAATGTAGCGGTACCAGACCAGCAGACCGCTGCGCCCTCGGGCCCCCTCCACCGGGAGCGGTCGAACACCTTTGTCGCTCATTCTGTGCCCGCCCCACTCTGAACAGCGGATTCACGGCGTAGCTTCGCGGCGAAGTTCGAGGAGGAGAACCGCCTGCTCACGACGCGACGCTTGAGCGAATCGACGAAGGGCCGGCCGCGCTCGATTGCGGCCTCGAGAGGCTTCGGCGTCCAGTTCTTGAGCGACATGGCGGGCTTCTCGATGAGGTGCCAACTGAAGAACGCCAGGATATGAACCGCGACGACGACGGTCAGGTGGTAGACGAACCATCCGCGATCCTGAAGATGGAAGTACGCACCGAACTGCATCACCGGCCAGGCAAAGATGTAGATGCCGTATGACAAGTCTCCGAAGCGTTCCCAATTGTTGAGCTTCGTGGCTCGGATCGCGACCCACATGAGCACGTAGAGGAAGCAGTACTGTCCGAGGACGTTCCAGCCGCCCTCCGAATACGTGAAGATCGACACGGCGAGCGCGAACACCGCGATCCGGTCGTCGATCCGGATCTTGTCGCCCCAGAGAGCGAACAGCATGCCGAACGCGAAGGGAGCGAGGAGCATCATGTTGTAAGGATTGGCAAGGAAGGCATTCTGCGCGCCGACGGGAACTCCGGACCACTGCAGGCTGTTCAGCACGATGATCAGGACGGCGATGCCGGACGCGAGGAACCTGTGTGCGAGCAGCCCGAACAGGCCCATCAGTCCCACGAGGATGTAGGCACGGAACTCGTAGTAGAGCGTCCACGCCGATCCGTTCCAATCGAAGCCGCCGATCGCTCCCAGCGGAGTGGAAGCACCCATTCCCGCGATGTTGTGCTGTCCCATGAAGAGCCACATGTTGTTCACGAAATAGGTGAGCGGCGACTCGCTTGGCGGGTTCCAGAACCCGGCGATACTGCCGGTGGTCTTGATCCACGCGATGGGCGCAAGAATGAGGCTCGTCACGAGCATCGCCAGCCAGAACGCAGGCATGATGCGCAGGGCTCGACGCCAGAAATAACGGAAGATCGTCGACCGACCCATTCGGCTCTTCGTGATGAGGAACCCGGAGAAGAAGAAGAAGCCCGAAACGGCGACGCCGCCGATGGATTGTTCCGTGCTGATTGCAGCCCCGAGGTCGCGGCTGTCGTAGAAACCGCCGAGAGGACCGGCGTGAGAGAAGATCACGAGGAACGCCATGAGCCAACGCAGGAACCCGATGCTGTTGGCTCGAGGGTTGAACGCCTCTTGGAGGGTCAGTGGCATGGCGGGTTGTTGCTCGAATCTAGTGTCTGCGCGAAACGACTGCTCGCCTGAGCCGTCGGAGTGCTCCACGCGCGAGTTGGTAGCCGGGACGGAGAACGATGCCGAGCCTGGGACTACGACGCATCACACGATACTTCAGGATCGCGAGGGTCGGAACTTCGGCGATGTCATGCACGGTCAATGCATGAGGGAACACGCCGGCTGCTCGTTGTCTGTGCACCTCACGGAGGAACGCCACCTGCTCTTCCGGGTATGCCGGCATGAGCGCCGCGACGGATTGAAGCTTGTACTCGAGGAAGGCGTAGTAGATCGAGGCGAACTTGATGTTGAGAGTCTGACGGATGTGGAATCCGTCCTGTTGTGCCGCGTACCCCATCAATCGTTCGAGCACGTGGGGGAGATTGCTGTCACCCCAGTTCGAGTCATCGGGAAAATCGTCGTAGGTGTAACCGCCGTCTGCAATGCGGCGAAGCGCCTGCGGGCGGGCGATGAGCATCGTGCCGTAGGGGGCTACAGGCGTTGATTCGTCGAAAGGCACGGTGATTCCGAGTCTCTTCGCTTCGACTGCCGCAGCCTCCCTGTTCGTGAACCAGGCATGCCCAAGGGTGGGGTACGCCATGTGGATGATCGGAGGGAAGACCATGCCGAGCGTCGGATGCTGCTGGAACAGTCGGAGGACATTCGCCGTGTATCCGGGCGATCCGAGCAGATTCTCCAAGAGGTGCCTCTTGAACAGCTCGGCCTTGGCGAAATCGTCTTGCGGGCTCCGCTTGGAGTGGAGCTTGACGATCAGGTCGTAGGCATCGCTCTGGATGACGTCTCGACAGCCGATGAAGAACGCGGACTCCGCGCGGCCGCGGTTGCTCTCGACAACCCGCACCTCACCGACGACCGAGCGTCGCGCGAGGGTCGCCTCGATGATGCTCTTCTTGGAGAAGTCGGTCGTCGTGATGTAGAGGTCGAATGATCCCGGCAGCATCTGGAGCCGATCGAGGATCTCGTCGGTCATGTCCTCGTAGTAGAGATGCACGACCGCTGCGATTCTGAGCGGGTTCGACTCGTCATAGCCGAGATCTTCTTCAGGCAGGATCTCGACGAGTGAGAGGTTGGTCGCGAGCACACGTGCCTGCGTCGTGCGGGCGAGATTCGAGTAGACGAGCTCTGTCGGATACCCGTTCGCAATCAGGATCTCGTCTATCTCTCGCCCGAGAATCGCATTTCTGTCGAGGTAGAGCGGGTCGTGGAAGAACGTGCGCCGCTTGACGATCGGACACCCCGCGCGGAGGATCATTGTCGCGTTGTCGAAGACGGGGTGGATCGAGGGGTAGTCCGACTCGGGATACGCAACGTCGAACGTGTAGCCGAGATCGGAGAAATGCTTCGTGAAACGAGACTCGTGGTAGTCGATCGACTCGTTATAGGAGGTGATCATGGGCATCGTCGCCCAGTACGTCACGAAGTCGTCGGATGCGAAGAGCGACTTCCGTATGGCGATCCAGTGCGACTGGATATGCATCGGCATACGCTCGAGATCGGCATTGAAGGGATGGGGAACCACCTCACCGTGATTCGTCACGCCCCAGAAATCCAGGTCGTGCTGCGCATCCATTGATTCGAAGAGAGGATCGAACGACTTCACCGGTCCGAAGAAGGTGTAGTTCATCAAGATGATCTCGTCGTACTCGACCAGGCGCTCCTGGGTGAACTCCGTCATCGCCTCTTTGTAGCCCCAGACGTCGAATCCGACGTTCTCTCGAACCCAGACGGTGTCTGCGACGGTCTCCAGGCGCGCACGATTGTGTGCGTCCAACTCGGAGTTCGAGACCACGAAGATGTGCTCGCTGTGAGATCGGAGGTTCTCGAGCGCGTGGAGCACGTAGTCGTCGACCTGCCCGTCGTGATCGAAGAAGAGGTAGAAGACAACGCGGCGCATGGTGGTCAAATCTACAGGACGATCGGCGGGGTCGACTCAGGCGCGGGTTCGACGGACGACGGAACGCGCACGTCGAGCTGACATCCGAGCGATGGTGTAGACGGGGCGCAGAGCGACCTTGGCCTTCGGGAAGCGCTTCGTGAAGCGGCCCTTGAGGAACTCGAGGGTCGTGGGCTCGGCCCTGGGCGTCACGAGTTCGTGGATCTGTTCTGCGGGATATCCGGAATCGAAGTGCTCCGCGATCGCCTGCAGCTTGTACTCGAGGAACGAGTAGTAGATGCTCGCGAAGCGTGTGGTGAGCACTTCTCGGATGTGATATCCCTCGTTGAGCGCCCCGTAGCTGATCAGACGCTCGAGCACGTGCGCGAGAGAGCCATCGGAGTACCCGCCCTCGTTCGGAAAGTCGTCGTACGTGTAACCGGCGGCGGCAATGGCGCGCAACGTCTTCGGGCGGGCGATGAACATGCTCCCGTATGGCGACAGCGGGGTCGAGTCGTCGAAGGGGATCGTGAATCCGAGCCTCTCCGCCTCCTGCTGTGCGGGCCACTTGTTTCCGAACCACGCGTGTCCGAGCGTGGGGACTCCCATGTGGATAATCGGCGGAAAGACCATTCCCAGCGTCGGGTGCTGCTGGAACAGCCTCAGGACATTCTTCGTGTAGCCGGGTGACGACAGGAGATTTTCGTAGAGATGCCGCTTGAACAGGTTCGCGACGCCCGGAGTGTTCTGCAGGCTCTTCTTCGAGTGCAGTTTGACGATGAGGTCGTAGTCGTCGCTCTCGATGACGTCGCGGCAACCGATGAAGAATGCGGAGATGTCGCGACCCGCGTTGCTCTCGGCGACCCGGACATCACCGCTGACTCCCCGCCTGCCGAGGGCCTCCTCGATCGAGCGCTTCTTCTCCTCGGATGACGTGGTGATGAAGAGGTCGAAGCCGTCGGGGAGGGTGTCGAATCGATCGACCATCTCGTCGACCATCTCCTCGTAGAAGATGTGAGCCACGGCGGCCACCCTGAGCGGACGCGTCGGGTCGTAGCCCAGATCGTTCTCGGGCAGAACCTCGAGCAGCGAGAAGTTGGTCTTCAGCACACGTGGCTTCGACGACCGGACGACATTGGAGAAGATCAGGTCGGTGGGGTAGCCGCGTTCCTCGATCACGTCGAGAACGTCCTTGCCGATGATGCCGTTGCGATCGAGGTACAGCGGGTCGTGGAAGAAGATTCGACGCTTGATGATGGGGCAGCCGTCGCGGAGGATCTGCACGGCGTCATCGAAGATCGGATGCTGCGAAGCGTAGTTGTGTTCGGGGAAGGCCACGTCGGAGCTGAATCCGAGATCGGTGAAATGCTGGGTGAAGCGTGCCTCGTGCAGGTCGATGGACTCGTCGTACGACGTGATCGCCGGCATGGTGCTCCAGTAGTCGCGGAACGCGTCGGAGAGGAACATCGAGGGACGCACGGCGATCCAGTGCGACTGGATGTGCCGAGGCATCCGCCCCGTGCCCGTTCGCGGATGAGGGATGACCTCGGCGTGGTCCGTGATTCCCCAGAAATCCACCGTCTTCGCATCCATCTCTTCGAAGAGCGGATCGAAGGACGTGATCGGACCGAAGAAGGTGTAGTTCATCAGGATGAGCTCGTCGAAGTCGGCGAGCTTGTCGTAACCGAAGGTCTCGATCGCCTCCTTGTAGGCCCAGACGTCGAAGCCCACGTTCTCTCGTTCCCAGACCGTGTCCGCGAGCTCCTCGAGCTTCGCCCGGTTGTTCGTGTCGAGCGCGGAGTTCGAGACGACGAACACGTAGTCGCCCTGCTTCTTCAGACGGGACAGCTTGTGGGTGATGTAGTCGTCGACAACGCCCTGGGGATCGAAGAACAGGTAAAAGATGATTCGTCGCATGCTGGGCCGTGGCTTTCCTTGAGAATGTGATGCGCCGTAAGGATACCCGGCGGTGCCGAGAGGCACCTCTGGCCGGCTTCAGTGCTGCGGCGACGCTCTCACCGACGTCCGAGTACTCGACGAATCCGTCCCACAGCACGATCGGAGAAGCGGGGCTTCGCAGGCGGCGTCTCCTGAAGGCTGATCATGCGTGCGACGTCTGCACGAAGGCCGGCGATCTCGTGGTGCAGGGTGGAGAGCTCGGTGACGATGCTCGCGTGGACGACCTCGAGGTGGTCCGCGCTGAGCCGCCGGGTCTCGTCGAAGACGCGGGACTGTTCCGCCCGCGCCAGCGTGGCGCGAGTGTCGAGCTCTCTGAAGAGTTCTGCCGCGAGAAGCATCGGACCGAGATTGTCGCCGTTCTGCAGGCCTTCGCGCAGGAACTTGTCGCGGATCCTCAGGTTGTAGCGCTGGTGGTTCTGAGCGTCGGCCACGACGCTGTTGCCCTCGTCGCCCATCGAGGTTTCGCGGTGGTGCCAGTAGGCGAGCGGCTTGCCATCGATGAAGCCGACGCTGAATCGGCTGACGAGTCGGAGTGTGAAGTCCCAGTCGGCCAGCACTGGCAGGGTGTTGTCGAAGGAGCCGATCTCCGCGAAGACCGATCGGCGCAGCAGCAGCGCGATGGGAGGGACGTAGTTCTGCTTGAGCATCTCGAGGAGAGAGACGGTGTTGAGGTCTGTTGCGAGAAGCTGGCGGCGGAGTTCGACGATCTTGTGCGATCGCACCTCTTCGAAGATGAGCTCGGTCCGGGTGCCGACCGCCGCGTCATCCGGCGTGGTGTCGAGGTGTCGCACCGTCTGCTCGAGGAATTCCGGATGCCAGGTGTCGTCGTCGTCGTGAAGGATGACGTAGTCCGACTCCACCGCGGCGATCGCGTTGTCCATGGCACCCCAGCGGCCCGCTGGAGAATCGTTGTGGATGACCACCACGCGCCCCTCGAGCGCCTGTCCACGCGACTCGATCAGCTGGTCGACCGGTTCGCGTTCTGAGGAGTCGTTGACGACGACCAGAACGAAGTCCGTGAATTTCTGCCCGGTGATGCTGTCCAATGCCCGGGTGAGCATGACCGGGCGGTTCTTGGTCCTGGTGACAATGGCGACTTTGGCGTTCAATGCATACTCTCTCTTGTCAGAAGCGACTGCCCCCGACTCTAGACCACGGCTTCGATCGAGGTATCCTCTTGGGGGTCCGCATCCGGGAGGCGTGTCGTGTCAGATCAACTCGAAAGCGCACGTCGACGGCGCCGCACCCTGCGCTGGAGACTCGGTGCTCCGATACGTCGTGCCGAGCACTTCGCACGCAGGCTCGTCGCAGACCGCCGTGCGCCATCGAGGCCCGTGCGGGCGCTCGATTCCATCCTCCCTGTGGTGACGACATCCGGCGAGCGTGCGGCTCTCATCGGCGGTGACCGGGTGGCCGTGATCGCGAGCTATGGCAGCGACCAGAGGGTCTCCCGCTCGCTGTCGACGCTGGTCGCGGAGTTCGAGTCGAACGGTTATCGCGTGCTGCTGGTGAGGGCGTCCGAGGCCACGGAGCCGCTGGTGTGGCCGCACGCTGCGGGTCGCCCGTCCTTCGTGATCACGAAGCCCAATATCGGCTACGACTTTGGCTCGTGGGCCACGGCGCTCGCGGTTGTGCCGGAGCTCGCGGACAAGCCGTTCGTGATCTTTGCGAACGACAGCCTTCTGGGTCCGTTCGATTCCCTCGCCCCCCTTGTCGCGGACTTCGAGGCCTCGCCCTGCGACGTCTGGGGGGCGACGGACACACTCGAATACCTGCCGCACCTGCAGAGTTTCCTCCTCGGCTTCAAGACGGGCGTTCTGAGACATCGGGCCGTGCAGACGTTCTGGCGCACCGTTCGCGACCTCGACGACAAGGATGCGATCGTCTTGCGATACGAGATCGGTCTCAGCCGCCTTCTCGCGACGGAAGGCTTCGTCAGCCGTCCGTGGTTCGCTCACGAGCAGATCGTCCCCGAGGGGGGAAATCCGACGACGATCGGAGGGTCACGCCTGCTCGAAGCCGGCTTCCCCTTCGTTAAGCGGATTCTCATCGACAATCCCGACGTCTTCCCCGACGCCGCCGTGGCCCGCAGCCTCGTGCTCAGCAGATATGGGCAGGACCCGGACGACTGGGCGTGACGCCCCCGCTCAGTAGGTCTGGGTGGTGCAGCCGAGTACGGTTCCGGGTGCGGCGTTGCCGGCGAGGGGCATGGAGGTGACGCAGGTGATGTATTTGCCCTTGGTCGTGATGGGCATGGACCAGCTGTAGCCATGGTTCACTCCGAGACCGGGCACGGCGACNTGAGGGCGAGGGTGCCGTTCGTGGCGGTCGCCTTCTCGTATGCCCCGATCGGGGCGATCGAGACCGGKGTGTAGGTCTGGGTGGTGCAGCCGAGTACGGTTCCGGGTGCGGCGTTGCCGGCGAGGGGCATGGAGGTGACGCAGGTGATGTATTTGCCCTTGGTCGTGATGGGCATGGACCAGCTGTAGCCATGGTTCACTCCGAGGCCGGGTACGGCGACGTTGAGCTCGGGGCGTGGCACCGAGGCGGTGGTGCTGATGGTGGTGTTGGTGCCGTTGGGAAGATAGACGTCGATCTTGACCTGGTTGGAGCTCGAGAGTGACGTGGCGTCGGCGGCCCAGCCGCTGAGAGCGAGGGTGCCGTTCGTGGCGGTCGCCTTCTCGTATGCCCCGATCGGGGCGATCGAGACCGGGGTGTAGGTCTGGGTGGTGCAGCCGAGTACGGTTCCGGGTGCGGGGTTACCCGGCAGGGGCATGGAGGTGACGCAGGTGACGTACTTGCCCTTCTGCGTGATCGGCATGGACCAGCTGTAGCCGTGGTTCACTCCGAGACCTNGGGTTACCCGGCAGGGGCATGGAGGTGACGCAGGTGACGTACTTGCCCTTCTGCGTGATCGGCATGGACCAGCTGTAGCCGTGGTTCACTCCGAGACCTGGCACGGCGACGTTCAGCTCCGGGCGCGGCACCGAAGCGGTGACGGTGGCGACGGAGCCCTGCCCGTTGGGGTAGTAGACGTCGATCTTGACCTGGTTGGATGCTGCCAGTGACGTGGCGTCGGCGGCCCAGCCGGTGAGGGCGAGGGTGCCGTTCGTGGCGGTCGCCTTCTCGTATGCTCCCACCGGGGCGATAGCCACGGGTGTGTAGGTCTGGGTGGTGCAGCCGAGTACGGTTCCGGGTGCGGCGTTGCCGGCGAGGGGCATGGAGGTGACGCAGGTGATGTATTTGCCCTTGGTCGTGA